>JBAWEP010000021.1:0-25139 GCA_049591255.1 Gaiellaceae bacterium
CGAACTCGGGCGCTCGTGCTCGCTCGCTTCTAAGCTTCGTCCGCTACTACAACCGCTATCGACCGCACAGCTCGATCGGAGGCCGGCCTCCGATCAGCCGCGTTCACAACGTCCGTGGGCAGGACACCTAGCCGCACAGGTTCTCCAGGTGAAACAGCTGTCCAAAGAGAATCGCCATCTCGCTTACTCGGTCGGCGGCGCTGGGAGGCCAGTCGCGCCCGGCCGTACGGCCCAAATCGGCGTAGCGCCCTACGCAGAGAATCGCCATCTCGCTTTCTCGGGCGGCGGCTCCGTAGGCCGGTCGCGCCCGGCCGTACGGCCCAAATCGGCGTAGCGCCCTACGCAGAGAATCGCCATCTCGCTTTCTCGGGGCGCCGCTGGCCGTGCTTCGCCGGAGGGACAGTGTTCTCACACGGCCCGGAGAGCGAAGTGCGGTCAGCGGCGTCAGGCGGCTCCGTAGGGCGGTCGCGCCCGGCCGGAAGGAGCCGCCGCCCGAGGAAGCGAGAGATGGGCCGTACAGGATTCGAACCTGTGACCTTGGGATTAAAAGTCCCCTGCTCTACCAACTGAGCTAACGGCCCGTATCCGGGGCCACCCGGACGTTTTCGAGTATACGGGTGAAAAGAGCGCTTCTTTTCGAGTCGGCCTCAGCCGGCTATGCGGTACGGGCTCAGCTTCCAGTCCACCCAGTGCCAGTACCAGCCGGGCAGCGGGCGCGGGGCCGTCGGGCGCTTTCCCTTGCGCCCCTTCTGCTGCCAGGCGAGGCGGCGCCAGGCCCAGCGGGGAACCGCGTGCGGCAGGTGGCGCGGCCGCACCTTGGCGATCACCTTGACGTAGCTCGAGAGCGGGCTCTGGTTGCCCGCCGCATCGAGGGCGCGGATGCGAATGATGCTGCGACCGCTTCGCTTGAGCTTGCTGAAGGAAGTGCTCTTCGCGCCGGCTGCGAGCGTCATCACCGCGGCGCCGTCACGCGTGATCTTGTAGCCGGCGACCACGCCGCTATTGTCGGTGGAGGCCTGCCACTTGAGCTGCAGCTTCCCCGCGACGAAGCGTCCGCGCAGGTTGCTCGGCGTGGTCGGCGCCGCGGTGTCCTGCAGGAGCGCGAAGTAGCCCGGCACGAGCGTGTAGATGTCGAGCGAGCCGTCCGGTTTGACCAGGTAGCCGCTGGTCGCGTCGACCGGGAGGGCGGCCGAGCCCAGGCCCTTGATCGTCGCCCAGCTCGCTCCGTCGGCGGAGTAGGCGACGACCACGCCCTTCGGCGCCGTGTTCACGTGGATGGCGAGAAGGGTGTTGAAGCGAGTGACCGGCGTGGCGGTCAACGAGTCCACGGTCTGGAGCTGCAGGACGTAGCTCGAGGGCGCGAAGCCCGCCAGCGGGATCGCGAGCGTGGAGGGTGTGAGCGTCGGGGTCACCTGCACCGACAGGTCGAAGGAATTCAGCCACCAGGTCACCGACGCCGCGTTATCGCTCGAGGTTGCCGTACCCACGGGAGCTTCGCTGGGCACCGTCGCGGCCGCCGCGACCACCGCACCGTCCACGTAGCTCGAGTCGATGTTGATCTCGACGCCGCCGTAGGTCTCCTTGTGGCCGCCGCGATACTGGTGGACGCGCTGATGCTCGCTCCAGAGGTCGTTCGAGACGACGGGCTCGCTGAAGACCTGCTCGACTCCGTCCCAGCGAGCGATCCAGAGGTCGTCGGGAACGCCGTCGGAGCCGGCATCGAGCATGCTGACGACATCGCGGATGCCCGAGTTGGCGCTGCTGTAGAAGCCGGACGCATAGCCCCTGGCGTGCAGCTCGTTCGTCCAGGCCGTGACGAAGCGCTGCACCGTCAGCGTGCAGGAAGCCGTCGCCTTGTAGCCCTCCATGTCGTAGTAGATGGGGCTACCGGCCCCGAGCCCGAAATAGGCGGCGCGCTCGGCGGCGTTGTCGGCGGCCGCCTTGCCCTGCGACCCGGCCGAATCGGCCCCGATCAGCTCCAGCCCCTTCTGGGTCACGCACGGCGCCTGCCGGCCGACCCAGAGCGGAAGCAGGTTCCAACCCATGGCCCGAACGCTGTTCACCCAGGGCGGCGTTAGATTTCCGTCCGCGCAGGCCCGGTTCGATCCGCCCAGATAGATCCCGACCGCCCGGTAAGGCGAGGCGAGCCAGGCCGCCATCGACTCCTGCGCAGGCGCGCCGCAGGCGTCGAAGCCGTGGCCGGTGAAGTAGCTCGGGGTCACCGGCGTGGCTGCGCTCGAGGCGCTGCCCGCCGCGGTGAGAATGAGCAAACCGGTCGCGGCAACCAGAACGAATCCGAGAAACCTGATTCGAGACACGCAGCGCCTAAGTGTACGGACCCGGCGTTAACGGAACGTAAGGAGAACCGCCGATCGGCTAGAGGGGAAGGCGAATCTGCGCTTCCTTCCCCCGCTCGCACAGCTTCGAGGCGTACACGCCGAGCAGGCGCACGGCGGCCTCCCGCTCGCTCATCGCCCGCTCCAGAAGCGACTTGGCCGCGGCCGCGAGCTCGCCGGCCGAGGCAAACGGCTCGCCCATCGTCTGCGAACGCGTGATGGTCTGGAAGTCGAAGTAGCGGATCTTGGCCGTGACCCGCCGCGCGCACAGATCGTGCGCGTCCAGGCGCGACCAGACGCTCTCGGCGAGGCGATCGATCCAGGCATCCATCTCGGCCCGCGCGGTGAGATCGCGCGGGAAGGTTTCCTCGGCGCCCTGCGAGACGGGCATCTGCGGGCTCGGATCGACGGGGCGCTCGTCGATTCCGCGCGCCCGGTTGCGCAGCTCGCGCCCGACCGAGCCGGGAAGCGCCCGCCGGAGCGCATCGTCGGAAAGCGCCGCCAGGTCGCCGATCGTCTTCAACTTAAGCTCCGCCAGCCGCGTCTCGAGCCGGGGTCCGATTCCCGGCAGCGCGCGCAGCTCGAGCGGCGCCAGGAAAGCGGCGCTCTGCTCGGGCGGCACGACGGTCAGCCCAGCCGGCTTGCGATAGTCCGAGGCGATCTTGGCCACGGTCTTCGAGCTACCGCAGCCGATCGAGGCGCTCAGCCGTGTCTCGCGCAAAAGCCCCTGCTGAAGGTCGCCGAGTATCGCCCGCGCCGGCTCGGCATACGGCGTCCTCAGCTCGATGTAGCCCTCGTCGATCCCGACCTGCTCGACGCAGCTCATGCGCCGGCGGATCCATTCCCAGACCGCCCGGCTGCGCTCTCGATAGCGATCGATGTCCGGGCGCACGAAGATCGCCTCCGGGCAGCGCCTGAGCGCCTCGGCCGCGCTCATCGCCGAGCGGATGCCGAACGGCCGCGCCTCGTAGCTCGCGGTCATGACGACGCCGCGACCGTGCGGATCGCCCGCCACGACGAGCGGCTTGCCCGCGTACTCGGGGTGGTCGAGCAACTCGCAAGAGGCGAAGAAAGCATCGAGATCGAGGTGCGCAATCATTGCAGGGGAAAGTCTGGCGACTTTCCCCTGCGTCTGGCGAGGCAATGAACGCGCCTTCGGCTTTGTTCATCGCTGGTCCTACGAGCGCGCTCGGCTGACCGAACTTGTGAGCGGAGCTCGGATTGGGATGGAAGCTGAAGGAGAGCGTCGGTTGGCCGCGCCCGCGTAGGTCGGTCGCGGCGGCCTCGGCCGTTACTTCCCGCGGCGTCTATCCTTGGCTGCTTGGCTGGCCGCCCCCATCGACTAGCGGCCCAGGTCACAGCCGGGGTCGCGAGGGCGGCGTCCGCGGGCTGCCCTGTCATGCGGTCGGGAGGTTTTCGATCCTTTCACGAGAGCGCCTCTCGCCCGGTCAAGTAATTGCGACGAGAAACCGATTACCCGCGCATGGAGTACGAGCTGACCTGGCTCGATCCCTCTCTCGTAATCGTCCGGATGTCCGGGACGCCCAGGGTTGAGGACTTCGTTGCCGCGACCCGGGATTGGCTCTCTGACTCGAGGTTCCGCCCCGGCATGGATAGGATCAACGACCTGAGCGGGCTCGACGCGACCGTGTTGAGCGCCGCCCAGATCGAGCAGATCGCGACCGCCGGCGCGAGGATGGGGAAAGAGATGTCGGGAATGAACGAGCTTCCGGGGCGGCTGGTGATGGTCACGGGAGACTCGCCGTTGAAGTACGGCCTCTCGCGCATGTTCGAGGCCTACTTCCAGGCCAACGTCGAGGCCCCGTTCCTCTTCTTCGAAACGCTCGAAGAGGCCCTCGACTACCTGCGGCCGGACGTGTCGCAGCCGGTCTAGAGCCGCCGATAGTCCGCCCTCTTTCGGTCGGCACGGCACCTTTCGGCGGCGGAGCCCCGGGGAGGACGTTCGCGAGCCGCGCCCCACCATGTCAGCTGCAATAACGAGCGGCGTCTATCCTTGCTTCGCCGCCCCCATCGACTAGCGGCCCAGCTCTTTCCGCCGAAAGTCCGCCCGCTGCGCGGGCATGACGACTTTCGTCGGCGGAGCCTGAAGGAGAGCGTCGGTTGGCCGCGCCCGTCATGCCGGTCGCGGCGGTCGGCCGGTACGTTGAATGGCGTCTATCCTTGCGTAGCCGCCCCCATCGACTAGCGGCCCAGGTCACAGCCCTTTCAAGGCTGCAGCGCGGGTTCTTCCCGACGAAAGTCCGCCCGCTGCGCGGGCATGACGACTTTCGTCGGCGGAGCCTGAAGGAGGGCGTCAGTTGGCCACGCCCGTCATGCCGGTCGCGGCGGTCGGCCGGTACGTTGAATGGCGTCTATCCTTGCGTAGCCGCCCCCATCGACTAGCGGCCCAGGTCACAGCCCTTTCAAGGCTGCAGCGCGGGTTCGAATCCCGCTGGGGGCATTCTCAACGTACTGAGCGCGGAACGTGGCCGTTCCGCTCGCGACGCTGGACTGCAGGATGCTTCGGATTCGTCGCTTGTGCGTACGTGAGTACTGCCCTGCGCTCCGCCTCCTCGCCTCCTTTGCCAGCGCCGCGTCAGTGCGCCGAGAAGGCGCCGAGATTGTGGATGAGCTCCCGGCTCCGACTAGCCGCGCGCTTCGGACTCTCGTCGGGGTTCGAATCCCGCTGGGGGCAAAATCGTTGTAATTAGCTCTACGTTTTTACCTGCATATCCATAGTTTTTGGGTGACCGGTCGCTCGATGCGCCTCACCGGACACAGGATAACCTTTATCCCTGCATATCAGGGGTTTATAGATGTCCGATCGCTCGACTGCTCGTCGAGCGAGAGTTCGAGTAGCAAGTCGACGGTGTCCGTCGCAGGGCACCTCAAGTCAGAACCGTTCGCCGAGATCACGAAGTACTTCCTGAATCTGATCGACCGGAACGCTCTGAAGGCACATCAGCTCGAAAAGAGCTCGTCCGATATCCATCAGCCCGTTTCTGGCGTAATAACCGCCGGCGAACGTTCCTCCTTCGATGACTGCGGCAAAGTGGGCGACTTCGCCTGAGCCTTGAGTGAAACCGAGGATGCTCCGATTCCCAAGCTGATCCAGCTCCGCGATCGAGCCGGAGCGCGGTGCTGGAACGTGGCCACCGCCTTCTCGGCGCTTCTCGCATTCCTCGTCCACGGCGTTCAGCTGCTTCTCGTACCGCGCATCGCCGAAGAGCGCGATCAAGGAGATCTGACGATACGTCAGGTCTTCGGCAACCCGAAGCAAATAGTTCGCGTACTCAGGGCTGACGTCAGATCGAAAGCAAAGCGATGCGTAGAGGTGCGCGAGGTAGGGAAGCTTTCGCTCCTCGTACGCGTCTCCCGCTTGCAGGAGAAGCCCCTCGAGCAGTTCCTCGGCACTCGACCTGCGCTCTGTCCGCTCATCGAAGAAACCGTCGTCGCGCGGCATCTCGCCGGCGGCGAGGCGTTTTGCGATCTCCTCGCCTGCGAGGATCCAGACGGCTCCCACCCTCTCGGACTGGCGAGGAGAAAGCGCACGCTCACCAATCTCCTCGCCGATCGCTCGAAGGACGTGACCGACGGCGACTCCTGCCGCGGCACCAACGAGTGCGCCGGGCGGCCCCGCTATCAGTCCGACCCCGGCGCCCGTCATTGCTCCGGCGAGGTCTGCACCGGCCTCGCGTAGCCGCCTCAACCCCTTCGACTCTGATTCCTCTGGTTTCACGGTATCGATAGACGAGCGATGGATTCGGCCCGCTGGGAGTTAGCTCGTCGCCTTCGGCCTTCTGCCGCGCCTAGCCTGCTTGCGCCCCTTCTCGCCGAGCTTCTCGCCCTCGGCATCGGTCACATCGAGGACGATCGTTCCCTTGCGGGCGTCCGTGAACTTGATCGTGACGACCGCACCCTTACCCTCGGGGATCTCCTCACCCGAAAGATCGCTGACGAACACTGACTTACGCGCCATATCGTCTTCTCCCCTTATCAGAGCGCCTTAGTTTGAACGCCTCGCACGCCTCGCGCTTTGCGAGTCCTGGCCACGCAGATGCTAGCCGCGAGGGTGGCTATTCAACACGAAGAGAAGGGAGGAGATCGGGGTCTGAGAAAACTCGAGCCTTTTGCCGATGGAACAAGCAATCGGCAACGGCGACCCCGATTATCCGGTAGTCGTCGTGACTGTCGTTACGTCAACCGCTTCGGATGCACTGGCACTAGCCTTCTTGGCCGTACCCAAGCCCTTTGCCGTGAACTTAAGATTCCAGCTACTTGCGGTACTTGCTTGGGGGTTCAGCCGGACCGTGATGGTCTTCTTGTGGCCGGCCTTCAGGTTGGACAGTGTGACGTTTCCGCTGCTGCTCCAGTGAACGGACGAGCCGCTCACCAGACCTATTGGGGTGAAGTGCAGCTTTGCGTGCCCAATCTTCAGCTTGCCGGTATTACTCACCGGAAGCTTGTAGACGTACGTACTGCTGCCGTCGTTAGTAACCGTAGACGGGCCGAAGATGTTGACTGCCAGCCTGTAGTTCGGTTTCTTGGGTGTCTTCCCCCACGGCAGAGAGCCGCTCTGCTTGATGCCCGTAAGACTGGCCCTGTTGGCCTTCGCCCCTTTTTTTAGGGAGGCAATCAACACGGGGTTTCTATGGGTAGAAGAGTTGCAGCCCGCCATTGCGGCGTTCAGAGCGGCCTTCTTGCCAAGCACCTTAAAGCTACCGCTCACAGATTTGCTGGCCTTGAACCACACCTTCGGGTACACGAGTCGCTCGCCCACCTGCTTCTCCCAGGGCAGTGAAAGCTTCTGGCACTGGACGGCGTAGATCAGGGTACTGGCGCCTCCCTTGCTGGTGCCGGTGAGCTGGAAGGGAGTACCGTCATAAAGGCAGACGATGTTGTCAGCGCCAGCTGTTTCGTAGCGCATGCAGCCAACGCCCTGCCAGGAGGAGGGGGGTTGGGGAACAGAGCTGGCGACTGCAGGGGCTGCGGTTGCCAGCAGCAAGGCTGCCAGCAACGCCGTTAGGGCGATAAGGGTTCCCAGTTTGTTAATTCCGGACTTCATGCCGGAAGACTATACGACACACACCAGCGTCCCTCTGCCACAGCCCTCCGCTGTCGCGGACAGCCGAGGCGCGCTGAATCCGCCGAGGCTGTCCGGCGCCGCCCTAGAAACAAGCCTCTCGGACGAGCGCTAGGGAACCAATAGCAAGAATGGTATAATCCGACGTAGCCAGTCAGGCCCCTGATTCCTCGCCAGGCCTGTACTGATCTAGGTTTCGCACCTCTGGAGCAGGGTTGGAAAGCTGTCTCATGAGGTGCAAACGCAAACGATGTTGTTGTCGGAGCAGGGCGAGTAACACACTCGAAGCTACGCTCTTTGTGTGAGCCGAACGACAGCCGGGATCGCGCCTCCACCTCGTCCATCGCCGCCGTCCTCAGCCGAACGCGCGCGGCTCGAGCGAAGAGCGCGCTTGCTCGCCTGGAGCGGAAACTCTTGGCACTTGGTCGAGTTCGGGGTCGCACTCGGCGCCGGGCTCGCCGCCTCTTCGATCGCTCTGGTCGGTTTCGGTGCTGACAGCCTGATCGAGGCGCTTGCGGCGTTCGTGATCATCTGGCTCTTCTCGGGCGGCCGCGGTTCGTCCGAGCGGGCGGAACGATCTGCACAGCGGCTGATCGCCGCGAGCTACTTCATCCTCGCCGCTTATATCGGGACCGAATCTATCCGCGACCTGATCGGCGGCCACCGGCCCGCAATGAGCTGGGTGGGAATCGGCCTCGCGGCCTTCACCGCGCCGACAATGCCGCTGCTTGCGGCGGCGAAACGGCGAGTGGGACACAGGCTAAATTCGAGAGCTACCGTCCACGAGGCTCAGCAAAACCAGATCTGCGCCTACCTGTCCGTAGCCCTTCTCATCGGGCTGCTGGCGAACGCGCTCGCCGGCTGGTGGTGGGCCGATCCGGTCGCTGCGCTCGTGATCGCCGCCGTCGCGCTCAACGAGGGCATCGAGAGCTGGCGCAGCGAAGGCGCCGGCGACTGCTGCTAGCCAGACGCGCGCATGGTCAGAGATCGCACAAACGCCGTTCACGCGGAAAACGCCTCGTCGCGGTTCAGGCGACTCCGTAGCGGTCACTCAGGTCGTGCAGCATGGCGTGATACGCCTCGTGCTTTCCCGCACCGACGCGCTCGAGTTCGATTCCTTCGAACTTCTCGCTGAGCTCCGCGGCTACATCATCGGGAACCAGGCGCTCCGCCATGGGAAAGAGGACGTCTCTCTCTTTGCGGATGTGATCCCGCAGCACCTCGTCGTAAGCGTGCGCGTGCTCGCTGATCGCGCTCGCCGCCTCGCCGTCGCCGCGCCGCAATCGCTGGAGGATGTCCGCGATCGCCCGAATGTGCTCGCGCCCGGCTTCGTGCTCCTCGAGCAGGACGCCGATCGGGCCGCCTTCGCGCTTCACGCCCCGCCGCTCCAGCTCGGGGAACAGCACGTCTTCCTCTTTGCCGTGATGGCACTCGTCCACGAACCCCTTGAAGAAGTCGAGTAGCCGCTCGAGATCTTCGAGCGCTCGCTCGTCCTTCTCCTCGATCGCCGCCGCGACCTTGCCGAGGATCTGCAGCGCGACAAGCACCGCGCCGTGCTCGGTCGTGAGCTCCTGTGTTGCTTCCACGTCCAGCTCCCTTCGAGGCTCTGGCCAGGGATCTACGCGCGCGACCGAAATGCGAAACACCCGAACACCCACTTACAGGATCGAGCGGGCCAGCTCGATCACGACGAGCGAGGCGCGCGCCTGCGTCCGTTTGGGATCTCGTAGCGAACACAGGGATACGAAAAAGGCATCGCCGTCCGTTGTCGCGATATCGTTCGCTGGCCGCGGCCGCGGGCTGCGGCCGAGCGAGTGTGAAGGAGACCGACCATGGGCGATGCGAAGGCAGTCGCGGAGGCAGTCGAGCTATTCAAGGACGGGTGCGCCTGCTCGCAGGCCGTGCTGGCGTCCGTCGCCGAGCGCCTGGGACTGGAGCGCGGGCAGGCGCTACGAGTATCCGCCTGCTTTGCGGGCGGCATGCGCGGGGGCGAGGTCTGCGGCGCGGTGACGGGCGCGTACATGGCGCTCGGTCTCGCTCATTGCGGCGACGACTGCACGAGCGGCGCAGGCCGCCAGGCCGCCTATGCGGAGGTCGAGTCCTTCAACAGCGCCTTCCGCGACTTGCACGGCTCTCTGCTCTGCCGCGAGCTGCTCGGCTGCGACCCCAGCACCCCCGAGGGTGCGCAGCTCGCATCGGAGCGACGCCTGTTCGTGGAGAGGTGCCCCGAGCTCGTCCGCGACGCTGCGGCGATCCTCGACGAGACGCTGCCTCCGCTCTAGCCGTCTCTTCCTCGATCGAGACAGCGGTGGACGCGCCGGCGAGTTAATCCGCGAGAGCGCGCCAACCGGCGATTGCGGCCGCGGCCAGCGCAAGACCCGAGAGCCCGAACCCTTCTCGGGAGCCTGCGAACTGCGTCATCGCACCGGCGAGCACGCCCGTGATCGGGTTGAAGCCCGGCAGGACCATCGTCCAGAGACCCATGACGCGGCTGCGCAGGCTCGGATCGGGGCGAAGCTGGACGAGCGTGTTCGCCAGGGCGATCATCCAGATCGAGAGGAAGCCCACGATCATCAGCAGCGGAAAGGCCGCGGCAGCCACGGGGACGAAAGCTGTCGCGAGAACGGCTGCTCCCGTGACCAGGCAGAGCGCCCTCACCCTCCGTCCCAGGGCCAGGCCACCCGAGTAGGCGGCGGCGATGCCTCCGGGAATGGCGCCGATCCCGAAGCACGCCATCAGGGCGCCGTAGCCCGCGGCGCCGAAGCCGAACGTCCTCGTCGCCAGAACGGGAAGGGCAACGCCGAGGTTGAAAAGCATTCCGGACGCCGCGGCAATGGCGAGGCAGGCGGCAATCGCAGGAGAGTGGCGAACGTAGCGCAGTCCTTCTCGCAGCGCCACGAGCGAGCGCGGCCTGGGCGGGCGCGCCTGCCGCGGTTCTCTCGGCCGATACCAGAGGAGAACGACAAGCGGCGGTACGAACGAGGCGGCGTTGACGAGGAAGCAGGCGGACACGCCGGCCGTCACGATCATCACTCCGCCGACCGCCGGGCCGATCACGCGCGAAGCGTTGATGATCACCTCGTACAGCCCGACCGCGCTCGCGACTCGATCGCGGCCGACGAGATCG
Organism: Gaiellaceae bacterium; assembly: GCA_049591255.1. Taxonomy (GTDB): domain Bacteria; phylum Actinomycetota; class Thermoleophilia; order Gaiellales; family Gaiellaceae; genus Fen-549. The sequence goes on from JBAWEP010000021.1 coordinate 10,547, forward strand.
ACCACGTAGAGCTGGCGCGCCGGCTGGTCGACCGCGAACACGAAGCCGCTCGCCACCGCAAGCACGAATACCATCCACACCCGAACGGAATCCGTCATCACCAGCACAGCCAGGATCAGAGCGAACGACCCGGCGGCGATCTGGGTGGCGATGAGAGCCTTGCGAACACCGACATGATCGAGGAGCGTCGCCGCCCACGCGCTCGCGAGAAGGATCGGCGCCATCCCGGCGGCGGATAGCAGACCCAGATCGAGACCGCTGCCGGTCAGCTGCAGGATCAACCAAGCCTGACCGACCGCCTGCGCCATCCCGCCCGACCCGGACAGGATCTGCGCCAGAAACCACGAGCGAAACGCGGGGATGCGCAGCGACGAGAAGGCGCGGCCAGACGACTGGGCTAGGGGCTTGGCAGTCAGTCCGGGGCTACGAGGTGAGGTTGGCAGGTGAGATGCCGCGGCCCACGCGAGGCGCGACCGCTCGACGGCACGTGGAGTGGTAGTCGGCCCTCGAACCGCAACATCGCGACCCAGGGTACGCGAACGTGGATGCATCAAGCTGCCCAGACCATCCCCGAGGCGCCCGCGCATCTGCCGAACGCCTCCGACCGGCCGAACAGAGGCCGCACGTCGGCCGCGGAACCTCGTGCGCGCCCGAGGAATGCCCTGCGCTTTGGTGCTACGAGCGGCCCAGCGTTCCCCTTTGCGAGATCCGCAGCGAGTGAGAGCCGCGATCTCGCGCCGCAGTCGCGCAAAAAACCGTGCACACCGCTCCATTTTGCGCTTCGTTCTGGCTCGGCGAGGCCGATGACCCGGTTACTTCGCCGCGTTTGAAGGAGCGATCGATGCAAGGTCGATACCGGTCCGTCTGGCTCATTTACCTCGTCATAGGGGTGGTTGCCGTTGCTACCTACGAGGTGATTCCGGCCGGAATCGCCCGAGACTGGGTCGCTACGGGCGTCATCGGCTTGAGCGCGCTACTGATGGCGATCGGCACCTACGTCTTTCGGCCCCGCGCTCCCGCTGCCTGGATCCTGCTTGCGGCGGGTCAGCTCGCTTTCGCTCTCGGCCGTCTCCTATTCGCCTCTCACGGACGCGCTGAGCATGGCAGCCCCTTCTTCTCGAGCGCCGGCGCCTGCTATCTGAGTGGTTATGTGCTCGTCTGGGCCGCGCTCGCGCTTTTCGTCCGCTCCCGCGCGCCGAGCAGGAACTGGACCGCCATTATCGATGCGGCAGCGATCACGACCAGCTTCGCGCTCGCCGCCTGGCTCTTTGTCATGAGCTCGATCACGCACGACCAGGCGCTCACCTCGACCGAGAAGGCTATATCGCTTGCCGGTCCGCTCGCGACCGTGCTTCTGCTCGCGACCGCGCTCCGCATCGCGATGGGCGCCAGCCAGCGCTCGCCCGTTTACCTTTTCCTCGCCGGCGGCGGCTTCATGCTGCTTCTCGCTAACTCCGGCTATCTGGCGATGCTTCGCGGCGAAAACCATGTCAGCGGAGGAGTCATCGAGCTTGCCTGGTTCGGCAGCTGTCTGCTTTTCGGCGCGGCCGCTTTGCACCCGTCCATGAAGTCCTTCTCGCTTCAAAACCCCGAGCGATTGGCACGACTGACGCCCGGCCGGCTGGGAATCCTCGCCGGCGCCGCAATCGCCGCACCCGTGCTGCTCACCGTTCAGTACATTCGCGGCGTCGATCTCGAGATCCCGGTCGCTGTTGGATCGAGCGCCCTGCTCGTCTTGCTCGTGATCGCCCGCATGGCCGTCATCGTGCGCGGGCACGAGACTCACGGTGCAGCGCTCGAGAAGAAGGGAGCCGAGTTGACGAGCGAGCTCGAGCGACGCTCGAGCCTCGATCCGGTCACGGGCCTGGCCAACCGCTCAGCCTTCTTGAGCCGGCTCGGCACCGCGCTTTCCGCCCGCGCCGCCACACCGCCCGCGATTCTCCTGCTCGGCGTCGACGACCTGCGGCTTGTCAACGAGAGCATCGGTCGAACGGCGGGCGACGAGCTGCTGCGCGTAATCGCAGAGCGCCTTGGCCGCTTGCTTCGCCAGGGCGATACGTGCGCCTGGACGGGAGCCGAGTTCGCCGTTCTCGTCGAGGACGTTTCCGTCGAGCCGCCGGTGGCTGTTGCCGCGCGCCTGGTGAAAGCACTCCCGCTCTCGTTTCCGCACTCGCACGAACACGAAACGACGATCGGCGTGAACGCCGGCGTCGCGCTTGTCGACGGCGAGGAGAGCGCAGAGGCCCTGCTGCAGAAGGCCGAGATCGCGCTCTCCAGAGCGGTGCAGGTCGGGAACGGATCCGTCGAGCTGTTCGAGGCGGGAATGCACACGGCGGTGTTCGATCGGATCGTGCTCAAGGGCCAACTCGAACGGGCGCTGGCCGAGGATCAGTTCGTGCTCAACTACCAGCCGATCGTCGAGATGAATCGCGGCGGTCTCTGGGGCGTGGAGGCGCTCATTCGCTGGCACCACCCCACCCGCGGGCTCGTGCCGCCGGACGAGTTCATCCCGTTGGCGGAGGAGACAGGGCTGATCGCCCCGATCGGCGACTGGGTTCTGAAGGAGGCGCTGCGCCAGGCGGCGGAGTGGAACCAGAAGACCTCGTCGAGACCGTTCACTGTCACGATCAATCTCTCGCGCCGCCAGCTTGGCTCGCCCGATCTCGTTGACACCGTCGCAGGAGCGATCGAGGAAGCGGGGGTTGACCCGGCCGAGATCGTGCTCGAGATCACCGAGACCGCTCTGGCCGACGACGCCGATTCGGCGCTCCAAACCCTCGCCAGGTTGAAGGAGCTCGGGGTCGGGCTCGCTATCGACGACTTCGGCACGGGGTACTCCTCGCTTCAGTACCTTCGCCAGGTACCGGCCAACATCATCAAGATCGCGAAGCCGTTCGTGGACGGCGTTCGCGCCACCGACAGCGACGAATACCGGGTCGCCAACGCGATCGTGCGCCTCGGCGAAGCCTTCGGCCTGCGCACGCTCGCAGAGGGAATCGAGGATCGCGAGCAGTTCGACCGGATGCGTGAGCTCGGCTGCGAGCTTGGACAGGGCTACTACTTCGCTCGTCCGCTTTCCGCTGAAGAGATCACACCGTTGCTCGCGTTCGAGCGTGAAGCAATGGCAGCCTGAGACGCCGTGCCCGCCGCGAGCCTGTTTCGAACCTATGTTCGTGGTAAGGTGGAGTTGAGCAAGAGCGAGTACCGATTGCGCTCCCCGGCGCCTTCTCTATCCGTTCAACGTGCAGAGGAGAGGTGTCCATAAGTGCCGCACGGTGCCGTCAAGTGGGCCACGCGTCGAAGCGGGCCGAGCCCGATCGAGACCGAGTCGAAGCGCCGTCGCATTCGCGCCGCGCTCAGATCCCGTCTTCATGTTGCGCTCGGCGATGAATCGGGCCCAACCAGTTCTGAGCGCTCGGCAAAGCGGCCGCGATTTCGCTGTGCCGCCTGTGGCTACGGAATAGTCGCCGACGGCGACCTGCCTCCCTGCCCGATGTGCCGCGGCAACGACTGGGTGCCCAGCAAGCGTCGTTAGTCGCCTCGCCGCCGGCTACTTCGCCCGGGCGCCCTGGAGGAACATGTCGGTGACCGCGGCCGCGGCGTCTTCGAGCCCGATTCTCCGCTCCCCCACGAGCTTGACCGTGCTGGCAAGCAGCCCGCCGAACAGCTCGAGCAGGATCTCGATCGAGATGTCCGAGCGAAGGGCTCCCGTCTCGACGCCGCGGGCGAACACCGCCAGAATCGGTGCACCCAGCACGCGAGCGGCCTCGTCGCGGTCGGGCAGGATCTCCTCGCGTACGAGCACCGCGTAGCGATCGCCGACGGCAACGATGGCGCGGACGATCCGCTCGATCGCCAGCTCGACGGTGACGCCCTCGAGCCCGGCATCGGCCAGCCGAGCTTGCGCATCCGCGACCGCATCGGCGGCAAGAGCTTCGAACAGCGACTCGCGCGTCTCGAAGTAGCGATAGAGAGTCGCCCGGCCCACCCCGGCGGCGCTCGCGACGTCGGCCATGCTCGCGGCGGCGCCGTCGGCGGCCAGCACGTGCGCGGCGGCATCGAGGATGGCCGCAGCGGTGCGGTCGTGACGAGGCGAGTGGGTAAGCGATGAGCTCATCGGACGTTATGATACCGTACTGAGACACTGATGTCTCAGTAGAGGAGGAAACTGCCCGATGTTCGCTCGCCTGGGAAAGTTCGTCACCGCGCATCCGTGGCACGTGATCGGAACGTGGATCGCCGCCGCAGTCGTGATCGTCGCCTTTGCGCCGGGCCTGCCCACGTCGAGCGACGAGAGCGACTTCCTGCCGCGCCACTACGAGTCGATCCAGGCCCAGAACGTCCGCACCGAGAGCTTCCCGGCCGCCTTCTCGCCCTCGGTCGTCGCCGTCTTCCACCGCTCCGACTGGAAGAAGCTGACCAGCGCCGACTCGGCGAGCGTGAAGCGAGTTGCGAGCACGCTGCGCAAGCAGAAGCTGCCGCAGGTCGAGCGCATCGTCGTCGGCGAGCCCTCGCCGAACGGGCTCGTACAGACGGTGAGCGTGCAGATGCCTCAGCTCACTATGAGCAACCAATTGACGCTGTTCGACGCGGTCAAGGCGCTGCGGCACGGCCTGCGAACGGCCGGCGCGGGAAGCAAGTTGAGCGAGGGAACGACGGGAATGGTCGCCCAGGCCTACGACCAGCAGCAGGCGTCGGGGAACGCCGACTCGATCGTGACCGTCGGGACGATCGTGCTGATCGTGCTGCTCCTGCTCGTCATCTTCCACAGCCCGCTGGTGGCCGTGCTGCCCATTCTCCTCATCGGGCTGGTCGCCGTCGTCGCCAACGGGTTGATCGCAACCTGCGTGAAGGCGATCGGCCTCAAGGCCGACTCGTCGATCAGCACGCTGCTGATCGTGGTGCTGTTCGGAATCGGCACCGACTACATCCTCTTCTTGCTCTTCCGCTACCGGGAGCGACTGCGCCTCGGGGAGGATCGCCGCGAAGCGATGGTCAGCGCCGTCACCCGCGTCGGGCAGGTGATCTCCTCGGCGGCCGGCGTCGTGATCGTCGCCTTCCTGGCGATGACGTTCTCCTCGCTCAGCTTCCTGCGCTCGATGGGCCCTTCGCTGGCAATCGCGGTCGCGACGACGCTCGTCGCCGGATTGACGCTCGTGCCCGCCACCGTCTCGCTGTTCGGGCCGCGCGTCTTCTGGCCGTCGAAGAGCTGGCGCTCGGAGCGAAAGGCGGCGCGCGCGGGCCGGATCGGCCTGGCGATGGCGCGGCGGCCGGCTCTGTTCGTCGGCGTCTCGGGCGTCTTGCTGGTTGCGCTTGCGCTCGGCTCGCTGCGCTTCCACCCGACGTTCGACCTGATGTCCGGATCGATCCCGAAGACGGCCGAGTCGCGGGTTGCCCTGACGGCGCTCGAGCGCGGCCTTCCGCCGGGAGCCACCGACCCCACCGACGTCTATCTCAGCAGCGCCTCCAGCCGGCCGCTCGCCGGCGATGCGCTAAGTGCCTTCCGGGCGAAGCTGCGCTCGGTCGACGGCGTCGGCACGGTCGCAAACCCGAAGCTCAGTTCCAACAGGCGCGTTGCCGACTACGCCGTCACGCTCGACGCGGCGCCGGAGTCGGACCGGGCGCTCGGCGTCGTCAGGGGGCCGCTCCGAACCATGGCGCACAGCGCGGCGCCAGCGGGCACGACCGCTCTGGTCGGCGGCATCACCTCCGTCTACGTAGACATCGAGGCGGCCATGAACCGCGACTACTCGGTCGTCTTCCCGATCGCGGCGGTGCTGATCATGCTGATCCTCGGGCTGCTCCTGCGCAGCCTGATCGCTCCCCTCTATCTGATGGTCGCCGTCGCCCTCGGCTTCACCTCCACGCTGGGCGCGACGACGCTGATCTTCCAGGATGCGGGCGGCCACTCCGGGCTGATCTTCATGTTGCCGCTGATCATGTACATGTTCGTGGTGGCGCTCGGCACCGACTACAACATCCTGATCATGGCCCGCCTGCGCGAGGAGGCGAAGGAGGGGCGCGATCCGCGCTCCGCGCTGGCGGTTGCGATCAGGCACACCGCTCCCACGATCGCGGCGGCCGGCGTGATCCTCGCCGGCTCGTTCGCCGTGCTGATGCTCGCGGGGAGCTCGCTGCTGGCCGAGATGGGCTTCGCGATCGCCTTCGGCATCGCGATCGCAGCATTTGCCATGGCGACCTTCTTCACCCCCGCCCTGACGGGCCTGATCGGACACACCGCCTGGTGGCCCGGGCACGGCGATCAGCCGGATTCCGCCGTCCCGGTGCACGAGCGAGCCGAGCGAGCCCCGGACGCGATCACAGAAGGCAGCGAAGCCTGAACGCAGGAGAGGCGCCGGAAAACCGGCGCCTCTCCCTAGTGCTCTGAAGAGCGATCAGCCAATAACGCGAACGTTGGTTGCCTGCGGGCCCTTCTGTCCCTCACTCGACTCGAACTCGACCTTCGCTCCTTCGGGAAGACTCTTGAAGCCCTCGCCTGCGATGCCGTTGTGATGAACGAACAGATCCTTGCCGCCATCTTCGGGCGTAATGAATCCGTAGCCCTTGTCATTGTTAAACCACTTGACGGTTCCGGTTGCCATAAAACTCACCTCCCTGCTGTCTCGCGAACAAGCAAGGAGCGCTGACTGCGCAACCCGGTACTCGTCCTGTTGATTTAGACCCTAGCGCGCCTGAAGAGGTATTACCGCTCTGATTCCAGAGCGAAACCGTCTCGGCTTGCGCACAGAATTGTGTCGTTACCACGAGAGCCGCTTCTACCAGCGTGAATTGCGACCGCGGCGACTCGTGTAGACGCGGCGCGGTGCCGCTACGCGCATGCCCTCGCGCTCGAACTGCTCGCGGTGACCGAGCCGTGCCGCCAGGCGGCTGACGTCGGCCTGCTGCTCGGGCAGAACGAAGGTGATGCCGTTTCCGCTCTTGCCCGCGCGGCCCGTGCGACCGACCCGGTGCACGTAGTCCTTGTCGTCCTCGGGCGGGTCGTAGTTGATCACGTGTGTGATGGCCTCGAGGTCGAGCCCTCGCGCGGCGACGTCGGTGGCGACGAGCGTCTGCACCTCGCCGGCGCGGAAGCGGCTGAGCGTGCGCTGGCGGGCGTTCTGCGGCATGTCGCCGTGCAAGGCCAGCGCATTCACCTGTAGCCGGGCGAGCTTGGTCGCCAGCCGGTCGGCGCCGCGCTTGGTGCGGACGAACACGAGTGCCAGCCCGCGCTCTCCGGCCAGTTCCTCAACCAGCTTCTCGACCTTGGCATCCGCCGTGACCGAGACGAAGCGATGGTCGATGTTGCCCGTCTCGTGATCGGCCAGCGGCGCCGTCTCGAAGCGGGACGGGTCGCGCGTGTAGGAATCGGCGAGCTGACCGACCGCTCCGTCGAGGGTGGCGGAGAAGAGCATCGTCTGGCGCTCGCGCGGGAGCCGCTTCATCAGCCGCTCGACCTGAGGCTTGAAGCCCATGTCGAGCATCCGGTCGGCCTCGTCCAGCACGAGCAGGCCTACCTGATCGAGCGAGACCATCTTCCGCTCGACCAGATCCTGCAGGCGGCCGGGCGTGGCGACCAGGATCTGCGCATTACGCGCCCTCTTGGCCTGCGTCCCGATCGGCGCGCCGCCGAAGACCGCGGCGACTCTCAGGCCGCACACGTCCGCCAGAGGCCTGATCTCGTCGGCGACCTGTCCGGCCAGCTCGCGCGTCGGTGTGAGCACCAGCGCCGCGGGCTGCGACTTGTCGCGGCTGATCCGCTCGACGATCGGCAGGGCAAAGGCGAGTGTCTTGCCCGAGCCCGTCGGCGACTTCGCGAGCACGTCGCGGCCGGCCAGGGCGTCGGGGAGCACGAGCTCCTGAATCGGGAAGGGCTGGGTGATGCCGTGCGTGGCGAGGACTTGCTCGACTCGCACGCTGACGCCCAGCGCGCTGAAAGACTGCATATACATATGTTCAAACTCCTTGATAAATCGGGTTCGAGATCGTCGACTCGAAACCGCGCAAGGAGGAACGAGAAGCTAAATCTCCCGGATGACGAACCGCCATCCGTGCGGGGACCGTAGCACAAGGGCTCGCATGCGCCGTGGAAACGCCCGCTCCGGAACTGCTACCGTGGACGTAGCTTGACTTTGTGCGAGTGCGGTTTGCGCCCAGGCGCCATCTCCCACTCCAGACAGAAATAGAGGTGCACTCTCGATGAAAGGCGAATCCCAGAAGTTGCAGCTTCGCGGGCACAGCCTCCTCGTCCCTGAGGGCGTAGGCCCCGAGAGCGGCGCCGCAACGGGAGCGTGGTGACCAGATGGCGAAGGAAGAGAAGGTCGAGTTCGAGGGCGAGGTCGTAGAGGCCCTTTCGAACGGCAAGTACCGGGTCGCGCTCGACAACGGCTACGAGACGCAGGCCTACACGGCCGGCAAGATGCGCCGCTACCGCATCCGCGTGCTGCCGGGCGACCGGGTCAAGGTCGAGCTTTCCGCCTACGACCTGCAGCGTGGGCGTATCGTGTTTCGGTTCAGGTAGCGGCTCCTCTTCGGAGCCGGGTTCCGCGGCGAGGCGTATCTTCGGACGGTCATGAAGGCGACTCGGCTGCGCGGATCTGAACCTGCCATTCGCCGCTCGGCGCTCGTTCTCGTCGCTCTACTCCTGATCGCCGGTTGCGGCGGCTCGCAGCGACCGAGCGCGGAAACGACTCCGACGGAATCGATCGGGAAGCTCGTGCCCGGCACACGCCCGGCTGGGCTAGCTGCCTTCCTCGGGCCCGTGCGCCGAGTGCGGGCCGGCGGCATCACGATCGGCTATCGCCAGTTCGGCAGCGGGCCGCCGCTGCTCCTGATCGCCGGCGAGGCCTCCTCGATGGTCGAATGGGGCCCGTTCCTGCCGCGGCGCCTGAGCAAGCACTTCCGCGTGACGGAGTTCGACAACCGCGGCGTCGGCTGGTCGAGCGACCAGCCCGAACGCCCGCTCACGATCGAGCTGATGGCCGACGATAGCGCGCACCTGCTGGACGCGCTCGGCATCCGCACGGCGCTCGTCGTCGGCTGGTCGACCGGTGGCGAGATCGCGCTCACGCTGGCGGTGCGCCACCCCGGCAAACTGAGCGCGCTCGTTCTCTCGGGCGCCACGGCCGGCGGCCCAACGGCCGTCCAGCCTTCCGCAAAGACCGAGAGAGCCTTCCGCTCGAGCGGCCTGTCCGCGGCCGGCGGCCTGCTCGACTCGCTCTTCCCCGCCCCGGCGCGTGCGGCGGCCGTCGCCTACGCCGCCGGTCTCCTCACCATCCCGCCCGAGAAGGTCAGCCGCCAGATCTCAAAGAGGCAGGCGCAGGCCGAGATCCGCTTCGCCCGTTCCAGCGCCACCTACAACGGGCTGCCTCGGATCAAGGTTCCAGTGCTCGTGACCAACGGCGCGCTCGACGGGCTTGTTCCCCCGGCCAATGCACGCCTGATCGCTCGGCGCATCCCGCATGCCCGACTGGTGATCTTCGCCGGCGCGGCGCACATGATGATGTTCCAGGACATGGATCGATTCGTCGGGCTGGTCGAAAAGCTCGCGATCGCGACGAATTAGCTGACGTCTCGCCGCCATTCGCTCCAAACTATCTTGCACCGCAAGGCTAATGCCGCTATCATGCACCGCATGAGTCCTGCCTCGGAGCGATCGAGCCAGCTTCTGCGCGGAGTGCTCGATGTCTGCCTGCTCGCGGTACTGGTGGACGAGCCCGCCTACGGGTACGAGATGACGCGGCGTCTGGCCGCGCGCGGTCTGGACGTGGTCGGCGAGGGCTCGATCTACCCGGCGCTGGGCCGGCTCGAGCGCGGCGGCCTGGTCGAGCCGTTCGAGCAACCCAGCGACGGCGGGCCGCCGCGTAAGTACTACCGGGTGACGTCGCGCGGGCTCACGGCGCTCGAGCGCTGGCGGCAGGAGTGGAGCGAGATGCGAAGCGCGATCGATGCCGTGCTGAGCCTGAGGGAGGTCAAACCATGAAGGAAGTGCTCGCGGCCTGCCGCCGCATCTGGAGACGGCTTGGGGTACGGCGCGCCGACGCCAGCTCGCTGGCCGCCGAGCTCGAGGCCGATCTGAGGGCGGCGGAAGAGGACGCCACCAGCGTCGGCGCGTACATCGGAGGCGACCTCCGCGCCTTTGCGCTGGAGTGGGCGAGCGCTCGCGGCCTCGTTCGCACCCGGCTTGCGCCCCTTTCGACCGCGCTCGCGAGCATCCTCGGCACTATCCCGGGAGCGTTCTTCGGGCTGTTCGTCGCCTACGGCATGTCCAGCGCGGCCTTCGCCGAGATCTTCGGAAAGCCGGAGGCAACCGGCGACTCGACCGTGATGGTCTACAACCCGTCGCTCTGGCTGCTTGGGAGCCTCTACCTGCTCGGAGCGGCGTTCGCCTATATCGGCGCGCTCGCCGCGGTCTCGGCCTGGCTCTCCTGGCGCCTGGATCCAGCCAGGAGAAGGACGCTTCGCTACCTCGCCATCGGGCTGCCTTTCGGGACGGCCGCCGCGCTGCTCGGCACGATTGCGTTCGCGTCCACTCACGACTTTTCGACGCAGCGCTCTGTCGTGCTCGCCGACGCTACCGTTGCCCTGACGGTATTCGCAGCTGCGACCGCCCTGCTCAGGCTCGCCGCGGTGCGCCGGGAGCGACTTGTGCTCTCGCTCGCAGAGAGTCTCTATGTCGGCAGCACGTAGAACGCGATCGCCGCATACTGCAGCGCCACCGCGATCACGATCAGCAGGTGGAAGATCTCGTGGTAGCCGAAGACGGCAGGCCACGGATCGGGCCGCCTCGTGGCGTAAATAACCGCGCCCACGCTGTAGAGAAGCCCGCCCGCGAGTATCAAGAGCACGCAAGCGAGCCCTAGATTGAAGTAGATCTCCGGCATGGCGACGATGCCGACCCAGCCGAGTGCGATCCCGACCGCGGCGGAAAGCCACTTCGGCGCGGTGTTCCAGAAGAGCCTGATGAAGATCGCCGCCGCGCAGCCGCTCCAGACGATCGCCAGCACCACTGTCTGCCAGGCGCCACGCAGGCCGAGCAGCCCGACCGGCGTGTAGCTGCCGGCAATCAGGCAGTAGATGCCGGCGTGGTCGAGCCGGCGCAGCCAGACGCGGCGCCCGGGCGACCAGTCCGGCCGGTGGTAGAGCGCGCTCGCCCCGAACATCAAGACGACGCTCGCGGCGAAGACGCCTGCCGCGACGCGTCCGCGCGTCGTTTCGGTCACGAGCACCAGCACCACGCCGAGCGGTATCGCCGCTACGAACGCCCACTGGTGAAAAACGCCGCGCAGGCGCGGCTTGGTTCTCGCTTCCACTGACACGCTCCAGGATTCCGGCCGAGCATCACCCGGCCACAAACATAGAAGGCGCCGCCTCGCTCGCCACTGTCACGCGGCTTCGCTCCGGCGGCGCCTTCTGTTTCTTCAAGCCTTATCAGCCAACAACGCGAACGTTCGTGGCCTGGGGGCCCTTCTGACCCTCCGTAGCCTCAAACTCGACGCGAGCGCCTTCGGGCAGGCTCTTGAAGCCTTCGCCCTCGATGCCCGTGTGGTGGACGAACAGGTCCTTGCCGCCGTCTTCGGGCGTGATGAACCCGTATCCCTTGTCGTTGTTGAACCACTTGACGGTTCCGGTTGCCATAACTCACCTCCTTGCGAATTGCGAACAAGCAAGGAACGCGAGGAAAGCGCATCCCGGTACTCGTCCTTCGATCGCCTCCAAGATTACCGCGCCGAGACCCTTTGTGCAGTAATCTGTTCGAGGAGACGGCGTCCGGGCGCCCGAGGGCCAGATCATGATGCAGCGTTCGGAGACGCCCAAGAGGCGATCGACAGGAGCAGAGAGCGCGCCGGCGGGCCGCCGGGAGCGCACGGATAATCGTGCTCCACTGCTCGTGCTGGGCATCGTCTTGCTCGTCTTCCTGGTCGCGCTGGGCAGCAGCCGCTCTCTCGATCACGTCGCCGGGCCGAGCGATCTGTCAGGCGCGAGGCTCGCCGCCGGCGATCTGCTCGCGCTCACCATCGCCGTGATCGTCATCCCGGCCATCCTGCTCGTGATCTGGCTGACGCGACGCGAGTTGAGCAGCGGCGCGGCGCCCGACCTGAACGGACGCATCGAGCGAACGACGATCAAGCTGGTCGTGATGCTGGCCGTGATCGGCGGAGCGCTCGGCCTGTTCGCCCTCGGCCGGCCGACGAACAGAACCGTGCGCGTGCCTCCCGTGGGCAGGGGAACCAACGTCGTGGCCGGCCCGCAAACCCAGTCCCAGCTCGCCGAGACGCTCGCCCCCTGGATCGTCGCCGGCGTCGGAGCGCTTCTCGTCGCGCTGCTCGTGGGGGTTCTGATCCTGCGCAGGCGGCGCGGAGACTTCACCGCCCGAGAGCTCCCCGAGGACGAGCTGGAGTCGCCCCGGCGCGAGCTGCGCGAGCTGGTCGGAATCTCGATCGAGGAGATCGAGCGGGAGTCCGACCCGCGCCGAGCGGTGATCCGCGCCTATGCGGGAATGGAGAGCACCCTGGCAAGGCACGGCCTGGGCCGGCATCGGTTCGAGGCGCCCGGTGAGTATCTGGGCCGCGTCTTCGGCGCCCTGCGCCTGAGCCGGCGCCCGGCCGAGCGGCTGACCGGGCTGTTCGAGCAGGCCCGCTTCAGCGAGCATGCGATCGGCCAGGAGATGAAGCGCGAGGCGATCGCGGCGCTCGGCGAGCTGCGCGACGAGCTGGGGGCGAAGCCGAGATGAAAGCGCTTCTGGTCGGAGGAGTGATCGTCGTCCTGCTCGTTCCCGCGCTCGCCCTCGCCGGCGGCGGGCACGGGCTGGCCCTGCTCATCTACACGCTGGTCGTGGCCGGGCTCGCGCTCGTTCTCCTGCTCGATCGCCTGAGCCGAGCGCTACCGGGAAAGTCGTTTGCCTGGCCGCCGCGGATGCGCGCGCAAGAGAAGGAGGAACGGGTAGCGCAGTTCGAGAAGATCGAGCGCGCGCTCATCGCGGCCTCCTGGAACGAATCGCACCTCTACGAGTCGATGCGGCCGCTCGTGCGCGAGATCGTCACGGCTCGCCTGCGCCGCCATCACCGGGTCGATCTCGAGCGCGCTCCCGAGCGGGCGTACGCCGTCGTCGGAGACGGTTACGCTTGGAGCCTGATCGATCCCGAGCGCAAGCCGCCGCTCGGCCGGGGCGACCGCGGCTGGTCGCGACGCGAGCTGGAAAATCTTCTCGGCGAACTGGAGGCGCTGTGACAGCGAAGCTGGACTTGAATCAGGTCGGATCGCTCAGCGAGCAGATGCTCGAGCAGGTCGAGCGGGCCGTCGTCGGCAAGCGCGAGGCTCTGGAGCTCGTCTTGCTGGGGCTGCTGGCCGACGGCCACGTGCTGATCGAGGACTACCCCGGGCTGGCCAAGACCCTGATCGCGCGCTCCTTCGCCCAGGTCAGCGCGATGACCTTCGCGCGCATCCAGTTCACGCCCGATCTGATGCCCTCGGACGTGACGGGCGGGACGATCTACAACCAGCGCGACGGCCTGTTCCAGTTCCAGCCCGGCCCGGCCTTCACCAATCTCTTGCTCGGCGACGAGATCAACCGCGCCCCACCGAAGACCCAGGCGGCGCTGCTCGAAGCGATGCAGGAGCGCCAGGTGACGATCGACGGCGAGACGCACCGGCTGGAGCCGCCCTTCCTGGTGCTCGCGACCCAGAACCCGATCGAGTACGAGGGCACCTATCCCCTGCCCGAGGCTCAGCTCGACCGCTTCCTGCTCAGGATCTCGGTCGGCTATCCCGAGCGCGAGGACGAGGCGACGATGCTCGAGCGCCGCGGCGCGCGCAAGCAGGAGCAGATGACGCTCGATCCGGTGGTCGACAGGCCCACGCTGCTGGCCATGCAGCGGGCGATCGAGGACGTGCACGTCTCGGAGGCGATCCGGCTCTACATCGTCGACCTCGTGCGGGCGACGCGCGACGCCTCACGCGCCCAGGTCGGCGCCAGTCCGCGCGGCTCGCTCGCTCTCTTCACGCTCTCGCGCGCGCGAGCGGCGCTCGACGGCCGCGACTTCGTCACCCCCGACGACGTCAAGCGAATCGCCGTGCCGGCGCTCTCGCACCGCCTGACGCTGCCCCCCGAGCTGTGGGTGCAGCGTGTGCGCCCCGAAGAGGTCATCGCCGAGGTGCTGCAGACGGTCCCGACTCCGGCCCCCGAAGAGGCCGATTCGCCGGGCTCTTGAGCCGCTCGCCGAAGCTGGCGCTCTACGCGGCCTTCGCGGCCGCCTCGTTCATCGCGGCGCTGGCGCTTGGCCGGCCGGAGCTGGCCGGCCTGGGCGCCCCCTTTGCGCTCGTGCTGGCGCTGGGCCTCTCGCTTCCGCCGCCGAGGATCGAGACCTCGGTGCGCCTCAGCCGCGGGCGCGTGCTGGAAGGCGATCAGATCGAAGTCGAGCTCTCCCTCTCCTCGTCGGAGACCTGTGAGGTGCAGCTGGCGCTGGCCCTACCGAGCGGGATCGCTTCGGTTGGCGAGCCGAAGCGCTTCGTGCTCGGGCTCGCGCGCGAGCGCCCGCGCACCGTCACGGTGCGGCTTGGCTGCGAGCGCTGGGGCGCCTACCGGCTCGGCGAGCTC
>JBAWEP010000022.1:0-46182 GCA_049591255.1 Gaiellaceae bacterium
GAAGGTCAGCGTGCTGGCGCTGGCCGGTGTCGTGAAGGTGGGCTTTTGCGCACTGGTGCTGGAAAGGGTGACCGCGGTTCCGCCGGTCTGCTCCCAGGCGTAGGTGAGCACGTCGCCGCTGTCGGGGTCGGTGCTCAAAGATCCGTCCAGCGTTACGCTCGTGCTGGTGTTGACGTTCTGGTCAGGGCCGGCGTTTGCTGTCGGAGCGCGGTCCGGCACCGTGATGACCACGGTGTCGTTGCTCTCCAGCGTGCCGTCCGAGACGGTCAGCTTGAAGGTCAGCGTGCTGGCGCTGGCCGGCGCGATGAACGAGGGCTGAGGTGCGTTGGGGTTGGACAGCGTGACGAGAGCTCCGTCCGTCTGTTCCCACGTGTAGACGAGCACGTCACCGCTGTCCGGATCGGTGCTGGCTGTACCGTCCAGCGTCACCAGGTCGCTCGTGTTAACCGTCTGATCGGGGCCGGCGCTCGCAACGGGGGCGCGATCCGGCACGTCGATCGTGACGGAGTCGGAGTCGCTCAATGCGCCATCGCTGACGGTCAGGTCGAACGTGACCGCGCCTGCGCTCGCCGGCGCCGTGAAAGTTGGTTTTTGCGCGGTGGAGCTCGAGAGCGTTACCGGAGCCCCGCCCGTCTGCGTCCACTGGTAGCTGAGCGTGTCGCTGACGCTTGCGTCTGAGCTCGCGGAGCCGTCCAGCGTCACCAGGTCACCGGTGTTCACACTCTGATCGGGGCCGGCCTGGGCAATCGGATGGCGATCGGTCCAGACCTCGATCTCGGCCAGCCCGATATTCAGGGTAGTCGAGCTCACCGAGTTGATGGTCAAGCGCACGCTGGTCGTGGTTCTGGCCGGGAAATCGATCGTCACCGGCGAGCCGTCGTTCGCGAGAGAGGGAACGGTGACAGAGCCCCCGCTGGAGAAGGTGAGCGTCGCGCCCGTGATCTGGTCGTCCGGGTTCGGCCGGTCGAAGAGCACGATGTGATCGATCGCCTGCGGCGAACTCCAATTCAGCTGCAGCCAGCTGCCCGCCTTGCCGCCGATCGTCGCCCACTCGTGCTCAGGGTCGCCATTCGGCTCCCCGTCGGTGTACCCGTCGATGGCCTTGTCGGCGCCCTGGCCGTTGGCGTCATACCCCGACGAAGCGGTCGGAGTCGCCAGCCCGGCGATGTTCGCGGTATTCGCGACCACCGCGACGGTAACGCTGTCCGTGCTCGACGCCGTGCCGTCGTTCACCGTCAACTTGAAGGTGAGCGCGTCCGCGCTCGCGGGGGCGGTGAAGTCTGGATTGGCAACGGTGTGACTGGAGAGGCTGACGGTGGTTCCGCTCGTCTGCGTCCACTGATAGGTCAGCGTCTTGTTGTAGGGGTCGAAACTCGTCGCTCCCTGGAGCTGCACGGCTGCGCCCGTGGTCACTGTCCGGTCCGGTCCGGCATTGGCGTAAGGAACCGTGTACTGCCTCTTTATCCACGCCGCGTACGTTGCATCGCAGCTGGCGCCGCTATCGCAATCCACGTGTGAATCGTTTGCTCCGTATTGGTAGAAGGCGTTCTGCTTCGCGGTCAGGTCGGTGCCGATGACGTTCTGCGGATAGCGCGTCGTGTCGTAGTCGAAGTAGGCCGTGATGGTGTGAGCCGGCGCGTACGTCTGCTGAGCCGTGTAGGTGAAAAGGCCGGTGGCCTGGTGGTCGCTGTGATCGTCATTCGAGCCCAGCGCGCCCGTATTGACGTAATCCTGAGTGCGGATGGTGTCGGGCTGGAACTGGTTCATCAGGCTGGTCAGCGTGCTGGTCAGCCCCGACTTCGTATACCCCGACGTTGACGACCCGTCCACCGGGTGAACACGCGGCGTTGGGTAGTTTTGCGACCAGAGTTTCTTCAGGCTCTCGTAACCGGTGCTCTGAAACCCGCTGCCCGTGTCGCCACCGTCAGGGAGCCTCAAGAAGACCAGAGAGATGCTCGGATCCGCAATAAGCGTTCGCTCGGCTATCGAGTGGTTGCCGTCCGAGCTGGAGACGGTGAGAGTGCTCGGCGACCACGAGTCGGACACGCCGGCCATCGATGCGTACGCGGCCTCGACGCCAGCTTCCCGGCCCTGCCAGTAGTCGGCCGAGTCCCCCGCGTCTCCGGCCGTCAGGTAAACCGTCGTGACGCATCGACTGCTCTGAACATCGTGCAGGACATCGGGGCTCATGAACAGGAGATCGTCGTCTTCATGCGCCACGAGGTTGAGGGTCATGCCGCTGGGACAAAGTGGATTTGCCGCGCGAACGACGCTGCTCGGGGCGCCGAGGACCACAGCGATGCCCGCGAGCGCGACCGCGGCCGCCCACCACCTGCGACGCGCGAGCGCACTGAGCCGGCTGAGACTTCCAGTCAAGCGCTCTGTCGTCGTCGTCGGGACTGATTCATGCGTGGACGAACTCGTGGCGGATGAACGAGCTTCTTCTCTCATTGCGGAAGACCCTCTCTGTGGCGGGGGGAGACGAGGCAGGAGGCAACCACCCGCGCTACCGGAAGCGGCGAGAGAAACGCGAGTAACAGCGCTGTCGCTGGCAGTGGCCTCATTACGAAAAGTCGACGCTCGCCATGGGGGACGACGTCTTATGCGGGGGCTTACCCGTAACAGGCATCACCTAACCCGCTACCGGCACTTCCACAGTAGTAGCGTCTGCGTAAGCGGTCAAGAGCCCAGGCGGCTCGGCAAATCGAGAATTCCCACGGGACGACCGGTCCGCCGGCCCGCGAAGCCAGGAGAGCTGTCGCCTCAGACGCCGCGCAGCGTCGGGAAGAGCACCACGTCGCGGATCGTCTCCCGGCCGGTGAGCACCATCGCCAGACGGTCGATACCGAGCCCGAGCCCACCGGTCGGCGGCATGCCGTAGGAAAGCGCCTCGACGTAGTCCGGGTCGCCCTCCTCGGCGAGAACGTCGCCGGCCTCGCGCTCCGACTGCTGCATCGAGAAGCGCTCGGCCTGCTCGACGGCGTCGTTGATCTCGCTGAAGGCGTTGCCGAGCTCCATGCCGCCGATGAAGTACTCGAAACGCTCCACCAGATTTTGGTCGTCATCCGTCCTGCGAGCGAACGGCGAGAGCTCGATCGGATAGTCGTGCAGGATCGTGGGCTGAACGAGCGCGGGCTCCACGAAAGCCGAGAGCGCATGGTCGATCAGCTGCGCCCAGGTGTTGTCGTGCCCGACATCGACGCCGCGCGCTTCGAGCCGCTTTCGAAGCTCCGCCTCGTCGCGCGTCCAGAGTCCCTCCGCTTCGAGCGCGTCGGGCAGACGAAGCCTGCGCCAGGGCGCCGCCAGATCGATCTCGGCGCCGCGGAAGGTCACCTTGGTGGTGCCGATCACCTCGAGCGCAACGGCTTCGACCAGCACCTCGATCCTGGCCATCGTGTCGCGGTAGTCGGCGTAGGCCTCGTACCACTCGAGCATCGTGAACTCGGGCTGGTGCTTGTAGGAGACGCCCTCGTTGCGAAAATCCTTGCCGATCTCGTAGACACGTTCCAGGCCGCCTACGATCAGGCGCTTTAGATACAGCTCGGTGGCGATACGCAGATAGAAGTCCCGGTCGAGCTCGTTGTGATGAGTCACGAAGGGGCGAGCGAAGGCGCCGCCGTAGCGCGACTGCAAGACCGGCGTCTCGACCTCGACGAAGCCCTGCTCGTCGAGGGCGCGGCGGATGGCCGCCACCATGCGCGAGCGCGTGATCGCGTCGCGGCGCGACTCCTCGTTCACGAGCAGGTCGAGGTAGCGCTTGCGAAAGCGCGTCTCCACGTCGGTGAGGCCGTGATAGACGTCGGGGAGCGGCAGCCGGATCTTCGCCAGGAGCTCGATCTCCTCGACCCGCAGCGAGGGCTCTCCCCGCCTCGTCTTCATCGGCTTTCCGCTCACCCCGACGATGTCGCCGAGATCGAGATCGAGGTCACCGAAGACCTTCTGCTCGCAGAAGAGCTGAAGCGAGCCCGAGCGGTCGACGAGATCGAGGAACGTCAGCTTGCCCAGATCGCGCCGCCCGAGCACACGCCCGGCGAGCCGTCGAGAGGTTTCCGCGGTCGAGCCTGTCTCCAGCCCGTCGGCCTCGGCGCGCACCTCTGAGACCTCGGCTCGATTCGGGAAACGCTTCGGTAGCACGCGGCTAAGCCTACCGTCTCGATCGCCGAGGCCTGGGCCTCAGCCGCATTGCGTAGACTCCTCGCATGATCGAAGCGAAGGGGCTCGGGAGGTCGATCTCGGCACCATTCCCGCTTCGCCGAATCGCGCCGCCCGGGCCGCGGCGCCCCTGTCCGCTCAGTAGCGAGACGTTCCGGGTCGCGGCATGACGCGAGCCTACTACCTCGTATCTCCCCCGCTCTCGCCGCGAGCGTATTTCGGCCGCCGAGCCAAAGAGCTTCCCTTCCCGTTCGATGACGCCCGTTGCACGCTCTACTCCCTGGCGCGTCACGGGCTCTGGCACGGTGTCCGGGCGCTTGGTCTCGGCGCGGGAGACGAGATTCTCGTGCCCGAGTATCACTGCGGCACCGAGATAGAGGCGTTGCTGCAGGCGAGTCTCGAATTGCGCTGGTACGAGCAGGACGAACGACTCGAGCCGAGCGAGCCGGCTCTCGACGCGCTCGTTGACCCACGAACGCGAGCGCTCCTCGTGATCCACTACCTCGGGTTTCCTCAGAACGCCGAGCGCTGGCGGCGTTGGTGCGACGATCGTGGACTGCTGCTGATCGAGGATGCGGCGCCGGCCTGGCTCTCGTCGATCGGGGATGTGCCGGTCGGCTCCTTCGGTGATCTCTCGATCTTCTCTTTTCGAAAGACGTACGGCGTCCCGGACGGCGGCGCCCTCGTGTCGGATACCGGCGGAGCCCAGATTCGCCCGACATGGAAACCGGGCCTCGGCATGCTCCTCAAGCGGCACGCCGCGTGGGCCGCAATGAGATTGAGAGTCGCGGCGACCGCCTTGAAGATCTGGATGGCCCGTGGCCCGTTCGACGTTGTGCAAGACGATCCAGACAGCCACTTCGCCATGGGCGATCCGCGAAAGCCCCCGCAGCGAATATCGCTCGCCCTCCTCTCGCACATGTCCGGTGCCTCCGTGGCGGCTCGACGCCGCGACAACTACCGCTACCTGCTCGATCATCTGGGCGAATTCGCGTCGCCGCCGTTCGACCATCTCCCGGGCGGAGCCTCTCCCTACATGTTCCCGCTGACGGTCGAGAACCGAGACGACCTGATCAGACAGCTCAGGAGTCGCGGGGTGCATGCGGTCTCCAACTGGCCCGTGCCACATCCGGCGTGCCCAGCGAGTCGATTCCCTGGATCAGAAGAGAGAAGAGCGACCATCGTCGGGCTCCCGGTTCATCACGAGCTGAGACAGCGCGATCTCGAATACATCGTGGCGGCGGTGAAGAGAAGCCTCGAAGAAGCCGGGCAACTTCCAGCGACCGGTCTCGACGCGAGCTGAAGAAGCGAACACCGATCCGGGTATAGGCGAGCGTAATGACTATGCACCCCGGTTCGACACTAAGCTAATGATCTCGATGGCCGCGCGTCCTCGCCTCCTGATCGTCATCACGCTCGCGGAGATCGGCGGCGCTCAGACTTATGTCGCCGGGCTGTTGCCGGCCCTTTCGGGCGCCTTCGACGTGACCGTCGCCGCCTGGGGCCCGGGCCCCCTGATAGACGTCTGCCGGGCCAACAACGTCTCCTTCGTTCCGCTCCGCTTCGTTCGGCGGCCGCTCAGCCCCGTTTACGACCTGCTCGGATTCTTCGAGCTGATCAGGCTGATGCGCCGCCTGCGACCTCAGATCGTGCACGCAAACAGCTCGAAGGCCGGTGTTCTGGCGCGTTTGGCGGCCACCGTGGCCCGCGTGCCGATCCGCATCTTCACCGTCCATGGCTGGGCCTTCAAGGCGCACCACGGGCTCGCCTCGCGCCTCTACCTCGCCGCAGACCGCCTGATGCGCCCGCTGACGACAATGACGATCTGCGTATCCGATACCGAGCGCGCCGCGGGGCTGGCGATGAGAACCTGCTCGGACGCCCGCACGACGGTAATCAAGAACGCCGTCGAACTGAAAGAGGCGCGCACGGATCCCAAAGCGATGCCTCCGCTCGTGCTCAGCGTCGGCCGCCTGAAGGCGCCGAAGGATTTTTCGACGCTGGTGCGTGCGATGGCCTCGCTGCCGAGCGGTAGCTGCCGGCTTCGCATCGCGGGCGGCGGCCCGGAGCTCGCAGCTTTGAGCGAAGAGATCGGGCGCCTGCGGCTCGACGGCGTGGTTGAGCTGTTGGGCGACCGCGATGACATCGACGAGCTTCTTCGCCAGTCGCAACTCTTCGTTCTCTCGAGCCGCTCGGAGGGAATGCCGATGTCCGTGCTCGAAGCGATGGCTTCGGGCGTTCCCGTTGTCGCGTCGGCCGTGGGCGGGATTCCAGAGCTCGTGGTCGACGGCGAGACCGGATTGCTGGTCGAGCCGGGCGATCCGCAGGGATTAGCCGCCGCGATCTCCCGCTTGCTCGAGGACGGCGAGCTACGGCAGCGCTTTGCAGCGGCCGGGCACGAGCGCGCCCGGCAACTGTTCGATCCCGAGCGCTGGCGGCAAGAGCACGTCAACCTCTACCTGCGGCTACTGAGCAAGCACGGCGCTCAGGACTGAATATCCAATCCCTCTCCCCGCCGCCACCCTTCGACCCGATTCACCGCCGGCGTCCTTGCACGTCCCATGGGGTGGAATACTCCCTCCGTCTGGCACTGACTCCCACGAGGCAATCCTTCGATGGACTCCGGTAAGCACGAGATAGAGCGCTTCGGCGACCCGATAGCCGAGCCGACGATTTCGGTGATCGTCGTCAGCCACGAATCCCGAGGCGAGCTCTTCGATTGCCTCGACTCGCTTCGAGAGCAGGATTACCGCGACTTCGAGATTCTGCTCGTGGACAACGGCAGCATCGAGAGGCGTCGCCTTGCCGGCTATGACACCTACTACATCGCTCTAGGGAGGAACTACGGTCCTTCGTACGCCCGCAACGTCGGCGCCGCGATGGCCAATGGCTCGATCGTCGCCTTTATCGACGACGATGCGCTCGCCGACAGAGATTGGCTCCGAATGATCGTTCGGCGACTATCGGATTCGCAAACAACGGCAGCCAGAGGCAAGGTTCTGCCGTTGCGAAAACGCAGCGTTTTTAACCTGGTCGCGTTTCATTACGACCTGGGAGACAAGGTCATTCCCTGGTATCTCGATGTCGAAGGCAACAGCGCCGTTCGGAAATCCGCGTTTCTCCGTGTTGGCGGATTCGACAGCGCGCTGTTCGGCGAGGAGGGCGTGGATCTTTCGCGCAGGCTCGACGATCGAGGCGGTCGTGTTGTCTACGACCCTTCGATGATCGTTCATCACGACTACGCCGACAGCTTGCGGCACTTCGTGCTGAAGAACTACCGCCACGGGCGCAACGAGGCGTCACAGCGCCGAAGCGACACAGAGCTCGAGTCGTATCAGGCGCGGTTTACCGACAGCGCCGAGAAGAGCTCGACGAGTAGCGCTTGGGGTCGAAGGAGAATGCGAGCGCGGCGTACCTTTAATCGGTTATCGGGCGACAGATACGGCTTGAAGATGAGTCGGCGAGCAAGGGGAGCGGCGCTGGCTCTCTACAGCCTGGCGATGTTCTCGTATCACAGCGGAAAGCTGGCGAGCGCGCTGCGCGCCGCTTCGCTTCGAAAACAGATTTCCTAATATGGCGGCACCTGCCCCTGCGAGCGACGAGAAGCCTCCCCGCAATCGAGCCGATCGGGTAGAGAAGCGCAAGGTCGTGGTGCGATATGGTTCGGACCACGCAGTCGCGACTTGAGAGCGTCGGCATCCCATCCAGTCGGTTCCAAGCGATTTGAGTTCAAGCGACCCTAAGAACAGCACGACCGTAGATGTGCGCATCCCTGCGCACGGCCGGCCGCAGTTTCTCGTGAAAGCGATCGAGTCTGTCCTGGCTCAAACGCTGACTTCGTGGACGCTCGTCGTCTCAGAGGACGGCAACGGCGGTGAGATCGAGAAGGTCGTCGCGCCATACCTCTCGGATCCAAGGATCACCTACGTCGCGACCGGAGAGCACGTCGGCGCGGCAAGCAACATGACCGGCCTCATTCGTCGCGGCTCGGCGCCCTATGTCGCCCTCCTCCACGACGACGACTTCTGGGATGCCGAGTACCTCGAGCACAACGTGGGTTTCCTCGAGGAGCACCCCGAGGTGGGCTGGGTCTTCTCGCTGGTGAGGCTCGTAGACGAGTCCGGGCGCGAGATCCGCCGTCTTTCTCCGGAGATCCCCGCGGGTATCTACACGAGCGAGAAGCTCGTGCCGCGCTTGATGCGCACGAACTTCGTCGAGGGCATCGCGGTTCTGATTCGGCGGGACGCCTTCGAGGCCGTTCGCTCGATGTTCGACCCACAGTTCGAGCGCATCTACGACTGGGACATGTACCTCCGCCTGGCGACGAGATTCTCGACCGGCCACGTCCACGCCTGGGAGTACGCCTGGAGGATCCACGGGGGGCAGTCGACGGTCGAGGGGCGCCTGCGCGGCGAGGAGAAGCTGCGCTTTCTCGATCACGCCGAGGCCGAGGTGCGGAAGACAATGCCGACCCTGCGTCTGAGCAGGCGCCTTCTGGCGCGAACGCGCTCGCGCACCTACCTCATGCTTGCGATCGACGCGCTCGAGAAGAACACTCCCCGCGAGGCGATTCGCGAAGCCGCGCGAGCGCTCAAGATCTACCCTCCTTCGTTCTTCGATCCGCAGACCCCGCTGGTGCTGATCGGCGTGATCGGAGGCCGGCGCGTACGCAAGGCAATCGGGGATCTGCGCCTCGCAGCCAGGCGCCACTTGCTGAGGATCCACATCAGCAAGTAACGACCGAGTGCGAAGCCGGCCCCGTGGAGTGCGAGGATTAGCAGCACGTGACGGATAGCCTTGACGGCACTCGCTGCCGCAGAACAACGAACATCCACGCCGGTGACCCTGAACAACCCTCCCTCTGAGACCGCAAGCAGGGCTGGCATCGACTCGGTGGCGGCGAGCTCCGGCCTTCTCCTGGCCGCCCGCCTCGCCACCAACTCCGGCTACTTCGTCGCGGTTGTCCTGATCGCGCATGCGCTCCATCCGGCCGGACGCGGAGGCGTCGCGTTCATCACGGTGACGGCACTGTTGATTGCAGCGGCGAGCTTGATCGGCCTCGATAACGCCACCATGGTCTACGCCGCGCGTAACGAGTCACTTCGCGCCACGCTACTGGCCAACCTCCTCACGGTGGGAACCATCATGCCCGTCGTCGTGGGCGGAGCGGTGTGCCTCGCACTCTTCGCTTTCCCGCAGGTTCGACCCGGAAATGTGCTGCCCATCGACCTGGCGATTCTCCTGGTGGGGTCCGTCGCCACATCAATCGGTAACTGCGGTTCCGCCTACCTCGTTGGCTGCCGGCGCTTTCGAGCGAAAGCCCTCTCCGATCTGGTCATGCCCTGGGGCTACGCGACCCTCCTCGTCCTCATCTATTCGCTCAGCCAGATGACCGTGACGCGCGCCGTGGCAGCCTGGACGGTCGCGCAACTGTTCCAAGCTGCGACCTACGGCGCGTCGTCGCTGTCGATTGCCGGCATCAAGCGGCCGAGCTGGCCTCTTCTGCACGAAAGCATCACCTTCGGTGCTCGCTCCTGGGCCGGCTCGATCGGTGCCTTCCTCAACGCCCGCGTCGACCAGACCATCATGGGGCTCATCTCCAGCGAGCAGAACCTGGGTATCTATGCCGTCGCCGTAAACGCAAGCGAGATCGTCCTCTACCTGCCGGGGGCCGTTGCTGTCGCTCTGATCCCCGCCATCGCGGCGAGCCCGCCCAAAGACCGGCTCTTCCAAACCCTCAGGATCGCCCGCATCGTGCTCGTGCTCACGCTGGTCAGCGTCATCATGGCGGCACTCGCCGGTTGGTTCCTGATTCCGCCGGTCTTCGGCAGCGCCTACCGGGGCTCGGTCGGCCCCTTCCTCTGGCTGCTTCCCGGCGCGCTGGGCTATGCGTCGCTCAGGATCTTCAACTCGGCGCTCTTGGCCTCGGATTCTCCCACCCGGGCATCGATCGGCCCGACCGTGGCGCTCGCGACTGGCGTAGCCTTCGACCTCACTCTGATCCCGCTGTACGGGGCCACCGGCGCGGCGATCGCAGCCACCCTGGCCTTCTTCGCCGGCGGACTGACGGCGGTTGCGGCGCACCGGGGAAAGAGTCGTTACCGCCTGGGCGAGTTGGCTCCCAGGCGAGACGACGCAAGGTTCATCAAGGGCCTGGCGACGAGGGCCGCAAACAGCGCGAGATCGATAGCGCGGCGCCTACGACCCAAGAGCTTGTTTCGCTAGAGACGCGCACTCGAGCCGGCCGGCTCATGCACGCAAGGAGTTCGAACGAGCAATCGGCTTAGGCCGGGTGCCCCGTCGTAACGCTGACGGCGCCGGCCTTGAGACCGGAGTAGTCGTTACTCGTGATGCTGTTCGTGCCGGCGATCTTGTAGGTGCAGATCGCCGCCCAGTTCTCGTTCTTGAAGATCACGCGAGTAATGGTGGTGGAGTCGGTTCCGGCGTCGAGCCAGATGCCCATCGTCTGCGTCCCGTTAGCTCCGGCGGCGTCGATCGTGCCGTCCTGGAATACGGAGAAGTGAGAAGCCGCGACCCCGCCCCAGCTCGGGTCGTTCCACTCGGTGGTGATTCCCGAGTTCGCGCCTCGAATCGAGAAGCGCTGGAAGTTGTTGTGGTAGTTGAAGTGCTCGAGGTAGATACCGACCCCGGCCGACTCGTTCGGGCCGGACATGTCGAGATCGAGGTCGCTGAACGTCGTGCCCCAGGAGTTGTTGACCGTCTCGATGCCCGACCAGCCGACGTTGCGCGTCTTGATTCGCTGCACGCCGTTGGTGACCGGGTGGCCGATCCACACGCCGGCCTCGCCGGTGCCGTCGGAGGCGCCGGGGACGGACCGGCTCACGCCGTTCACGTAGATATCCGAGATGCTGTCGATGATCGGGGTCGCCGCTCCGTACGCGACGGTAGCGTCATCGCTCGCCCAGAGCGCAACATCAGTGAAGTCGTAGAACTCGAGCCTCTGCGCTACCAGCCCGGACGGGTTGCGCACGTAGAGCCCGAAGTTGATCGCCTTGTTGCCCCTGAACACGCAGTCGAGCACTTTGCTCTGCGCACCCTTGGGCCCCCAGACATGGACGATGCCGCCATAGAGAACCTTGGCCGGATCGGATACGTCGAAGACGATGCCCTGAACGAGGCCGCCGGTTGAGCCATCGTTACCGCCCATCTCGATCCCGGCCTTGAGCACGGCGCCGCCGAGGTTCTGAGCGTAAAGCCTGTGCCCGCCGGAGTTCACGAACTGCGAAGCGTTGTCGTAGACGCCGTTGGCAAGAACGATGTCTCGCGTCGAACCGTTGAGCGCGGTCTTGAGGGCCGCCGAGGTCGACACCGTCACGGCGCCGGTCGGGATGCTGTAGCTCGAAGGTGGAGTCGGAGCCTGCACCGCCGAGGGATCCTGAGGCGGATCGGTAGGCGTCGTGGTGGTCGGCGTCGTGGTGGTCGGAGTCGTGGTGGTCGGCGTCGTGGTGGTCGGAGTCGTGGTGGTCGGCGTCGTGGTGGTCGGCGTCGTGGTGGTCGGAGTCGTGGTGGTCGGCGTCGTGGTGGTCGGCGTCGTGGTGGTCGGCGTCGTGGTGGTCGGCGGCGCGGTCACCGTCCAGGTCGCGCTCACGCTTACTGAGCTACTCTCGTTGCTCGCCTTCAGCGTGAACGTATGGGTACCGAGCGCGAGATTGGAAAAGGTGATGGGACCGGCGCAGGCGGCTGGCGCCGCGCTGTCGAGCCAGCAGAGGATGGACGTCGCATTCGTGGACGTCCAGGCGAGCGTCGCGCTCGTGCTCGTCGTCGAGCCCTTGGGCGGCGAGGCGAGAGTCACGGTCGGCGCCGGCCGAACAACGCTCCAGCTGTAGGACGCGTGGGCCGAGCCTCGGCTGTTGCTCGCGGTGACCAAGAATGTGTGAGTCCCGTAGGAGAGCCCGGTATAGGTCTTCGGGCTGGAGCAGTTCGCGGCAGCCTTGGCGTCGAGCCGGCAGGTCTTCTTCACGTTCGTACCGCTCGTTGAGAAAGCGAAGGTCGCGCTCGTCTTCGTCGTCGGATTGGACGGCTTGCTCGTGATCTGAACCGTCGGAGCACGCAATGCGCTCGACCTCGAACGTGCAGCGTTCGACGCCGCCGCCGTACCGGCGATAACTGTCAATGACACTATTCCAACTAGGGCGGCGTACAAGCGTCGCCGCTGCGAGCCCTGCTGATCCCCCATCATGGGAGTAGGCATCGGAGCTCGACCGGGGGAGCACTAGCCCTGAGTCGAGCTACAAGCGTCCCCCATTCCAGTGATTGGCCATCACACCGATCGGGGTCACGCGCCTGGGAACGCCGAAGTGCTCAGCCTGGCTGGATCTGAGGTCTTCACGTGCCTACGAAGGAAGGGCTGCGTGCCAAGAGGGCGAGCACCCATTCGGCGCTCTATCATCTGACGACGGTTGGAGCACGCGAGCAGGTAAAAAGGAGAGCAGATGCGAGACGAGCCCGATCTTCGTCACTACGTAACAATCATCCGGCGACACATTTGGCTCGTCGTCGCGACGACGATCATCGTGGGCGGCGTGGCGTTCGGCGCCTCGCGACTCCAAACACCGCGCTACCGGGCGACCTCCACCGTGCTCTTTACTCCGATGCAGACCTCAGTCGGAACGACCGAGGATCCGGCTCGCGTGCTGAGCACGCTGGCCAAGATCGCGACCACCAATCCCATCTTGAGCGCGGCCGCAACGAAGCTGGGCACAAGCGCAGACGCTCTGTCGAAGGATATTTCGGTCAGCGCGTCGCCAGATCAGGACCTCCTGCTGCTCACGGCCACCGGCATCAGCGCAAACGGCGCGGCGCGCAAGGCGAACGTCGTCACGGATGCGTTCCTCACCTGGAATACCGATAAGCAGGCCGTGCAATTGAGGGCCCAGATCGCGGTGCTGCAACGGCAACTGAGGGTCTTGACGGCGCAAGGTAGCGCCGCCGACCTGAACCTCGTTGCCACACTTCAGGGCCAGCTCTCTCAAGCCCAGACGGAGCTCAAGAGCTCGGCGAGCGACCTGTCGAGCGTTCAAGCCGCGACCGCTCCGAAGCAGCCCTATACACCCCATCCGGTACGAAACATGGTGATCGGTCTGCTCAGCGGTCTCTTGCTGGGGATCCTCGGGGCATTCCTGCGCGAGCGCATGGGCCAGCGCCTGCGGGCCGTCGAGGAGGTCGAGCACATTTTCGGCCGCCCCTCGCTTGGGATCGTCCCTTACATCGGCGCCGCCGCACGCGGCAACCGGCGCGCGGCGGTCGGCAACTACAGCGGTTCGTCGACTCTGGAGGAGTCCTACCGCACGATCCGCACGAATCTCGAGTTGTTCCGCATCAACGAAGGCTCGCTGAAGACCGTCGTCATCACCTCCTCGGTGCCGACAGAGGGGAAGAGTGCGGTCACCGCGAACCTTGCGGCAGCACTAGCCTCGAGCGGCCGGAACGTGCTCGCGGTCTCTGCGGATCTCCGCTCGCCTGCCCTCCACAAGTACTTCGCGGGTCGCGAGGGTGCCGGCGTGGTCGAGATCCTCTCCGGAGAAATGAGCCTCACGGACGCCGCGCGCCAGATCAACCTCGACGGTGGCATGCCCTCGAAGGTCGGGGGAAAGCTCTCGCTACTCGGAAACAGCCGGAGCTTTTTCGACCCCGTCGTGCTCTTCCAGTCGATCGCGATGGCGGCCCTGCTCAAGGAAGCGTGCGCACAATTCGACATCGTGCTCTTCGACGCTCCGCCGATCCTCGCGAGCGCGGACGCTTATGTGCTCGCCCAGAAGTCGGATGCGCTGCTGCTGGTGGCGCGACTAGATCGCGTTACGAGCGATCAGGCGCGACGAGCGGCACGAACGCTGCGGACGGCGGAGGTCACGCCTCTGGGATTGATCGTGACCGGTATTCGCAGCCGCGACGAGGCCTACGGGTACGACTACGGTACAGCCGCAGAAACGAGCTAGGCGCGAATGACGGTCGTGCCTGCAGCGGCGCGCGGTCGGCGATCGTTTTCCGGTTTGACTCGGGCGGCCACCGGGTCCGCCTGGCTCGGCTTCACCGCGCTGGTGGGCCTGGCCATACCGGTGATTCTCTTCGGGCGATCGGGGCCCTTCGCCGACGTGTTGCTGATCGGCCTGGTCGCCCTGATCGCGCTCGTCATCCTTTCCATCACCCGACCGGAGCCTGTTTTCGTCGCAGCCTTCCTCCTGCTTGCCGTCGTCCGCATCGAGCCGGCCCCGGTGGACGTGGTCTTCGCTCTTCTCATCGTCGCGACGCTGATGAAGACGCGCCGATTCGCATACGTTCCGCCTCTCATCGGTTTCAGTCTCGCCCTGTTCGCGATTCTCTCGATTGCCTCGATGGTGAACGCGCCGAACGGGGGACGGGCGCTCAAGTTCGAGTTCCAGACCCTCTACCTGCTCATCCTCGGGCTTTGGCTCTCGGGCATGTTCGAGAACGCCAAGCTGACGAGGCGAGCAGTCAAGGCCTATGTCATCGCCGCCCTCGCCTCCGCGATCGTGGCGATTGTCGCCCTCAAAGTCCCGATCCCGGCAAGGAACGTGTTTCTCTGGGACCCAGAGCGACCACGAGCGCTGTTCAAGGATCCCAACGTCTTCGGCCCGTTCCTCGTGCCTGCGGCGGCGATCATGCTCGAGGAGATCATTCGGCCTCGCCTGCTCGGCTGGGGGCGGAACCGTTCGCTTCTCGCGCTGATGATCCTCTCGTCCGGAGTCGTGTTCTCGTTCTCGCGCGCGGCTGGGTTCAACCTGTTCATAGCTCTCGCAACAGTGACGTTGATATACGCAACGCGAGCACGGGGAATAGCGTCGACGGCACGATCGATCGGCGCGATATCCGTTTGCGTCATGGCGGGCCTGGCGCTCCTCGCAGCCACCAACTCGCTCGGCTTCCTACAGTCCCGGTCGCACCTCGAGGGCTACGACCAGCAGCGCTTTTCGACCCAAGCCGAAGCGCTGCAGCGCGCCAGCCAGCACGTTCTCGGGCACGGGCCCGGCGCCAGCGAGGTCAACCTCGCGTACTCCGCTCACAGCCTCTATGCGCGCGTCGCCTACGAACAGGGCTTCATAGGCGAAGGACTGTTGATCGCGATCATCGGCGCCACTCTGCTCGTCGCGGTTGGATCAGCTGCGCGCGATCTAGATCTCCACGGCTTGGGATCGGCCGCACTGCTGGGGTCATGGCTCGGGCTGCTCGCGAACAGCATCTTCGTAGACACCCTCCACTGGCGGCATCTCTGGGTTTTCGCCGCCCTGATCTGGTGCACGTCGGTTCTGCGCCCTCAGGCGGAGCCCGGTCCGGACGGCAGCGAAAGCCGGCCGGCCGAGTGGCAGCTCAACGCCCCGCCACGAGCGTAGAGCAAGTCCTCGAAAGGTTGTTCGAGAGGTGATTGTTCTTGGCGCTGACCAGCGCTCCACCGTCGGCGCGCGCCTCTCCTTCGGTGACCACGGCGTCGTGGTTGCCGCAAGCCCTATTACCGCCTGCGGTGTTGTTCGAAGAGCCTTGAAAGACGATCGGCGTCGAAACGTTGACGAACACGTTGCGCTCGACGCGATTGCCGTCATTGCCGACTTCGACGAACAGGCCGCGCTCGGCCGAGGAGACCGTGTTTCTGATGAACCTGTTCCAGCTCGATCCGACTCCGTCGTAGCGCCACTCGACGTTGATGCCGGTCGTGACGCGGCTGATGTCGTTTCCGCTCACGAGCGAGTGGTTGGTCGCGTGCTCCAGGTAGATACCCGTCCCCGTCGCGCTGATGGTGTTCGCGACGATCGACACGCGGAGTGACGACCCAACCGTCTCGATTCCATCCCAGCCCGTTCGGCGAATGACGTTGCCGATCAGCGCGGCCTCAACGCCACCCGACCAGATTCCTCCTTCACTCGTTCCGTCGTTCACGGTCGGATCGGTCACGTCCGTGACGACGTTGTCCAGCGCGAGAGCATGTCGCGCCGCCGTCTTGCTGTCGTGCAGAAGATGCGCGAACTCGATCCCGTAAGAGCGAAAGCCGGACACCCGCGTGCGGATAACGCTCGAGTTGCTGGATGCTCCCTGCTCGAACAGGATGCCCGCTCCCGCCGATTTGTTTCCTGTTATCACCGAGTCCTGAACCGAGATGTCGTTGTAGTCGCTCCAGGCATCGACACCCGTCTGGCGGACGTTCTCGATCACCGTTCGCGAGATGCGCACATCCGCGGCGCGAGGTCGAATCGCGATGCCCTGGCCGTCACCCGCACCCGGCCCGGCGCCGTCGAGCACGAGATCCGAGATGCGCACGTGCCGCCCGTCGACGATGAGAACGCCGTCGTACGATCTCGAGGGGGCGCTGATCACCGTCGAGGCGCCCGAGCCGACGAGGCGCGTATTGCTACCGAGCCATACGTCCGAGAGCTGGTAGCGACCGGGGAGAAGGCGAACCGCGATGTTTCCTCTCGAGAGTCTGGAGAGGACCCTCCTGAGCCCACTACGCGGCGAGACGACCAGTGAGGCGGCGCGACGAGCGACCACCGTCACGGTCTTCGAGCGGCTTCTCGTTCGACGCCCGAGGCTATCGACGGCGACCACGCTTACCTGGTGAGCTCCGGCTCGAAGCGCCCCGGCATCGATGTCCAGGCTGTAGGGCCTGGTCGTATCCGAGCCGAGCGGCTTGCCGTCCAGGAGAAACGTGACTGCCACGACACGCGCCCCCCGAGTCGACGCGCTCGCGCGCAGCGTGACCAGCCGTGACAGTTGCCCGCTTGGGCCCAGATAGGAGGTCTGGAGGTTCGGCCGAGACGCGGAGACCGGCGATGCCGAAGCCGACGTCACCGCGAGCGCAAGAGGAATCAGAGCAGCGACAAGCCAAGCTCCCCTGAGACGCCATAGCAGCGAAACCCGTTCCGATCGAAGAAGAAGCTCTCGGATAGCGAATCATGATGCCATGAACCCCGGGACAGCGCAGGGTGGAACCGCGGCCCCGACAGGAAGTAGAGTTCAGCACGTCCTCTCTCGACGCAAACGCGCCGGGAATGAGGTTCCTGGCGTCCCGAGGGAGCGGAAGGTGCATCCAATCGAGTCAAGCGGCGGCGGCCAGATTGCAGTCTCGAGCGCTGAAGAGACCACCGGCGTGGAGCTCAGTCTCGGTCCACGCTGGCTCTACCCAGCGAAGGCGGCGCTGACCAGAACGCGCTCGCTCGCGTGGCTGGCGCGAACGCACGGGAAAATCGCCAATCACTCTCTCCGAATCCTCTTCTACCACCGCGTTGCGGACGAGTCGGACGAGCTCGCGGTGGGACGAGATCGCTTTGGGCGCCAGATGGAGCTGCTGGCAGAGAAGGGGTTCTGCGTCGTCGACATTCCGGAGGCGGTGCGCCTGCTCGGAAGCGGCGAGCTGCCGCCCCGCACCATTGCCCTGAGCTTCGACGATGGCTTCCGCGATGTCGCCGAGAACGCGCTTCCGGTTCTGGCTGAGCACGGATTTCGCGCCACGGTTTTCGTGGCGACCGCTGTGACGGACGGACGCGCTTCTTTTAGCTGGTACGCCCGTCAGCCGCCGCTGCTCGAGTGGGACGAGATCGCGGCCCTGGATCGGGGCGCGACCCTGAGCTTCGAAGCCCACTCGCTGACGCATCCGAATCTTGCTCGTCTCGACGAGGACGCGGCGCGCGCGGAGATCGCGGGATCCAAGGCGGAGCTCGAGGAGAGACTCGGACGAGCCAGCACCGTGTTTTGCTATCCGGCCGGTGTCTTCTCGGAGCGAGAGTGCCGCCTGGCCGAGGAGGCGGGCTTCGCCGCCGCCGTATCGTGCGAGCCCGGTACCAATGTCGCCGGCACCGACCTGTTTTCTCTGCACAGGATTCAGATCGACCACCGCGACCGCCTGATCGACTTCCGAGCCAAGCTGTCTGGCGGATACGACGCGCCGCTACCGTTGCGGAACCTTTACCGGCGACTTCGCTATTAGCCCAGAGATCCCGCTAGCGAACTCGCGAGGGAAAGACGCGGTAGCTTGATCTAGACTCAGCGAACCGTGGCAACCGGCGAAGTGACCTACGAGACCCTCGTTCGGATTCAAGATCTCGACTCGCTGGCAGCGGAGTGGGACGAGCTCGTTCTCGCAATGAAGAGACCGACGCCGTTCCTGCTTCATGGCTGGGTCAGGGCATGGCTGAGTCACCTCGCCGGGGATGCCGAGCCCGCGATTCACATTGCGCGCCGCGATGGTCGCCTGATTGCAGCGCTGCCCCTCGTCGTTCGCAGGCGCAAGGGATTCCGTATCGCCGGCTTCGTGGGCGGCGACCACCCTTTCGTCGACGCCCTGCTCGCCCCGGGCGAAGGGCTGGAGACCGTTGCCGCTCTCGCCACGCACGCGAGCCACAGCCACGATTGCGCCTCCCTGCTCGCGATCTCTGCGGAGAGTGCGGTCGCACAAGCCTGCGCAGGGCGCTTGCGGCTCGTCCCGCGCGTTTACGCTCCAGCGCTCGATCTCGGGCCCGACTTCGAGCGACTGTATTGCACGAAGTACTCGAGCCGGATACGCCGCACGCATGCCCATCGGCGCGCCGAGTTGGCCAAGCTGGGGAAGCTCGAGCTAGAGCTGGCGCGAACGCCTGACGAGCTTGCCGACCGGCTCGAGCACGCTTTCCGTCTCCATGCCCTGCGCTGGCGGGGTCGCTTCGATACCTCCGGGTTCACGTCTCGCGCAAGCGCCCGCTTTCATCGCGACGTAGCCCGGGATCTCGCTGCGAGAGGCGTCCCTCGCATCCTGACGATGTGTCTCGATGACCTTCCGATCGCCTTCGTTTACTACTTCGTCCTCTCGGGACGGATGTTCTGCTACCGAATGGCATTCGATCCCGCTTACGCCCGCTGCTCTCCGGGCCTGCTCTGCCTGCTCTCCGCGATCGAGCGGTCGAGTGAGGAAGGAGTTACGACGGTCGAGCTCCTCGGCGGCACCCAGCCATACAAGATCGAGATCGCCGATAGAGTCGAGCAGCTCTATGCAGGCATCGGTCTCGGAAGCGGCGCCGGCGGTCGTTCCTACGCGAGAGTTCTAGCGCTCGGTTACCGATTTCGCGACCGGCTCGCGTGCTCGCCTCTGGCACACCGCCTCTACTCCGAGCACGCGGGGCCCTTGCTCAGGCGCATGCGTGCGCTCGGGCGCAGCGCGCGCGGCTAGCTCGAGGTTCGCACTTTCGCCCGGCTAGCCGTACCCCAGCTCGCGCAGGCGCTCCTCCCCGATCCCGAAGTAGTGCGCCAGCTCGTGCAGGACGGTCACCCGAATCTGCTCCCTGAGCTCGTCCGGCTCGGGATAAAGCCGCTCGAGCGGCTCTCTGTAGATGGTGATCACGTCGGGCTGAATCGGATCGCCGGAGCGGCGCTCGGGTAGGGGAACGCCGTGGTAGAGCCCGAGCAAGCCCGGCTCGTCGGGACGCTTGTCTTCGATCAGGACGGCGACGTTGTGAAGTCCGACCGCTAGCTCGGGCGGAAGCTCGTCCAGTGCCTTCGCGACTTCGTCCTCGAACGCCACGCGAACAGTCTGGCGCGCAGCGCTGGCTACGCGGCCTTGATCGCCATGATCTTGAACTTGAGCGTCCCGCGCGGAGCGACGACCTCGACCGTCTCGCCCTTCTTGTGGCCCATGATCGCGCGGCCGACCGGCGATTCGTTCGAGAGCTTGTTCTCGGCCGGATTGGCCTCGGCGGAGCCGACGATGTGGTACTCGATCGTCTTTGCGGCCTCGAGATCGCGCAGGCGCACGAGCGTGCCCACCGAGACGACGTCGGCCGAGACGTCGCTCGTGTCGATGACGCGCGCGTCGCGCATCCGCTGCTCCAAGAGCGCGATCCGATGCTCGAGCATGGCCTGCTCGTTCTTGGCGTCGTCGTACTCGGCGTTCTCCATGATGTCGCCGAACTCGCGCGCAACCTTGATGCGCTCGGCCACGTCTCGCCGCTTCTCCGTTGAGAGGTATTCGACTTCGTTCTTGAGCTTCTCGTACCCCTCGGGAGTGAGAATGACTTCCTTCACCGCCGCCTCCTGCGCGTCATAAAAGAAAAAGCGTGGCATTTTCGCCAGCGCGGGCGCGCATGGTACCGCTAGCGGCGTCGCTAGTCAAGAATGTTTCCCTAGGCTAGGTTGAAGCATGGTCGTCGACCTTCGCCAGAGCTGGAAAATCGGAACCGTCGAGATAGCGTCGCGGCTCGTGCTGGCGCCGATGGCGGGAGTCAGCGTCGGAGCTTACCGGCGCCAGGCGAAGCGCTTCGGAGCCGGGCTGGTCTGGTCGGAGATGGTCAGCGCGGCCGGTCTCGAGCACGGAAGCCGGCGCACGCGCGACTATCTCCGCGTCGGCTCGGACGAGCATCCGATCGCGCTGCAGATCTTCGGCTCGCAGCCGATGCAGGCCGCCGAGGCGGCGCGCATGGCCGAGGCGGCCGGTGCCGACGTGATCGATCTCAATCTCGGCTGCCCGGTGCGCAAGGTGATGACGAGCGGAGCCGGCTCGGCCTTGCTCGAGCAGCCCGAGCTCGCCTGCCGGATCGTCGCGGCGATGGCCGAGGCGGTCTCGGCGCCGGTCACGGTCAAGTTGCGCAGCGGAATCGAGCCGGGCTCGAGAACGTGCATCGAGCTCGGGCCCAGGCTCGCCGCGGCAGGCGCGCAGGCGCTCGTCCTCCACCCCCGCGCGCAGCGGCAGATGTACGGCGGCAGCGCCGATCATTCGCTCACGGCCGAGCTCGCCTCGCTCGTGGAGATACCGGTCGTTGCCTCGGGCGATATCCGCTCCGGCGAGCAGGCGCTCTCTCTCCTTGCCGCAGGTGCCGCCGCGGTGATGGTCGGCAGGGCGGCACAGGGCAACCCCTGGCTGCTGAGCGAGATCTTGAGCGGAGAAGAACAGGAGCCCTCGCAAGCCGAGGTAGCCGCCGAGCTCGTGCACTTCATGCGCGAGGTCTCGCTCGAGCTCGGCGAAAGGCGCGCTCAGAGCTTTCTCAAGAAGTTCTACGGCTGGTATCTGCGGCGCGGGCGGTTCCCCAGGCAACTTCGCAGAGAGCTGGTGGAAGCCGCGACGCTCGCTGCCGCCGAGGAGCTTCTGTTTCAAGCGGCTCCGGCCGCCGAGGAGCTTGCAGCAGGGCTCGACATCACCTGCTCGAAGGCGGCGGAGGCGGCGCTCACGCGTCGATAAAGCCAGGCCGGCCCTGTAGATTGGGCGAGTGATCGACCTGCATTCTCACATCCTCGCGGGTGTCGACGACGGCGCCCGCTCCCTCGAGGAAAGCGTCGAGATCGCGGCCGCCGCGGTTCGCGACGGCATCGCGGTTATGGCGGCCACGCCGCACGTGCGCGACGACTTCCCCACCGCCGCGGCGACGATGGAGCGACTCGTTCTCGAGCTGAACGAGGCCCTGCGGCAGAAGAGCATCCCGCTGCAAGTGCTCGGAGGTGCCGAGATTGCAATTCCACAACTGCTCTCGCTAACAACCGAGGAGCTCCGCCGTTTCGCCTTGGCGGGCAACCCGCACTACCTGCTGGTCGAGTTTCCCTATCTCGGCCGGCCGCTCTCGCTCGAGAGCGAGATCCGGAACTTCGGGCAGCGCGGAATCACGCTCGTGCTTGCTCATCCCGAACGAAATCCGGAGGTTCAGCTCGATCCAGGCAGCATCGAGCCGCTCGTGGCGGCCGGAGCGCTGGTGCAGCTCACGGCGGCGGCGGTTGACGGCCGTCTAGGTCGCCGCAACAAGCGCACGGCGCACAGGCTGATCGCAACCGAATGCGCACACTTGATCGCAAGCGACGCGCACTGGCCCGGACTGCGACAAGTCGGCATCGGTTCTGCCGCCGCCACGGTCGACGACCGACAGCTGGCCGATTGGCTCACGCGTGAAGTGCCGGCGGCGATAGTCCAGAACGATCCGATCCCGCCTCGCCCGACAGCGAGAAAGAAACCTTCGCTCGCGCGCCGGTTTCGCCGTTAGGCCCACCCGGACAAGCGCCACCCGGGCTCAGTCAGGCCGGAACGCCTCTCGGCCGCCCTGAGGTGCCCCCAACACCTCCAGGCGGCCAAAACGCGATTTATGCCGTGGTGCGCGGTCGCGAGATCAAGAAGAGCGCGACGCCGGCGAGCAGCAGCAGTAGCCCACCACCGGCAAGCAGCATGAGATCGAGACCCGTAAACGGTAACGCCGAAGAAGACGGCGAAGTACTCGAAGCAACCTGCGCCTGAGAAACGCCCGCCGTCCCCGCATAAACCTTCTGAACGGATCCGACGCTGCCCAAAGCGGTCGGTACCGCCATCAGGAATGCGCAGAACGTTCCAAACGCCATGCCTAGCTTCATACCAATCATCCTCTGCATATGTAAGTAGCCCCAGGGGTCACTCGAACGAGGGGGGTTACCCCCAGCCTAATGTCGTATCGGTTCTTCGTCAATGCTGAACTCACGTTTCGCTGCCTTCCCGGTGCTCATTCGATCGAAACCCCTCACTAGTGCGCCCCGCCGCCGAGCTCGAGCGCGTGGGTCAGAAAAGCATCGTTTACCTCGGTGAGGTCGATTGTCCGGCGCAGACGAACCCTGTTGATGATCTCCGAGATCAGGGGCTCGCGTGGATCGAGTTGCCGAGCGCGCCGGAGGTGCACCCGCGCCTCGCGCTGGTTTCCGAGCAGGTATTCGGCCATTCCAAGCTCGAAGTGCGCGTACCAGCCAACCGGGTTACGCGCCAGCGCTCGCTCGTAGGCCTTGCGCATGCCCGCGTAGTCGAGGCGGCGCCCGGCGATCGTGCCCGCAATCAAGTCGGGCGTGTCGCTGAGGGGATCGATCGAGCGAGCACGATCGAGCTGCTGGGAGGCAAGCGCCGGATCAGTTCGCCACACGCGCGAAGCGGCGTCCGTGTAGCGAGCCGAAAGCCAGGGGCCCGCGTAGCTGAGTGTTGCAACGATTGCCAGCGGAACGACGAGTAGTGTCCCGCGCGGGCGCCCGGCAACCGCCCGTTCCCCATCGCGCTCACCCGTCGAGAGCGCGGCCGAAAGCCCGAGGAAGGCAAAGGCGACCGTGGCAAGCGCGGGCAGCTCCCAGAACCAATCGACCGAACCGTGAACGAGCCAGTAGGCGAAGCCGACAACCAGCGAGGCGGCGAGACCGTCACGGAAGGAGTCTTTCTTCTTCTTCTTCTTCTTCCGGCGCGTGGCCATCAGCGCACTGGCGATGAAGGAGACGAAGAGAAGGGCTCCGATCGCCCCCGTTTGCAGCAGCACCTTGAACTCGATCGAATGCGGGTTTGCGGGCTGCTCGTCGCTTCGGCCCAGACGGAGATACTCGACCGCGAAGTTGTTGGCGCCCACACCGCCGACCGGATGAGCGCGGAACTCGTCCACCGAGACGCGCCAGAAGTCGTAGCGATGCGTGCCGTAGAAGGAGATGAAGTGACTCGAGCTCGAGTCACCCTCCGCCCCGGTCGAGAAGTTGTGCCAGGCGGTGTCGATGTGCCGAATCGGATGCCCGACCGAGACGACGGTGATCGAGGCCGCGAGCACGACCGCCAGACCGAAGCCGGTGACGAGGCCGCGGTCGAGGCGGTGCGCGAGTCTCTCGCTCAGCCCGGCTCGTCCGTCGAGAACGGCTGCCAGCGTGCCCAGCACGAGCAGCACGACAAACGTGATGAGCATGCCGTTTCGAGCTTGGGTCAGCGCATTGGCGAGGCTACCGTCGTGCCGGTCTCCCGCCTGGAAGACGTCGAGCAGCCTGCTCAGGTTGAGCGCAGACACGGCGATCACGGCCAGCGCCGACGCAAGCGCTCGGCCGCGCCCGCTGACCAGGGTGATGAAGAGCAAGAACACGATCGGGAACGCGTACATCGACCCTCGGCTCTGCGCCAGCACTGCCATCTGCAGGAGCAGGCCCGCGCTCGCCGCGAGCAGTCCGCGCACGAGCGGGGGCAGCTCCTTCCTCGAAACCAGGTAGAGGACGGGCCAGAGAGGGATCAGGAACAGTCCTGCCTCGCCGTTCGGGTAGTCGATCGGCGAGGAAAGACGCGAACCGAACAGGATCGAAGCCGGGTGGCCGCCGTGGACGGCCAGCTCGATGGTGATCAGCCCGAGCGCCGCCACCGCGATCGCATAGAGCGACACGAACAGCGCCGCGACTCTCGCATTCATGCGCCAGCGGGAGAAGAGCGCAAAGACGGTGAGGTAGAAGAGCGTCTGATTGGCGCCGTCCCAGGCATCGCCCCGAACCTCGGCCCAGATGATCGAAAGAAAGCTCCAGAGCGTAAAGAGTGCGAAGAAGGCCAGGGCCGCCGTTCGCCACTCGCGCAGGCGCAGCGAGTAGCGCCGGTCGAAGACGCAGATCACGAGCAGCCAGAGTGTGATCAACGCCCCTGGGTACCAGACCGTCGCCGGAAACCCGCCCTGATCGCCCGCCCAGAACACGAGCAGGATCAACATGGCGACGAGCGGAATGGCGATGGCAACGTCGGATAGACCGCCCGGCCAGAGCCGGCTCAGCCACAGCGTCCGCCTGGATGCCGCTTCGCCCGGCGCCGAAGGAGCCCTGGCCTCAGCCGCGGAGTGACCGGCGGTTGGCATGGCGCTCTTTATACACCGCCGCGAGCTCTCGCCGAGCTACTCGGGACGGTTGCGTTCCCACACGAGACGCAGTCCCTCGAGGGTGAGGAACTCGTCGATCACTTCGATCGTCCGGCAATGCGGCACGATCAGCTCGGCGAGACCGCCGGTGGCGATCACCTTCACCTTTCCCTCCAGCTCGGCGCGCATCCGCTCGACGATGCCATCGACCTGACCGGCAAAGCCGAAGACGAGGCCCGACTGGAGCGCCGCGATGGTGCTCTTGCCGATCACGTTCGCCGGCTCCGCGAAATCCACCTGGCGCAGCCGCGCCGCGCGGGCGAAGAGGGCTTCCATGGAGATCTCGATCCCGGGCGCCAGCACACCGCCGATGTACTCGCCCTCGGCCGAGATGGCGTCGAAGTTGGTCGCCGTCCCGAAATCGACCGCGATACAGGGAGCACCGTGACGATCGAGCGCCGCGATCGCGTTGGCGATCCGGTCGGGGCCGACCTCGCGCGGGTCGTCAAAGCGAATCGCGATACCCGTGCGCGTTCCGGGGCCGAGCACGATCAGCTCGCGCTCGAGCCAGCGCTCGGCGAGCTCCTCGTAGCTGCGCACCAGGGCCGGTACGGTCGAGGCCAGACAAACCCCCGAGACCGACTCGAAATCGATCAGGTTGCGGAAGAGGGAGGCCAGCTCGTCGCCGGTCCGGTGCGCCTCGGTGGCGACACGCCAATGCTGTACGAGACGCGCATCCTCGAAAAGTCCGAGAACGGTCTGCGTATTTCCGACGTCGATGGCGAGCAGCATGCCGAGAGCCTAGACGACTCGGAGCCGGGAACGAAAGCCAGGCGGCGGAGTGTCTCGCTTTTGAATCGAGCTCCTAGAGATCGTCGTCGGACTGAAGCTGTTCCCCGATCCGCTCGGCCAGGGCGGCGGCGGTCAGCTGCGAGCCCTCGCCGCTGTTCAGCTCCTCGATCGTCACGTCGCCGGAGGTGAAGACCTCGGCGCGCGGGATGATGCGGGCCGGCCGATTCTTGTCCCAGACCCAGACATCCTCCATGCGCAGATGCAGGTACGGATAGCTCGGCTGGCTGGCCTGCTCGACGTCGAGCTTGTTGCAGAGGTAGGTCACGTCCGGGGTGAGGATGCAGTAGCGAAAGAGACCGAAGACGGCCGCGTACTCCCGCTTCAACCGCAGCTCCAGCTCGGCCTCGTATTCGTCCAGATCGTCGAGGTGTGACATTGCACCGTCAGTCTAGCCCCGCGAGCAAGGCTCTCAGCCGCCCTTTGCCGGGGATAACCAAATCGGGCTCCAGCTCGGCCAGCGGCTCGAGCGCGAAACGGCGCAGGTGCAGGCGAGGATGGGGAATCTCCAGCTCCGGCGCGCTCATCACCAGGTCGCCGTAGAGAAGCAAATCGAGATCGATCACCCGCGGCCCGAAGCGCGGACCGGCGCGGCGCCGGCCCAACTCGCATTCGATCAGCTGAAGGCGCGCCAGCAACTGCCTGGGCGAGAGATCGGTCTCGACGAGCGCAGCGCCGTTCAGAAAGCGCGGCTGATCGAGGAAATCCTCGGGCTCGGTCTCGCGCAGCGTCGAGGCCGCCAGCAGCTCGATGCTCGGCTCGGCGGCGAGGCGCTCGAGCGCCAGGCGGAGCATTCCCTCCCGGTCGCCGAGATTGGCACCCAGCCCTACATAGGCCCTGATCATCACCTCGATCCTAGCCGCCACCGGCGAGGGACGGCTCTATCCCGTAGCGCTCGAGAATCGAGATCGGGCACGGATAGAATCGAGCAGGTCGGATGCCCTCCTACTCGATTGAGATCCCACTCCTCCCCGCCGTTCTGCCCGCGGAAGCGGACGGTTTCGAGGTGCTCGGAGAGCACCTTCGCTCTGAACTGGAGGCGGCCGGCGCGAGACTGACCAGCGACGGCGAGGACCGAGCTCAACTCGGACTATGGCGCTCGCTCAGCGGGCAATCCCTTGCAAGCGTCGCATTCGTCCCCAACCGGCCCGTCTCGATCGCGGCCGCGAGATGGCGACGCTCGCTCGACATCGCTCGCACTCTGCTCGAGGTTCCTCGGGCCAAGCGACGTCTTGCCCGACTCGGATATCGACACGTAAAGACGCTTCGCTGGCACGTCGGGCGTCCGATCGATGACGCTCGGAAGTGCCGCTTCTCCCTTCGTTGCATCTCGACTCGCGCTTACGTCACCGGTAGCGCGAGCGAGAGCTACGCCACGGTACTGGACCGCTCGCTCGAGCTTGCGAGCCGCGCGATCGACCGCGACCTTCGTTTGGAGAAGCTCGTTCCGGGAGACTCGCTCGTCGCGATCTGCGACCGGGCCGTGCTTCGCCTGAGCCTCCAACCGGCGATGCGCCTGCGCCTCGCCTATGCCGGTCTCAAGTCGTTCGAACTGCGATCACCAGAACTGAAGCGGCTGATACCGCGGCCACTTGCCGAGGGCGAATTCGGGCCGTACTTCTGGTCGCTGGAGGAAAGGATGAGCGGTTCCGCCGCACGTGCACCGCTTTCACCCGCGCTCACCGAGCAGGCATTCGAAGCTCTCTCCCTGCTCGCCGAATCCGCTGAGCACACGCAGGCTCCGACGGGTCTGGTTCAAGAGGCCGGCCTGCTCGGCACCGTCACGGAGCGGGAGCTTGGCCTTCGCCTCGAGGAGGCCATGGGCACTCTCGAGGACACGCTCGCCCCGCTGCCGCGCACGGTCGGGCACAGCGATTTCTGGGCCGGCAACCTCCTGGTCGAGAACGACGAGCTTCGCGGCATCGTTGATTGGGATGGCTGGAATGCGTACGAGCTACCACTGATGGATTTCTTGCACCTCCATCTGCTTTACAAGCGCTCGCTCCCTTGGCGTGAATGGGGCCCGGCGTTACTGGCGGTGCTTCTTCCCTTCGCTCGCGCGGGTGGAGATGAACGGGCTCGCGCCTATTGCCAAAAGCTCGGCATCGACCCCAGCCCGGAGCTGCTCGAGAAGTTGGTCTGGGCCTACTGGATACGCCGTGCCGCTCGCCAAGTCGAGTTTTACGAGTGGCGAAACGAAAAGGACTGCCTCGACAGCGCGATCCGCGAGGTCGCGGCGGTCTTCCTCGATTCCAGGGCCCGGCGGAAGCCCTCCACCGGCGCCAGTTCTTCCGGTACCTAGCGCCCCGACGGTTCGCAACTCCCCAGGCCGGGATAGAAAATGTGAGACGCGCTAAGCGCCGCTGCCCTCGATCGCGGCCGCGATCGTCAGCGCCTCTACATGCTCGCGCACGTCGTGCACGCGGAAGATGCCCGCACCTCGTTCGAAGGCCGCGAGCGCGGCGCCTAGCGAGGCCGCCGTCGTTCCACGCGTAGCCTCCGGATCGCCCAGCAGGCGCCCGAGCGAGCGCTTGCGCGAGAAGCCGACCAGGACGGGGCGGCCGAGCGCGAGCAGAACGTCGAGCCGCCGCACCAGCGCCAGATTGTGCTCCACCGTCTTGCCGAACCCGAATCCAGGATCGAGGCAGATTCGATCTTCGCGCACGCCGTGTGCCGTGGCGAAGCCGAGGCGCTCTTCGAGGAATGCAGCCACCTCCGAGACGACGTCGTCGTAGCTCGGCTCGTTCTGCATCGTGCGAGGCTCGCCGAGCATGTGCATCAGGCAGAGGTAGGCGCCCGAGTCGGCCACCACCTCGACCATCTTCGGATCGCCGCGCAGCGCCGTGACATCGTTGACCAGCTCGACCCCCAGCTCGAGCGCGCGGCGGGCGACCTCGGCCTTGCTCGTGTCGATCGAGAGCGGCGCGCCGGCCAGCCCTTCGAGCACGGGCTCGACACGGTACAACTCCTCTTCGGCGCTCACCGCGCTCGCCCCGGGCCGGGTCGACTCGGCGCCGACGTCCACGATCGCCGCGCCCTCGGCGAGCATGCGCCGCGCCGAGGCGACCGCCGCCTCGGGCTCGAGATTGACCCCGCCGTCCGAGAAGCTATCCGGAGTGACGTTGACGATGCCCATCACCGACGGGCGCGGAAATCTCTGCTCGATCGGGAGTCTCACTCCGGTATCGTCGCACGCCGCCCGTAACCGGGCGATGGACGAACCACAAGCCCGCTATCACGAGCGCGCCGCCGGCCGCGAGCGTCGCTCGTAGCGGCTCACCGAGAACCAGCACAGAGCCGAGGACGCCGAACACGGGCACGAGGAGTGTGAACGCCGCCGTCGAGGCCACGCCGGCAATGCGAACGCCCTCGGAAAAGAGCACGAAGCCGAGCACCGTACCGACGACGGCCAGATAGGCGATCGCCGTCCAGGTGGATCCAGACGCCCCGGCGAGACGCCCCCAGCCCCCACCGAAAAACGAGAGCGGCAGGAGGAGTGTCGCACCGGCGCCCGCGAGGTAGACGTTCGCGGTGATGGAATCGAAGTGAGTCGAAGCTCGGCGTGCGACCATCAAATAGGAAGCCCAAGACAGGGCGGCGCCCATCAGGATGGCGTCGCCCGTGAGCCGGCGCGCATCGATACCCCCAACCGGATCGACCACCAGGACAAGGCCTGCGAGTGCGAGCGCAAAGCCGATCGCGGTCGATCGCCCGGGCCGGTCGCCGATCAGCCGCCACACCAACAGAGTGGTCAGCACGGGG
Source organism: Gaiellaceae bacterium (assembly GCA_049591255.1). GTDB lineage: Bacteria > Actinomycetota > Thermoleophilia > Gaiellales > Gaiellaceae > Fen-549. Next base: position 29,328 of record JBAWEP010000022.1, read on the forward strand.
ATCAGGCCTGGAACGATTATCGAACCGTCGCTCGCCGGCGCGAGCCGCAGCCCGTAGAGGAAGCAGAGGTTGTATACGGCGACCGCGGTCAGGCCCATCGCGAGCACCAGCGGAAGCTCCCCCCGCGCGGGAAAGCGGATACGCCGCCCCCTGAGTCGCGCCCAGATCACTAGCAGCACGCAGGCTACGGCGAATCGCGCAGTCGCAACGGTCGCCGGAGCGACATGCGCAGCCGCCACCTTCCCCGCGGGCCATGTCCCGCCGAAGCAAATGGCCATGCCGACGAGCGACACGTAGACGACGTGCCGCGAGTCGCTGGGGCCGCTCATCTAGCCCTTGGCGGCTTCGGGCGGAGGCGGCTTGGAGAGCGCGCCGGGCACCGGATAGGGCTTGGTCTTGGGCTTTGGCTTGCGAGCCTTCTTGCTCTCGCTACCGGTCGCGGCCGGAGGCGCGGAATCGGCGAACACGTCTTTCTCGGATTCTCCGGCCAGCAGGCGCTCGAACTGCTCCTTGTCGATCGTCTCCCGCTCGACCAGCAAATCGGCCATCTTGCGCAGATCGCCGTCGTGCTCGCGCAGCACGGAGAGGGCGGTCTGATGCGCGTCTTCGATGATGATCCTGATCTCGTCGTCGATCTGGCGCGCGATCTCGTTCGAGTAGTCGGGCTCGTGGCCCAGCTCGCGCCCGAGGAAAGGCATGTCGGTCGAGTGGCCGAGCACGCGCGGGCCCAGCTTCTCGCTCATGCCGTAGCGCATCACCATCTGCTTGGCGGTCGCGGTGACCTTCTCGAGATCGTTGGCGGCGCCGGTGGTGACCTCCTCGAAGATGAGCTCCTCGGCGGCGCGGCCACCGAGCGACATCGCCAGCTGATCCATCAGCGCGGCGCGCGTGGTCAGGTAGCGATCCTCGCGCGGCAGCGAGATCGTGTAACCCAGCGCCTGGCCGCGGCTGATGATCGAGATCTTGTGCACCTCGTCGGTGTGCTTGAGGAAGAAACCGACGATCGCATGGCCCATCTCGTGATAGGCGGTGATCTTCCGCTCGTCCTCGGAGAGCAGCCGCGTTCGCTTCTCGGGACCGGCGATCACGCGCATGATCCCCTCCTCGAGCTCCTCCTGCCCGATCTGCTTGCGGCCGCGGCGAGCCGCGAGCAGCGCGGCTTCGTTGACGAGGTTGGCGAGGTCGGCACCGGTGAAGCCGGGCGTACCGGCGGCGAGGGTGTCGAGGTCGATGGCGGAAGCCAGCGGCTTGCCCTTGGAGTGCACCTCGAGGATCTTGCGGCGGCCGATGCGGTCGGGCCGGTCGACGACGATCTGGCGATCGAAGCGGCCGGGGCGAAGCAGGGCCGGGTCGAGGATGTCGGGCCGGTTGGTGGCCGCGATCAGGATGATGTTGTCCTTCAGCTCGAAGCCGTCCATCTCGACCAGGAGCTGGTTCAGCGTCTGCTCGCGCTCGTCGTGACCGCCGCCCAGCCCGGCACCACGGTGCCGGCCGACGGCGTCGATCTCGTCCATGAAGACGATGCAGGGCGCGGCCTGCTTGGCCTGCTCGAACAGGTCGCGCACGCGGCTTGCGCCGACGCCCACGAACATCTCGACGAAGTCGGAGCCGGAGATCGAGAAGAAGGGCACCCCGGCCTCACCGGCGACGGCGCGGGCGAGCAGCGTCTTGCCGGTACCGGGAGGCCCGTAGAGCAGCACGCCCTTGGGAATGCGCGCCCCGAGCGCCTGGAACTTCTTCGGGTTTTCGAGGAACTCCTTGATCTCCTGCAGCTCCTCGACCGCCTCATCGACTCCGGCGACGTCGCGGAACGTGATCTTGGGCGCGTCCGGAGTCATCCGCTTGGCGCGGCTCTTGCCGAAGCTCATGACCCTCGAGCCGCCGCCTTGGAGCTGGTTCATCAGGAAGATCCAGATCCCCAGGAAGAGCACGAAGGGAAGCAGCGTGACGAGGATCGAGATCCAGGCCGAGGAGCCCGTGCCCTTCGAGCTGTAGAGCACGCGGTGCTGCTGGAGGATCTGCTCGAAGTTGGCCTCTGACTGGGGGCTCGGGTAGTTGACCTTGCCGGTGACGGGCTTGGTGCCCGCGGGCGAGCCCGCAGGGATCTTCAGCGTGAAGTTGATCTGCTGCGAGTTCGGCGTGAAGGAGACCTTCTCCACCTTGTTCGCCTTGGTGTACTGGATCAGCTGCGAATAGGTGAGCGCCTTGGTCTTCGAGCCGCTCGAACTCGGCAGAAGCTGGGACACGAGAAATACGGCCCCGACGATCAGGACCAACGGAAATAGTGCGCTGCGAAAGAACCGGCCCATAGTTAAATCTCTACCTGGAGCGTAGCAGTAGTACTTCCCAACTCAGCCCAAATTGAGTCCCCGCTCGGGCGGGATTCAGAAGGGGCCGAAAGCGCGTGGCGTTGCTTCACATTCCTTCGGGAAGCAGCGAGTCGTCGAGCACCGCAACGTAGGGAAGGTTGCGATAGCGCTCGGCGAAATCGAGCCCGTAGCCGATCACGAAGCGATCGGCGATGTCGAAGCCGACGTAGCGCACCGACTTGCGGACCTTCTGCGCCGACTCCTTGATGAACAGCGCACAGACCTCCAGTGAAGCCGGCGCGCGCGAGCGCAGGTTCCTCATCAGGTAGGAGAGAGTGAGCCCGGAATCGATGATGTCCTCGACGATCAGGACGTGGCGATCCTCGATGTTGATGTCGAGATCTTTGAGGATCCGCACCACGCCCGAGGAGTCGGTCGCCGAGCCGTAGCTCGAGATGGCCATGAAATCGACCTCGCAGGGCAGCGGAAGCTCGCGCATCAGATCAGCCATGAAGAAGACGGCGCCCTTCAGCACCCCGATCAGCAGAAGGTCGCGCCCCTCGTAATCGGTCGCGATCTCGCGGCCCAGCTCGGCGACGCGTTCGCGCAGCTGTTCTTCCGAGACGAGGACTTCACCTACACCGCTTTCGAGATGCGCATCGCTCACAGCCACTTCTCTCCTTGCTCGAGCGGCTTCACCGTCGGCGTCGCCGCTTCGTCTTCCTTCGTCGCGCGCACGGCGTTCTCAAAGCCGGGCGCCGCCACGATTCCGGGCACCGCGACGATCTCCGAACCCTTGGCAACGAGCGGCCAGGAGCTCCTCTGCGAGCGGGGAATCTTGGCGTCTACGAACACGTCTTGAATCTTCTTCCTCCGTCCGGCCAGTCGATCGCCGGACCTGAAGCAGCGTACCTGTAATCCCTCCAGCTCGGACTCGAGCAGCCAGGGGCCAAAGCGCACTCTGCCCTCGAGCGGCACGGGCTCCTGCTCGATGAAGAGCCGGTCGTACTCGCGTACCGCCCTGAGCGCCGGGCTCAGATCGACCGACTTGGAGCCATGGCGCGAGCCCAGTAGCTCGAGCAGCGCTCCTTCCAGTCCGCGCGGCAGGCGTGGGCGTTCGCGCGCGAAGGCGAGGATGTTCTCGTCGGCCGCGGGATGGAGACGGCGAAGCGCGGGCAGGATCTCGTTGCGAATCAGACCTCTCACGGTGCCGGGATTACTCGAGTCTTCTCGGTAGGCAATACCCTCGGCCCGGCAGTAGGCCCGCGTCTCGTCTCGCCAGAGATCGAGCAGCGGGCGCACCACGCCGTCCTCGCGCCGGAGCTTGATTCCACGCGTGCTTCCGCTCGAGACGAGCCGGTAGACGATCGTCTCGACCTGGTCGGAGGCCGTGTGCCCGGTCGCGCGCAGGCGCCCGGCGGCGAACGAGTAGCGCAGCTCGCGCAGCTCGGCCTCACTCATCCCCGGCTCTCCGGCCTCTACCACCTCGGCGCCCATGACCTCGCGGCAGAAGCGCGCGTCCTCGTCGGACTCCTCTCCGCGCTGGCGATGGTTCACGTGCAGGGCGCCGACCCGGTAACCGAGAGCCTGCAGCGCATGCCAGAGGCAGGTCGAGTCGGCTCCGCCCGAGACCAGGCAGAGAACCTCGCCGCCCGGCTCGATCAACTCCTGAGCGCGGATCAGGCCTTCGATCCGCTCTCGAATGTGAACGCTCTCCATGAATCAATTGTCGCAGCCGCTGCAGTGCCGTGTTCGCTCCGGGAGGCTGGTCGTGCAAAGAGGCGTGATATCGCGCCGTTTGGGCGTCAGATCGATCTCGAAACCATTTCAGGCAACCCGGCGCGGGCGAGCGAGTCCCCCGTATCGCACGTCTCCTTCGCTCTAGACGGCCCGGCGCGCAATACTGCGCTGAGGCTCGACCCCAAACAGGAGGTTGCGAGGAATGGGTTTGTGGGACCGATTCGAAAAAAAACGCGCTCGCCAGCGCGTCGCCGACGAGGACGCGAGGCTCAAGCTCGCGAGGAACACTCTCGCCAGGGCGTTCGACGAAGAGGCGGAAAGGCTCAACGGCGGAAAGATGATCGAGTACGGCTCGACGAGAGCCCAGGTCATCCCGGCCGCCCGGGAAGCGAAGGATCTCGCGAGCTTCGTGCGCAAGCTCGCGCCACGTGATCCCCGTGTCCAGGAGATCCGGTCGCTCGAGCAGGCGGGACTGCTCGCACCGCTCGACGAGAGCGCCCGCGCGGTGCTCGACGAGGCTTGGCCGGGCGGCTTCGATGCCGACGCGAAGCTTGCCGCCGCAATGAAGGCGCTGCGCGAGAGCCGAGCGAGCAAGGAAAAGCCACCCTCGGAGTAACAACTCGAATCAGAATGACGACCCGCCGACTGGGTGCGATCCCGGGGATGCGATGCTAGGACGCAGGCTTCGTTCGTAGCCGGAAGCTACGGGCGAAGCTGAGGACGCGGCTCGAGAGCCGGCGCAGCGTGCCGCGGGCGCGGCCAGGCGGTGGACTTCATTTTGATTCGAGTTCTAAAGCGGTCGCATCACCTCGACTACGTGCGGTGCCTATTCGCTCCAGCGCGGATTCGCCAACCACGCTTCGAGCCGATCGAGCGCCAGGGCAAGCTCCTCGGCGCCGAACTCGAACGGGCGGGCATAGGGAACGGGAACGTGGCGGGCGTGGAAACCCTGGCCGGCGACCGCCTCGCGCAGGAAGCTGACAGCCAGGCCATGCGTGACGACGAGGACAACGGGCTCGGCGCGGGCAAGCACGATTCGAAAGCCGCGGGCATAACGCGCCGCAGCCTCGCTTCGACTCTCCCCTCCTCCCGGCGAACGTTCGTCGGGACCGTGCGTGTGCGCCCAGGACGTGTATTGCTCGAGCGGGCCCTGCTCGAATGCACCGACGCGAATGTCGTTCAGCTCGGCCAGCTCGAGCCAGAGCGGCTCGCGCCCGGCCAGCGCGATCTCCGCCGTCCGCCGCGCGCGCGGAAACTCGCTCGTCGCGAAGAGATCGATCTCGCGCCCCGTCAGTGAGCGGCCGAGCGCTCGGGCCTGCTCCTCTCCGCGCTCCGTCAGAGGGCAGCGGCTGTTCGGCTCGCCGTTGACGATGCCCCGCTCGGAGCATTCACTCTCTGCATGGCGAGCAACGAGAATCGTCTGCATCGGATCACGCTAGCGCAGTCTGCGCGGTCGTAGCAACGAGCGTGGTCGATATGACAGGTAGCCGCATACAGCGGAAGATATCGCAGCTGCTCTCGTCCTTCTCTCTCGTGCCGGCTTGCGGACGCTCGAGCGGCAACGGGCTCCCTACAGAACGATGCTGCGGAAGAAGCCGACCGGCCGCATCCCGATCGACTCGTAAAGCCCTATTGCCCGCTCGTTCTCGGCCCGCACGAAGAGACAGACACAGGGCGTGCTCGCGAGCAGCAAGCGGCAGAGATCGCTGAGCGCCCGGCGTGCGTAGCCGTGCCCGCGCAGCTCGGGATCGGTCCAGACCTGCTGCAACTGAATCGCCGATGGCGTCCAGGCGGAGGCCTCGGCCTTGAAGCGGATGTGTCCGCCCTCGCTCCACAGCCAGGAGCGGCCGGCGACGATCTGGATCCGCGTGCGCTGCCGAAAACCGGCCGGGTCGTACTCGAGCGGGTTCACGCCCAGCTCCTCCTCGTGCGCGGCGGCACAGGCGGGGAGCAACACGTCTATGTCGGAGCTCGTGGCCAGACGCAGGCCGCTATCGCCCGGCGCGGGCTGTTCCCGCAGCTCGTAGACGGGCTCGCGGGGACTGTCTCGGCGCGGAGGCAGGCGATGCCTGGCGATACCGTCCCAGAGCTCGTTCACCGCATCCTCGGCGCCCACGATCATGCGCGCGCCGCTGGCGAGCGCCTGCTTCGCGAAGACGCCGCAACCCGGGCCCGCCGGCCCGATGTTCATCCCGAAGTGACAGAGAGCCTGGAGCGAGCCGTTTCGAGGCACGGCGAGAAAGCGCCCCAACCCACGCCGTGCCAGATCCTCCAGAAAGACGCGTTCGACCGGATTCTCAGCGCAGAAGGCAAGAACCTGGTCGAGCGGCGGCGTACGGAGCTTCGCCACCTCCGTATCCTGCCAGAGCAGGCGGCGTACTACTCTTGAACCCGCCATGAGCGAGACCGTCTTCCTCGTCAACCCCGCCTCGGCCGGCGGCTCAACCGCCAGGCGCTGGCCCGAGATCGCACACCGGGCCGCCAATGCCGGCCTCACCGGCGACGCGTTCATCTCGGAGCACTCCGGTCAGCTTGCCGAGCTCGCGGCGGCCGCGGTCAAGGCCGGCGCCCGCAAGCTCGTGCTGGTGGGCGGAGACGGGTCGCTGAACGAGATCGTGAACGGCCTCGGCAAGCAGCTGAGCAAGATCGAGCTGGCCTTGATCCCGCGCGGCACGGGCTCGGACTTCGTGCGCGAGCACTCGATTCCGCACGCGGTGGAAGAGGCCGTGCACGTCGCCCTGGAAGGAGACCTGCGCCCGCTCGACATCGGTAAGGCGTATTTTCACGCCTGGGACGGGAGGAAGGTCGAGCAGTACTTCGCCAACGCCGCCGGAGCCGGCATCAGCGGAGCGATCGCCCGCCGCGCCGACGACGGAGCGAAGGGGCTCGGCCCGCGCGGCAGCTACGCCTGGGCGGTCGTCTCGATCTTTCCGCGCTGGCGCAACTGCGTCGTCCGCCTGCGGGTCGACGACGTGGAGCGCGAGGGCAAGATGCACGAGGTAATCGCCGCGATCGGCCGCTATCAGGCCGGCGGCATGAAGCTCTGCCCCAACGCCGTTCCCGACGACGGGCTGTTCGACGTGCTCATCCTCGGCGACCTGAGCAAGGCCGATCTCGTCCGCAACCTGCACAAGACCTACCGGGGGACTCATCTCTCCCACCCGAAGGTCGAGGTATTGCGCGGCAAGCACGTCTCGATCGAAGCGGACGAGCAGCTGCCGATCCAGCTCGACGGCGAGCAGCCGGGAACGACCCCGGTTCAGTTCGAGCTGATTCCGGGCGCGCTACGACTACGCGTGCCTGCGCGTGACTGACCGAGCGGCTACTTAGCGGGCTTCTTCGCAGGTGCCTTGCGCGCGGCCGGTTTCGCTGCGGCCGTCTTGGGCGTCTTGCTCAAGGCCTTGACCTGCTTCTCGAGATCCGCGACACGCTTCTCGAGTGCCTCCACCCCGCTGACTCGCCGCTGCAGCTCGTCCATGCGGTCTCGCAATCCGGTCAGAGCGTCGAGGAGTTTCTGCGCGGCCTGCGACCCGGCGAGCTTCTGCAACGCTTCCTCGCCCCTGTCGGCGAGCTTGGTGACGATATCCGGCGTACTCTGAGGCACCTGGCATCTCCTCCTGGCTTCGGTGGTGAGTGCTAGATGGAGCGTAGCTAGCCCAGGGCGGTTGCGAAAGGGGGCCCGGCTGCTGCTCTACTCGACGATCTCGACCGGAGTGCCGATCTGCACCCGCTCGAACAGTCGTTTCAGGTCGCCGGTACCGAGGCGCACGCAGCCGTGCGATGCGGCGGTGCCGATCGAGCCGGGGTCGCTGGTGCCGTGAATGGCGATTGGCCCGCCTTGTGGCCAGTAAGTCAGCTTCTCGGAAAATCCGGAGAGGGCGATGGCGGCGGCTCCGTACGGGCCGCTCGTATCGGTGATGCGGATGCGCTCCCGCACGATGAAGTGCCCGCGCGGCGTGGGCGCCGAGGGCATCCCGACGGCGGCGGCGGCGCGAAGCACGGGCTCACCGTCCTGGTACAGCGTCAACAAGCGGCGGGAAAGGTCGATCAGCACACGCGTATGCACCTCCTCGAGCGTGACGGCAGCAGCGGAGACGTAACCCTGCCGCGAGCCCGAGACGCCCGGCCTGCCGGAGAGCCGAACCCTGTACCACTGCGCCTGGCAATCGCTCCCTTGCACCTCGCCGAGCGCGGCGACAACCGTGGGCACGCCGCGCCGGCTCGTCTCGACGAAGCTCCTCGTCAGGCGCGACAGCGTGCTCAGCCGGGCACCGCCCGGGCGCCGGTAGACGACCGTCCGAGCTCGCACGAAGGCGACGACGTAGACGCGGCTCGAGCCGAGAGCGATCTCCCCCGGCCGGCAGTGGCGAGCGGTGGTCGTGACGGTCGCCGGCGTCGCTCCGCCGATTGACGGCCGCTTCGCACCCCCGCCGGATAGACCGTGCACCAGCAAGCCGATCGCCAACACGGCGAGCCCGCCAAGACCGAGGAGCAGCAACCTGCGCAGAGCGTTGATTCTAGTTGCGAGGTCTCGCTACGCGACGTGCCTGAGCGGAACGACGTTCTCCGCCGGCGCGGAGCCGACCGCCGACTTGGAGCTCTTGTGAGCACCGCGATTGATATCGGCGACGAGCGAGAAGTAGCGCCAGCGAAGCTGGCTGAACTCGATGAAGGCGCCGATGCGGTCGCCGATGACGCGCGCGGCCGACTCGATCGCCTGGTCGGGAGCCAGTGGCAGTCGCCTTTCCATCTCGATCACACCGAGCGGTGCGCGTGCGCCGCCGATCGTGAAGGCGCAGACGGTGCGCAGGTTGTCGTCCTCGAGCAGCATGCCCAGCTCTTTCTCCGATACGGACGGCGCGTCGTCGCTCAGGAAGACCTTTCTCTCGACGTATACGCGGCCCGCGATTCCCTCGTTCAGTGCGAGCTGCGTGGAACGAATCCTGGCCTCCAGAAATCGCGCGCGGCGCGTCGGTGCCGAGTGGTGGGCGATGGCGCAGAGCTTGCCGTCCTCGGGATCGAGCAGCCAGAAGGTCGCCGTGTCGAACTCGAATGATTCGCAGAGAACTTCGAGCACGGAGTCGGCGACCTCATCGATCTGCTCGGCCTCGGCAAGCGCCCTGACGATGCCGTCCTCGGCCGAGAAGGCAGCCCGCGCGCCCTCGAGCACGCCGTAGAGCTGCGCTCGCACCTGCTCCAGCTCGGCCTTCGCAGCGGCCAGCCCGTCGCTCTCCAGGCACGGCTCGTCGAGCCGTTCGACGTCCTCGATGGCGTCAGACGAAAGCAGGGGGGATGTTGCCACAGTCTTCATTTCGAACCGCTAATCAGATGATCGTTGCAGGCGCTCCAGTTTCGATCCCCGATTCGCGGTGCAAACCGTCACCGTAGCGAACCGTCTATACAAATGGGAACACGAGAAACGGTGGCTCAACAACACAACCTGTCCCGCCGATACTCACAGTAATCTGGACAAAGTCATGAAAGCTCCGGCAAAGAAAAACAGGCACACCCACCGGCAGGTCACGGTTCGCGTCCTCGGTCAGCAGGGGGGAGTCCCCTACGAAGTCGAGCGCACGTTCTGCGGCGAATGCCACGAGATCCTCTCTGAGCGACCGGTTCGGCGCGCTGCGGCGTAACCAGCGGCCCTGGGCCTGCTGCGCAGCGCGAAACAACCGCCGGCCCCGAAGACGGTCGCAGCGATAGCGAGCATCGCTCGATCGGCCGCGGACAACGATCGGAGCGGCGATCGGTGTCGCGGAGACTAGAGTTCCTCCATCTTGCCCTTCCATTTCTCCACCGAGCTGACCGTCCGCTTCGCCGAGACCGACGCGGCGGGAATCGCGCATCACTCCGCCTATCTGGTCTGGTTCGAGGCCGCCCGCGTCGCCTATCTCTCGCAGCACGCCGGCGGCTACCAGGCGCTCCGCGACAAGGGAATCGAGTCGCCGGTGGTGGAGATAAGCGTTCGCTACTTCGCTCCGGCCCGTTTCGACGACAGGCTGCTCGTTCACGCTCGCATCTTCGATATTCGAGGCGCCCGCTTCCGCTGCCAGTACGTCGTCGAGCGGGCCGGGGAGCGCCTGGCCGAAGGCTCGAGCCTGCACGCTCTCGTCGATTCGCGCACCTTTCGCCCGACTCGCATGCCCGCATGGCTGAGAGAGGCGATCAGGCAGGCCGAATCCGGCAACCCCTCGAGCAAGGTGCCCAATCGAGTCGGAAAGGACTGATCGGATGAACTGTCCAGCGTGTGGCCGCGAGCTGAAGACGATGAGCGCCGGCCCGATCGCAGTCGACGTCTGCGCGAACGGCTGCGCGGGAATCTGGTTCGATCACTACGAGCTCGAGAAGGTAGACGAGCGGAGCGAGGCGGCAGGCGCGGCTCTGCTCGAGATACCGGGCGACCCGTCGCTCACGGTCGACTCGAGCCGGCGGCGGAGCTGCCCCAAGTGTGGGCCGGAGTCGGTGATGCTGCGCCATTTCGAGAGCGTCGCCCGTAAGACCGCAGTCGACGAGTGCCCGAACTGCGGCGGCATCTGGCTGGACGCGGGCGAGCTGAACGTGATCCGAAGCGAGTTCCCCAGTGCGGAGGCTCGCCACGAAGCAGCCCGGAAAGCGTTCTCGGAGATGTTCGACAAGCAGCTCGCCGCGGAGCACGCGAAGACCGAGGCCGAGCTCGCGCGGTCGCAACGAGTCGCTCATGCGCTGCGCTTCATCTGCCCTTCGACCTTCCTGCCGGGCAAGCAGGGCGGAGGCGCCTTCTAGTCGCTCGGGGCCCGGCTAGTTGCCGGTGCCGGTCGTCGTCGTGTCGGTACCGGTGCCGGTGGTGGTCGTGTCCGTGCCGGTGGTGGTCGTGTCCGTGCCGGTCGTCGTCGTGTCGGTGCCGGTGGTCGTCGTGTCGGTCGTTCCCTTCCCCTTGTCCTTCTTGGGCGTCTTGGTACCGACTCGCACGATCTTGGGAGAGGAGCGGTAGCTGGAGTACCAGGTGTCGTCGTGCAGCAGCTTGCCATCCGAGCTGTAGACGAGCCGGCGCACGTGAGTCGAGCTGGAAGGCACACCGGGGTCTTCCACTTCCTTCGTCCCCACGGCCAGATCCGGATCGAGAATCCTCTTCAGCGGCGGCGAGCCGTTGATCTGCAGCGGCGCCGCCTGCGAGACGACCTTGCGGTGTTGAGGCGTTCCGTAGATCCCGACGAGCAGCGTGCTGTAGCTCGAGAAGGTGCGGATCAGGAGCCAGTGATCGGTGTCGTTTCGGAACTTGAGATCGGGGCTGGGCCAGCTCACCGTGGCGTCACGCCCGAGCGGGTAGTGGCTGATGTAGAGCGCATGATTCACCCGCTCGCGAATGTCGAGCCCGCCTTCGTAGGCGGCATTGAACACGGTTGTCGAGACCTGGCAGATGCCTCCGCCCAACGCGTCGACGAGCTGGCCGTTGACGATCTGCGGCGCGGTCAGGAATCCCTTCGCGGAGCTGCGCTCGCCGGTGGTCTTGTTGAACGAGAAGATCGCGCCCGGGGCGACGAACTTGTTGTCGATCAGCTTGGCTACGAGCTGGACGTTGTGAATGCGGTTCGCCGTCCCGCTGAACGAGGTCTCGTAAGAGCCGACGAGCCCGCTTATGCCCATCGCCTTGGCCTGCTCGGTCGACCGCCTCGGCTGTGTGGTCTTCAGCACGAGCGGCGCGGTTCGGCGATTGAGAAGGAGAGCGGCGCTCATGATCTCCTGCGCCGTCTTCTCTCGATCGAGAACGCGCCCGATGCGGGCGGGAACGACGTGGATGCTTCGGCCGGCAACCGCAAAGGCGGCGTTCTTGGCGGGCCGGTCGAGCTGCTTGGCAAGGGAGCCGAGGAACACGTCGGCCTCACGTCCGCCGATGCTCAGATTGCGCTCTCCGTCGTGCGGGAATTCGAGCATCTTGCGCAGCTGCGCAGGAGGAATCGTCCAGCGCACCGCGCCCAGCTTGAGCCGCACCGGCGCCGAGGCCACCGTCTTGACCTGGCCCGCGACGCGCACGAGATCGCTGCGGCGGACGCTCGGGGCGACGACGCGCACGGGCAGTACGACGGTATCGCGAGTCAGCGATCCGAGCGTCTTGAGAACGATCTCCGCCGTCCGCTTCTTGTCCAGCATCCTGCCCTTGTGCCCGGGGACGACGCGGGGACTCGAGCCGTCGAGGACGAGCGCCGGCTCGAGCGCGGGCTTGTCCACACTCCTCGCGATCGCCGCGAGAAGTGCCTTCAAGGCAGGCGCGGAGAGCTTGACCGACGGCTTGACGTTACTGCCGAGCAGACGCACCTCGAGGCGCTTGAAGCCGCGCAACGGACCGGTTCCGTCGCCCTCGCGGCGCGCTCTTGCGATCGCTCCGTCCCAGTCGACGTCGATACCGAGCTGTGCCGGCGCAACCTCGAAGTGCTTGTCCCGGGCCACGAGCTCGACCGGCACCCAGGTGAGCTTTCCCGAGGCCTTCTCCAGCTTCTGGCGCGCCTGGGCCGAGGTCAGGCCGCCGACGTTCACGCCCGCGATCTCGACTCCCGCCGCGATGCGATCGGACGATCCCGCAAAGGCGTAGCCGACTACCACGAGCACGAAGAGCGCGAGAATCGCAGGCGCGAGCAAGAACCACGGGCGCCTGGACCTGCGCTTTCGGTGCCGGCTGCGCGGATGGCTGGTGGGCCGGGATGTGTGCTGGGGACTCATTTCGAAGGCGAGAAGGCGCTTGCGGCGAGCACGCAAGTGTATCTGCGCGATTTCCCCCGGAAACGACTCTACGGTTGGCGGGCCCGTGCCATTGACAAACGGTTCATCGATTTCTACAAACCGCTGAGATAAGCTCGGATACATGGCGACGGCGGAGCTGCTCGGCCGGGAAAACGAGCAAGCTGAACTTCGGCGGTTGCTGGACCGCGCGGAAGCCGGCCCGGCCGGCCTCCTCCTGGACGGCGAGGCGGGCATCGGCAAGACGGTGCTCTGGCGCGAGGGAATCATGCTGGCAAGCGAGCGCCGCTTTCGCGTGCTGGCCTGCGAGGCCGCTCCAACCGAGACTCCGCTCGCCTTCGCTGCTCTCGGCGACCTGCTCGACGAGGTTCCCCTCTCGAGCCACAAGCGCCTGCCGCCACCGCAGCGCAAGGCGCTCGAGACCAGCTTGCTGTTGATCGAGCCGGGCGACGGCAAGGCCGACCAGCGAGCCGTCTCGGTCGCCGTGCTGACGCTGATCCGCTCGCTCGCGGCGAAAGCGCCGATCCTGATCGCCATCGACGACGTGCAATGGCTCGACGCCTCGTCGGCCCGTGTGCTCGCCTTTGTGCTCAGGCGTCTCCGCGAGGGCCCGATCGGGCTTCTCGTGACGCGCCGAAACGACGAGAGCGCCGTCGGGGGACTGCCGCTCGAGCTCGACGGCAGCGACGGATTGGGAGGCGCAACCGAGAGGCTCACGATCGGCCCGCTCAGCCTCGGCGCCATCCGGCACCTGCTCACGCAGCGTACCGGGCACCGCGTTCCGCGTGCGGTGCTGAATCAGCTCTACCGGGCCACGGGCGGCAATCCGCTCTACGCGCTGGAGTTGGCCCGCTCCGGGCTGGGAGACTCCACGGCGCCGCCGGTCGAGCCGATTCCCGTACCGGAACCTCTGCGTGCGCTCGTCACCGAACGGCTGGTCTCACTGCCCGAGGCGACGCAGGAAGCGCTCCTGATTGCGGCGGCTCTCGCCGAGCCGACGGTCGAGCTGGTGCGAGCGGCCGGCGGCGGAAGCCTGAGCGAGGCGATCTCCAGCGGCGCCATCGAGCTGGAAGGCGATCGCATCCGCTTCACTCACTCGCTGCTCGCCTCGGTTCTCTACGCCGAGGCAACTCCGGATCGGCGTCGCGACCTGCACAGGCGCCTGGCCGCGGTTGCCCTGGGCACCGAGGAGCGGGCCTGGCACCTGGCACTCGGAAACAACACGCCCGATGAAGGAATCGCCGAGGAGCTCGATACGGCGGCCGCGCATGCGGCCTCGCGCGGCGCCCCCGAGGCCGCTGCCGAGCTGTACGAGCACGCCGCCAAGCTGACGCCGCCCGAACGGCTCGACGAGATTTTCCGCCGCCGCCACGAGGCCGCTTCCCACCACTTCGCGGCGGGCGACATCGAGCGCTCCCGCGCCATCGCGGAGGAGATGTTGAGCGAGCTCGAAGGCGGGCCCTGGCGAGCCGACATGCTGGTGCTGCTCGCGAACATCGTCGAAGACGAGCAGGAGGCGACCGAGCTTTGCCGGCAGGCGGTGAAGGAGGCCGAAGGCGATGAGGATCGCCTGGCGATGGCCTACCTGGCTCTCGCCAGGGCCTGCTCGATCATGGGCGACTTCTCCAGTCAGGTCTCGGCTCAGCGCGACGCGCTCGCTCATGCCAAGCGCGGCAGTGACAGGCGCCTGCTGGTCGAGGCGCTGCAGGGCGTCGGGATCGTGACGGTCCTGAGCGGTGGCGCGATCGACGAGGAGATCATGCAGCAGGCAATCACGATCGACCGCGAAGAGGTGACCCTGCCCGCCTTCCACTGCCCCTCGCTCTGGTATGGCATGCAGCTCTACTGGCTGGACGAGCTCGAGCACGCCCGCCCGATTTTCACCGCCGAGCTGGAGCGGGCGCAGCGCGAGGGCGAGCTGATCGACAGCCTCCAGATCGTCACTCCGCTGATCGAGGTCGAGATGCGGAGCGGCAACTGGGATCTCGCCGCGCACATGGCCGCGGAGGGGCTGGAGCAGGCGATCGACACCGGCTACGAGTACATCATCCGCGGGCTCGGCTTCCAGCGCCTCCAGCTGGCGGTGTTCCGCGGCGAGATCGAGGAGTCGAGAAGCGGACTGATGGAGCAGATGGCCGAGGCCGAGCGGGCCAAGGCCCATTGGCAGACGCTTGCACTGACATCGCTCGCGGGCTTCTTCGAGCTCTCGCTCGGCGACGCGCAGGAGGCCTGGCGCTGGCTCGAGCCGGCGCTCGAGCAACAGGACAGGCTCGGTCGCGACATCTCGATCTCGCTGCCTCTCTACTCGATTCGCCCCAACGCGATCGAAACGCTGATCGCGCTCGACGAGCTCGATCGAGCCGAGAGCTTGCTCGAGAGCTTCGAGCAGCACGTGGCAGCGACGAAGCGCCCAAACGCGATCGTCAGCTCGGCTCGTTGCCGGGCGCTGGTGGACGCCAGCCGCGGCAATCTCGACAGCGCCGCGGCGGCGATCGAGCGAGCCGTCGCCGGGCTCGAGCTGCTGCCCGACCCGTTCGAGCTCGGCCGCACGATGCTCGTCGCCGGGACCGTCAGGCAGAGAGCGAGGCAGAAGCGAACGGCGCGCGAGGCGCTCGAGCAGGCGGCCGCCGTCTTCGACCGACTGGGCGCGCGCCTGTGGTCGCAGAAGGCGCAGGCGGCACTCGAGCGCATCGGTGGGCAGCGAGGCGGCGATCTCGGCCTGACACCGACCGAGCAGCGCATCGCCGAGCTCGTGGCCAAGGGGCGCTCGAACAAGGAGGTCGCTGGCGCGTTGTTCGTGAGTGTTCGAACGGTCGAGGCGACTCTCTCCAAGATCTACCGCCAGCTCGGGCTCGAGTCGCGCTCGGAGCTGGCCGCGCGGCTGTCGGCGTCCGACACGGACTAGCCGACGCGGCCCTTCCCGAGCGCACGGCTATCGAATAGGCTCCGCCTATGTCGAGCGCGGAACCGCTCGGTCGCAACGACGAGCTGATTGCGATTGAGCGTTTATTCACTCAGCCCCCGCAGGGGCCCGGCATCCTCATGCTCGAGGGCATCGCCGGGATCGGAAAGACGACGCTCTGGCTGAGAGGGCTCGACCTCGCGCACGCACACGGCTTCCGAGTTCTGTCCTGCAGGCCCTCGCCGGCCGAGACGCCGCTCGCGTTTTCGGCGCTCGGCGACCTGCTCGGCGAGCTGGGCGAGGAGATGCTGCGGCAGCTTCCTCCTCCTCAACGGCGCGCGCTGGAGATCGGCCTGCTCCTGCGCGAGGCCGATGGCGGAGCTCCCGACCAGCGGGCGGTCTCGCTCGCCACGTTGACGCTGCTTCGAGCCGCGGCGGCCGCGAGGCCGATCGTGATCGCCATCGACGACACTCAGTGGCTCGACGCCTCGTCGGCCCGCGTGCTGGCCTTCGTCCTTCGTCGCATCGAGCTCGACCGCTGCCGAGCACTTCTGGCCCGGCGCATCGAGCCGGACGGCGGGACGACCTCGCCGCCGAGCCTGGAGCTCGCGTCACGCTCCCTGGGAGCGTTCGAGCGCCACACGATCGGCCCGCTCGGCTTGGGCGCCCTTCAGAACCTGATTCGTACCCGCCTCGCCGCCCGCCTACCGCGTCAGATAACGGCCTCGATCTGCGATGCATCGGGCGGCAATCCGTTCTACGCGCTCGAGCTGGCACGAGCTCAGCTGAAGCGGACGGAGATCGAGCCCGGAATACCGCTGCGCGTGCCCCAGTCGCTGAGCCGGCTGATCGAAGAGCGACTCGAGGCGCTGAAGCCCTCGACCCGAAAGGCGCTCCTGATCTCGGCCACGCTCTCCCAGCCCACCGTCGCCGTGCTCGGGAAGGAGGACGGCGCGAGCCTCGTCGAGGCCGTCGAGGCAGGAATCGTCGAGATCGACCGCGGCAGCGTTCGCTTCACTCACCCCCTCCCCGCCTCGGTCGTCTACGGCGGGGCCTCGGTCGAGGAACGACGCGCTGCGCACGCCCGCGCCGCCACGCTGGCGAAGAGCCCCGACGAGCGCGCGCATCACCTGGCACTGGCCAGTGCCGGAGCGGATGAGACGGTCGCGCAGGAGCTGGAGCAGGCCGCAGC
>JBAWEP010000023.1:0-59895 GCA_049591255.1 Gaiellaceae bacterium
GGGCCGTGTTGTCGAGCACCTTCCTGCGTGCCGCCATCGCGCCGACCTTGTTGCCCGCGTACCAGCTGAGCAGGATCGCCGGCAGCAGCAGCGCCAGCGTGTAGGGGGCGCAGTTGATGATCAGCGAGGTGACCTTGGTGGGGTAGTTGATGATGCTGTAGCCGAGATTGCCGTGGAAGAGCAGCGACCAGAAATAGAAGTACTGCTTCCAGAGCGGCAGGTCGGTTCGAAACGCCTTGTCGATCGAGTTGTAGATCGCCTTGTACGTCCGCTCGTCTTGTACCTGGAGCGTAGCCATCAGCGTCTGGATCGGATCGCCGGGCATCAGATGCGGAATCATCCAGTCGATGGTTACCGCGGCGAAGAACGTAATGCCGTAGGTGATCAGTTTTCTCGCGAAGTAACGTCGCACAGGCTCTCCTAGTTCACGTCGGTCTACCGAAGGCCGCCTTCACTCCTCGCGAGGAGCCGCGAGGTGAGGACGTTGCCATTCTACAGAAGACCACCACCCCTCCTCCACCGGAACCTACGGGGAGGAGGGGTGGTGATCGATCACTTCAGTGCTACTGAATTACGTCTATCGGTCCTACGCCTTCTTGACGTGCGTGTACATGTCGATTGCCGTCATGTTCAGGTAACCGCGCCACGAGGCGGGGATGTAGTTCCGATTACTCGTCGATGATGGCCAGTTCGTCCAGTACTTGGACTGAGTCTGGGCCCAAACGCCGTTGTACCACATCGGAATGTTCGGTACATCGGTGAGCTCGTACTTCTCCAACTGGCTCATGATCGTCTTACGCGCTGCGGTGGCGCCGAGAGGAGTCTTGTCGAGCTTCTTGACAAGGTTCCACGCGGGCTTGTTCGTGTAGCGCGAGAAGTTGGCGAACGTCTGCGTACCGATGATCGGAAGATGGAACAGCCCGTTGAAGTACGTGTACGGGTTGTCACTGATCTGGTACGTGTTGTCGACAACCAGGTCGAACTGACCAGCGTTGCGCTGCAACTGGTAGTGGTTGAAGTCGCCCACATCGATCGTGATGTGAATACCGGCGGCCTTGGCGGAGTTGACGATGAGGCCTTCCGCCGTCTCCCAGTCTGACCAACCAGAAGGAACTGCGATCTTCAGGTTGATCTTGCTGCCGTCCTTGTTCACGACGTAACCGTCGGAACCGGTCTTGTAACCAGCAGCAGCCAGCATGCTCTTGGCCTGAGAAGTGCTGAACTTGAAGCCGTACTTGGTGACGAGCTTCTTGTCGATCCACTTGTCCCAGATCTTGAGCAGTCCGGTCGGGCTCGCCTTAGTGACGAGGTTGTGGTAGTCGTTGTTGACGATGGCGGAGACGTCGAGAGACGTTGCCAGCGCCTTGCGGAACTTCGCGTCATTCAGAGGCGGGTGCTTGATGTTTGGTGTCAACCAAGCTGTGTTCGCCGCCAGGTTGTACGGCGCGCCCGGGAAGTACGTTTGCATCTCGCCACTGGCGACGTACTTGTTGATTCCGGGGATGTAGTTGTTGTCCAGGTCCAGGATGCCGGTCAGAAGACCGCTCAGGGCCGTGGTGTTGTTGTCGTTGCAGAGGTCGATGATGTACTGAGGAGCAGGCGACGGAGCGACCTTCTGCGCCGCTGCCCACCAGGTCGCCTTCTTCTGCCACACGATTCTGGTCGTGGCATCGAGCGAGCCGAGCGTGTACGGGCCAGTTCCGATCGGATCGGTCGGGCTGAACGACGTCCACGTGCTGTCGGTAATCCCCGCGTACTGCGTGGGATTCATCATCGGCAGGGTGTACATGAGGTTGAACCACTGGTCGTAGTTCGGTGTGGTCTTGAACTGAATCGTGACCGTGTCACCCTTGGCCTTTGCCGACTTGAGGTTCTGCCAAAGAACGTTCCAGGAAGCAGTTGCATGCTTACCGAGCGTGAAGATGTTGAAAGCAACATCCTTCGCCGTGAACGCCTGGCCGTTACTCCACTTGATGCCCGGCCGGACCTTGATCACGAACGTCTTCGATACTGCACCGGGCTTACCCGTGAACTTAGCGCTCTTGGCAAGCCAGTTGATGTACTTGTCCTTGAGCGGGTCATAGCGGACCAGCGTCTCGTTGACGAGGCCCACCATTCCGGCTGCGTACGATCCCCCATAAGGGTTGAAGCCGGCAATGGTGCCCCACTGCGTGCCGGCCGTAATGAGGGAGTCCGTGCGTGGGTAAGAAGCCTTCGAAGAGGCCCCAGCCCAGCTGGCTGCCAACAGCGAAACCGCGGCGACCGCCACGACTCCGATGCTAACGGCCAATTTCTTACGACTTACCATGTGTGTCACCTCCACCGAGCCCGAGGGCTCGGATTGGTTTATTGAACCCCGGAGAAGAAACAGCGGATCGAGTTACGGTCTTGCCGTTCCCGGATGCTTCCTCCGAGTAGTAGCGACATACGTACCCGTCCGAAAACGGGCTCTTCCCGCGGGCTTGATGCAAGCGCCCACGGAAACTGGTCGGCCGTCCTGTCGGCACCCCGCCGCGGAATGCGGTCGAGGGAAGGTGCCGAACGACAGATGGCGAAAGCGATGGAAGCGGCTGCGGCTCGTTGGTGGTGGCCAGCTCGGCGCTGTTTGAAGTGGGCGCCGTAGCTACCCGCAAAGCCATGTCAGTGGTCTGAGTCATCGCAGCCGGTTCAAATGCCGGGCACCCGTCGATCACGGACTTCCTTAATGCACCATGAGTCGCCGAGTGACCAGCTCCGGAGACTTGATACTTCGCGGCGCGATGCGTGTCAAGAGGCCCCAACCGGCCGGTTGCCATTCATACAGCCAAGAGCTGAGGATTGAAGCCAGGTGAAGGCGGGTCTAAGAAGTTCCTAAGAAAGCCGAAAAACCCCTGGTCACACCAGCAGCCTCGAGCCGTCGCTGCGGGAGGGTGACAACAGGCATTGAGACGGATGCTCCATCGCCCGATCAGCGCTATGTAGTTACACGCGCCCGCGAACACCGAAAGCGCCCGTCGCCCGTCGCTCGGAAAGGCGCCATGCTTACGTCGCCACTCCACCCGCGAGTGCTCCGAAAAGGGGGTGGGACGTCCCCCTTCTTCCCCGATATAGGTTCGAATCCCCCCAAAGGGTGTTCCTGCGATCGGGTGAATGACCTTTAGTTTTGAGTGCGGCGGGCCGATTAGGCAAAACATGCGGCGTCTTTCACTTACATCTCAGTTCGGGATTCTCAGCGCGGCACTCGTTGTCGTCGTCGGCTTGATCTTCAGCGGCGGGCTGTATGTCGCGATCGCTCTTGCGGTTCTCTACCTGGCCCAGCTTGCTTTTGTGGCGAGCGCCTCACGCAAGCTGCGTATTCAGGTTGAGGAGAACGAGTATCAGGCTCTCCACGATACGTTGACCCGCCTGCCCAACCGCACACTCTTCCGCGACCGCATGGAGCAGGCGATCCTGCAGGCGCGTCGCGAGGACTCCCGTTTCTCTCTCCTGATCATGGACCTGGACAGGTTTAAGGAGATCAACGACACCCTTGGTCATCGCAACGGCGACTTGATCCTCCAGGCCATCGGCCCGCGCCTGCGCAGCCTGCTCCGCGACGTCGACTCGATCGCCCGCTTCGGCGGCGACGAGTTCGCGGTGCTCCTGCCCGGAGCGTCGAGCGCGGACGCGGCGATGCGCGTGGCCAGCAAGATCGCCACTGCGCTCTCGAGGCCATTCATGCTGAAGGGCCTCACGCTGGACGTCGAGGCTTCGATCGGGATCTCCCTCTTCCCCGACCACGGAAACGACGTCGACACGTTGATCCAGCGCGCCGATGTGGCGATGTACATGGCCAAGGAGGCGCACGCGGGATTCGAGGTCTACGCGGCCGACCGCGATCAGAACACGCCCAAGCGCCTGGCGCTTCTCGGCGAGCTGAGGCGAGCGCTCGAGAACAAGGAGCTGGTGCTCTTCTACCAGCCAAAGGCCGATATCAAGACAGGCAAGGTAGACGCCGTCGAGGCGCTGCTTCGCTGGCAGCATCCCGAGCATGGTCTGACCTTCCCCGACGACTTCATTCCGCTGGCCGAGCACACGGGCTTGATTCGCCCGCTCACGCTCTACGTTCTCAACGAGGCGCTGGCGCAGTGCCACCGCTGGCAGGAGCAGGGGCTCACGCTCAACATCGCGGTCAACCTCTCGGCGCGCAACCTGCTCGACTCCGAGCTCCCCGACGACGTCGCCCAGTTGCTCGACACCTGGGAGGTCGATCCTTCCTTGCTCAAGCTGGAGATCACCGAGAACACGATCATGGTCGATCCGCCCAAGGCGCTCGAGGTGTTGACCAAGCTGCGCGACATCGGCGTCGGCCTCTCCATCGACGACTTCGGCACCGGCTACTCGTCGCTCTCCTACCTGCGCAAGCTGCCGGTGGACGAGCTCAAGATCGATCGCTCCTTCGTGATGAACATGCCGCAGAGCGAGAACGACCAGCAGATCGTGCGCTCGACCATCGATCTCTCGCGCAACCTCGGCTTGAAGGTCGTCGCCGAGGGCGTGGAGACCAAGGACATCTGGCGCGAGCTCGCCGAGTTCGGTTGCGATGTCGTGCAGGGCTACTTCCTGACCCGGCCGATTCCGCCGCAGGAGCTGGTCGAGTGGTTGGCCAAGCCGATCGACGCGCCGATCGCCGAGAAGGTTCGCTCGCATAAGAAGGCCGGCGGCCTCGAGGCCGTCTGAGCTAGTTACTAGCTGGGTGGTCGCAGCACCGCGAACTGGTCGGTGATCTCCAGGCTGCGCGAGCGGAAGCGAAACAGCGCCGCCGGACGGCCGCCGCTGGGGCCCGAGGCGCGGCGTTCTCCGGTCGCCTCGAGCAGCTCGCGCCGCAGCAACACGCGTTGCAGGTTCGTCGCCGAGACCTCGTGCCCGAGCGCGGCGGCGTAGAGATCGCGCAGCTGGGAGATCGAGAAGGAGTGGGGCGCAAGCGCGAAGCCGATGTTCGCGTAGGAGAGTTTGGCTCTCAGCCTCTCTCTGCCGGCGAGGATGATGACGCCGTGGTCGAAGGCCGTCTCGGGCAGCTCGTCGACCGGGTGCCAGCTGGTGTCGTCGGGCAGCTCCGGGTCGAGATCGCTCGGTACGAGCCCGAGGTACACGGTTGCCACCTGCCACTCGCTGGGATGGCGGACCGGGTCGCTGATCGTCACGAGTTGCTCGATGTGGGAGAGCTCGCGCACGTCGACCTTCTCGGCCAGGTGGCGGCGGATCGAGTCCTCGAGCGTCTCGCCGCTGATCAGATAGCCGCCCGGGAGGGCGAAAGCGCCGGCGAACGGCGCCTGCGCCCGCCGCCAGAGGAGTACCTGCAAGCGGCCGTCCCGAACCTGGAGTACGACGGCGAGTACGACGTGGGTTGGCTTCTCGTGCATGGGCGTTCCCGTCTGAAGGGCGAAAACCTGGTAGACTTGCCAACAGGTTTTCTACTTACAGGCGATAACCTAGCGGACCGATGGGCCAATGACAAAGTCAACCGTCAGCGAAAGCGGTAAGAATCGAGTCGACCTGCTCGTCGTCGGGTCGGGGATCGCCGGGCTCGTCGCTGCTCTCACGGCAGCGAGCCAGGGCGCCGACGTGATGGTCGTCTCGAAGGGAACGCTCTCCTCGTCGGCCTCCTACCACGCGCAGGGCGGAATCGCGGCGGCCTGCGGCGAGGACGACAGCCCCGAGTTGCACGCGATCGACACGATCACCGCCGGCCGCGGTCTGTGCCGGCCGAGCGCGGTCGAGACGCTGGTCGAGGAGGCGCCCGCAAGGATCGACGATCTGCAGGCCTGGGGCGTCCGCTTCGGATTGGAGCCCGGGCTCGAGGGCGGGCATTCGCGCTCGCGCGTGTTTCACTCGCGCGGGGCCGAGACCGGGCGGGAGATCGAGCTCGCGCTCGCCCGTCAGGTGCGCGCCGACGGTCGCATCCGCGTTGTCGAGAACGAGCGCGTGCTCGGGCTCTGGCACACGGGAGGGCGATGCGCCGGCATCGTCGCGGAGCGAGGGCCGATCTCCGCGCCGGCCACGCTGCTTGCGACCGGTGGGGCCGGGGCGCTCTGGTCGCGAACCACAAACCCGCGCGGCGCGCTCGGCGAGGGAATCGCCATGGCATATCGAGCGGGCGCCGCGGTCGCCGATCTCGAGTTCATGCAGTTTCACCCGACCGCCCTGTCGGCGACGGGCATGCTCCTGAGTGAGGCGCTTCGCGGCGCCGGCGCTCTGCTTCTCGATACGAGCGGCGAGCGCTTCACCGACGAGCTGGCGCCGCGTGACGTGGTGGCTCGCGCGATCGCCTCCCGAGGCAGCGCGATGCTCGACCTTCGCCCGATCGACCGCGGTCGCTTCCCGGCTCTGATCGATCGCATCCGCGAGGCTGGCTTCGACCCCGACATCGAGCCGGTACCGGTCGCTCCCGCGGCGCACTACACCCTTGGTGGAATCGTCACCGATCTCGCTGGTCGCAGCACGCTGCCCGGTCTCTACGCGGCCGGAGAGTGTGCCTGTACCGGCGTTCACGGTGCCAACAGGCTGGCCTCGAACTCGTTGCTCGAGTGCGTGGTCTTCGGCCGGCGCGGCGCGCTCGCGGCACTGGAGGATGCGCCGCTCGAGTTCGCGCCCGGACCTGCGGAGACGCTCACCAGCGAGGTAGACCGCGTCGACCGAGATCTGCGCGAGCAGATGTGGCAGGGGGCGGGGCTGGTGCGCGATGCGGCCAGCCTCGAGCCGTTACGCAAGGCCTCGGCGCTCGTTCCGCGCCTGGTTGCCGAGTGCGCGCTGCATCGCCAGGAGAGCCGCGGCGTTCACTTCCGCGCCGACTTCCCGATCGAAGAGCCCGAGCTGGCGGCTCACACCGTCCTTCGCCAGGGGCGAGAGCCGCTTTTCGAGCGATGGAGCTGACCCGCCAGGAGATCGAGAGCGCCGCCGCCGACGTGGTTGCGCGTGCGCTCGGTGAGGACATCGGGCTCGGCGATCTCACGAGCCGGGCGCTCTTCGGACCTGAGGAGTGTTGCCGG
Organism: Gaiellaceae bacterium; assembly: GCA_049591255.1. Lineage (GTDB taxonomy): Bacteria > Actinomycetota > Thermoleophilia > Gaiellales > Gaiellaceae > Fen-549. The sequence goes on from JBAWEP010000023.1 coordinate 7,008, forward strand.
GCAACCGTGTTGCTCAAGGAACAGGGCGTCGTCTGCGGCCTGTCTGTTGCTCGCGCCGCCTTTCACCGCCTCGATGAGTCGATGCAGCTCGAGCTGCTGCTCGAGGATGGGGCGCTTGTTGGCGAGGCGCCGCGAGAGCTCGTGCGGCTGAACGGCCACACGCGGGCGATTCTCGGCGCCGAGCGGGTCGCTCTGAATCTGCTCGGGCGCCTGTCGGGGATCGCGACGCTCACGCGGGCGTTCGTCGCGGCGGTTGGGGGCACCGGAGTGGCCATTCTCGACACGCGCAAGACGACGCCCGGGCTGAGGGCTCTGGAGAAGTACGCGGTTCAGGTCGGCGGAGGCGTCAACCACCGCCTCGGTCTCTACGACGCGGTGCTGGTCAAGGACAACCACCTGCGCCTCGCCGGTGGCATCGGGGAGGCTGTCCGCCGCCTGCGCGCCTCGCTTCGGCTGCCGCTGGAGGTCGAGGCCGAGACGATCGAGCAGGTCGATCAGGCGCTCGAGCTCGGCGTGGAACGAATCCTGCTCGACAACATGAGCCCGCTCGAGGTTGCCGCCGCGGTCGAGCTCGTCGCCGCGCGCGCCCAGCTGGAGGTGTCGGGCGGCATCACGCTCGACAACGTGCGCGCCTACGCCGAGACGGGAGTGAACGCGATCTCGGTCGGCGCTCTGACCCACTCGGCGAGCTCACTCGACGTCTCTCTGGAGGTGCTGGAGGCTTGACGACCAAGCTGGTCGAGAAGCTGCAGGAGGAGGTGCGGTCTCTCGCGCGCGCGCGCGAGGCGGTGATCCTCGCCCACAACTACCAGCGGCCCGAGATCCAGGACGTCGCCGATTTCGTGGGCGATTCGCTCGGGCTCTCGCGCGAGGCGGCGCGGGCCGAGGGCCGGGCGATCGTGTTCTGCGGCGTCCATTTCATGGCCGAGACGGCGAAGATTCTCTCTCCCGAGAAGACAGTCCTGATTCCCGATCTCGCAGCGGGCTGCTCGCTCGCCGACTCGATCGACGCGGAGCAGCTGCGGGCCTGGAAGGCGAAGTATCCGGGCGCTGTCGTCGTCTCCTACGTCAACACCTCGGCCGCGGTCAAGGCGGAGAGCGACTACTGCTGTACCTCCGGCAACGTGCGTGAGGTGATCGAGTCGATTCCGGCCGGGAAGGAGATTCTCTTCCTGCCGGACCTCTACCTCGGGCTCTGGGCCGAGCGGGTGAGCGGGCGGCGGCTGCATCTCTGGCTCGGCGAGTGTCACGTGCACGCGGGCATCCGGCCGCAGGACATCGACCGCATCCTGGCCGAGACTCCGCAAGCCGAGTTGCTTGTTCACCCGGAATGCGGCTGCACCAGCCAGGCGATGGCCTTCGCCGGCGAGCGCGCTCACATCCTCTCGACCGAAGGGATGCTCAACTTCGCCGAGCGCAGCGAGCACGACCACTTCAAGGTGGCAACCGAGATCGGGATCCTGCACCGGCTGCACAAGGAGCTGCCGGGCAAGAGCTTCGAGCCCGTGAACGGCGAGGCCGTCTGCCGCTTCATGAAGACGATCACGCTGGAGAAGCTGCGTGACTCGCTGCGCGACTGGCATCACGAGGTGCTGGTCGACGCCGAGATCGCGGCTCGCGCGCGCACCGCGATCGAGCGCATGGTGGCGACCGGCTAACCGGGCCGGCCGGTTTCTCAAGGGCTGGGCCAGCCGCTCGTCTGCGGATTCAGGTCGAGGCTGCCGCCGTCTACGCAGTCGTTGGAGAGGCTGTAGTCGAGCGACATGTGCGGCTGCGAGACGATGAGGAAGTGGGCGGCCACGGCATGTGCCTCGGCGGGCGGTGAACCGAGGCGCCGTGCGACCTGGGCCAGCGTTTGGATTGCGTAGCACTGAGTCGCGCCTTCGTTTTGGACGCCGCGCAGGTGCTGCGACTCGTGGCTGAGCACGAGTGCCGCGTAGACGGCTCTCTCGACCTTTTCGGAGCAGTAGGTGGTGCCGAAGACACAGGCGAAATCGGCGCGCTTGCGGGTTTCGCCGTACGCGGCGAGGTCGTGGCAGACCGAGGTCTCGAGGTGGGTCGTGCTGCTTGGCTTGCCGTCCGCGTCGAACATCACCGTCCCTCCCTGGCCGCTGATGTCGACGAGCCCGCGCAGAAACCCCGGGCAGTCGACGCTCACCTGCCGGCCGGCAATCTCGCCTGCGACGCCGCTCAATCGGTGATCCAAGCTCAGCTCTCGCTTGGTTTCCCAGGCGACGAGCACCACGATGAGAAGGGCAGATGCCGCGAGCACGCGCACGTTTCCAGCTTCGGCAGAGGGGCAAGACCCCTTGAGCGCCACAGATCTTGGGCGTTCGAGCAGGTATCGTCTCAAGTCGTGCCGATGAAGAGCCGCCCCGACCGCAGAGAGCGAGTAGGAGTTCATCCCCTGGGGGCCGAGAGAGCACGTTCGAGGCGTGGCGCTCTCGCTGCAGTTTTAGTGCTCGTCGGATTGACCGCGCTGGCACTGCCGGCACCCGCGCTGGCGGTAACGCCGGCCGGCTTCACGCCTTGCACTAGCACGAGCGGCTTTTACTGCGGCAACGTCGTCGTGCCCGTGGATCGCAGCGGTCTCGCCGTTCCCGTGACCACGACGATCACCCTGCCCGTGATGTGGAAGCCGGCGCAGGTCGCCGACACCGACGGGGCGATCTTCGCGCTGGCCGGCGGGCCCGGTCAGGCGGCCCTTCCGTTTGCGACCGAGTTCGCGACGGCACTTGCGCCCGCGCTGCAGACGCGCGATCTGGTCGTCTTCGACCAGCGGGGCACTGGTCCCGGCGCCCTCGACTGCCCGACGGCCGCGACGGCGGTCAGTAATCCTCAATTCGTGCAGCAGTGCGCCGCCGAGCTGGGCCCGGCGCGCTCCTACTACACGAGCAAGGACTCGGCTCTGGATATGGAGAGCATCCGCGCCGCCGTGGGCGTCGACAAGGTGACGGTCTTCGGCGTCTCCTACGGCACCTACGTGGCTCAACTCTACGCCAGGCTGTTTCCCGAGCACGCGGCAGCGCTCGTGCTCGACTCGGTAGTCGCCCCGACCGGAGTCGATGCCTTCCTGCGCTCCAACTTCACCTCGATCTCCAGCGTTCTGAAGGCGAACTGCTCGAAGAACGTGTGTCGCGGCATCACTGGCACACCCGTCCGCGACCTCGGCAAGCTGGTTGCCCGCGCGCGGGCCAAGGGCGCGCTCTCGCTGCGTTACGTGAACACGGCGGGGAAAGTGCGCGACATGGGAGTGACCCAGACCGATCTCTTCTTCTTCATGGTCGAGGTGTTCAGCTTCGACGCCTCCGCACGCGCTCGCGTCCCGGCCGCGATTCGCTCGGCCCTGGCCGGCGACCCGTTCCCGCTCGGGCGCCTGTTTGCACCGACGTCGTCGGGAGGGGTCACGAACGCGCAGCAGAGCGACACGCTCTACCTGGCCACGAGGTGCACCGAGGAAAGCTTCCCCTGGTTGCCGAGCGATAGTGTCAGCGTCCGAAAGACCAAGGTGATGAGCGCGCTCAGCGCGATTGCGGCGACCACCTTCGATCCCTTCGCGGCCGGAGTCTCGCTCGCTCTCTCGGACGTCAACTTCTGCCTCTACTGGCCCGCGCCGGCGGTGCCCGTCGATCCCGCCGTGACGGCTCCCGCGCCGAACATCCCGGTGCTGATCCTGAGCGGGCAGGAGGACGACGTGACCCCGCTCGTCGGAGGGAAGCAAGTGGCAGCCCTGTTCCCGCAGGCGCAGCGCATCGAGATTCCGTTCACCGGGCACAGCGTCACCTCCGACGTCTGGCCGAATGCCACCACCTGCGTCCAGCGCTCTATCGCGAGCTTCTTCAGCCACAGCGCGGTCGCCGCGTGCTCGGATGTCACCCCCTTCTTCCGGCCGGTGCAGCAGGATCCCGTCACACTGGCCAAGGTCAAGCCGGTGAAGCTGGCGGGGATCCGCGGCAAGACTGTGGGCGCGGTTCTCGGAACGCTCAGTGACGTGACCATGACCGAGCTTTCGGGCACCGGGCCGACCGCAGGGTTGCGCGGCGGCTTCTTCAAGGGCTCGGCGGCGAACCTACGCCTGAAGAAGATCGTCTATGTGCCCGGCGTCGTCGTCAGCGGAAAGCTGAGCCTGCTCAGCGGTCTGGCCACGGTGAACGTCAGCGGTCAGGGCTCTCACGGCAGGCTCGTCATCAAGCGCGCCAAGAAGATCACCACCGTCAAGGGAACGCTCGACGGGAAGCGCTTCAGCATCAGGACACGTACCTCGCCGAACGACGCCAACGTGATCATTCACCTGCCCGGGTTGCTCGGGCTGGGCCTCACCGCGCGACCCTCGATCTCATAAATCTCGCTCCGGGCGAATTCCCGGGGAGAAGTAGGCTATCCGCGTGAGGCTCTCCGTCATCTGCGCGGCAAGGCTGCTCGATTCGAGCGGAAGCAGGCGCCTGCGAGCGCTTCGCCTGCGCGGCTTCGGGGTGCTTGCGCTGGAGATCGCGAGGGGAGAGCGGTGAGCGAGAACGAGCGCCTGCGCGTGATTCAGTTCCTGCGAGCGCTCGACGAAGCGATCTGTGAAAGGCGGGAGACCTTTGCCGGCGGGGTGGCGACGCTCTCGGACGGCGAGCTACCGGGCATCCTGAACATGAACCTGCTCAGAGTCGAGTCCGTGGCCGACCGCCTCTCGCTTCAGGAGCTCGAGTCGGAGGCCGAGCGGATCGCCGGCGAAGCCGAGAAGCTGCAGAGCCGGCTCGCCTTTCGCCGCGTGATCGCCTACGACGAGGAGATCGGCGCCAGGCTCGCGCTCGGCTTCGAGCGGCTGGAGCGCTGGCAGACCGAGCGCGTTGTTCTGATGGCTCAGCACGGCCGGCCCGATCGCGTCGTCGACGCGGGCTTCGTGAGAGAGGTTGCGATCGACGAGCTCGAGCCCGTGAGAAAGGGTCACCTAATCGATCGCTGCGGCGGCAACGAGGAGCTCGTTCGCCAGGAACTCGTGGTACCGCACAGGCTCGCCGCGGCCGGCGAGATGCGCTTCTTCGCGGCCGTCGTCGAGGGTGAGATTCGCTCCTTCTGTGAGCTGTACAGCGACGACAGCGGTGTTGCCGTCGTCCGCTCGGTTGCGACGCTGAAGTCCCATCGGCGCGTCGGCCTGGCGCGGGCAACAGTCTCGCACGCCGTCCGTCGCAGCCAGGCGCTCGGTCACGAGCTCACCTTCCTGCGCGCCGTTCACGACGACTGGCCCAAGAACCTCTACGGCGAGCTGGGATTCGACGCGATCGGGATGATCTACCGCTTCGCAGGCCGGCCGCCGGCGAGCTAGGCGCGGCCGCGCGGCCAGCCGACGGCGGAGCGCCGGATCAGCACGGCGCTGGCCCCGATCAACCCCAGCGTCGCAGCGGCCAGCGATATGCCGAGCAGCCCGCCGAGAAAAAGGACGAGCGTCGGTGCGCCGACCAGAACGGCGATGCCGATCAGGGCGAGGACGTCGACGCCTGTGGCCCGCTTGAGCAGGAGCACCAGCGCGACCAGGAGGAAGAGTGCGGGCGGGATCAGGAGTGTGCCCGCGTAGAGGATTTGCTCGTCACGGCCGCCGCCCGTGGGACGGTGGACGAAGCCGTAGAAGGCGGCGAAGGCAACGATCGCTGCCACGGCGAGCGCGAGAGTGAGGGCTCCGAGACGACGCACCGCGACCATTCTGCGACATTCGTCACGAGTCTGCAGCGGGGACCGGTGCTGCGGCGCCTGACGAGAGCGCTAGCGCCTCAAGGAACGTCGAGCCCGAGAACGTCCTCGAGCGTCTCGCGGCGCCTGATCAGACGCGCCTCGCCGCCGCACACGAGAACCGCCGCCGGTCTCGTCAGGACGTTGTAGTTGGAAGCCATGCTGAGTGTGTAGGCGCCGGTGTCGGGCACGGCAAGCAGGTCGCCGCGGTGAGGCTCGGGCAGGGCGATGCGCTTGACCAGCACGTCGCCGGCCTCACAGTGCTTGCCGCAGACCGTGTAGGAGCGCTCGCTGGGCTCGCCGGCGCGATTGGCCAGCAGGGCCTCGTAGCGGGCGCCGTAGAAGAGCGGGCGCGGGTTGTCGGAGTAGCCGCCGTCGACCGCCACCCAGGGCGGGCCCTCGGCGGGCTCCTTGACGACGCCGACCGTGTAGAGGGTGAATCCGGCCTCGCCGACGAGCGAGCGGCCGGGCTCGAGGATCAGTCCCGGGCGAGGCAGGCCGTGCGCGCCGAAGTCGCGCGTCAGCCGCGCCTCGAGATCGCCGATCCAGTCGGCGATCGAGGGCGCCGGCTCGTCTTCGGTGTAGCGGATGCCGAGCCCGCCGCCCACGTCCACGACCGACGGCGCCCAGCCCAGCTCGGTGCGGCAGACGGCGACGAAGCCGGCCAGCCAGTCGAGCAGCATGCGCGGCGCCGCCAGATCGAGTAGCTGCGAGCCGAGGTGGATGTGTAGTCCGGCCATCTCCATCCCGAGCGAGCCGCCCAGACGCACGGCCTCGATCGTCTGCTCCGGCGTCAGGCCGAACTTGGAGCCGCGGTGCGCGGTCTGGACGGCCTCGTGCGTGTCGACCTCGATCCCGGGCGTGACGCGCACCAGCGCGCGCTTGATGCCGGCGGCCGCCGCCCGCTCGACCTCGTCCGGGGCGTCCAGGACGAGATAGAGAACGTCGGCCTCGGCCGCCGCGCGCAGCTCCTCATCGCTCTTGTTGTTGCCGTGAACGACGATCTTCTCGCCGCCGATGCCCGCCCGGCGGGCGGCCTCGAGCTCGCCCAGGGTGGAGACGTCCGCGCCCACGCCCTCCTCGGCAAAGAGGCGCAGCACGGCCGGGTTGGGAAAAGCCTTGGAGCCGAAGACGACCAGCGCATTCGGCGCGGCCTCGCGGTAGGCGCGCGCCCGCGCCCGAAGTGTCTGCTCGCAGTAGACGATGAGCGGCGTGCCGAACTCGCGCACCAGCTCGGATGCCCGCAGCCCGCCGACTTCCAGCTCGCCCTGCTCGATGCGGGCGCTGTCGGGAAAGAGATCGAGAACGGACATAGCGCGAGCTTACCTTTGCAAACGCTGAACTGACGCCGGGCGCTGTGGAGAATGCGTCACACCTCCGAAACCATGCCTGGCACCAGGACATGTCCAGAGCAGGCCTGTAAACAAAAACCCTGCTCAGGGGCTTGAGAGTGTGCCGATTGCGTCACGGTGCCTGGCACCGGGCGGGTGTTCGGATCGAGCTAATCTCCACTCGTAAGGAATCGAGGAGGATGTCGAGGTGTCCGAGTTCGAGCACAACCCGGTCCCTGGTAGCTGTCTCTGTGGAGGCGTCAGCTTCGAGCTATCACCTCCGTTCTTTCAGGCGAGCTGCTGCCACTCCGAAAACTGCCGCAAGCATTCGGGGCACCTCGGCTCGCTGGCGCTGGAGGTGCCGGAAGAACAGCTGCGCTTCCTCTCGGGCGAGGAGCTGATCGAGCACTTCCAGCCCGGCCCCGGCCTAGCGATCAGGTTCTTCTGCCGCCGCTGCGGCTCAAGCCTCTACGGCATGGACGATTTGGGCAGCGACAAAATCTGGGTGCGGATGGGAGTGCTCGACGCCGATCCGGGCGTGCGCCCGAGCCGCCACACCTGGGTCGATTCGGCGCCGGCCTGGCTCCCGGTTCCCGAGGACGGGCTGCCGCGCTACGGCCGGCGGCCTTGCTAGCGGCGCCCGGTTCGAGAAGCCCTGCTCACGCGCGCACGCCCGGGAGCTGAGGTAGCTTTCTAGAGCTTTGACCGACGACGCCGGCAACAAGACGATCAGCGACTCCTACGATCCGCACGAGATCGAGCCCAGGTGGCAGGCGCTCTGGGCCGGCGAGCGCGCCTTCTCAGAGCCCAACCCCTCGCCCGAAGGGCCGGAGTGGAACGAGCGCTCGACCTATGTGCTCGAGATGCTGCCCTACCCCTCGGGCGAGCTGCACATGGGCCACGTCAAGAACTACACGCTGGGCGACGTGGTGGCGCACTTCCGCCGGCGAAACGGTTTCCGCGTCCTGCGCCCGATGGGTTACGACGCCTTCGGCCTGCCGGCCGAGAACGCGGCGATCAAGGAGGGCGGCCAGCCGCGCGCGATCACCGAGCGAAACATCAGTCGCATCCGCGAGCAGATGCAGCGCATGGGCTGGGCGATCGACTGGGAGCGGGAGATCTCGACCCACACGCCCGAGTACTACCGCTGGACGCAGCTGCTCTTCCTCAAGCTGCTGGAGCGCGGCCTGGCCTACCGCAAGGAGTCGCTGCAGAACTGGTGCCCGAACGACCAGACCGTGCTGGCCAACGAGCAGGTCGTGGACGGGCGCTGCGAGCGCTGCGGCGCCGAGGTCGAGAAGCGCTCGCTCGAGCAGTGGTTCTTCCGCATCACCGACTACGCCGAGGCGCTGCTCGACGAGATGAGCCTGCTCGAGCACTGGCCCGAGCGCGTGCTGACGATGCAGCGCAACTGGATCGGCAGGTCGGAGGGCGCCGAGGTAATCTTCCGCGTCGAGGGAACCGAGATCGACCTGCCCGTGTTCACCACGCGCCCGGACACGCTGTTCGGCGCCACCTTCTTCGTGATGGCGCCCGAGCATCCGCTGGTCGCCGAGCTCGTCGCCGGCCGGCCGGAAGAGGAAGCGGTGCGCGCCTACGTCAAGCAGGCGCAGTCGCGCTCTCAGATCGAGCGCGAGGAGAAGGAGAAAGACGGCGTCTTCACCGGCCGGCACGTGATCAATCCGATGAACGGCGAGCCGATTCCGATCTGGGTCGCCGACTACGTGCTGATGGAGTACGGAACGGGCGCCATCATGGCCGTGCCGGCTCACGACGAGCGCGATCACGCCTTTGCCCGGCGCTACGGAATCGAGATCAGACAAGTGATCGCACCAACGCCTGAGATGGAAGCCAGTCTCTTCGCGCCGATAGACGTTCAAGTTGCGGCATACGTCTCGAGTTCCGACCAAGACCTGATGCTCAACTCGGGCGAGTTCTCCGGCCTGCCCAGCCCCGAGGGCAAGAAGAAGATCATCGCCTGGCTGGGCGAGCAGAAGCTGGGCGAGGCCACGATCTCCTACCGGCTCAGGGATTGGCTGATCTCGCGCCAGCGCTACTGGGGCTGCCCGATCCCGGTCGTCTACTGCGACAAGTGCGGCGCCCAACCGGTGCCCGAGAGCGAGCTGCCGGTGCTGCTGCCCGAGATCAGCGACTTCCTGCCCAAGGGCCGCTCGCCGCTCGCCGCCGCCGAGGAGTGGGTGCAGGCGAAGTGCCCGAGCTGCGGCGGCGCGGCCAGGCGCGAGACCGACACGCTCGACACCTTCGTCGACTCCTCCTGGTACTTCATCCGCTACTGCGATCCGCGCAACGACGCGGCGCCCTGGGATCGAGAGATCGTCGACCACTGGATGCCGGTCGATCAGTACATCGGCGGCATCGAGCACGCGATCCTGCACCTGATGTACGCGCGCTTCTTCACCAAGGCGCTCGCCGACATGGGCATGCTGGGCTTTCGCGAGCCGTTCAGCCGGCTCTTCACGCAAGGGATGATCCACTACCTCGGCGCCAAGATGTCCAAATCGAAGGGCAACGTGGTGGCGCCCGACGAGATGATCCGCCGCCACGGCGCCGACGCGGTGCGGCTGTACATCCTCTTCATGGGCCCGGCCGACCAGGATGCCGAGTGGCAGGACACGGGCATCGAGGGCACGAGCCGCTTCCTGAACCGCCTCTGGCGAACCGTCCTGGACGCCGCCGGGCGACCCACGAGTACCGAGACAACGCCGCTCGTGCGCAAGGCACACCAGACGATCGCCAAGGTCAGCGACGACATCGATCGCCGCCTCGTCTTCAACACTCCGATCGCTGCGGTGATGGAGCTGATCAACGAGATCAACCGCGCCCCGGAAGACCCGGGCGTCCGCTTCGCCGCCGAGACGGCCGTCAGCCTGATCCAGCCCTACGCGCCGCACATCGCCGAGGAGCTGTGGCAAAGGCTCGGGCACGAGCGCCTCTGGGTCGAGCCCTGGCCGAGCTTCGACGCGAGCCTGCTCGAGCAGGAGACCTTCGAGCTGGTCGTGCAGGTGAACGGCAAGGTGCGCGATCGCCTCGAGGCTTCGGTCGCCGCGAGCGAAGAGGAGCTGATCGAGCTGGCGAGCTCTTCGCCCAGAGTTGCGGCCTTCCTTGCAGGGAAGACCGTGCGCAAGACGATCGTCGTCCCGCGCAAGCTCGTCAATCTGGTGGTCGGCTAGCCGCGGATGGGTACGCGTCTTGGTGGAGCAAATGCTCCACTTCTGCGACAAATGTCCCTTGACAGCCGTCGCGGTTTCTGACCGGTATCAGACACCGAGGTAAAAGCTGGAGCAGATTCGTTGCGCTTTTGTTGCGAACGAACGTCCGGCGATCTCAGTTCTTCGCCAGCGATCCGCTCGACTCGCGCACGATCAGCTCGGTCTCGATCAGAACGACCGGCGGTGAGCTGTCCGGTTTCTCGAGCATGCGCAGGACAGCCTCGGCGGCCGCGGTTCCCATGCCGAGAGCGTCCTGGCGGACAGTGGTCAGAGCCGGCTTCACCATCGCTGCGTAATCCGCGTCGTCGAATCCCGTAACCGCGATGTCCTCGGGCACGCGCAGCCCCGCCTGCTCGATTGCGGCCAGCGCGCCGACGGCCATCGAGTCACTGGCGCAGGCGATCGCGTCCGGTGGCTCTGGCAGTTCGAGCAGGCGCTGGGCACCGGCGAAGCCGCTGTCCTGGAAGAAGTCGCCCTCGACGACGTACTCCGGGGGCGCCGGCAGGCCAAGCCGTTTGAGCTCGGAGCGGTAGCCGAACAGGCGGTCGGTTCCGGGCCGGGTTTCGTAGTGGCCGCTGATGTGGGCGATCCGCCGTCGCCCGGTCTCGAAGAGGTGGTTGACGACCTCCGCCATCGCCTCGAGATTCGCCGACATCACGCTGCCGGCGCGCTCGCCGAGGACGTCGTTGTCGATGAAGATGACAGGCAGGCCGCTACTCAGGATCGGCTCGCATTCGGGGTCGCCGAAGGCGACGCCCCAGGCGATTATTCCATTCACTCCGTGCTCGATCGTCTGTACTGCCGCGGCTCTACGCAGGCGCTCATCGGCGCCCAGCGGTCGCGTGGCGCAGAGCAGCACGTCGCAGTCGTTAGCGGTCATACGGCCGCGAATACCGACCAGCATCTTCTCGAAGACCGGGTGCATCAGGTCGGGAATCGGGAGCAGGCAGGAGATGAGACCGATCAGGTAGCGCTTGTGAGACGGATCGCGCGTCCATCGTTCGGCCATCGCTTCGGTGCGTACTGATAGCTCGCGTGCCTGCTCGGCCTGTTCGTGCAGGGCTGCGAGCATGCTCGACGGTGAGAGCCGCCCCGATTCTGAGGGATCGCGTTTACCGTTCATGAGATTCTCCGGCTCCACAATGATCGGTTGGCCGGCCGGGAACTGTAGAACTGTACGGCTGTGCCGGAACGCCTGGGGAGACCGGTATCGCGCCGTCCGAGACGTGGAGTGATGCGCGCGATTCAGCCCGAAACCGGCACAGTCGTGTGACGACTCGTCCGCCAGGATCGGGCCATGAGCTCATTTGCAAGTCAAGCCCCGACCGGACGCGAAGGCTCGGACGGAAAGCCGCGCCGCCGAGCGCGGTCGATTACTCGAGCGCTACGCCGCGAGACGGGCTCCCTCCAGCTTCCCGAGATCTCGCGTCAGCAGGCAATCGTGATCTGCGTGCTGGTGCTGGTCCTGCTCGTCGGCGCGGGCAAGTTGCTCGGAACCAGGCACCCGCCCGCGCAGAAGCGTGCTCAGATCAAGCTCGTCGGAGCCTCGGGCGGCTCGCACGCGCAGCTCCTGGTCGACGTCTCGGGCGCCGTGCGCCGCCCCGGCGTGTACGAGCTCCCGGCCGGGTCGCGCATCAACGACGCGTTGCTGAAAGCCGGGGGAGAGACCGAGAAGGCCGATCTCACCCTCGTCAACCGGGCCGCCTCGGTGACCGACGGCCAGCAGGTGCTGGTTCCGGAGAAGGTGCCGGCGACCAGCGTCGCGGCAACCGCCGCCGCGAGCGCCGGCGGGTCGGCTGCCGCCGCGCCCATCCACCTGAACAGCGCAACCCTCGAGCAGCTCGACGAGTTGCCCGGAGTCGGGCCCTCGACCGCGCAGCGCATCATCGACTACCGAACCGCCAACGGACCGTTCAAGACGGTTGACGAGCTCGACTCGGTGAGCGGCATCGGTCCGGCCAAGCTGGCCGAGCTGCGCGATCTCGTCGTTCCCTAGCGGCCCGGCTTGTTCGTCAGCGAGCGATCGTGGTCGTTTTCGTGTCCGCTCCAGCACTGTCTCGTCGCGGCACTGTGCCTGGGCTTGGGGCTGGCCAACGCGCAGCGGATCGGCCTTTCGGCCGCCGCGATCGGGGCAATCGGGTTGGCAGGCTCGGTTGGGCTGTGCCGGCGGCAACATCTTCGATTCGTTGCGATAGTGGCGCTCTTTACCCTCTTCGGCCTCGCGCTCGGATCGCTGCGGCTGGCCTCGCTCGATCGCAGTCCTCTTCGCCCGCACATAGGTGAAAGCGCTCGGATACGCGTCGCCGTGGTTGGGGCGCCGCGTGTCAGCTCGTATGCGATCAGCGCCGTCGGGCAGGTCGAGCGCTTCGGTCGCGCACCTCTGCGGGAGCGCGTCTGGCTGAGCCTGCCGCCCGGCAAGGCGCCGCCGATCGGAGGCGTGCTCGAGCTCGAAGCCAAGGTCGAGCCGCCGGCGGGCCCGAGCGCGAGCGGCTTCGACCAGAGAGCCTGGCTGGCTCGCCAGGGCATTCACGTCGTTTTGAAGACGGGCCCCTGGCGCCTCGTCGGCCGTCGCGGCGGCCTGGGAGGCTTCGGTGACCGCCTGCGCGAGCGCCTCGCTCGCGATCTCGTGCCCGGGCTGAGCGGCGAGCGGCGCGGGCTCGTGCTGGGCTTCGTGCTGGGCGAGGACGAGGGCCTGTCGGACGGGCTGCGCCAGTCGTTCAGGCGGTCGGGCTTGTACCACTTACTGGCCGTATCTGGGCAAAACATCGCCTTCCTCGTGGCCGGAGTGCTCGGGCTGGCCTGGCTGTGTGGCATTCCCAGGCGCCTCGGCGAGGTGATGGCGCTCGCGACGATCGCCGCCTACGTGCTCGTCGTCGGCTGGCAGCCGTCGGTGGTGCGCGCCGCCGTGGCCGGCTCGCTCGCTTCGCTGGCCTGGCTGGCCGCGCGACCGCGCGACCGCTGGTACTTCCTGCTCCTGGGAGCGCTCGTGCTGCTGGTCTGGAATCCGCGCTCGGTCTTCGATCCCGGCTTTCAGCTCTCGTTCGCGGCGGTGATGGCCATCTTCGTGCTGGTCAAGCCGCTCGAGCGCCTGCTCGAGAAGACATCGCTTCCGGCCTGTCTGCGCCCGCTCGTCGCCGTTTCTGCCGGTTGCACACTGATGACGACGCCGGTCATGGTCTTTCAGTTCGGCAAGGTGCCCGTCTACGGGGTGCTCGCGAATGTCGCCGTCGAGCCGGTCGTGCCGTTCGTGCTCTTCCTTGGCCTGGCCTGCGTGCTGGTGGCGCCGCTTGCGCCTGCCGCAGCGCAGGCGATGGCCTTCCTGAACGGGCTGCTCGCCGCCTACATCGCCTTCTGCGCTCGCCTGGTCGGCGCGCTCCCGGGCGCCCAGGTCGATCGAGCCCGGCTCCTGGAGCTCTGTCTGGTCGCCTTCTTCCTCGTGCTCTGGCCCTTCTTGCTCAGACCGCGGCTGCCGCGACTGATGGTGCTCACGCTCACCGCGCTCGTCCCGCTCTGGGGCTGGCAGAACCGGCCCTGCCCGCATCCTCTGCCGGCGCCTCCCGAAGGGCTTCGCGTCACATTCCTCGATGTCGGAGAGGGGGACGCGACCCTGCTTCAGACGCCAGAGGGAGCCGTGCTCATCGACGCCGGCCCACCGGAGGCGGACGTGGCCGGGCAGCTTCGGCGCCTCGGGATCGGGAGAATCGACCTGCTCGTGTTGAGTCATCCGCACAGGGATCACGCCGGCGGGGCGGCGGAGGTGCTGCGCAGGCTCGACGTGGAGCTCGTCCTCGACGCGGGCATCCCGTCGAGTGAGAGCGACGAGCGGGCGGCGCTCGCCGAGGCGCGCCGTCGCGGCATCCCCGCGAAGCTCGGTCGAGCCGGCGAGCAGATCGCGCTGGGAGATCTGCGCCTGCGCGTGCTCTCGCCCACGGACGACTCCGCGAATACCGGCGGCGACGCCAACGAGGCGGCGATCGTAGTTGCCGCCTCCTATGGCTCCACCGATCTCCTGCTTCCGGCCGACTCCGAGTCGCCGCTCACGCTTCCACTCGCGACCCAGCCCGTCGAGGCGTACAAGGTCGCCCACCACGGCTCCGCCGACGACGGCCTGCCGCAGCTGCTCGAGCGCCTGCAGCCGCGGATCGCCGTCATCTCGGTCGGCGACAACGACTACGGGCACCCGACACCTTCGACGCTCGCCACGCTGGCCGCGGAGCCCGGGCTCGCCGTCTTTCGCACCGACCAGGACGGGCGCGTGGTGCTGGAATCCGACGGCTGCTCGGTCATCGTGCGAGCCGAGCATGCGGAGGCCGTATCCTTGCCCTGTGGCTGAGCTGAAGTCCTCCTACCTGATCTTCGGAACCAACCGGCCACGCGTCGACGAGGCGGTGAAGCGCCTGCGCGACCGCTACGCGCCGGAGGCGGTCGAGCGCCTGCGCGCGAACGAGGCGAGCGGGGAGGAGGCCGTGGCGGCCTGTAACGCCGGTGGGCTGTTTGCGAGCGGTGGGCGGGCGGTGATCGTGGACGGGGTCGAGCGCTGGAAGGCCGCGGACGCCAAGGCGATCGGTGCCTATCTCGACAACCCGGCGCCCGACACGACTCTGGCGCTGGTGGCTGACCAGCTTCGCCGCGACTCGGCTCTGGCCAAGGCGGTGGGAAAGAGGGGCCAGATTCTCGCCTACGACGTCGCCAAGCGCGAGCTTCCCGACTGGGTGCGCTCGCAGCTGCGCGAGCGGGGAGTCGAGGTCGCGCCGGGCACGGCGCGAGCCCTGATCGAACTGGTGGGAGAAGACATGCGCGAGCTGGCCTGCGAGATCGACAAGCTGGCGACCTGGTCGGGCGGAGAGAAGATCGGCGAGAAGGAGCTGGAGATGCTGGTCTGTCCGCGCGGCGACGTGGCGCCGTTCGGGCTCACCGATGCCTGGGGCCGGCGCGACGTGGCCGGGGCGCTGGCCGCCTACGAGCTTCTGCTCGAGCGGGCGAGCGAGACGCGCACATCGCTGCTTGCCCGGCTGGCGGCGCTCGTCGCCTCGCACATCGGCCGGGTCTCGGCCTGCCACCGCTTGGCGCAGCAGGGGCTGGGGGCGCGCGAGGCCGCAACCCGGTTGGGCATGCACCCCTATGCGGCCGAGAAGGCCGTTGCTCAGGCGCGCAACTTCAGCGAGATCGAGCTGCGCCGGGCGATGGTGCGCCTGGCCGCGCTCGACCTGGCGCTCAAGGGCGGCAGCCGCCTGCCGGCCGAGCTGGAGTTCGAGCGGGCGCTGATCGACCTGACCAAGCGGTCTTAGCTAATCGAGCTCTTCGGACTGCCAGCGCCGGCCGTCGCCGCGAGCTACGACGCGCCCGACACCCGAGCCGGGGAAGTGACAGGTGAGAACGAGCGAGCCGCTCTCCACGAGCCGGCCCAGCAGCTCGAGCCTGCTTGCGACGACGCGCTCGGGCCAGACGTCGAAGTGGGCCGCCCAGCGCGGCTGCTCTACATTGACCGGGCTTAGCAGCGCGTCACCGGTGTAGACCGCTTCTCCACCGATCTCGACGACCATGTGACCGGGCGAGTGCCCGGGCGCCGGCAGGCAGCGAATCCCGGGAACGATCTCTCGCTCGCCGTCCAGCAGTGTGAAACGCTCTTCCAACGGCAGCAGCGCCTTGCGGAAGTTCTCGGCGTGATCGGGTTCGGGGTTGTCGCCCGTGAGCCAGTGCTGCCACTCGGAGCGCTGCATCCAGTAGCGGGCGCTCGTGAAGAGCGGGCGCCCGTCGGCGCGGACTCCGCCCCAGAAGTGGTCGGCATGGCCGTGCGAGACGATCACCGTGTCGACCGAGCCCGGATCGATTTCCTCCCGCGCGAGAACGCTCTCCAGCCGGTGTGGCTCCTCCCAGGTTCCGGCCGGGTCGATCAGGACGCGGTTCGAGCCCGTGTCGACCAGGAGAGCGCGCGCCCGAAAGACGATGTGCTCGGGATCGAGCTCGTGCCGGCTCAATGCCTTAGTGAGCAGGTCGGCGGGGGCGTCGCCGAAGAGCGTCTCGGCACTCACCTCGAAGCTGCCGACGTCCAGGTATCTGCAGCGATAGCTACCGATTGCGAAGCTGGTCATCGCAAATCCCTTCGATCGAAAGCGAATCGAGATCGAGTGGCTGGCTACTGCTTGCCGGCGACGAGCCGTGCGGCCTGCGACTTCTTGCGCGCCGCGGCGTTCTTGTGCATCGCGCCGCGAGCGATCGCCCGGTCGATCCACTGCACGAGCAGCTTGTGCTCGGACTCGATCTTCGCGGCCTCGCCCTCGTCGACAGCGGAGCGCAGGCGCCTGGTCAGCGTCTTGACCGTCGAGCGGTAGCGGAGGTTCTCGACCCGCTCGCGAGTCGTGATCCCAACGCGCTTCTTCTGTTGCTTGATGTTGGCCATAGCGTGAAAGTGCCCGCTTAGCGGGCGCGAGCGATGGTAGCAGACGACCGGTCTGCACGCAGAGGGCGGCGAGCGCTCTCTCGCCCGCGGATTGCCCGTCAGGCGAACGCTTCCGCCCTTGCGCTTCAGAGTCTCTCGACGGCTTCCGGGGTCGGGCGCTGCTACGCCTGCCCGTTCGGCTCGTGGTGCGGCGCCTCGGTTCCGGGCAGGTGCATCAGGTTCTCAACCGCGCGAACTCCTTCGACCTCTCGCGTCTTCTGGATGATCTCGGCGATGATCTCGGGCCGCTCGATCTGGCCGCGGAAAGAGACGATGCCGTTCACCGCGTCGACGTTCAGCTTGCCCTTGGGAATCTCCCGGTAGCGAAAGACCTCGCTTTCGACCTTGTCCACCAGGGTCGCGTCGTCGTAGCTCTTCGACCGGTTCGCCAGGTGGCGGGCTCGTGCGCCGAGCGCTCGCGTCTTGACGGTTCCGAGGTGAGCCGCTCGTTCTGCTCGCTCTTCGCCGTGCCGGGCGAGAGCGAGCGAGCGGTCACGTAGCGTCCTGCGCCGGCGCTTTCCGTTGCGAGGGTCGAAGAGAAGTCCGAGCGATGCTCCCAGCGCAACCAGCCCGGCCGCTTTGGCCCAGCGTTTCAATCCACTCTCGACACGCATTTCTCAGCTCCTCTGTCGAGTAGCGGATTCCCGTCGCGGCGGCGACGAAACATCGCCGCTCGGAGAACGAGAGGAGCACTGGTTCGGACGGGCGTCTACCTATACTCGGGCGCGTGGACGACCAAGTCTTAGCCGACCCGGCCGCGGTCGAGCTGAACGAGGGCGGCTCGATCGAGACGTCGGCGCACGGACGCAAGCTCGCCCTTTCGACGCTGATCTTCGCGCTCGCGACGGCGCTCTCGCGCGTGGTCGGGCTGGGCCGTGAGGTGCTGGCGGCCAACTACTTCGGCATCCAGGGCGCGGGCATCAACGCCTTCACCGCCGCCTTCCAGGTGCCGAATCTGATCAGGGCGCTCGTCGCCGACGCCGCCCTCTCTTCGGCCTTCGTGCCGGTCTTCAGTGAATTGCTGGTGAAGGGCGAGCGCAAGCGTGCCTGGCGCGTCGCCTCTTCGCTGTTCTGGCTGATGCTGCTCGGGCTCGGCGCCTTGACCGCGCTGTTCGTGCTGGTCGCTCCGCTGGTGATGAGCGTCTTCGGCTTCCACGGATACCAGGAGCAGCTTGCCGTGACGCTCTCGCGCATCCTCTTCCCGATCGTGGCGCTGCTCGGGCTGTCGGGCATCGTCGTCGGGATCCTGAACAGCTACGAGCACTTCTCGATACCGGCGCTGACCCCGGTGTTCTGGAACCTGGCCATCATCGCCGGGCTGGTGATCGGCGTTCCGATGACGAGCTCGACGACGACGCAGCTCTACATCTACGCCGGCTCGATCCTGGTCGGGACGGTGATTCAGTTCCTGCTGCCGCTGCCCTGGCTGTACGGCTTGGACGGGCGCCTGCGGCCGGTGATCGACTGGCGCGATCCCGCGGTCAGGCGCGTCTTTGTGCTGATGGGCCCGGTGGCGCTCGGGCTGGGGCTGATCAACTTCAACGTCATGCTCGGGACGATCTTCGCTTCGCGCCTGATCGATCCCACCATCGCTCCGTCGGCGATCGCCAAGGCCTTTCTCATCTACATGCTGCCGCAGGGCATCTTCTCGGTCGCCATCGCCACGGTTCTCTTCCCGACGCTCTCGCGGGCCGCGGCCCAGGCCGACTGGGACAGCTACCGCGATACCTTCAGCGTCGGCATGCGCCAGATCGCCTTCACGCTCGTGCCGGTAAGCGCGGTCTCGATCGTGCTGGCGACGCCGATCGTGCGCCTGCTCTACCAGCGCGGCCAGTTCACGCCCCATCAGACGACGGTCGTCGCGGCCTGCCTGGTCGCCTACTCGGTCGGGCTGGCCTTCAACGGCTTCATGCTAATGCTCAACCGTGGCTTTTTTGCCCTGCAGCGGCCCTGGATGCCGACCGTGGTGGCGCTCGGGAACCTGGCCCTGAACGGGCTGCTCTACTTCGCCTTCTACCGCTTCGGACCGTGGGGAATTCCGCTGGCGATCTCGATCGCCAACATCCTGGGAACGGGGGCGTTGCTCGTTCTGCTCAGGCGCCGAATCGGGCGCATCGACTTCAGCGCGATCCTCAGCTCGTTCATTCGCGTGGCCATCTCCGCCTTGATCTTCGCGGCGGTCGGCTACGGCATCTGGCGCCCGCTCGACTCGATGCTCGGCCGTTCCTTCCCCGCGCAGCTCGTCTCGCTCGGGACGGCGCTGGTGGCCGGGCTGGCCGCCTACCTGGGCTCCGCTCGGATGCTCGGGGTGCGTGAGCTGGAGACGCTGCTTTCGCTGCGGCGCCGCCGCGTCACATGAAGCGAGCGCTTCTCTCGCGGATGAGTTGTCTCTATTTCGTCACCGCTGCTGCTTGACAGCGAGCGATTCTTCTGACCGGCGTCTGACCCGGCGGGCGGACCGTGGCGTTCGAGCCGAGGATCATCGCCATACTTCGGAGCGGCATGGACCAGAGCCATATCCGCAACTTCTCGATCATCGCCCACATCGACCACGGCAAGTCGACGCTGGCCGATCGCATCCTCGAGCTGACGCACGCCGTCTCCAAGCGCGAGATGCGCGAGCAGGTGCTCGACTCGATGGATCTGGAGCGCGAGCGCGGCATCACGATCAAGGCTCAGGCGGTGCGTGTGAGCTGGAAGGGGCACGAGCTGAACCTGATCGACACGCCCGGTCACGTCGACTTCACCTACGAGGTCTCGCGCTCGCTGCAGGCCTGCGAGGGGGCGCTGCTCGTGGTGGACGCGGCGCAGGGGATCGAAGCGCAGACGTTGGCCAACGCGTATCTCGCGATCGAGAACGACCTGGAGATAGTTCCCGTCCTGAACAAGATCGATCTGCCGCAGGCCGATCCCGAGGGCACCGCGCTCGAGGTCGCGCATCTGCTCGGCGACCAGCCCGAGCACGTGCTGGCGATCTCGGCCAAGACGGGGCAGGGGGTGGAGGCGGTGCTCGACGCGCTGATCGAGCGAATCCATGCTCCCTCGGGCGACGTGAGCGCGCCGGCGCGGGCGCTCGTCTTCGACTCTTCCTACGACCAGTACCGCGGCGTGGTGGCTTTCGTGCGCATGATCGACGGCTCCTTCTCGCGCCGTCAGGCGCTCAAGGCGATGGCGCTCGGCACCGAGTTCGAGCCCGAGGAGATCGGCTTCTTCGGCCCGGGCATGAACCCGGTGGAGAGGCTGGAGGCCGGCGAGGTGGGCTATCTCGTCACCGGGCTCAAGGACGTCGCCCGGCTGCGCGTCGGCGACACGATCACGACCGTCGCAGGTCCCGCCCGGAAGCCGCTTCCCGGTTACAAGGAGGTCAAGCCGATGGTCTTCGCCGGGCTCTTCCCGACCGACTCGGACGCCTATCCAGAGCTGCGCGAGGCGCTCGAGAAGCTGAAGCTGAACGACGCCGCGCTGCTGTATGAGCCCGAGACCTCGCAGGCGCTCGGCTTTGGCTTCCGCTGCGGCTTCCTCGGCCTCCTGCACATGGAGATCGTGCGCGAGCGGCTGGAACGGGAGTTCGACCTCGATCTATTGGTGACGGCGCCGAACGTCGCCTACCGGGTGAAGAAGCAGGGCGGCGTCGAGCTCGAGGTGCACAACCCCTCGGAGATGCCGGACGACCGCGAGGAGGTGCTGGAGCCCTACATCAAGGCGACGGTGATCGTGCCCAAGGACTTCGTCGGCTCGGTGATGGAGCTGTGCAACGACCGCCGCGGCCGCTTCGACCACATGGAGTACCTGTCCGAGCAGCGGGTGATGCTGATCTACGAGCTGCCCCTGGGCGAGATCGTGCTCGACTTCTACGACCAGCTCAAGTCGCGCACGCGCGGCTACGCCTCCTTCGACTACGACCTGAGCGGTTTCCGCACGGGCGACCTGGTGCGCGTCGACGTGCTCGTCGGCGGCGAGTCGGTCGACGCCCTCTCGCTGATCCTGCACAAGGACCGCGCCTACGACACCGGGCGCCAGCTGGTCGAGAAGCTGCGCGAGGAGATTCCGCGCCAGATGTTCGACGTCCCGATCCAGGCCGCGATCGGCTCGCGGGTGATCGCGCGCGAGACGGTCAAGGCCAGGCGCAAGGACGTGATCGCCAAGTGCTACGGCGGAGACATCAGCCGCAAGCGCAAGCTGCTCGAGAAGCAAAAGAAGGGCAAGAAGCGGATGAAGCAGGTCGGATCTGTGGAGGTGCCGCAGGAGGCATTCCTCGCTGTGCTCAAGCTCGACGGAGGGAAGAAGTGAGCGGCGCTACTCATCTCTACGTCCACATTCCCTTCTGTGCCTCGCGCTGCGACTACTGCGACTTCGTCTCGCTGACCGGGCAGAGCGACCGCCACGCCCGCTATATCCAAGCGCTTCTGGCCGAACTGGAGCTGGAGCGGGATAAGCTCGCGCCCGCGCTGGAGACGGTCTATCTCGGCGGAGGTACGCCGAGCGTTCTCGAGCCCGAGGCGCTGCGCCGCTTGCTCGAAGGGTTGCCCGGCGCGGGCGAGCTGACCGTCGAGGCGAACCCGGAGACCGTGACGCCCGGGCTGGCCGGGCTGCTCGCGGAAGCGGGTGTCAACCGGGTCTCGCTCGGTGCGCAGAGCTTCCAACCGCGCCTGCTCGAGCTGCTCGGCCGCCGCGCCGGCCCGGACGAGGTTCGTCGCGCGGTCGCCATTCTGAGAGAAGCCGGTGTCGACAACATCTCGCTGGATCTTCTCTACGGCATCCCCGGCCAGAGTGGCGCCGATCTCGACGCCGACCTCGACGCGGCGCTCGCCCTCGCGCCTGAGCATCTCTCCTGTTACGAGCTGGAGGCGAAGCCCGGTACGCGCTTCACCCGCGCCCACGGCGCCGAACTGGAGGAGCAAGCCGAGCTGCTGGAGGATCATCTCGAGCGCGTTGTCGAGCGGCTGCCCGCCTCCGGCTACCGCTGGTACGAGACTGCCAACTTCGCCCGCATAGACAGCGATCGAGACCTCCGTAGCGAGCACAATCTGGGCTACTGGCGCGGGCACGACTATCTCGGGATCGGAATCGGCGCCGTCTCGACCGCGGGCGACATGCGCTGGCGAAACGCGCCTTCGCTTCCGCGTTATCTGTCAGCGTTGGAGGCGGAGAAGAGGCCGCCGCGTGAAACCGAGGCGCTGGACGGGGCAACGAAGCTGCGCGAGCGCCTGATGCTCGGCCTGCGCCTGGACGAGCCCTTGGCGCTCGCGGAGGTTGAGAGCGTGCTCGATCGCGGCGCGCTGGCCCGGCTCTCGGAACTGGGCCTGGTAGAGAGTCGCGGTGAGTCGATCACGCTCTCCCGGCGCGGCCGCATGCTCGGCGGAGCAGTTTGCGCGGAGCTGATCGTCTGGCCCGGCGATTCGCTCGCGGCCTAGGTCATTCTCCTCGCGCCGGATTGGGCGCGTTCGCCGCTCGCCGTTTGGAAACTCGTTCCCCGGACAGATGACGGCCTACGAAGCCGGCGCGCACGGCGCGGGCGCGAGCGAGCGGGAGGCTGCGATGCCCACGGTTATCGGTTATCACGAGGTGAAGGACAGCAAGCATTGGCTAGCCTCGGCGAAGCGCGAAGAGTTCTTCGGGCCGCTCGGCGTCACGGGCATCCGGACCTTCGTCGACCCGCAGAACCCGAAACGTGTCGGACTGCTGATGGACGTTCCGGATATGGACGCCCTGATGGCCGCGATGCAAACCGAGGCCGGAGCCGAGGCGATGGCATATGACGGTGTGCTGCCCGAGACCTTGGTGATCCTGGTCGAGGCGTAGCACGCGGGCCGCTGGCTCGTTTCGAAGGGTTGGATTGGTCGTTCGCGTCGGCGAGTCGATCACGCTTGGCCGGCGCGGTTAGCGCGGAGCCGATCGTGGTCGGCGGATTCGGTAGCGACCCGGCTTTGAGTTGGCACGAAACTGACGCTTTCTGTGTGCGTTTTCTCGCTATCTTCTACTCGCCCCGTGGGAGGGTGGGGGGTGGTGGGTGGGTAATGCGAGGCGCCCGGAGCTCCCAGCAATCGACAGCGCCTGTAGTCCGCTAAAATTCCTGCAAATGCCCGATCCTCTGGCAATCAACCTGAGCGAGCGCCAGCGCCGGATTCTGCGCATGGTCGTGGAGGAGTACGTGACCAGCGGCCAGCCGGTCGGCTCCAGGCACCTGGTCGAGCGCGCCGGGCTCTCGGTCTCCTCGTCGACCGTGCGCTACGAGCTGGCGGAGCTGGAGGAGCGCGGGCTCTTGACTCATCCGCACACCTCGGCCGGGCGCATTCCCACCGACGGCGGCTATCGCTACTACGTCGACTCGCTTCTCTCCGAGCGGGCGCCCCATTCGGAGCTGATGGCGCTCGATCTGAGCGTCGCCCAGAACGAGGTCGAGGAGGCGCTCGAGGCAACGACGGAAATCCTCGCCGGGATGACGCATCTGCTTGCGCTCGCCTCGGCGCCGGCGCTCGAGACGACCGCCGTCCGCCATGTCGAGGTGCTGCTGCTGCAGCCGCGCGTGATCCTGATCGTGCTGATCACCTCGGCGGGCGAGGTCTCGAAGCGTGTCTGCGCGTTCGAGGCGCCCGTCGACTCGGGGCTGGTGAGCTGGGCCCGCGAGTACCTGAACGAGCGCCTCGAGGGGCGCACGCTCGGGCCGCGCCTGCTGCGCCAGGCGCTCGACGACCCCGCGCTGACGGCCAGCGAGCGCGACTTCCTCACCGTCCTGCGTCCGGCGCTGGAGGAGCAGGCCGGCCAGGGCGACGAGCGCGTCTTTGTCGGCGGCGCGGCGACGCTGCTCGACGCCGTCCGCGGCAGCGAGCTCGATGCCTGCCGCGGCCTGCTCTCGGTGCTCGAGCGCCGGGCGGCCACGCTCGAGCTCTTGCGCGCCTCGATCGAGCAGCGCCGGCCCTACGTGCGCGTCGGCGAGGAGCTCGACAACCCCGCTCTCTCGGGCGTCTCGCTGGTCGGGGCTCGCTACGGCCTGGCGCACCGCACGCTCGGAACCATCTCCCTGCTCGGCCCGATCCGGATGGACTACGAGAAGGCGATCGGCGCCGTCCGCGCCGCCGCGCAGGAGCTGTCGCGTTTCGTCGAAGACGTGTACGAGGAGTAGTCGCCCCGCGCCAGCGGTCGGCTGTGGGGGAATCGGCACAGACGGGTGCGATCTTTCCGGGTAGCGTTCACGTTGGGGCTCCCCCCACGGGTGCCCAAAAAGCCCCTGCCCGCCCGAGATAGCGCAGAGTCCCGCTTGTGGCGGGCGCGCCCGACTAACCTTGGGTAGATGGCCACCACCGAACGCGACTACTACGAGCTGCTCGGCGTCTCGCGCGGCGCCAGCGAGGCCGAGATCAAGAAGGCCTTCCGCGCGCTGGCGCGCGAGCTGCATCCCGATGTCTCCGATCATCCCGAGGCCGAGGAGCGCTTCAAGCAGGTTGTCGAGGCCTACGAGGTGCTGTCGAAATCCGAGACGCGCGAGCTCTACGACCGCTTTGGCCATGCCGGCCTGCGCAGTGGCGGCTACCAGCCGACGGGTGTCGACTTCGGCAACCTGTCCGACCTCTTCTCGGCCTTCTTCGGCGAGGAGATGTTCGGAGGCGCGGTGCGTCCACGCGGAAGGCAGCGCGGCGCCGACGTGGCCGCCGAGATCGAGATCGAGCTGACCGAGGCGGCGAAGGGGTTAAAGCGCGAGGTCGTCTTCACGGCCGAGACGATCTGCCACGTCTGCGAGGGCTCCGGCATGGAGCCCGGCACCGAAGCGGTGACCTGCCCCACCTGCAAGGGCCAGGGGATGTTCCAGCAGATCTCGCAGAGCCTCTTCGGTCAGGTGATGCGCACTCAGACCTGCCCCACCTGCGCCGGCGCGGGCAAGGTGATCGAGCATCCCTGCGAGAACTGCGGCGGCAGCGGGCGCGAGGTCGAAGAGCGCACGCTGGAGGTCGAGATACCGGCCGGCATTCACGATCGCCAGCCCATCCGCATCTCCGGCGAGGGGCACGCAGGCGCTCGCGGCGGCCGCCCCGGCGACGTCTACGTGCTGGTGCGCGTGCGCCCCGACGAGCGCTTCGTGCGTGAGGGCGACGACCTCGTCTCGACACTCGAGCTGACGATGACCCAGGCGGCGCTGGGCGGCAAGGCCACGGTGCCGACACTCGACGGCGAGGCGGAGGTGACGATCGAGCCGGGCGCCCAGCCGGAGACCGTGCTCACGCTCAAGGGCAAGGGCATGCCGCGACTGCAGGGCTTCGGCCACGGCGACCTGCGCCTGCTTCTGACCGTGCTCGTGCCGCGCAAGCTCGACGAGGAGCAGCGAAGGCTGCTCGAGCAGTTCGAAGTGAGCGCCGGCGCCGCCGCCTACGAGCGCGGCGACGGTCTGTTCAAGCGATTCAAGGCCCACTTCAAGTGAGCGCGCCCGCGAAAGGCATCTTCCGCTGATCGAGCTGCTGCGCATCGCCGTACGCGTCCCGCTCGAGAGGGCAGAGGAGGCGCGGGCGGAGCTGCTCGAGTTCGCCGCGCACGGCTTCGAGGAACGCGATCTCCCCGGCCGGCTCGAGCTGGCCGTTTACGGCGACTCCGAGGTCGAGAAGGCTCTCAGAGCCGCGTTCGAGGACGTCTCCTCCGAACGGGTCGAGCCCGGTTGGGAAGATCAGTGGCGCGCCTTTCACCGCCCGGTCGAGATCGGCAGGCTGTGGGTCGGCCCACCGTGGGAGGAGCCTCCCGCGAACCTCGTGCCCGTCGTGATCGATCCGGGCGCCGCCTTCGGTACGGGCGCTCATCCGACCACGCGCCTCTGTCTCGAGCTGCTGCAGGAGCTGGCGCCCGCGAGCCTGCTGGACGTCGGCTGCGGCTCGGGCGTGCTGGCGATCGCCGCGGCAAAGCTCGGCTTCTCGCCCGTTGTCGCGCTCGACAACGATCCCGAGGCGATCGAGGCGACGCTGACGAACGCCGAGGCAAACGGCGTCGCTCCGGATGTGCGGCTCATCGATGCCTTGACCGAGCCGCTGCCGCCCGCGGACGTGGTCGTCTGCAACATCAGCCTCGGGGCGCTGGAGGAGCTGGCGCCCAGGCTTCGCTGCGTGACGCTCGTCGCCTCGGGCTACCTCGCTGCGGATGATCTGCGCCTGCCCGGATACCGAATCGTGAGCAGGCATGAGCAGGGCGATTGGGCGGCCGTCGTGGCCCGCCCGGAGAGAGGTGGCAAATGATCGGGGAAGCAAAGCTCGAGGCGGCGCCTGCGGGTCTCCTGCCGGCCGGCGAGGGCTGGTTCGTCGTCAACGTGCGCGACACCGCCTGGATGACGAACGACCGGCATGGCTCCGGCTGCCGCTTCGAGAACACGAACCTGCCCTTCCCGGAGCTCGGCTTCAACCTGCGCGTGCTCAGCCCGGGGCAGGCGAACGGGATGTATCACCGCGAGTCCAACCAGGAGGATTTCCTCGTGCTGGCGGGCAAGTGCCGGCTCCTCGTCGAGGGCCAGGAAAGGGAGCTCGCAGCCTGGGACTTCGCGCACTGTCCGGCCAATACCGAGCACATCTTCATCGGCGCCGGAACCGATCCCTGCGTGATCCTGATGGCCGGCTCGCGGGATGCCGACGGCGACATCTTCTATCCACTGTCCGGGCTTGCGCAGCGCTACGAGGCAGGCGTCGACAAGGCGACGAACTCGCCGGCCGAGGCCTACGCGAACGCCGGACCGTTTCGAGCCGAGCGGCCGCCGGAGTGGGATCAGCTGCCATGGACCTAAGTGCGCCTGCCTGCCCTGGGCGACGTCGCCCCTGGGGCGTCTCAGCAGTTTCGACCGAGCCCGAACCGCAACGTCACGCGACGGTCGCCTACGCTGAACACGAGCGGGACGCAAGCCGAGCGGGTGCGAAGGAAGAATCCGCCCGCGTAGGCATTCCAGGTGTTCGGTGACGGGCAGGCCGCGAATCTGACCACGGTTGTGGGTGAGGCAGGATTACCCCACCCGATGCGAGCGTGCCGACGCCACGCCTCCGGCACGCTGATCGCAACCGGCTTCCTGCTGGCGTGGATCACCATTCCGGCCTTCCGCCAGTATGGGAAGGGGGAGAACTTCGGGACGTGTACGACGCCGGGAAGGACCGCCGGAGGGGCGGAGACGACGCCGAGAACGACCCGGTACCCGGCTTCGTGGCCCGTCTTGACCGTTCCGATGATCTGATCGCACCCCACCGTGACCGGTTTGGCCGGAGGTGTTGCAGTGGAGACACTCTCCGGGCCGGCCGTCCCACACCCAACCAACGTTGCCATCATCAACACGAGGAGACTTGCGCGTTTCATCACGATGACTCCTTCGAGATGGTACCCCGTGACGGCGCTGAGGTTCGGGCGCACGGAACCGGCGTGGGAAGGCGGGAGCCCTCGCTCAGCCACCAACCGAGATTCCTCTCTCGCCTACAGTTGATGCCATGACCACCTTCTCGATTCGCTTTCTCGGCTGCAAGGTCTCCTACACCGATGCCGACTCGCTGCGAGAGCGTCTGCTCGCCGACGGGCACGCCGAGGCGCGGGCGGGCGAGGCCGAGATCGCGCTGGTCAACAGCTGCTGCGTCACGCGCGAGGCGCTCGGCAAGTCGCGCCAGGCGGTGGCGAAGGCGGCACGAACGCACGAGCGCGTGTACGTGACCGGTTGCGGCGCCAATCTCGAAGGCGCCTTCGCGGGCCTGCCCGAAAACGTGACCGTGCTGGCCGGGCAGAGCGTGAATGCACCGGAGCGCCTGGCCGCTCTCGTCGGTCGCGGCGGCGGCGCGGCGGTCGAGGCCGGCCCGAGGCGGGTTCGCGCCTTCGTTCAGATTCAGGACGGCTGCTCGTTTGGCTGCAGCTACTGCGTCGTGCCGCTGGTG
The DNA here is from genome assembly GCA_049591255.1 of Gaiellaceae bacterium. Taxonomy (GTDB): domain Bacteria; phylum Actinomycetota; class Thermoleophilia; order Gaiellales; family Gaiellaceae; genus Fen-549. Next base: position 34,591 of record JBAWEP010000023.1, read on the forward strand.
CGCGGGCCCGGGCGCTCCAGCTCGGCCGGGCAGGTGCTGGCGGAGGTGCGCAGGCGTGTCCGGCAGGGACACAAGGAGGTCGTCCTCTCGGGCATCAATCTCGGCTGCTTCCACGACGCCGATAGCGGCACCTCGCTCGCCGCGCTGGTTCGCGAGGCTGGAAAGACGGCGGGCCTCGAGCGCCTGCGTCTCTCCTCGATCGAGATCAACCATGTCGGCCCGGAGCTGGTCGCGGCGATCCGCGAGACACGCGCGGCCTGCCCGCATCTGCACGTTCCGCTCCAGTCCGGTGACGACGAGATTTTGCGGGCGATGGGGCGCCACTACGACGCGGCGACCTTCCTGCGCCGGCTCGAAGGGCTCGATGACTTCAATCTCACCACTGACGTGATCGTCGGTTTCCCCGGCGAGGACGAGCAGGCCTTCCAGCACACGCTCGAGCTGATCGAGCGCGCCGGAATCAGCAAGGTGCACGTCTTTCCCTACTCGCCGCGCCCGGGAACGGCGACCGAAGACCGCGACGACGTGCCCGCCCAGGTGAAGCGGGAACGCGCCGCCCGGCTGCGCAAATCTTCGGAAAATGCGTGCATTAGCCGCTGGCGTGGCAAGATCGGTATGGAGGAAAGCGTCCTGATCGATCGTCCGGGACGCGGGTACGCGAGCGACTACACGCCGTGGCTCGTCGAGGGCCCGCTCGGCGAGATTGTGCAAGCACACGCAAAAAAGGTGACAGAGCAGGGGATAATCGGAATAGTGAGACGAACATGACCCCAAGCGACTGCCTCTTCTGCGAGCTCGTGCGCAGCAGCACTCCCATCCGCAAGGCCGACGGGTTCGTCGCGGTGGAGGACATCAACCCGAAGGCCGAGGTGCATGTCCTGATCGTCCCCGAGCGTCACATCGACACCTTTCGCCAGATCGGCGAGTTCCCGCCCGAGGAGGCGCTGCGCATGCTCGAGTTCATCGCCGACACGGCGCGAGCGCTCCGGCTCGAGGATTACCGGGTGCTCTGCACCGTGGGGCCGAGCGCCGGCCAGACGGTCTTTCATCTGCACTGGCACCTGCTCGGCGGGCGCGATCTGAGCGGCCACCTGCCGGCGCTGGCACTGGCCGAGGCCGAGAGGGAGGAATGAAGTTGATCAAGCGAATCGAGAACGATCTCGCCGAGGCCATTCGCGCCCAGGACGAGCTGCGTAGGGACACGCTTCGCCTGATCCTCGCCTCTCTGCGCGCCGCCGAGAAGAAGCTGCTTCGGCCGCTCTCCGACGAGGAGGAGCTGCAGGTGCTGCAGCGCGAGCGCAAGCGGCGGGTCGAGGCGGCAGAGGCGTTTCGTGCCGGCGATCGTCCCGAGCGGGCTGCGCGCGAGGAGGCCGAGCTGACCGTGCTCGAGGAGTACATGCCCACGCCGCTCTCGCAGGAGGAGCTGGAGGAGATCGTCGACAACGCCGTCGCCGCGGTCGGCGCGACGAGCATGCGCGACCTCGGTCGCGTGATGGCAGACGTGATGCCGCAGATATCCGGCCGCGCCGACGGCTCGGTCGTCTCGCAGCTGGTGCGCGAGGCACTGGCCTAAAGCGAACGTATGACGCTTGGTGACGAAAGGGCGGATTCCAACAGCCGCGAGGAGATCGCCCCGCTGGTTCTCAAAGCATCGCGTCTCGTGGGGGGCACGTACCTCTTCGCCGCTTTAGCGATTGCCTCCGTCGGCTTGGTGACATCGCTTTTCGCGTCTGGCTTTCCGGTGAAAGTCTCCGGAGCGCTTTTACTTGCGATCTTTGGGGGTCTATCCGTCTTGTTATCAGGGAAGGTTTTCTCGCGCAACCCGTTCGTCACGTTCACAACAGCCGGTTTGGACTCACCTGTGCTAGGGCTCGTGAGGTGGGATGCCATCGTTTCGATTCGCATCGGAACGCCCGGTCGGCTCGGGAGAGGACTCGAGGTCAGGGTCGATCATCCGGCGCTCTACCGCGACCGAGTTAAGTCACGCGTCGGTCGAGCCTTCAACATCGGGGTTGATAGTGACGCTCCTTTGATGTTCCTATCGGAGCGAATGTTGAGAATCAGCGCCGAGAAGATGCTCGCCGAGATCGAGAAACGAGCGGATAAGGCCCTCCCTAGTTGAATCGGCGCCACGGGCGCTTCGTGATGCCTTTGGTGCTGATTTGGGGCGACGAACGAGCATCAAGCCGAGCGCCTACACTGGACGTCGGATGCAAGACGTACTCAACCTCTCTAACGAAGTGGCGGCCGAGCTAGCGGGCGTCTCGGACAGCGTGCTCGAGGCCCTGCGCGAGCAGCTCGACTGCACGATCAGGCTGCGCGGGAACCGGCTCACGCTCGAGGGCGGCAAGGCCGAGGTTACGCAGGCGCGGTCGGTGATCGAGGAGGTTGTCGGGCTGCTCGAGGACGGCCAGGAGATCGGGCCGAGCTCGGTCGACGCCGTTCTGCGCGCGCTCGACCAGTCGGCCGACGTGCGCGAGGTGTTCGAGGAGGTCGTCTGGCGCCATCGCGGCAAGAAGATCACGCCCAAGACCGTCAACCAGAAGCACTACGTCGACGCGATCCGCTCCCGCACGGTCACCTTCGGCATCGGCCCGGCGGGCACCGGCAAGACCTACCTGGCGATGGCCCTTGCGGTCGCGGCGCTCTCCGAAGGTCAGGTCGGGCGCATCATCTTGACGCGCCCCGCGGTCGAGGCCGGCGAGCGGCTCGGCTTCCTGCCCGGCGACCTGCTGGCCAAGGTCGATCCCTACCTGCGCCCGCTCTTCGATGCGCTCTACGACATGCTCGACGCGGAAAAGCTGAACGCCTTCATCGAGCGCGGCACGATCGAGGTCGCGCCGCTTGCCTTCATGCGCGGGCGCACGCTCAACGACTCCTTCATCATCCTCGACGAGGCCCAGAACACCACGCCCGAGCAGATGCAGATGTTCCTGACCCGGCTCGGCTTCGGCTCGCGCGTCGTGGTCACCGGCGATATCACCCAGGTCGACCTGCCCAAGGAGCAGGCCTCGGGCCTGATCCAGGTGCAGCAGATCCTGGCCGACATCGAAGGCATCGCCTTCGTCCGCTTCGGCCACGAGGACGTCGTTCGCCACAAGCTGGTGCAGCGAATCGTCGAGGCCTACAAGCGCCACGTCGAGGCGACCGGCGCCGAGCGGCGACGTTGACGGCCAGCACGATGATCGAGATCGAGATCGACAACAGAAGCGGGGTCGAGGTGGACGAGCAGGCGGTCGCCGCGCTCGCCCGGACGGTGCTCGAGGCCGAGGGCGTCGAGCAGGGCGAGCTCGGGCTCGGCTTCGTGGCGGGCGAGGAGATCCGCGCGCTCAAGCGCGAGCATCTGGCGATCGATGAGGTGACAGACGTGCTCTCCTTCCCGATCGACGGACTGAGCGAGCTGCCCGAAGGGCTTCCGCGCCAGCTCGGTGACGTCGTCATCTGCCCGCAAGTGGTGGGAAGCGAGTGGCGCCGGCCGCTTGCGCACGGGCTCCTGCACCTGCTCGGCTACGAGCACGGGCCCGCGATGGAGGAGCGGGAAGACCGCTACGAGCTCCTATGAGCCCTCGCTCCCGCATCTCGCTGATCGACAGCTTCAACTGCGCCTTCCAGGGCGTCATCTACGCCGTCCGCACCCAGCGCAACATGCGCGTTCACCTGCTGATCGCGATGGTAGTGCTGATCGCCGCGGTCATCGTCAGCGTGGGCGAGAGCGAGCTGATCGCGCTCGTCCTTGTGATCGCCTTCGTGCTGATCACCGAGATGATCAACAGCGCCGTCGAGGCGGCGATCGACGTCTCGACCACCAGCTTCGATCCGATGGCCAAGCTGGCCAAGGACATGGCGGCGGGAGCCGTCCTCATCTCCACCCTCACCGCGGTCGCGGTCGGCTTTCTCATCTTCAGCGACCGCATCGCCGACCCGGGCACCCACCTGGTCGACCGGATCAAGGACGCGCCTCGCTACATAACGCTGGTTGCGCTGATGATCACCATCCTGCTGGTCATCGCGACCAAGGCGCTGACGCACCGCGGAACTCCACTCCGCGGCGGGCTCCCCTCGGGCCACGCGGCGCTCGCCTTCGCCGGCTGGATGGCCGTCACCTACGTCGTCGTCGACCATCGCTTCCTGATCTCGACGCTGGCTTTCGTGATGGCTCTGCTGGTCGCGCAGACCAGGGTCGAGGCCGGCTTCCACTCCGCGCTCGAGGTCACCTACGGCGCGGCCATCGGTGCGCTTGTCACCCTTGCCGTCTTTCAGGTGATCGCATGAGTGCGCTCCTTTCGGGCGCCTCCGGCAGGCCGAGCGAGCGGTCGTGAAGAGCGGATTCGTCGCCATCGCCGGTCGTCCCAACGTGGGCAAATCGACGCTTGTGAACGCGCTTTGCGGCGGCAAGGTGGCGATCGTCTCGGACAAGCCGCAGACGACCAGGCGACGCATCTTCGGCATCGCAAACGGCGACGACTACCAGCTCGTGCTGGTCGACGTGCCGGGCTTCCAGCGCCCGCTCGACCCGCTGACCGAGCGCATGCAGCGCACCGTCTCCAACTCGTTCGAGGACGCCGACGCGGTCATGTTCGTGCTCTCGGCGCAGGAGAGAATCGGCGCCGGCGACCGCTTCATCGCGCAGGCGGTGTTCGCGCTCAGCGTGCCGGTGGTGATCGTGCTGAACAAGGTCGACCAGCAGAGACCGGGCCACATCGCCGCGCAGATGAAGACCGCCTCCGAGCTCGGCAACTTCCACGCTCTCCACCCGATCAGCGCCAAGACGGGTGACGGCATTCCCGAGCTGCGTGACGAGCTGCTCGGGCTGCTTCCCGAAGGCGTCGCCTACTTCCCGCGCGACGCCATCACCGATATGCCGCTGGAGATGCGCCTGGCCGAGCTGATCCGTGAGAAGGCGCTTGCCCTGACGCGCGACGAAGTTCCGCACTCGCTTTCGGTGGAGGTCGAGGAGATGACCGAGCGGGTGATCAGGGCTCGCATCATGGTCGAGACCGAGTCGCAGAAGCAGATTCTGGTTGGGCGAGCCGGGCGCATGGTCAAGGAGATCGGCGTCAAGGCGCGGCCCGAGATCGAGCAGCTGGTCGGGCACCGCGTCTTTCTCGACCTCAAGGTCAAGGTCGAACCGCGCTGGCGCCGCGACCAGGCGACGCTCGAGCGCCTGGGAATCTAGCCCTTCCTATCGAATCAAGCATTCAGCCGTCGATGATTCAGACAGGCGAAGATTCGAGATTCCGGTAAAGGAGTGCTGGGGATGCAAACGATCTTGGTGGCAACCGACGGCTCGCCCTGCGGTCAGCGGGCCGAAGACGAGGGAGTCAGCCTGGCTGTGGCAACGGGCGCCCGTGTGGTCTTTCTGCACGTTCAGCCCGAGGTCGATCCTTCCCGTTCCCGGCCGGGCGCGCTGAGCGAGGAGACCGACGAGTCGCACGCCCTGCTCGACCGAGCGCTGGCCAAGGCCGTTCAGGTGGGCGTCGAGGCCGAGGCCGAGATCGTCGAAGGGAATGCCGCGCGCGAGATCGTCGACGCCGCGCGCCTTCGCGGTGCCGACGTCATCGTCGTTGGCTCGCGCGGGCTGGGCAAGCTTTCGGGCATGTTTCTGGGCAGCGTCTCGCGCGATGTCTTGAGCGAAACCGACCGGCCGGTTCTGATCGTCAAGGAAGAAAAATCGTCCTGAGCGGCTCGAATGGTTGCGCGGTTGGCCTCCCAGGCACGCTGTGTAAGCTTTCGCCATGCGCTACCGAACGCTAGGCCGGACAGGGCTCGAGGTATCGGAGATCGGCTTCGGTACCTGGGGAGTGGGCGCGGATGCCTGGAAGGGCGGAACCGATGCCGACGCGCTCGCCGCGATGCACCGGGCGATCGAGCTGGGTGTCAACTTCCTCGACACCGCCATCGTCTACGGCTCCGGTCACAGCGAGAAGCTGGTCGGGCAGATCAAGCGCGAGCACCCCGAGGTGATGATCGCCACCAAGATCAATCCCGCCAACTGGGAGTGGCCGGCCAGCGACTCGACCCCGGCCGACGAGGCCTTCTCGGCCGCGCACGTGATCGCGCGCACCGAGGAGAGCCTGCGCAACCTCGGCACCGACGTCATCGACGTGCAGCAGTTCCACGTCTGGTCGGACGCCTGGGTCGGCAAGGGCACGTGGCTGGAGGGGATCGAGCAGCTCAAGCGCGACGGCAAGATCCGCTTCTTCGGCGTCTCGGTCAACGACGCCCAGCCCGACTCGGCGCTGAAGCTGGTCGAGACCGGCCTGGTCGACAGCATCCAGGTGATCTACAACATCTTCGACCAGGCGCCCGAGGACAATCTCTTCCCGGCCTGCGAGCGGCAGGATGTCGGCATCATCGTGCGCGTCCCGTTCGACGAGGGCGCCCTCACCGGCAAGCTGACGCCCGATACGGTCTTCGAGGAGGGCGACTTCCGCGCCGACTACTTCAAGGGCGAGCGCAAGGCCGAGGTCTGGGAGGCCGTGCACAAGATCATGGCCGATCTGGATATCCCGCTCGAGCGGCTGCCCGAGATCGCCCTTCGCTTCTGCCTGGTGCCCGACGTCGTCTCGACCGTCATCCCCGGGATGCGCACCGTCCCGCACGTCGAATCGAACATCGCCGCCGGCGATGCGGGCCCGCTCACGCCTGATCAGATCGAGATCCTGCGCGCGCACCGCTGGGTGCACGACTGGTACCACTAGCCACCGGCCTTGCTGTTATTCGGCCGCGGGCGCGCACTCGCAGCCGGCGCGGACGATCGTCACCGGGCAACGGGCGTGGTGCGCACACTGCTGGCTGACCGAGCCCAGCAGCAGCTCGCGAAAGCCGCCCCGCCCGCGCGACCCGACCACAAGCAGCTCGGCCTCGGCCGACGCCTCGACCAGCACGTCCGCGGGCTGGCCCTCGTGCACCAGCGGCTCGATCTCCACACCGTCGCCGTTCTTCGCCAGGCGCAGGGCTTCTTCCAGCACCTCCTTCGCGGCGGCTTCGGAATCCTCGCTCAGATGCGGGGGCGGGGGAGCCCAACCGGCTCCGTAGGCCGCCAGTGGCACGTGCCAGACGACGACGACGCGCAACTTCGCCTTGCGGATGCGAGCCTCCTCGAGCGCAAAGATGAGCGCCGAGTGCGAGCACTTCGAGCCGTCCACGCCGACGACGATCATCCTTCGCTTCCTCCCGCTGGAGAGCTTTTCGGTCTTCCTACGGGAAGTCTCTCTCGGCTTGCGGTCGCAAGCAAGCTCCGTCTCTTCCGCGCAAGGTGCTAGAACGCGAGCTGGTGATGAGGATCGCGTTCATTCCGCGGATGAGATGGCCCCTCGTCCTGGCGCTCGCGCTTACCGGCGCCCTCCTGGCTCCGAGCGCCGGCGCACGAGCCCAGCCGCCCTTTCGCTCCTCCATCTCGCCGATCGATTCGACCTTTCGCGCGCAGATGACCTCCTGGCACCGAGGCTGCCCGGTTCGGGTCTCCAACCTGCGCCTGGTCAGTGTCAGCTACTGGGGCTTCGACGGTCGCTCACACGCGGGCCGGCTGATCGTGCGGCGCGGCTATGCGGGCCAGGTCGTCGCGGCGCTCAGGACGCTCTACTACGGGCGTTTCCCGATCAGGCGCATGCGCCCGGTCGAGGCCTACGGCTCCAGCGACGACCGCTCGATGGCGGCCGACAACACCTCCGCCTTCAACTGCCGCGGCGTGGCGGGCTCCAGTTCGTGGTCGGAGCACGCCTACGGCCGCGCGATCGACATCAACCCACTCGAGAATCCCGAGCTTCGCGACGGCGTCGTCTCACCGCCGGGCGGACGCGCCTACGTCGACCGGCGCAGGTGGAAGAAGGGGATGATCCACGCGGGCGACAGGGCCGTACGCGCCTTCGCGGCCGTCGGCTGGAAGTGGGGTGGATACTGGCATTCGCTCAAGGACTACCAGCACTTCTCCTGGAACGGGCAGTAAGCGTTGCGCCGTCTGGGCGCGCTGGTGCGAAGTCGGCGCGAAATCGACACATTTGCTTGAGTTTTCGTTCGCTATCTTCCCCTCGCCCCGCGGGAGGGTGGGGGGTGGTGGGTGGGCAAAGGCGCCCAACCCCGAGCCGCCGGCGATCGTGCTGGGAATCGAGCGGAAAACCTCAGTCCGCGCGCCGAATCGTTACGCCCATGGTCTCCAGCTGGGCGAGCGCGCTGCGGTGAATGACGTCCGCCGTGAAGGTGCCGGCGCTCGATTCGATCGCCCGCGTCCCGGTCGCTTTCGCGTCGATCGCCACGGCGAGCCCTCGCATCAAGCCTTCGCGCGCGGTTGTCGAGACGCACATGTGAGTCAGAAAGCCGGCCAGCTCGATCGCATCGACGCCCTGCTCATCGAGCCAGGCGCCCAGCTCGGTGCCGGTCAGCGCGCCGAAGACGGTCTTGACCATGACCGGCTCGCCCTGCGCCGGCTCGAGCCCGGGCGACAGCTCGGCGCCCCAGCTTCCCGGACGGAAACGCTCCGCATCCGCGCCATTCGAGTGGACGATCCAGGCGATTGGCCGGCCGGCCGCGCGGGCGCCGGCAACCAGTCCGGCGACCTCCCCCAGCGCGGCCGCATGACCCTCCACAGCCATCGCGCCGGTAGGTGAGAACTCGTTCTGTGCGTCTATTACGACCAGCGCTTCCATCGATCTTCCTTCCTGTTCGAGGCGGCTTCTGCGTCTCGTTTGGCTCTATTAGCAAACTCTTAGCGAACAGACGCCTGCTCGCGAGCGTCTAAATAGATGAAGGTATATGAACATCGCCTTCAAGTTACCGGGTCTTTGAGCTTGGAGGTAATTGATGGGCTCCTCCCCTGAAAACGTAGACAACTACGGCTGGTACGAGTGCGTTTGCCGGTCCGCTTCCGCGCGGCGCAAGAAGCGGTTCGCGGCCAAGGCGAAGAGAATTCTGGCCGCGGTACTCGGCGCGGCGACCGTGGCGCTCGCGCTGCCGGCGCTGGCGAGCGCAAGCTACGGCTGGCCGGTCAAGCCGTTCGCTCACGAGCACCCGGTGCGCGGCCAGCTCAACGATCCGCGCATGAACGGCTCCGATTTCTACACCTCGAGCAGTCACACGTTCCACTTCGGCCTGGATATTGCTGCGCCGGACGGCACTGCCGTCTACGCCGTGGCACCGGGCTGGGTCCACTATCTGAGCTCGAGCGCGATCGCCGTCCGCGAGACGAACGATGTGACGACCTTCGCCTACTGGCACATCCGCCCGGTCGCGAAGAAGGGCAAGAAGGTGAAGCTGCACGCGCTGCTCGGCTACATCGAGCCGGGCTACGGGCACGTCCACTTCGCGGAGAAGCGAAATGGCCGCTACATCAACCCGCTTCGGCGCGGTGCGCTCATGCCCTATGTCGACACCATGCCGCCGACGATCAGCTCGGTCTCGTACTACGACGGCAGCTACCACGACCTCACCAACGCCACGCTGTCCGGAGCGGTGAAGCTCACCGTCAGCGCCTTCGACACGCCTCAGATCGCGTCGAACTGGCCCTGGGCCGTGGTCACGCCCACCTGGATCGGCTGGCAGCTGTACGACGCGACCGGCCACAAGATCCTGTCCGGCCACTGGGATCTCGGCAGCACGCTCTGCCCCCTCAATCCGTTCCAGGTCTTCGCGCCGGGCACGCTCAAGAACAGCTTCATCAACGACACGGGTAGCGTCGGCAGCTACGACTACTGGCTCGGGTCGCCGTGGGACACCACCCGCGTCGCGAACGGCAGCTACCGGCTGCTCGCGACGGTGGGCGACATCCGAGGTAACGAGACCTTGAAAAGCGTCAGCTTCATCGTCGCCAACGGGCCGGCTCCGGTCACTCCCGTCGCGCCCGGCAGCTGAGCGGTTCGCCGCGTTCACGCAAACGGCGCCCGGGATGACCTGTACGGCGTCCGGTCAGGAACGAGGCTCGAGACCGTCGTCCGCGAGAGCTGCGTCTCACGCACGATGTCGGCCCGGCTGGCACCGTCGCCGGCGCACCGTCTCGAGCACGCGCAGTCGGTTGAGCCGGCGGAGAGCTTCGAGCCAACCCGGGGGCGATATTCATCTCCTCAGGATGCCGGCTCCTCTGTGAGTGCCTCCGTATCCCTGTAAAAAGGGGCCTTTTGGGGCACGAATTCTCGGGCACTTAGTTTCTCCTTGATTCGGAGAAAACCGAGCGCTATTTTGGGATGATCGATGGCGATGTCACGGGAAGCGTCGCTACTCGACGGGCTGGTGCCGTGTGATCGCCGCAACTCTTAGGAGGGATCGCAGGGGGGGGGAGTACCAGTGAAGACATTGCCAGTGAAGACTGTGCTCAAGGCGCGCGTGGGAATGATTGTCGCCCTCGTTGCCGTCGCGGTCGGAGTGGGGTCGTTGGCCCAGACCGCTGCTTCCGGACACACCCAAGGACCCATCTACCTGAACACGTCGTATACGTTCGGTGAGCGCGCCGCCGACCTTGTCGCGCGACTGACGCCGACGCAGCGTGCCTCGCAGCTCGTGTCGAGCCAGGCGCCGGCGATAAGCAACGTGGCAAATCCGCTCCTGTCGCCTTCGCAGCTGGCGAACCAAGCGACCATGGCGGCGCCTGCGGTCGCAGGTGACACGAACATCAAGGTGTCGAGCGTGTCGGGAATCGCGATCGGGACTTCCCTGGTCGTCGATCCGGGCGGCACCTCCGAGTCGGTGACGGTGACCGCGGTCGGCCGCGCCGCGGGGACAGCGGCAACGCTGATTCTTCCGGCCGCCGCCGGGGACACGAACATCAAGGTCTCGAGCGTCGGTGGCGCGGTGGTCGGCGATCAGTACAGGATCGACGTACCACCGAATCTCGAGTTTGACACGGTTCAGGCGGTCGGCACGGCCGCCTCGACGGCCAGAACGCTGGCGGCCCCTGCCCTGGCTGGCGATACCAACATCAAGGTGTCGAGCGTCAGCGGGATGACGGTCGGCCATCAGATTCGGATCGACACACCGCCAAACCTGGAGGTGGGCACGATTCAGACGGTCGGCACCGCGGGCTCGACGGGCACCGGGATCACCCTGGCCGCTCCGCTTGCCAGCGACCACGCCCTCGGGGCAGTGGCTCAGGACGCGGGCACCGGGATCACCCTGGCGGCTCCGCTGGCGAGCGCTCACGCATTCGGTGCGGGCGCTCAGGACGTTGGGACCGGCGTGGACTTCACTCCCGCGCTCTCGGCGGCGCACCCGTTCGGCACACAAGTGAACGTGATGACGGGCATCCCCGCCTACGGCTGGTGGAACGAGGCGTTGCATGGGATCAACGCGGAGTCGCTGAACTCGTCGGGGAACGCGACGACGCTGACGAACACGACCTCGTACCCGATCGACCTGTCGCGGGCGGCGAGCTGGGATCCCGGCCTGACCTATCAAGTGGCGAAGGCGGAGTCCGACGAGGCGCGCGAGATCATGCGCCAAAACAAGCTCGACCTCGACTTCTACTCGCCAACGGTCAACCTGGGTCGCGACCCACGCTGGGGCCGCAACGACGAGTCGTATGGCGAGGATCCGCTGCTCGAGGCGAAGGTCGCGAGCCAGTTCGTGAACGGCATGGAGGGCAAGAACGAGAACGGCCAGCTGCTGCCGCAAGGGGACGGCTTCTTCAAGGCGACGACGACCCTCAAGCACTACACGATGAACAACACAGAGGGCTACTCGAACAGCGACCCGAACGGCCGTCTGAACGGCTCCTCCAACGCGGACGAGCGCGCAATCCGCGAGTACTACACGATGCCGTACCGGAAGATCGTGCAAGCCACGCAACAGGGCGCGATCATGAGCTCGTACAACGAGATCAACGGTACGCCGTCGGCGGCGGACCCCTACCTGAACACCACCCTGATGCGGGAGACGTTCGGGTTGCAGGGCTACTTCACCGGCGACTGCGACGCGGTCAACCAGATCAGTCCGCGGCACCACTGGCAGCCGCCGCAGCTCAATCACATCGCGACGGTCGTCGAGCAGTTCGCGTACACGCTCGGCTCCGGCGAGGACGCCGAGTGCAACGCGGGCTACAGCACGAACGCGAACGACAACTACCGCGGCCCGACGTCGGCGAACACTTCCTACGGCGGGCTGATGAACGCCATCGGCATGCACCTCCCGACGGCGAACGGTGTCACGAACGTGGACGACCTCGACGTCTCGGCGACGCGGCTGTTCACGAACCGGATGAAGCTGGGCGAGTTCAATCCCGACTCGACGGTGCCGTGGCTGACGCAGGCGGTCGCCCGCGACCAGTCGTACGGTGTCTTCCCGTGGGTGAACACGACCGCCCCGACCGAGACCTCCGACCGCCTCGCGCTCGCGCGCAAGTCGGGCGACGCCTCGCTAGTGCTGTTGAAGAACGCCACGATCTCCCGCAAGGACGGCTCGACGGGGAAGCTGCTGCCGCTGCAGGTACCGCAGTCTGGCCCGTTCAAGGTGCTCGTCCTCGGGTCGTACTCGAACAACTCGAACTTCTACCTGGGCGGCTACTCGGCGATCCAGAGCACGGCCGGCCAGGCCAACGAGGTGACGCCCTACAACGGGATCAAGTCCGCGATCCAGGTGATCGATCCGGACGCGACGATCGACTACATGAAGGGCTTCACCGGCACCGGCACAAACGCCAGCAACTGCTGCTCGACGATCGACTCGGCGGCCGTCTCAGCCGCCGCAGACTACGACTACGTGATCGTCTACGCGGGCATGGACTCGACCTCGGCGTCGGGAACGACCGGCACCGAGGATCGCGACCGCACGTCGCTCGCGCTGCCAGGCCAGCAGGGCCAGCTGATTGCGCAGGTCGCTGCGGCGAATCCGAACACGATCGGCGTGATGGAGACGATCGGCCCGCAGGATGTGACATCGTTCGAGCCGACGACGGCGGCGATCCTGTGGAGCTCGTTCAACGGGATGCGCAAGGGCGAGTCCCTGGCCGACGTGCTGCTCGGTACGTACAACCCGAGTGGCCGCCTGCCTGAGACCTTCTACCAGAGCGTCAGCCAGATCCCGAGCATCTACAGCTACGAACTGGGCCCGGTCGGCCCAGACGGCCGCACGTACATGTACTCCACGGGGCCGGTGTCGTACCCGTTCGGGTACGGCCTGAGCTACACGACGTTCGGGTTCTCGAACCTCCACGTCTCGAACTCGAGGCCGTCCGCCGACGACACGATCAAGGTGAGCGTGAAGGTGAAGAACACCGGCTCGGTCGACGGCAACGAGATAGTGCAGATGTACGTGAACACGCCGAACGCCGATCCGTCGCTGGAGCGGCCGATCAAGCGGCTGGAGGGCTTCGAGAAGGTCTTCCTCACCGCCGGCCAGGAGAAGTGGGTGACGCTGCCGATCAAGATCGCCGATCTCGCCTTCTGGAACGACGCGGATCAGCGCTTCGAGGTCGACCAGGGCGTGTATGGGATCCAGATCTCGACGTCCAGCGCCGACAGCGACATCCAGCAGCAGGCCACGATCAACGTGCAAAGGGCGCTTGTGCAGAAGCCGAGCGTGCTCAGCGCGCGGCCGCGGATCATGACCACCGACGCCCCGCTCGGGATCACGGAGCGTGTGTTGTTCCCCGAGGGCGTTCGGATCGATCCGGGTCTGACCGTGGCGATGAACGACGACTCGCTGGTCGGGTGGATCGCTCCCGGCCAGAGCAAGTCGTTCCCGCACGGGATGAGGTTCAGCTACTCGAGCAACCGCTCGAGCGTCGTGGCGATCGACCACGGTGACGTGATCCGCACCGTCTCCAACGGGGCGGCGACGGTGACCGCGACCGCCACGTACAACGGGAAGAGGGTGTCGACGAAGTTCGTCGTGCGCGTGCTGTCCGACCTCACCGACCTGAAGATCAACGGTGAGACGGTCAGGGGCTTCAGCCCGGTCGTGTTCGACTACGACGTCACCCTCCCGCCCGGCGTCACCGGAGTGCCACACGTGACCGCCAGCGCGAGGACGGGCAGCGTGAACGTGACGCAGGCATCGGGCGTGCCGGGCGTGGCTACCGTGACCTCGACGGGGCCGGAGGGCATCGTCGCGACGTACACGGTGAACTTCGCCCGGCCACCGTCGAGCGACGAGTTCAACGGCACCTCGCTCGACCCGAAGTGGACGGTCGTTCGCCCCGACCCGGCGAACCTCGCGGTAGGCGGCGGGTCGCTGACGATCACGCCGCAGGCCGGCGACCTGACGACGACCTCGAACAACGCCAAGAACCTCGTTCTGCAGCCGGCGCTCGGGGACTGGACGATGATCTCGAAGCTGACGTTCAGTGCTCTTCCGAACGCGGCGACGCAGCAGGGCGGGATCATCGCCTACCAGGACGACGACAACTACCTGAAGTTCGACTTGGAGGCGACGTCGTCGACGAACATCCAGCTGAAGACGTCGTTGGAGGACAGTTTGCAGAGCAACCCGGCGGTGAGCGCCAACCCGATCCAGGTCAACCAGACGCTGAACACGACCCCGATGAACGGCGTGCTACCGGCCGATAACACGATCTGGCTGCGGATGGCGAAGCAGGGCTACACGTACACCACGTCGTACTCGCTGGACGGGAACACGTGGGTGCCCGTGTGGTCGACGGGGGCGACCCTGAGCAACGTCAAGGTCGGGCTGATCGCGTTCAGCGGCGCGGCGGCGACGGGCCCGCAGGTCGCCTTCGACTACTTCCACCTGTCGGTTCCGGCCGAGCAGCAGATCCAGTCGCTCAGCGACTATGTCGGCTTCCTCGACCTCGGCAGGGGGCTCACCAACGACCTGCAGCATGAGCTCAGCGACGCGCTCGAGCGGGTGGACAAGGGGCAGAACGCCTATGCCTGCCATCAGCTCGACGACTTCATCGTCGAGGTGCTCGGCGAGGCCGGAAAGAACAACCCAGAGCTGACCATCGAGCAGGCTCAGGTGCTGCTCTACGCCTACGAGATCGAGATCAACCTCGGCTGCCTGGCGGCGGACTCTCCCGTCCCCCAGGCCGAGCACGATCTGCTCGACCTCGAACAGACGATCGACAGTCTCGGGCTCAATAGGGGGGTCGCCGAGGATCTCGGCAACGAGGTGGCGGACGCGAGCGAGCACCTGGCGCAGGGCCGCAACAGCTGCCACGACCTCTCCGACGTCACCAAGAAGGTCAACGACTACGCCGGGCACGGCAAGCTCACGCCCACACAGGCCGCGCAGCTGACCGCCGACGTAGCCGCCATCAGTAGCTCTCTCGGCTGCTGATCTGAACCTGACACGACGACCAGGCGGCCTCTCCGGAGGCCGCCTGGCCTACGTGTGCACCTCTTCGGCCATCTATCGGCGAAGAGGTGGGTGCAGCGTGGCCCCGGCGGCTTCGCAAGAGGGGAGGGGGCAGAACGCGGGATGGCTTGGGCCCCGTCGCGCCCACCAGCTGAGCGGTTCGCCGAGCTCGCGCAAACGGCGCGCCGGTATAGTCGAAGCGCAGCGCGATGAGGCTCGCGCTTAACCGTCCCGTCCCCGGGTCTGATGGCCTCTACAGAAGCTCTTGGCCCGACGGTTGATAGGAGGTTGAATCTTGGACGCAGTTCAACTTGCGGCTGTTCTCGCCGCCGTAGTCCTTCTTGCGAGCATGCTCTCGGTCGAGCTGGGTGTGACGGTTGCCCTGATCGAGCTGACGCTCGGTGTGGTGACCGGCAACGTCTTCCATCTCGCGAGCTCCGGCTGGCTCGACTTCATCGCCGCCTTCGCGTCCGTCGTTCTGACCTTCCTGGCCGGGATGGAGGTCGATCCGGTCTACCTGCGCCGCCGCGTGAAGGCGTCGGTCGGCATCGGCGTTATCTCGTTCGTCGGCCCCTTCGCCGTGTCCGCGCTCGCCGCCTATTTCCTGCTCGACTGGTCGCCGCGCGCCTCGCTGATCGCGGGCACCGCCCTTTCCACGACCTCGCTGGCGGTGGTCTACGCCGTCCTGGTCGAGCGCGGTCTCACCGAGACCGGCATCGGCAAGCTCCTGATGAGTGCGACCTTCGTCACTGACATGTGCACCGCGATCACGCTCTCTGCCATTTTCATCAAGCCCAACCTCTGGTTCCCGGTCTTCCTGGTCGTCTCGCTGGCGCTGATCCTCGCTCTGCCGAAGGTTGCGCCCTGGTTCTTCGGGCGCTACGGCGACCGCGTGATCGAGCCCGAGATCAAGCTCGTCTTCGCCTGCCTGCTCGTGTTGATGGTGCTCGCCGACGCCTCGAACGGGCATGCCGTTCTACCGGCTTTCATCCTCGGGCTGGTGATGAGCCGCCACTACAGCGAGCACCGCGAGGAGCAAAAGCGGCTGCGCGTTGTGGCCTTCGCCTTTCTGACGCCGTTCTTCTTCATCAAGGGCGGGCTGAACGTCTCGCTCGGCGCCGTCGCGGCCAACCTCGGCCTGCTCGGGATCCTGCTCGTCGCCAAGATGCTGCCCAAGCTCGCACTCGTCTACCCGCTCGCGCGCCGCGCCGACCGGCGTCACGGTGTCTTCGCGACCCTCCTGATGAGCACGGGACTCACCTTCGGCACCATCTCCTCGCTCTACGGTCTCAACGCCGGCATCATCGACAAGACGCAGTTCTCGCTGCTGATCACCGTCGTGGTCGCCTCGGCAGTGGTGCCCACGGCCATCGCCGAGCGCTGGTTCCTGCCCAGCGCCGAGCGCGAGCTGGGAACCGATCGCAAGCACGCCGGCGCCGAGAGCGAGGAGTACGTCTAGCGGGCGGCCTCGCCACCGGAATCGGTACTTGATTCAAGACGGTCGCCGGTCGGCCGATTCCCTGGGAGTAAACGCGGCCCCCGGGGAGATGCCTTGTCCGACTATCGATTTGCACTCGCACCGGCCGACGCCCAGGTCGAGCCCGCGCCGCCGATCGGTGAGGCGCTCGTCGCGCGAGGCCTAATCTCCAAGCTCCAGCTTCGCTGGGCGCTCGATACGCAGGAGCGAACGGGCGTGCGGCTGGGCCGCGTTTTGCTTGCGGCGGGGATCGTACGGCGCCAGCGGCTGTACGAGGTGCTGGCCGATCTGTGGGGCTGCCGCTTCGTGGATCTGGTCGAGGACCTTCCGGACGCCGAGCTGGCGAGCGGGCTGGAGCGCGGCCTGATGATCGGCGAAGGCTGGATTCCATTCCGGCTCGTCGGGCGAACGCTGCAGGTGGCGACCTCCGAGCCGCCGAGCGAGCAGCTGGCCGGGCGCGTCTTCGCCGCCTGTCCGGAGAGCCTGCACGATCGCATCGGCTCGATCGAGTTTCTGGCCACGACCGACTGGGACGTGCAGGTGGCGCTGGCGCGCATCTTCCGCAGCGACATCGGGCGCGACGCGGCCTTCGGGCTGAGCGAGCGAAGTCCGCTGCTCGGTGCGCGGGCGGGCATGACGCTCGCGCAGCGCCTTTCGCTGGAGCTGCTCGCCGGAACGGTGGCGATCGGAGCGCTGGTCGATCTGCGCGTCCTGCTCGTCGCCCTGATCGTCTCGATCAACAGCGCCTTCGTCTTTGCCGTCCTGTTCAAGTTCGTGACCTCGCTGGTGGGAGCGAGCGCCGCCCGCAAGCGCGACCGCCGCGCGGCGCCGGCGCGCGTGCCCGACGACGAGCTGCCGATTTACACCGTGCTCGTGCCGCTGTTCAAGGAGGCGAACGTCGTCGGCGAGCTGATCGAGAACCTGCGCCGGCTCGACTACCCGCAGGAGAAGCTCGAGATCTTGCTCCTGATGGAGGAGGAGGATGCGGAGACGATCGAGGCGGCCAAGACCGCCGATCCGCCCGACACGGTCAGATTCGTCTTGATCCCGCCCGGCGCGCCGCAGACCAAGCCGCGTGCCTGCAACGTCGGCCTCTTCTTCGCCCGCGGCGAATACTTGGTCATCTACGACGCCGAGGACCGGCCCGATCCCGGCCAGCTGCGCGACGCCGTCGCCGGCTTCCGCGGCGGCGAAGAGTCGCTCGTCTGCCTGCAGGCGCGGCTCAACTACTTCAACGCCAACCAGAACCTGCTGACGCGGATGTTCACGCTCGAGTACTCCTACTGGTTCGACTGCATGCTGCCGGGGCTCGACCGGCTGGGCCTGCCGATTCCGCTCGGCGGCACCTCGAACCACTTCGACACGACACGGCTGCGCGAGCTGGGCGGCTGGGACGCCTTCAACGTCACCGAGGACGCCGACCTGGGCGTTCGCGCCTCGCTGCACGGCTACACGGTCGGCGTGATCGACTCGACCACCTACGAAGAGGCCTGTTCCAAGCTCCGCCCCTGGATCCGCCAGCGAACGCGCTGGATCAAGGGCTACATGCAGACGGCGATCGTGCACAGCCGGCGCCCGCGCTCGCTGCTCGGCGAGGGCGGCCTGCGCGGCGTCTTCGGCTTCCTGTTCCTGATCGCCGGGACGCCGGTCACCTTCCTCGCCGTGCCGATCATGTGGCTGCTCTCGCTGCTCTGGTTCCTCGGGCTGCCGGGCGGGACCGAGATCGCGCACTTCTTCCCGCACCCCTTCGCCACGATCTGCGTGGTCGGCTTCATCGCCGGAAACGTCCTGATGATCGCGCTCAACCTGCTGGCCGTAGTTCGCAGGCGCATCTACGGGCTGGCGCTCTGGGCGCTGGCCGCGCCGTTTTACTGGCTGCTGCATTCGTTCGCCGCCTGGCGCGCGCTCGTGCAGCTCGCCCACAACCCGTTCTACTGGGAGAAGACGCCGCACGGCCTGGCGCGGGTGGAAGTCCTCTACGACACGACGCTGCCCGAGGCTCTCGCGACGCTGGAGTACGAAGAGCCCGAGCGCCTGTCGGCCTGAGGCGCTGGATCCGCTAGCCAAGACCCTCGGCGAGCCGGTGCTCGACGGCGCGGGAATCGGCGGTTCGACATAATCGGCGCGGATGAGCGCTCCAGAGTCACGAAGCGAGAGCTGGCTCCACCCGTCGCGGCGGTTGCTCGTGCTGCGCCGGCTGGAGGTGGCGGCACTCGCGCTGGTCGCGCTCGTCGCCGCGGGCGTGGTCGCCGCGCTCGGGCACACGCTGGCCGGGCTCGCCTGCCTGGGCGGGGCGCTCGTGCTCGGGCTCGCGGCGGAGCGCTTTGTCTCGCGCCGCTTCCACGCCTGGCGCTACATCGAGCGCGAGGACGACCTGCTCGTGCAGCGGGGAGTGATGTTCTCGCGCCTCTCGGTGGTGCCCTACGGGCGGATGCAGTTCATCGACGTCACCGCCGGTCCGCTCGAGCGCTCCTTCTCTCTCGCGACGGTGCGCATGCACACCGCCGCGGCCGCCAGTGATGCGCGCATCCCGGGGCTCGAGCGCGAGGAGGCCGCTCGCTTGCGCGACCGGTTGGCCCAGCTCGGGGAGGCGCAGGCGGCGGGACTGTGACTCGAGACTCCGTCGATGGCTGGCGGCGGCTGCACCCGCTGTCGCCGATTGTTCGCGGCGGCAGGGCCACGATCGCCGTCGGGACGGTGCTGCTGCTCTCGTTGCTCGCGGGCGGGAGAGGATCGAAGGACACGACGCCCGAGCTGGTGATCGTCGGCATCATCGTCGCGCTCGGCTTCGTCTCCTGGATCGTCACCCGCTGGAAGATCGACGGCGACGACCTGCGCATCGAGTCGGGCGTGCTGCGGCGGCAGTCGCTTCGCTTCCCGCTCTCGCAGGTGCAGGCGATCGATGTCGTGAGGCCCGGGCTGGCGCGCATCTTCGGCGTGGCTGAGCTTCGCCTGCGCACCGGCGGCTCGAGTGGCGACACGGCGCGGCTCGCCTACCTGGCCGCGCACGAGGCCGAGCCGCTGCGCGCCCGCCTGCTCCGTCTCGCGGAGGGCGCCCGCACGCACGAGGGCGTGCGCGAGCACGAGGGTGCGCCGCAGCCCGAGCCGAGCGCCCAGGAGCACGTGCTGACGACGGTTCCGACGGGGCGGCTCATCGCCTCGGTTCTGATCAGCGACGTCGGCATTCTCGCCGAGGCCGTTCTCGCTGCCCTGATCGTCACCGCCCTGCTCTCGCCCGCGGCGGCGACGGGCGTGATCGGCGCCGGCGCCGTCTGGATCGTCGCGATGCTGACTCCCGTCTGGCGCCGCTTCAACCAGGAGTACCGGCTGAGCCTGGCCGAGGCTCCCGACGGACTGCGCCTGCGCTCCGGCCTGATCGCGCTCAGCGCCGAGACGATCAGGCCCGGTCGCGTGCAGGCCGTGCGCATGGTCGAGCCGCTCTTCTGGCGCGCGCTTGGCTGGTGCCGGCTGGAGGTCGACCTGGCCGGCAAGCAGCGCGGAAAGGGAGAGGGTCAGGCGGAGCGCCGGCCGCTACGCACGGTGCTACCGGTCGGCAGCCGCGCCCTGGCCGAGGAGCTGCTCGAGCGCATCGTCCCCGACCGGCCGCGCGCGCAGACGCCGCCACCGCGCCGCGTGCGCCTGAAGAGCCCGCTTCGGTACCCGATGCTCGCCTGGGGCCGCAGCGATAGCTGTGTCGTCACGACCAGTGGCCGCATCCGGCGCGTTACCGTCTGGGCGCGGCTCGAGAAGGTGCAGAGCCTGCGCCGCGTGCAGGGCCCGATTCAGCGTCGCCTGCAGCTCGCCACCGTTCACGTCGACACGGCCGGCCACAGCGTCCACGCCGCGATCCGTGACCGCGACGTCTCCGAGGCCGACCGCGCACTGGCCGAGCTGAGCGAACTGGCGCGTGTCGAGCGGCGCAGGAAGACGAAATAGCGCTCGGCCCAGGTGTTCCTCGCTAGAGCTACGGGTTCTGTATGACCCGGTTGCCGATGATCGCTCCCTGTTCGTCTCGAGTGACGATTCGTGCCGGGAACAGCCCGCGCGCGACCGAAGTAGCAAAGACGTTGTCCTTTATAGCGACGTCCTGAATCGTGCCGTCGGCGAGGTAGAGGTCGAGCGCCTGAACGTCATCGGAGACGACGCCGTCGAGGTTGGCGAACTGGTCGCCGCCGTTCATAAAGCCGGTCGAATACGAGACCGGGCTATCGGCGAAGAAATCCGAGAGGGGCGAACAACTAAATGTCGCGCCTCCACTCACCGGATAGTGGCCGTAGCAGACCTCGCTTCGCCCCGGGGTGGGGACGTATCCGGACGGCGGCAAAGGCGCGGTGCCCTTGTCCTTAGCGAGGGCGATGACCATCTTCGTCAAGCTGGCGGGATCGGGCTGGATCTCGCGAGCGAAGACGACGGTCAGGAACTGGGTACTGACACCGCTGTATCTCTTCACTTCGGGCGACAGGGGCTCGCCGCGCTTCTCGCGCCTTACGAGCCAGGAGATCGTGCCGTCTTTCACCTGCCGCTCGATGCCTATCGGCCCCGCGATCGGGCGACCTGTAGGTGTGTCTAGCACACGATCCTCCGAGCCGAAGGGCGCGCGGGAGAACGGCAGTACAACGGAAGAGCCGTCCGCGGCGATTGCCTTCACGCTGCGTACGCGCATGCCGAGGGACGGGTGATCTGCGACGTAGAGGAAGGCGTTGCTGCCGATCAGGGCGTGGCCCACTCCGTCGTCTGTGGACAGGATCACATCTTTGACCCCATCCGAGGAGATGCCGAAGGTGGCCGATGCCAGCGAGGGCGAATATCCGTTCGGCGAAGGCTTCCCGACCGAGCCGAATCCGTCATCGGTCTCAATAACGAGTGCGGGCTCCCTGGCCTGCTCCAGCGCCGCGACCGGCGCGCAGGACGATCCGGTGCCTCTGCTTTGACGTCCGTCCACGACCAAGCGCAGGCAGAGCGAGTCGCCGCTGCGAAAGCCAAATAACTTGAAGGTCATACCGGCGGTCTCGGTCTGAATCAGCTGACGAAGCTGCGTCCCAGCGGGGAAATATGTCCAGTCGCGCTCGTTCTCCTGCTCGAAGGCCTGCTGATCCTCGGGCGAGGCGGGTGTACCGGGCGAGCCGGAGATCCAGGCCGAGAAATCGCCGAGGCCGCGGCTGATTGCGGCTCCCAGCGGAGTGGCGAGACTCGCAACGGTGAAGCCGATCGCCGCCACGACAACGGCAAACGCGAGCCGGCGCGGCCGAGCCCGCAGCCGCTCTCGCCCCGCCGATACCGGCCGCCGGACGCGGCTCAGCACGTCTTCCCAGTTCGCGCTCAGCGTGGGGGGAAGGGGATCGAGCCCGGAGAGCTGCTCGCGAATCAACATCTCGACGTCGGTCATCTCGAGACCTCCTCGATCATTCGGCGCAGGGAACCATGGGCGGCGCTCAGGGTTGCTGACACGGTCCCGACTTCGATCTCGAGCGCGTCGGCGATCGAGCGATAGTCCAGGTCGGCCCAGTAGCGCAGGAAGACGACGGCGCGCTGCCGCTCGGGGAGGCCGCGCACCCAGAGCTGAACGGCCGAGATGTCGGCCTGGCCGTCCTTTCCCTCGGGCTCCGCGGCGGTCGCGGCGTCGCCGCTCTCATAGGCGGCGCGGCGAGCGCCGGTGCGCGCGGTGTTGACGACAATCCGCCAGACCCAAGCCTCGAGCGGGCAGTCGCCGCGAAACCCGCCGACCTGCTCGATCGCCCGCGCGAACGCCTCCTGCACCGCCTCCTTGCCCAGCTCGACGCTGCCGGTCAGCGAGATCGCCACGCGGGCGAAGGCACCAAACCGCTGCCTGTAGAGCGCCTCTAGCTCGGCAATCTGTGGCGTGGCTTGAGTTCGGCTCACATCAGTACGACAAACCGGAATGTCTCGTTGTTTAGCTGCGTCCCAAGTCTTGCGCGAAGCCGCGCCGAGTGACGGCTGTGCCGGAAATCGCCCCTCTCTGGGAATCCTGCAGCCGATCGAGCCGTCCGATTTGGCCAATAGATATGGAGCGCGAAAGAGGATACGGTCGTGCCCGTGCATCCACGACGTCTCGGAGACCCGCATGCTCGCTGCCCGCGAGTACGCGATCCCGCACTGAACGAATTGATCGAGAAGGCGTGGACGGCAGGTTGGTGGTGCGAGCGCAGGACGAGCGGTCATGTGATGTGCTACTCGCCCGACGGCGCGGCGATGGTGCTCGTCGCCTGCACGCCGAGTGACCGTCGTACGATTTCCAACACGCGCGCCGCGTTGCGCCGGGCAGGGCTGGCGATCTAAGGTGGTTGATATGGCCGAGATGACGGAATTCCGCTGCGAGGTTGGTGTCGTTCTCAGCTCCGCCGCCTCCGCGGAGGAGATGGCGATCATGAGCGAGACCGCGCTCGAGCGCCTGCTCACTAGTGATAGCGCTCAGGAGCTGGCTTCCGGCTTCGTCGTCTCCGCCAATCTCGAGCGCCCGAGCATCGACGTCGACTTCACGATCGAGGCCGTGTCAGAGGCGGAGGCCTACCGTAAGCTCGGACTTCTGCTGCCGGCTCTCACCGAGGCGCTTCCTTCGGTTGAAGAGAAGGCGGCGGGGTGGTCTCACTTGCGCCGGATCGAGTTGGCGGCGGTCTGAGGCCTCAAAGGAGTCGAAAGTGGCCAGAAAGTACGAAGAACTGAGGAGAAAAGTTCGGGCGCGGCCGGGCGCGCGGGAGCGGATCAGTGCGCGTGTCGCCGAACTGGATGCGGCGCTCCGACGGCGGATGTCCGCAAGGCGCTCGAGTTGACCTAGCAGCAGCTCGCCGCCTCGCTCGGGCTCACGCAGCCCGGAATCAGCCGGATCGAAAACGAGGCAGATCTCTTCGTCTCGACTCTGCGCAGCTACGTCGAGGCCCTGGGCGGCGAGCTCGAGATCTCAGCCGTCTTCGAGGATCTTAAGATCCCGATCAAGAGCTTCAACTCGCTTGCCGAGGAGACGAGTGCGGCTTGAGCCGTCGAGGCACTACTGCTGGGCGGGCGTTCTTACGTTCGCTTGCGGTACGGCCAGTCGCGGGCGATGTTGCAGATCGAGGCGAGATTCCTGGCGACTCCCGGTGGAACACAGCGACAGTCGGGCGCATCGCTCCCATCGCCTTTGACTCGCCAGCGCCCCGTGCTCGCTCGTTCCATCCAGGACTCGCCGTTTCCGAGTACGCACTTCGTATAGGGAGGAACGAAGGTGTATCCGACCAGAGCGAAACGATCGTCGGTTTTCGAGACCTGGATGTGGAAGCGGGCGCAAGAGACGTCGAACACGCCATGGTGATAGGCCCGGGTCGCTTTGATGATCAGCGCTCGCTCCTTCGCCGTCGGGGAGCGAGAGGACTCTGGGCCTGCGATCAGGCCGACGTCGCTCGGCTGGTAAGGCGAAGCATCACAGCTATCTAGAAGATCGCGAACAACTCCATGCGGGGCGAATCGACAGGGAATCGGTGATCCGCTTTCTACATCCCTCACCCGCCACGCTGCTGATCGCTTGAGCAGCACTTGCTGAGCGAAGTTTCCGATTCGAGCGAAGCGGACCGGCTTTCCACTCGCCTCCAGAACGCGCACTCGCGCCGCGGCGAAGTGGTCGTCCCTGCTCGAGATGCGGATCCGATCGATCGTGATGTGGACGGGCCTTCCCCAGTAGAGCGGATTACGGAAGGCGAAGTAGGTCTGCGGTGACTTGCGAATCGCCGCCTTGATCTCGGCGACGGCATTGCTTTGTGACTGCCCCTTCTCGCCACAAGCGGGCAGCAAGGCAGCGACGGCTAGAGACAGGGCGAAGAGGATGAAGCCCGCTCGTCTCACCGGTCGAGCATAAACCAACTTGGTTTGGTTTTTCCCATCGCCGCCGCGACCGATCTGCGCGGGCGCGGCTCACCCAACGCCGTCCTCATTCCCCTTCTCCCACCGACGAAAGTCGACAAGCCATCGAAGGTGGCGGACTTTCGTCGGCCCCTTGCAGGAGAACGTACGTTCGTGCTAGAACATATGTTCCCTATGATCGCCTGTCTCCTCATCCCTGGGTTCGAGTTACGGGCGGTTCTGGCCGGGCGCGAGGAACTTCTTAACAGACCTATTGCACTTGAGCCGCTCCCCGGCAGCGACAATGTGATTGGGCCGGTGACGGCAAAGGCCGCAGAGTCAGGGGTGAGACCGGGGATGCGCCTGGGGGAGGCGCTCTCTGTGTGTCCGCGCCTCTGCCTGGTTGAGCCCGATCCGGCCCGTCTTGAAGCCGAGTGGGAGCACCTGCTGCGGCGGCTGGAGGACGTCGGCATCGCCGTCGAGCCCGAGGAGCCGGGCTGCCTCTACTTCGAGACGCGCCACGTCGAGCGTCTCTACCGCGGGCTGGAGCAGGTGCTGGAGCGTGCCATCCTTGCCATCGGCCCCTTCTGGGAGCCCCAGCTCGGCGCGGCCGTCAGGCGCTTCGCGGCGCTCGCGGCGGCCGGCGTCGCGCGGAGCGGGCAGGCGCTGATCGTGCCCGCCGAGCAGACCGAGCAGTTCCTGGCGCCGCTTCCGCTCGACCTCCTGCCGATGCCGGCGCCCGAGCGCCAGCGCCTGCACGA
>JBAWEP010000024.1:0-30106 GCA_049591255.1 Gaiellaceae bacterium
TGCCGGCGCCGTTGTCGCCGACAAGCGCCATGACCTCGCCCTGTCTCACCTCGAAGTCGACGTCGATGAGCGCCTGGATGGAGCCGAAGGCCTTCGAGATGCTGCGAAGATCGAGAAGCGGTGAGCCATTTTGTGAGCTTTTTCCCACGGAGCGTTTTCTTTCCACAAGCGCAGTAATGGACATCATAAAGTAGAGACAGAGGCGCCTAGCTGGGCGCCTCTGTCTCATAACGAACCTCTCTCTACGTACCTACCGTAGTCTCAGTTCTCAGGAGGGATACGGGGTCGTAAAGGTCTTGCAGTCCTTCGCGAAGGCACCTACACAGACCTCGCTCTTCTTTAGGAACTTCTGTGCGAAGAGGATCTGGTAGTTAGCCCTGTTGACGATCTGGGGTGTCTCGAGAATCGACGGGACGTTCCGCTTGCCGACAGAGTCAAAGGTCGTGCCGTTGGTCTTAACCGTCTGACCCTTGATGATTGCGATCGCGGCCTTAGCCGCTGCGGCGGCCTCGAGCGGAACCGGCTTGTAGACGGTCATCGACTGCCAGCCCGAGATGATGTTCTGCACACCGCCCGGCGTTGCATCCTGGCCGGTGAGCGGCACCGGGTTGAGCTTGTGATTCTGCAGGTCGGTGACAACCGAGCCGGCGAGACCGTCGTTGGCGCTAAGGACAGCGTCGATCTTGTTGCCCGTACTCGTGAGCATCTGATTGAAGTCCGTCGCCGCGATGGTGTTGTCCCAGTTAGTGACTGCCTGGCGCGGGCCCTTGGCAATAGTGCCGTTCTTGAAGAGCGGATCGAGCACCGTGTGTGCGCCCTGAGCGAACAACGTGGCGTTGTTGTCGGTCGGAGCGCCATCCAGCTCGGCGACAACCGGCTTCTTGCCGGCACCGATGAGTCCCTTCGCCCTCATGGCGGTGATGAGAGCCTGACCCTGAAGCTTGCCGACCGTGACATTGTTGAACGACACGTAATAATCCGACGAACCACCTAGGACGAGACGGTCGTAGTCGATCGTCTTGACGCCCGCGGCTTTGGCGGACTTTTCGATCGATGCGCCGGTGCCCGAGTCGAGAGCATCGACCAGGATCACCTTCGCTCCGTTCGTGATGCACGTCTGACCCTGCGTGATCTGGGTGTTGGTGTCACCCTGTGCATTGACGACCGAAGAGCTAACGCCGGCTGCCTTGAACGCCTTCGTGAGAAGCGGCGCATCGAAGAGCTGGTACCGAACCGAGGACTTCGTGTCCGGCAGTAGAGCGCAGACCTCGACCTTGCCGCTAGTTGCGCTACTGCTGGACTTCTTCTTGCTACCACACGCAGTCACTGTGATCGCCAGTGCCACTGCGATCAGTGTTATCGCTCCTGCGGTCAAGAGCTTTTTCACGTTTTCCTCCTGTTTGGTTAGCTGGTCGGTTCTCTAGCCCTGATGTCCCCGGCACGATTGCTGCCCAACGACTACTCGGAGAACCGCCTCATTGAATAGGAGTGGTTAGGAGTGGTTAGCTGGTCGGATCCCTTTACGCCTAACCCCTCCTCTCTCGCCCGTGCATCTAAACACGCGCAAAACTGATGTCTTCGCGACTTATAACACGAAATCTACTCGGCATAAACACGCGCGCCAAGCGAAATTCTCGGGCTCCGAAGGTCGCCTCCACCGCGAAGAGTCGAGAAGTAGATCGAAGAACGCGACGGGCTAGCGCTCGTCCGCGTCGCGCTTCTCGAACAGCACCGCCAGCCGGTCGATGCGAGAGCCCTCGACCTCGAGCACCTCGAAGCGCATTCCGTCGTACTCGACGACATCGCCGGGGGCCGCCGCGTGACCGAGCTGGCCGAAGACGAAACCGGCCAGCGTGTGGTAGTCCTCGATCGGCAGACCGGCGCCGAACTGCTCGTTGAAGTCGTCGATCGAGAAGGTGCCGTCGACGTGGATGGTGTCCTCGGTTATCCGCTCGATCGACTCGTCGGGCAGGTCGAACTCGTCCTCGATCTCGCCCACGATCTCCTCGAGCAAGTCCTCCAGGGTGACGATTCCCTCCATGCCGCCGTACTCATCGACGACGATCGCCATGTGCTGGCCGGTGCGACGGAAGTCGGCCAGGAGCGCCGCCAGATCCTTCGTCTCGGGCACCAGGTGCGCCTCGCGTAGCAGCGCTTCGACATTCACCTGCTCGATTCCGACCTCGTTCATGGCCGAGAAGATGTCGCGCACGTGCAGGATGCCGATGATGTTCTCGAGCGTCTCGCGATAGACCGGGTAGCGGGTGAAGGGCGAGTCGATCACGGCGGCAAGGCACTCGGCCGCCGGCAGATCGATCGATAGCGCGACCACCTCGGGCCGGGGCACCATCACGTCCGAGGCCTCCTTGTCGGCGAAATCGAAGACCTTGTAGAGCATCTCGGTCTCTTCCTTCTCGATCTGGCCGTGCTCGCTCGAGGATTCGAGCAGCATGCGCAGCTCGGCCTCCGACAGCGGCGGCGACTCGGCCTGGGGCTGCTTCATCCCGAGCATGCTGAGCGCCAGCTCGGAGCTCCGCTGCAGCACCCAGATCAGCGGCATGAAGAGGAAGAAGAAGATCCGTACCGGCGCCGAAACCGCCAGGGCGACCCGGTCGGAGTAGCTGAGCGCTATCCCCTTCGGGATCAGCTCTCCGATCACCACGTGCAGGAAGGTCACGATCAGGAAGGCGATCGCGAAGGCCAGGAAGGTCGCCGTCACCTTGTTGAGCGAGCGCCCCAGCACGGGCTCACCGAGAGCACCGATGCCGAGGCTGGTGGCGGTGACGCCGAGCTGCATGGCGGCGATGAAGCGAGGCGGCCTGGAGATGAGGCTGCGCACTCTTCGTGCGCGCCGGTTGCCCTGTTCCTCGAGCTCGCGCAGGCGCGTGCGCCGGGCCGTCACGAGGCCATACTCGGCCGCCACGAAGAACGCGTTCAGGACAATCAGACCGAGAACGGCGAGGATTTCGAGCGAGAGTGTCACGTCCGCTCCGGCGAACGACTAGATGGCAGGTCTTCGTCCAACTGAATAGCCAGTATAGGAGATGAGCTGACGATGCCCGCCTGTCGCGCCCGCCTTGCCTCGCCCGCAGCGCGGAGTCGAGCACCGGGGTCACGGAAGCCGAGGATCCGAGAGCGGTATAGACCTACCCCTGTTAGGGAAGCCCAGCCGGGGCGATAGGGGCATAGATGCCGAAGATCTCCCGAGCCGCGCCTGTACGGTCGCTCTGTGCGGAGCGCCTCGAGCGGCTCATAGCGCCGTGTATCGACTGCGTCAGTTGTGCGTTCCCGGCCGGGCAGGCTCGGGAACGATCCCCCGAAAGGGGCAGGAATCCGATCACCCATACTCAAGTGGACGGGCAGCCGAGCCGATACGCATCGAGACCGCAAAGGTGCCCGATGACGGGCAAAGCGGGCTTAAGAGGCGTCAAGAAACCCGGCCAGCACAAGAAACGAGAGCCAACCCGTGCCACAGGACATCACTTGCCTGATCGTCGACGACCACGAAGTCGTTCGTGAAGGATTGAGACTTTCGCTTTCGCGCGCCTCCCATATCCGCGTAGTCGGTGAGGCCTCCGACGGGGCGAGCGCCGTCGCGCTGGCGGAGAGGCGGCGTCCCAACGTGGTGATCATGGACGTGCGCATGCCCGGCATGGACGGGTTGCAGGCAACGCGCGAGATCATGACCAAGGCGCCGGAGAGCGCGGTTCTCCTCTTTACGGCTCACAACGAGCGCAGCCTGCTCGGACGCGGGCTGGAGGCGGGTGCGAAGGGCTACATCCTCAAAGAGGCGCCGCATCAGACGCTGCTCCGGGCGATCGAGAAGGTCGCCGAGGGCGAGGGCTACGTGGATCCGGCGCTGATGCCGACCTTCCTCAACTCTCGCGACAAAGAGGACATGCTCACGACGCGTGAGCGCGAGATCCTCCAGCTCCTGGCAGACGGGATGTCGAACGTGGAAGTGGCAGGAAAGCTCTTCATCAGCCAGGAGACCGTCAAGAGTCACGTTCGCCACATCCTCGCCAAGCTCGAGGCCGACACTCGCACACACGCAGTGGCGATAGCGCTGCGCGAGTCGATCATCGATTAGTCTCCTGACGCAGTCGCGATCGATGGAGGAGCGAGTGGCCGGAGCGGGCCAGGAAAACAGCGGGTCAGCGCTCGACAAGAAGGCGCGCGGCCGCAAGCGGCCGAAGAGCGAGAGCGAGCGTGCGCGGCTGGCCGACCAGCTGATCGCCGCCGAGCAGGAGGAGCGCAGGCGCATCTCGCTCTTCCTCCACGACGGCCCGGTGCAGTCGCTCTCGGGAATCACGCTGATGCTCGACGCGGCGTTGCATCAGCTGTCGAGCGGAAAGCTGGAAGAGGCGATGCGGGTGATCGAGTCTGTGCTCGAGCGGCAGCGCTCGACGATCAAGGATCTGCGCGACCTCTCCTTCAATCTCGAGCCGGTCGTCCTACGCGACCAGGGCTTCGAGCCGGCGGTGAAGGCACTGGCCGACGACGTCGGCATCGCCAACGAGATTCACATCGAGCTGGAGACCGGCTTCGCCGAGAACCTGGCCGAGCGGGCTCAGGTCGTCTTCTACCAGATCATCCGCGAGGCCTTTCACCAGGCGATTCGCCGAGGTCCACCCACGCGGCTGGCGGTCGCCCTGCACGAGCTCTCCGACGGCCGAGTGGAGCTGATCATCGCCGACAACGCTCCGGGCGAGCGCCGGCGCACGAGCTACGAGACGATCGACGAGCGAGCCCGCGTGCTCGGCGGCAAGGTCAGCGTGCGGGCTGCCAGCGGCGGCGGCACGGTGGTACGCATCGTCGTCCCCGCCTACGCGGCCGGGCGCTAACCGCGGCGGCTCACTAGAGTTCCGAGCATGAGCGACGAGCGCTACCTCATCTACGTCTGGAAGGTGGGCGGCTACGAGCTCGAGGAGCGCACAGGTGAGCTTCCCCCGGTCGGCAGCACAGTGACCGTCGAGGAGATCAGCCTGATCGTCAGCAAGATCGCGGCTTCCCCGCTCCCGAACGACTCTCGCCCCTGCGTCTACCTGCAGCCGGCCTAGAGTCTCCTGGCTCTGGCTGGGAACTGTCAGTCGGAGTAGGACTTGACGAGCGCGTCTACCGCATCGACGCCCTGGCCATAGGCGGCGTTGATGCCGACGAAGGCCTGCCACTTGGCCGGTAGGGCGTCCTCCGGGAAGATCGCCTCCACCGGGCACTCCGGCTCGCAGGCGCCGCAGTCGATGCATTCGTCGGGGTCGATGACGAGGATGCGATCGGCCTCGTGGATGCAATCGACCGGGCAGACGTCGACGCAGGCCTGGTCCTTGACGTCGATACAGGGCTCGGCGATTACGTAGGTCATGCGGCGTACTCTAGCTGCGCGGTCAACAGTGATGAAAGGCGATCGTGCTTCATTCCGCGACGAGCTCCGAGACCAGGTCCTTGGCGCTCTCGACCAGGAGCGAGCGATCGACGACGCGATCGAAGCCGGCCTCCTGCGCCGTGCGCAGACTGAACGGGTCGGCGTGACTTACGTAGCCGAGAATCGGCGTCTCGGGATAGGCGTCGGCAATCTCGCCCGGCTCGATACGGGTGACGTCGGCGATGACCAGGTCGGGCGCATCGATGCTCTCGGTCGAGGTCAGCTGGTGCCCGGTCAGGAGCTGGTTCAGCGTCCCGGCGAAAAGAGGATCGACCCCGAGCAACAGGACCTTCGACACTCTCGCAGCGTAACACGGTTTCGGTGTTTTCCCCGCGCCCGCCAACTGGCTCCGGGCGACGCTACTTCGAGATGATGAAGACCTGCGTCCCGACCCGAACGTGCTTGAACAGCCACTCGGCGTCGGGGATATACATGCGAATGCAGCCGTGCGAGAGCGAGTAGCCGATCGAGCCGGACTGAGGCGTGCCGTGGATGCCGACGCCCGGAGCCGAGAGGCCCATCCAGCGAGTACCGAGCGGATTGCCCGGCCCGGGCGGAACCGGCTTTTCGCCTCTCGCCCAGGGCGAGTTGGGCGGATACCACCAGGGGTTGGCCCACTTCACGACGATCTCGTAGTGCCCAAGCGGCGTCGGATAGGCGGACTGCCCGGTCGCCACCGGGAAGCGTTTCCGGAAGTGCTCGCCGTTGTAGAGATAGAGGCGGTTGGAGTCTCGCCGGATCACGATCACCGGACCGAAATTCTCCTTGGTCAAGTGCCTGGAGATCTTCTTCAGCGGCAGCGTCAGCGCAAAGCGCCGGTTGGCGGCCAGAGCCGCCCTGATCGCTCGCTCCGAGGCGGAAGCCTTGATCGTCCAGCCGAGGCTCCCCTCCGAGATGCGCGGTCGCAGCCCGCGCAGGAAGACGTGTGCGTCGACCGGCGCGCGGTTGAAGCGCCTGCCGAGCTTGAGCACGTACTTGTGCAGCTTGTAGTTGTTCATCGCGACGTTGAGCGTCACGGCCGTGCCGGGCGCCGCCGTTTGAGCGACGTTGAGCGCGGTGTCGATGCTCGCGATCGCGGAAACCTCGCTCGGCGCCATGGCCACCCGCTTGCCGGCGATGCGCAGCACGAGCTGCCTGTCGAAGGCCGCTTCGATCGTCGACTTGGCGATGTCGATGCCCAGCCCTCCAACGGGAACGCCGCCGACCGTCACGTTGTTGGCGATGTTCAGGGGCGTGGTCGTCGGCGCCGTCGTGGTGACGTTCGTGTCGGTCGTCGTCGTGGTGGTTGTGGCGGTGGTCGAGCTGCTCGAGATCTCGTCGGCGCTCTGGGCCGGAGCGGTTGCGACGACGGCGAAGGATGCAACCAACCCCGCGGCCGCAAGCAGGATTCCCAAGGCGAAGCTGGTCTTTTTACTAGATCTCATCGTTCTTTCGCGCGGACGGCCGCGGATCGTTCGTGATGATAGCGTCCACGCCCACTTCCATCAGCCGCTGCCGGACACTGGCTTCGTCCACCGTCCAGGCGAGCACGGCTATCCCCCACTCGTGGCAGCTTCGCACCAGCTCGGCGTCGATGACATCGTGGTGCAGGGTCACGGCGGTGGCGCCCGTCTGCTCGAGCCAGCGCCGGATGCGCCGGCGCAGCCGCAGGCGCAGGGCAACTAGGGCCAGCGGGACGAACGGTGCGATCGGCCTGCGCTCCGACAGGCGCCGCCTGTCGGCGGGATAGGAGAGGCTGCGAGCGATCTCGGGAGCGAGCTCGCGCAGGCGGGCGAGCTGCGGCCGCTCGAGCGAGCAGAGGAACGTCCGCTCCTGGAGACCATGCCGCCGCAGCGCCTCGACCAGAGCGCTCTCCCGGCCTTCGCTTTTCAGGTCGATCAGGAGCAGGCCCGAGCCCAGCCGAGCCGCGGCGAGCTCCAGCACCTGCTCGAGCGTCGCCAGCTCTGGGTCGAGCCGCCGTAGCTCGTCCAGGCGGCGCGCTCCGGTACTCCCGTGCGCGGCCCCGTGACAGAGCTCGGCCAGATCGAGCGAGTGCCCGGCCAGCAGCGTCCCGTCGGAAAGAGCCACCGCATCGACCTCGAAGCCGTCGGCTCCGTGTTCCAGCGCAAGCTCGAAGGAGCGAAGCGTGTTCTCCGGCGCCAGTGTCGGCAGGCCGCGGTGGCCGATCACGAGCGACGGCCGGCCTCCTCTCGGAAGCGATTCCATCATGGCGCGGTCGGAAGCGTCCGCTCCTCGTCGAGCGAGGCGCCCTCGCGAGCCGCGTTGACGATCATCTTGTCGACGACCCATTCGACCGGGGCCCGATCGTCCGTCCAGGGATCGCCCGCGGGAGCTACCGGCGCGGCCTGGCGCTCGAGCAGGTCGACGAGCGAGCCGAGGCGAGCGGGCGCGGCGCGGCGAGCGGCGGCGAGCGAGGCCGCTGTGAGCGGACGATCGCTACCCAGCACGAGAGCGTTGAAACGAAGCGCCTGCCAGCGGTAGACGTGATCGAAGACGGTGGCCAGCGTGCCCGCCGTCTGCCCGACCAGGGCGTGGTCGCGCGGCAGCGAGGCGACATTCAAGGCGACAACCCCACCCGGCGCGAGGCGCGACTTGACGAGCTGGTAGAACTCGCGCGTCGCCAGGTAGAAGGGCACGTAGGGCTGCCGGTAGGCGTCGACGCAGATGACGTCGTAGCGGGCATCGTGCGTGAGCAGGAAGGGCCGCGCGTCTTCGTTGTAGATGTGCAGAAGAGGCCCCGGCCGGAGCCCGAAGTAGCGCTCCCCGATCGAGCTCACCTTGGCGTCGATCTCGACGCCGTCGATACGCGCCTGCGGATAGAAGCGACGGTAGGCGCGGGCGACGGTGCCGCCGGCGTTGCCGAGAATGGCCACGCGCCTGACGGGTCGATCGAGGAGTAGCGGCGGAACGAGGAAGAGGTCCCAGTAGCCGCCCGTGAGCACGCTCGCCGGGTTGTAGACGGAATGGGCGACCACGCCTTCGTTCAGCTCCAGCACTCGCTCGTTCCCGTTCTGGACGACCTGGATGAACTGATAGGCCGACTCGCCTTCGTAGATGACGTCCGCGCCCGGCCTGATCACCCCCGGAGGCAGCGCCAGCAGCGCCCCGACGCAGGCGACCGGTACCAGCCCCCGGCGCCCGAGCGCGAGCGTGCTGGTGGCCGCAAGCAGCGCCGCGGTGCCAAGCAGCGTCCGCTGAGTTCCGATCAGCGGAATCGAGAGAAGCGCCGGTACGAAGGTGCCGAGCAGGCTGCCCGCGGTGGAAAGAGCGAACACCGTTCCCGCCGTGTCGCCGGCGCTGCCCGCACCGTCGCGCTCCAGCGAGAGTCTGATCGCAAACGGCGCGACCATGCCGAGCGCCACGACCGGGGGAGCGAAGAGGACGAGCGCCGCGAAGAAGGAACCGACGACGGCTCCGACGGCGAGCTGCCCGATTCCATTTGCCCCCCGCTCCAGCAGCGGGTGCGCGACGAAGGGCACGATCGCCACGAAGAGCGCCGAGGCGAGCACGATCGCACCCAGCAGAGCGGGGCTCGGGTGGCGATCCGCCAGCCTGCCGCCCAGCCAGTAGCCGAGCGAGAGCGCGGCGAGAATGAGACCGATGATGTTCGCCCAGACCATCGTCGAGTCGCCGAAATAGGGCGCGAGCAGGCGCGAAGCGCAGATCTCGGTCGCCATCGAGCCGCTGCCGGCGAGAAAGACGAAGAGCAGCAGCGTGCGCCGCCGCAGAGCGCCGGGCTCGCTTCCGGTCAAGACCTGCTCGACCATCAGCGCGCCCGAACGACGACCACGGCACAGTCGTCGAAGAGCGGACCGCCGGCGAACTCTCGGCAGTCGGCCAGCACGGCGTCGGCGAGCTCGCGGGCACCCAGGTGCGCGTGGCGATGCAGGAAGTCGTCGAGCCTCGGCGTGCCGTACAGCTCGCGCTCGCGGCGAGCCTCGATCACCCCGTCGGTGTAGAGGACGACCGCGTCGCCCGGCGCATAGGGAATTCGAATCTCGTCGTAGCTCTGGCCGCCGACGATGCCAAGCGCGAGCCCGCCAACGGGCAGAGATTCGACTGTCCCATCGGCGCGCAGCAGGCGCGGGCGGGGATGACCGGCGCTGGCGCAGACCAGCTCGGTGCGCGCCGGATCGACCTTCATGTAGATCATGGTCACGAACTTGCCCAGTTCGACCTCTTCCAGCACAACCTCGTTCACTGCGGCGAGGAAAGCGCCCGGCTCGGGGTAGCGCCGAACCAGCGAACGGAAGGTGAACTTGACCATCGCCATGTCGGCCGCGGCATCGACTCCGTGCCCGGTCACGTCGCCGAGCGCAACCGCCAGCGCGCCGTCCTCGAGCACCATGAAGTCGTAGACGTCGCCGCCGATCTCGACCCGCGCCGAGGGGGCGTAGACGGCACCGACGTCCAGGCCCTCGATCTCGGGCTCGTAGTCGGGCAGAAGCGAGCGCTGCATGGCATCCGCGAAGGCCTTCTGCTGCTCGTACAGGCGTGCGTTGTCGATCGCCAGTGCGGCCTGCCCCACGATCGCCAGCGCTACCTCGATCGTCTCGTCGCGAATCGGCTGCTCGGGGCTGAGCGAGATGAGGGTAACCGCCGCCAGCACCTCCTTCGGCGTGGCGACAGGAAGCACGATCGCCGTTGAGCCGCCCTCCAGGAACGGCCCGAGCAGGCGCAACGAATCGTCCGCCTCGGCCGCGTCGTGCGCGAGGCGCACCACGAGCCCTTCCCTGATCACACGGGCGATGTCGCCGCTCAGCGGAAGCGATCGGCCGAGGATCGCCTGCATCGGCTCCTCCAGATCTCCACGGGCGACGTGAAGAGCCCGAGCCTCCATGTTCTCCTGCCGCTCGTCGGGCATGTAGAGAACGGCGACGTCGACGCCCACCAGCTCGGCGATCGTCTTGGCTGCCGCTTCCAGCGTGGCCTGCAGCGACAGGCTCTGGGCAAAGGCACGTGAGATCTCGTACAGCGCCCGTAACTGCGCCGCCGCCTGGCGCTCGGCTCGCAGCGAATGCTCGAGCTCGCTACCGAGCAGGGTCGCCTGTTCGTGCAGGCTGGCGCGGTGCACGGCCGCGGCGAGTTGATTGCGAAGCGCCTCCAACAGCGCTCGCTCGCTCTCGTCGGGAATTCCATCTTTCGACGGGTAGAGAGCGAGCAAGCCGATTACTTCGTTTGCCGCCTCCAGCGGCAGGGCGAAGGCCGCCTCTACTCCCGACTCGGCAAGGGCTTCGCGCAGCGACTTCAGTCTCTTGTCGGCAGGAGCATTCTCGACGATCACCCCGCTCGAGAGTCGGCCGGAGGCAAGCGCCAGCTCGAGCAGGCGGCGGGCGATCCGCTCGTGCGCGCCCTGAAGCCCGCGTGCGGCGGCGGTGTGCAGGCCGTCCTCTCCGTTCAGGTAGACGGCGACGCGCTTGATGCCGAGCAGGTCGGCGATTCGCTCCAGCGCGGCGTTGAGCGCCGGCTCCACCGCGAGCTGCGACATGGCCTCCCCGCTGAAGGAGAGAAGGGCTTGGGTTCGCTCCAGTTCCTCAGCCAGATCGCGATGCAGCGCCGCCTCTCCGAGCACTCCGGCGACCCGCGCGGCCAGCGTCTGCACGATCTGGAGCTCCGCTTCGCTCGTGTGCGCCTCTTCGCTGAATCTGGCCTCCATCACGCCAAGCGGTTCGAGCCCGAGAGGAAACGCAACCGCCAGCCCTCCGGACAGCTGCTCGCGCAGCGGCCTGCCTTGCTCGCGCACGCGCGTAGCTCGCTCTCGAGCCGCATCTAGGTCGGAGGAGGAGAGGACCGCGGACGTCCCGAGCTGCGCGGGCTCCCCATGATCGCCCAGCCAGAGCAGCACCTGCTGCGCGCTCGTTGCCGCCGCGACGAGCGTGCCCAGGCGCCGCGGCAGCCCGTCGGGGTCGAGCCCCGCCACGAGAGCATCGGCGAGCAGTTGAGCGGCTGCTTTAGCCGGCTTGTGCTCCCCGCCGCCGTTCGTAACCGCCGCGGCGCCGCTCGAGGCGAGGGAGGGTTGAGCCGTGGGCTCGGGAGCCGGAAGGGAGGGATCGCTCACGCCAGTAGTATCTCGCCGATAGCCCCCCCAGCGCCAAGCCGATCGCCGCTCGTCGCCCCGCCAGGCGCACTGGGCCGACAACGCGCCGATCGGATCAGACCTGCATAGAGGGGCTGTTTAGCCCTAAACTGAAGCGCCGGTGGGTTATCCAGCGCGAAAGACGCATCTCGAGGACGAAAAGCCGCCAATCGACCCGACGGCAATCAGCCGTGCCTACGAGCGTGAGCGAGCTTCCAGGCAGAAGCGCGAAGAGCGGGCACGAGCGCGCAACCGAGCGCACATGCGCTTCTACGTGACGATGCTGGTCATGCTGACGGCGGTTGCCGCCATAGCGCTCGTGATCTGGCAACAGACCAAGACCCTATTCGGCATCTAACGGACGCCGGCTCGCCGTGCCGGCGGCTCGAGACCGACAAGCGCCCTCGTCGTGCCATACTTCCAGCCATGCAGACACCAACTCCACCCCGCGCTCATCCTGTCGAGCCGCGGCAGCCGCTGGCTCGTCCCTCGCTGCGTCACTCGGAGGGCTTCCTCTTCAGCCCCGAGACGCTCACCTGGCTTTCGGGCCTGGTGCTCAGCCTGTCGACCTTCATGAGCTGGTATAGCGGCTCGGGCGGCTACCGGCTCGTCTTGAGCGTGATCGGTTGGCACACGGGCCTGATCGGCCAGATCGTTTTCTTCCTCGGCTTGGCCGTGCTCATGCTCGTCGCTTTGCGCATCTTCGGAGTCGCGCTGCCGGCCAGTCTCCCCGAGAGCCTGATCGTGATCGGGATCGGGGTTCTCTCCACGATTCTCGTAATGGTGCGCCTGATCTGGATTCCCGATCGGTTCCTTCCCGCAGATGGCCGTGGAATCGGCATCTGGATCGCGCTTCTAGCCTCATTCGGCGTGATCGCCGCGGGACTGATCGAGGCCAGCGAAGAGGTCTAGCGTCCTGCCCTGAGGTCTGTCGCTCGAGCACGCGATCGAGATCCGGCGGCTAGACCGGTAACACGTCGCGAGCGCTCTCGACCAGGCGCCGCGGGTCGAGCGGGCTGCCGAAGTAAGCCTCCGCGCCGAGTGAGCGCGTCAGCTCGTCGTCGCTCTCACTGACGGCGCTGAACAGGATCACCGGCGGCGCGGCGCTGCCGCTCCGCTCGCGCAGGCGACGGAGCCTCTCCCAGTCGTTTGCTCCGGGCATCGTCACGTCGACCATGACCAGGTCGGGCGGCCGGGTCTCGATCAGACGCATGCCTTCCGTCGCGTTCTCGGATTGTTCGACCTCATAGCCAGCGGGCTCCAGGCTGGCGCGAACATAAGCGGCGATTCCCGGCTCATCGTCGATCACCAAGACGACGGGCCCGTGGCGGTTTCGCGAGCCGAGCTGTGACTGTTCCACGAACTCGTCGAGATCGCTCCTGCGGAAGCGCCGGTGGCCTCCGGGCGTCGTAAAGGCGGGGACGCGCCCCGCATCGCACCATTTTCTGAGCGTGCTCTGCGCAACGCCCAGGTATCTCGACGCTTGCCCGAGCGTCAGCCAGTCGGGTTGCTCGCCTGAACGACTCTGCTGGGATCGCCTGGTACTAGGCATCTGCTTTACATCTCCGATTAGCACGTTTTGAAGCGGCTCCGGTACTTTTGGCCGCTTTCGCCGAATGCAAACGGGGCTCGCCGGCTCGAACCTGGCAGAGAGTGTGGTGTGAGAAACGCGCTGGTTGGGGTGATGGTGGTGGCCGCTGGAGAGGCGGGTATCCCCGCCTCCCATCCCCGGTTCGAGCCTAACGAGAAACAGCTCGCTCGTGGTTAACGAGACCGAGTCGAAAGCTCAACATCTTCCTCCCCGGATTGTCAGGGATTAGTGACGGTGACCGTCACTAGGCGAAGCGTGCGCTCGCACGTCTGCGTGCCCGTCGCGCCCGAGCCCTGACCGAGCGCCAAGCCGAGCGCCGTTCCGAAACCGAAGATCGCGATCGTCGCGACGATCAGAAGAGCCCGCCGGCCGGTGCGCGGCCGCTCGCGGCGGCGGCGATCGGAGCGGTGAGGCTGCAGAGGCTGGTTCACGGTAGGTAATCGACCGCCGCACGCGTGTACAGGTAGAAAGCGGCGTCGAGCACGATAGCCAAATCGCGCGACCAACCACGCACCGCCGAGCGCTCCGCCATTACATCGGCTCCCCAGCGTTCCGCGCTGCCGTAGAGCTCAACCGCCTCGGCGAGAGTAAAGATCTGTCCGATTCGCCGCCTGAGCTCGTCGGAGATCGTCTCCAGCTCCCGGTAAAGGCGATCGCCGCCGATCGAGCTGCTCCCGGCCAGCGCCTGAAAGCGCTGGTAGCCCTCCTGCCATTGCTGGCGTGATACCTCGATGGTCGCGGACACGCGGGCGATGATACTCAGCGGTCGCTAGCCGAGGAAGCGTGAGTCCCACACGATCTGTGCGAATGACAGTTCTCAGGCCAGAGTGGCTCGAGCTCGCGAACGATGCTCTCACCCAGCGTGTAGCCGGGATTGGCGAGCGCGAACGCCACGTGGGCGTGCAGGCACTTGAGCCTGCGAGCGTTCTTCGAGCCGCCGATTCCCAGCTTGAGCGAGGCACCGCCATCAAGCATCCGGCCGTTCGATCGCGCCGACTCCGCACGCAAGTGGCGCTGCTTGCGGCCGGCGCGCCAGAGACTCCAGCGCAGGCGCCGGCTCCTACTCACCCGTTCGCTCCAGCGCTCAACTCCGCCCGCCGCCTCCAGCCGAGCTACCGCCACAGCAAGCTCGGGACAGGTCAGATAGAAGCCGGTGGGAAACGGTTTTCCCTCGTCGTCGTACGGCCTTTGTTCGCTCACCGCCGGAAAGCCGAACGGGCAGCGCACGGCGACGCCCGAAAAGGCCCGCGGCTCTCTGCCAATCTGAGCGGCGACTATCGACCTGTCGTCCATCCGGCCATGTTACTCACGCTCGTGCCCTAGCCGATTCCGGTCCTTCTCAGCGCCGTTCGATTGCGCAGGTTGGTTTTATCCTGCGCACCCCAGGCGCGATCAGCGCCCGGCGCCGGGATGAGTGCGCCGCCAATCATTGATCCCGGTGACGATGTAAAGCCGCTCTCCGGGCTTGACATAGAAGAGGTGCCGTGCTCTACGCTCGACTGCCTCGGTTGTCGCGACGCGCCTCAACTGTCGCTTCAGCTCGTCGTGTTGAGAGCGCAGAGCGGCTACCCGCGAGTGCTCGCTGCGAACGAGCTCGCGCTTGTCGTAGTAGGAGCGGAGCGGGCCGGCATAGAGAAGCGCGATCAGCACGACGAGCGCCAGAACGACGAGCCGGCGCGCGCTCAACCGCCGCCGCCGCCGACGGTGGACGCGCGCGGTTCGTCTGGACTTCGTTCGCTTCCCCCTGGTGGACACGGCTTGGAAAAGTTCTAAGCCGTGGACGACTGTCCTTCCATTCGAGCGATCTCGCGAGCCCGTAAACGAAAGCGAGGGGCCGATCGGTCCGGCCCCTCGCTCGAGATGACGAGTCTGTTTCGAGCTAATGCTTGGCGCGCGAGAAGGAAGCCCAACCCGGGTAGACGGCCTTGTCGCCCAGCTCCTCCTCGATCCGGAGCAGCTGGTTCGGGCACGGGGGGAAGCATCTTCCCCCCGTGGGCCCCCTTTCTCGCTGATCGTCCGAGAGCGGGCGTGAGCCGGGCCCGCGCATGTCGGGCCCGGCGGCGCTATTGATCGGGACTAGTGCTTGGCGCGCGGGAAGGAAGCCCAACCCGGATAGACAGCCTTGTCGCCCAACTCCTCCTCGATCCGGAGCAGCTGGTTGTACTTGGCGACGCGATCGGTGCGGCAGGGCGCGCCGGTCTTGAGCTGGCCCACACCGGTCGCCACGGCGAGGTCGGCGATCGTGGCGTCCTCGGTCTCGCCCGAGCGGTGCGAGATCACGGCCGTGTAGCCGTTCTTCTTCGCCAGTGAGATGCAGTCGAGCGTCTCGGTAAGCGTTCCGATCTGGTTCAGCTTGATCAGGATCGAGTTGGCGACCTTGCGCTCCAGACCGAGCTTCAGGCGCTCGACGTTGGTGACGAAGAGATCGTCGCCGACCAGCTGGATCTTGTCGCCGAGCTTCTGGGTGATGTCGCTCCAGCCCTCCCAGTCGTCCTCGGCGTGGCCGTCCTCGATCGAGACGATCGGGAACCGCTCGCAGAGCGAGGCGTAGTAGTCGGACATCTCGCTCGGGCTCAGATTCTTGCCTTCACCCTCGAGCACGTAGCGACCATCCTTGAAGATCTCGCTCGCCGCCGGATCGAGAGCGACCGCGACGTTGCCGGCATGGCCGGCCTTCTCGATCGCTTCGAAGATGGCCTCGATTGCCGCCTCGGTCGAGGGCAGGTTGGGCGCGAAGCCGCCCTCGTCGCCGACGCCGGTGGCCAGTCCGCGCGCGGAGATGACGCCCTTTAGCGTGTGGTAGACCTCGGCCGCGAGGCGAAGCGCCTCGGCGAAGGTAGGCGCACCCACGGGCACGAGCATGAACTCCTGCAGGTCGATCGAGTTCTGGGCGTGTGCGCCGCCGTTGATCACGTTCAGCATCGGCACGGGCAGCGTGTTCGCGCCGGCTCCACCGAGCCAGCGGAAGAGCGAGACATCGGCCTCATCGGCGGCGGCCTTAGCAACGGCGAGCGAAGCGCCGAGCACCGCGTTGGCGCCCAGGCGACCCTTGTTCGGAGTTCCGTCGAGCGCGATCAGCTTCTCGTCGAGCGCGCGCTGATCCTCCGGATCGGCGCCCTTGAGGGCTGCGGCGATTTCTGTGTTGACGTTGGCGACCGCCTTGTTGACGGACTTGCCCAGATAGACGCTCTTGTCGCCGTCGCGAAGCTCGACCGCCTCGTGCACGCCGGTAGACGCACCGGAGGGGACGATAGCCCGGCCCTTGTGCCCCGACTCGAGCACGACGTCGACCTCGACCGTCGGGTTCCCGCGCGAGTCGAGAACCTGGCGGCCGTGCACTGAAGCGATCTTGCTGCTCATCTCATTTTCTCCTTTGCTCGATCGAAGTAAGAGTCTTGTTCTGCGAGCGCCAGCTCGGAAAACTGTTTCCCGTCGGCCTCGGCGAGCGAGGCGGCAAGCTCGACGCGGTCGCGAAAGCGACCGGCCGCCTGCCTGAGGGCCAGCTCGGCGTCAACGCGCGCGAGCCGGCTGACGTTCACACAGGCAAAGAGTACGTCACCGATCTCCTCGGCGACGCGGTTGTCGGGCTCGGAGCCGGGCGCGGGCTGTCCCGCCGCCTCGGTCGCCTCTACGACCTCGTCCAGCTCCGAGGCCAGATCGGCCAGAGCCTCGGAGAGCTTGCCGTAGTCGAAGCCGACCGCGGCGGCCCGTTCCTGCACCTTGCGGGCGCGCAGAAGCGCGGGCAGCTCGCCGCCGACCTCGTGGAATATCCCCTCGCGCCCCTTCTCTCCGGCCTTGATCTTGTCCCAGTTCTCGAGCACGCGCCCGGCCGTTTCGGCCTCGACCTCGCCGAAGATGTGGGGGTGGCGGCGCACCAACTTCTCGTGGCAGCGCCGCGCGACCTGCTCGAGGCTGCCCCGGCCCTCTTCCTCGAGCAGCAGCGAGAGGAAGTAGACCTGGAAGAGCAGGTCGCCGAGCTCGTCGAGCTGCTTATCGGCGTCGCCGGAGAGGACGGCATCGGCCACCTCGTAAGCCTCCTCGAGCGTGTGGGGAACGATCGTGGCAGCTGTTTGCTCACGATCCCACGGGCACTCGCGACGCAGCCGCTCGGTCAAGTCCTGCAGGTCGAGGAGCGCTGTTGCGAGATCGCTCAGGGTCGCCTCCGCGGCCGCCGAGGCTTCTACGGCGTCGTCGTCGTGCTGACCGTGGAGGAGCTGGTCGTCGTCGTCGGCTTGTAGCTCGCGGCGTAATTCGTGTTATCCGCGGCGTACTTCTCTGCCTTCTTGACCCAGTCCGAGACTGCTGCGCTTTGCTTGCTGGTGAGCAAGGTCTGGCGGATCGTGGCCGAGACGTCCTTGAGCGGCTGGAGGTGCGCCTTCACGATCGGCCCGGTCGGAAGAATGATGTGCCAGCCGAAGGACGACTTGACGGGCTTCGAGAAGGTATTGGTCTTGAGATTGCTGAAGAGCACGTCGGCGAACGGCTTCACCAGCTTCTTCTGCTCCATCGCGCCGAGCGCTCCGCCCTTGCTCTTGGTCGTCGTGTCGGTCGAGTACTTCTTGGCCAGCTTGGCGAAGTTACCGCCCGCCTTCAGCTGCTGGTAGATGCTGTCGGCCTGGGCCTTCGTCTTGACCAGGATGTGCGAGACCTCGCGACTCAAACCGACCTGGTAAGAGCTCTTGTGCGCGTTGTAGTAGTCCTTGATCTCGCTCTGCGAGACGACGACGTTCTTGACCAGAGCGGCGTACGCAGCCTGGTCGATGAGGTTTTCGCGAACCAGCTGCGTGGCCTGCGCCTGGGTCACATGATCCTTGGCGAGCGCGGCGTCGAACTTCTTCTGGCTGCCTCCGTACTGCTGCGCGACCGTCTGCTTGAGACTGTTCGCGACCTCCGCGTCGCTGACCTTGACGCCCATCTTCGTGGCCTGCTGGATGATCGCGCTCTTCCTGACGAGATAGGCAACCGCCTGATCCTTGAGCGTCTGATAGTCCTTGCTGCCGACCGCCGGGAACGTCTTCTTGTTCTGCGTGTACTGCTGCTTGGCCTGAGCCATCAGAGCGTCGAACTGGGCGGTGGTGATGGGCTGGTTGCCGACGATCGCCACCGCGCCGGCGGGCACGTCGTTTTTCTTCGCGCTACCGCAGGCGGCGAGCAGTGTCCCCGCGACAAGCGCGAGAACGAGGAAAAGGATGAGTCGCCGAGTTCTCATACAGATAGATAAGCGCCTGCAAGACATCACGCTCGGCGCGCCGCGAGTATAGCAACGAGCAACTCTCTGGCCGCGGCGAAAGAGGAGGCGCGCAGAGTCAGCTCTCTCTTGGCGGAAGAGTAGACGGCCGTCGCAACGCGGTTTCTCAGCTCGCGCAGCTCGCCGGAGCCCAGCACGAGCGGGCCGACGCTCACGCGGCCGTCGCGGTAGACGAGGTAATCGGCCCCGATCTGGGCCAGATCGAGCTTTGCCTGCTGGATGGCGAAGAGGTTGGCGACAGGCTCGGGCAGCGGTCCGAAGCGATCCTCGCAGGAGGCCTCCAGCTCGCGCAGCTCGTCTTCGTCCTCGACCAGCGCCAGGCGCCGGTGCAGATCGATCTTGAGCGCCTCGGACGAGACGTAGCCGGCGGGGATGTAGGCGTCGATGCGGGCGTCGACGCGAAGCGGGCGCGGCGTGGCGTGACGCCTGCCGGAGAGCTCGGCCACAGCCTCCTCGAGCATCTCCACGTAGAGCTCGAAGCCGACCGCGGCAACGTGGCCGGACTGCTCGTCGCCGAGCAGCTCGCCGGCTCCGCGCAGCTCCAGATCGCGCATCGCGATGGCCAGCCCGGCTCCCAGCTCGGTGTGGTCGGCCAGCGTGGCGAGACGAAGGCGGGCCTCGTGCGAGAGCTCCTCGGCGCTTGGATAGAGCAGGTAGGCGTGGGCGACGCGATCGGAGCGGCCGACACGGCCGCGGATCTGGTAGAGCTGGGCCAGCCCGAGGGCGTCGGCGCGCTCGATTATCAGCGTGTTGGCCTGCGGGATGTCGAGCCCCGACTCGATGATCGTCGTGGAGACGAGCACGTCGGCCTCGCCGTGCAGGAAGGCGAGCACCCGCTCTTCGAGCTGGCGCTCGCGCATCTTTCCGTGCGCCACCAGCATGCTGAGATCGGGGCAGAGCTGGCGCAGATGCTCCGCCGTCTCCTCGATCGTATCGACGCGGTTGTGCAGGTAGAAGGACTGACCGCCGCGTGCGTGCTCGCGCTCCAGCGCGCTCCTGATCAACTCTTCGTCGTAGGCGCCAACATAGGTGCGGATCGGCTGGCGTCCCTCCGGCGGCGTCTCGATCGTGGAGATGTCGCGCAGGCCGGCCAGCGACATGTGCAGGGTGCGCGGAATCGGGGTGGCGCTGAGCGTGAGCACGTCCACCTCCAGCCTGAGCGAGCGCAGGAGCTCCTTTTGCGCGACCCCGAAGCGCTGCTCCTCGTCGAGCACGACGAGTCCGAGATCCTTGGCGACCACGTCGCGCGAGAGAACGCGGTGGGTGC
The DNA here is from genome assembly GCA_049591255.1 of Gaiellaceae bacterium. Classification (GTDB taxonomy): domain Bacteria; phylum Actinomycetota; class Thermoleophilia; order Gaiellales; family Gaiellaceae; genus Fen-549. The sequence goes on from JBAWEP010000024.1 coordinate 19,605, forward strand.
CGATCAAGATGTCGACCTTGCCCTCGCGGAAGTCGGCCAGGATGCGCTTCGTCTCGGCGGGCTTGCGGAAGCGCGAGACCATCTCCACGCGCAGCGGAAAATCGCGGTAGCGCTCGCGGAACGTGTTCCAGTGCTGCTCGGCGAGCACGGTGGTCGGCGCCAGCACCAGCGCCTGCCGCCCGTTCAGGGTGACGGCAAACGCGGCGCGAACGGCGATCTCGGTCTTGCCGAAGCCCACGTCGCCGCAGACCAGCCGGTCCATCGGGCGCGGCGCCTCCAGGTCCTCCTTGACGGCCTCGATCGCCCGCTCCTGATCCTCCGTCTCGCGGAAGGGGAAGCTGGCTTCCAGCTTCTCCAGCCAGGGCTGATCGAGGTCGTAGGCGACTCCCTCCACCTGCTGGCGCTGGGCGTAGAGCGAGATCAGCTCGCCGGCCAGCTCGTGTACGTTGACGCGCGCTCGCGACTTGAGCAGCTGCCAGGCCTTGCCGCCGAGCTTGGAGAGAGCGGGCGCCTTGCCGTCGGCGCCGATGTAGCGCGAGACCTTGGCGATCTGCTCGTGCGGGACGTAGAGGCGGTCGTCGCCCTTGAAGGCGAGCAGCAGGTAGTCGCGCGTGACGCCGGCGACCTTCTTCGTCTCGAAGGCGAGCAGCCTGCCGACGCCCTGGTCTTCGTGCACCACGTAATCGCCCGGACGCAGGTCGGAGAAGGACTGCAGAGCGCGCCCGATCCGCGGCGCCGCCCTGGACGGCCGCTTGCGGAAGACCTGGCTCGCCGGCAGGAGGACGAGACCGAGCTCGCGCCAGACCAGCCCGCGCCGGGCGGGCGATACGGCAAAGCGCACGTCTCCCTCTCGCGCCAGCTCCTCGCCGGGCTCGATCAGCGGCGCCGCGAGCGAGCGCATCCGACTCTCCGTTCGCAGCGCCTCTCCCTTGTGCGCGAATGCGACGACGACACGCTGGCCGGAGCGCACGAACGAGCTCAGGTCTCGCTCGGCCTCGCTCAGGCCGCGCGCAGCGATCGCGGGCCGTTGCGCCTCGAACGAGAAGGGCTGCCCGTGCGGAAACGGATCGAGCTCGCTCACACCCTTGAGCGGCAGGGGGGCGATCTCCAGCTCCTCGCGCCAGACCCGCTCGACCTCCTCGCGCTGCCAGACGAAATCGGGCGCCTTGGCAAGCGGCGAGACCAGCGGCGCGGGAAGCGCGGGCAGCTCTCCTTCCTCTTCCTCCATTGGCGCGCCGAGGTCGATGCGCCACTCGGCGGCGGGCTGCACGAGCACCTCGGCGATCTCGTGCAGCGTCCGCTGCGTGAAGGGCGAGAAGGCGCGCATCTGCTCGATCTCGTCGCCGAAGAGCTCGATCCGCAGGGGATCGTGACCGCTCGCCGGAAAGACGTCCACGAGGCCGCCGCGAACGGCGAACTGACCTCGCTCCTCCGCCCGCTCGACGCGCTCGTAGCCCGCAGCGGCGAGCTCTCGTGAAATCTCCTCCAGGCTTCCCGGGTCGCCGAGACGAAGCCGGATCGCCTCGGGCCGAAGCTCGAGCGGCGGCATGCCCTCGGCGTAGGCCGTCGCGGAGACGAAGACGAGCCCTCCCGCCGCCAGCACCTCCAGCGCCCGGGCCCGCTCGCCGATCAGGTGGGCGGCCGGCACCAGCCCCGAGTCCCAGCGCACACCGCGACTGGGCAGGAAGGCGACGGTCTCTTCGCCCATGAACCAGCCGGCGGCCTCCGCGAGATCGCGCGCATCCTCATCGTCGGCGACGAGCACGGTCAGCGCCCGCCCGAGCCGCTCGTGCAAGGCGCTGACCACAAGCGGCAGCGCCGGCTCGGATACGCGTGCGCGGGCCGGAAGTGCATCGACCAGGCTCGAGAGGGACTCGAGTTTTACGAGCTCGCGTACGAAGGCGTGAAGAACTGGGCGGTCCATGGCTCAAGCGGGACTTCCGTCCCGCGGCACAAGTGTAGCCCGCGCGTTTTTACTCCCGATCCCGGGCTCGAGCTAGGACTCGCGTTCGTTGAAGCGGGCCTGTGCGGCTTCCAGACCTTCGCCCACGAGCAGCTCGACGGCGTCGGCGGCGCGGCCCACGATCGCCTCGACGTCGCTGCCGGAGTCGAAGTTCGAGAGCACGAAATCGGCCACCGACCTACGGTCGCCGCGACCGGGCCGGCCGACCCCCACGCGCAGGCGCAGAAAGTCCTTCGTCGTCAGCACCGCGGCGATCGAGCGCAGGCCGTTGTGCCCGGCAAGGCCGCCGCCCAGACGCAGCTGCAAACGGCCAGGCTCCAGATCGACGTCGTCGTGAACGACGAGCAGCTGCTCGGGCTGCAGCTTGAAGTAGCGGGCCGCGGCGGCCAGTGAGCGCCCAGACTCGTTCATGAAGGTCTCGGGAGCAAGCAGCGCGATCCGGCTTCCAGCCAGCCTCAGCTCGGCGAGTCGCCCGTGGAACTTGGCCCGGAAGCGAGCATCCTGGCGCCGCGCCAGCTCCTCGACGACCATGAAGCCGACGTTGTGGCGATTGCGCGCGTACTCGCGCCCAGGGTTGCCCAGGCCGGCGACGAGTAGATCCAGCGTCGAGACGGGCTTGTCTCGACGAAACCAGCCCATCTACTCGGAGGGAGCCTCGGCCTCGCCCGCCGGGCCTTCGCCCGCTTCGCCCTCGACTTCGCCTTCCTCGCCCTCGACTTCCTCCTCGACCTCTTCGACCACGAGCGAGGGGAGCGTGACGCTGACGAGCAGGGTGTCGGGCTCGTCGAGGAAGACGACGCCCTCGGGCGGCGTCAGGTCGGAAAGGTGCAGCAGGTCGCCGATGTCGAGCGAGCTGACGTCCACCTCGATCTCGTCGGGAATCTGAGTCGGGAGCGCCTCGACAAGGAGCTCGCGCGCCGAAGGCGTGACGACTCCGCCCGCCTTCGCGCCCGGCGACTCGCCCACGAGCGTCAGGGTGACGTTGGATTGAATCGCTTGGTCGAGGCGAATCACGTGCAGGTCGACGTGCAGCAGATTGCCGCGGACGGCATCGCGCTGGTAGTCCTTGAGAATCGCCGAGTGCGGCTTCTTCTCGTCGCCGACGAGAACGTCGAGAATCGCGTGGCCGCCATGCTCGCCCGTCAGGGCGTGGCGCAGATCCGCTTCGGGCACGGTGAATGCGCGGGCCTCGAAGGCGCCTCCGTAAAGGACGCCGGGAACGAGCCCCTGCCGGCGCAGGCGCCGATTGGCAGCGCTTCCGCGCTCGGATCGTTCTTGAACTTGGAGCTTTACTCTCTCAGCAGCCACGGCGCCGAAGTGTAGCGACCTGAGCGCATCGCGCGCCCGATAAGGAGAAATGGCCTCTTCCGGAGGTCACTCGTTGCTCAGTAACTGAGCCCGGCTCCATAGGCGAAGAGCGGCTTTGCGCGCTTGCCGTCGCCGAGGCGAATCCCCTTCACCATCGGCACGTCCTTGATCGACGCCGGCCAGCTCACCGGTAGCTTGCCGCTCGGCGAGACTCGACCGAAGAGAACGTCCGCTACGCCATGACCGGCCTCGGTGCCCGGAAGGTAGGCCATCAAAAGTGCATTTGCCTTCGCGACCAGTCCACTGATCATCAGTGGCCGTCCGGCCACGACCACCAGCACCACCGGCTTGCCGCTCGCCTCGGCCGCCTCTACCAAACGCACCTGATCGGGCGCCAGCGCTCCACTCGGATTGTCGCCGTACCACTCCGCGTAGGCCTTCTCGCCGACCGCGACTACCACGGCCTTCGCCTTCTTCGCCTTCGCACGCACGTCCGCCTGGTTGCGCCAGTTCGCGGTCAGCACGTTGCGAGCGCCGGCAGCCTCCCGGATGCCCTGAAGGATGGTGACCGCCGGCGGGGTGGCTCCGGCCGGGATCCCCTGCCAGCCGATCGTCCAGCCGCCCATCTGCCAGGAGACGCTCGCCGCCGCCGGCCCGACCACCAGGATGGGACCGCCGCTCTTTTTCAGCGGAAGCACGTGACGGCGGTTCTTGAGCAGCGTCAGCGACTCGTCCACGGCCTTGCGCGCCAGCTTGCAATCGCTCGCGGCCGCGGCGCCGGCCTGAGCCTTCGTGGCATCCACATACGGGTGCTCGAACAGGCCGAGACGGAATTTCAGGATGAGCACGCGCCTGACCGCCTCGTCGAGGCGACTCTGCGAGACCGCGCCGCTCTGAACGAGGTCTTTCAGCGCGCTCGTGAACTGGGCCGAGTCGTAGGGAATCATCGTGACGTCGATGCCGGCGTTGACCGCGCGCCGAACGGCGTCTTCGGGACTCGAGGCGATGCAGTTGAGCTTCGGGGTGGTCGACGTTCCGGGCGGGCAGTACAGGTCGCCCACGTCGCTCCAGTCGGAGACGACCACGCCACCGAAGTGCATCGTGCCGCGCAGCAAGTCGGTGGTGAGCGCCCGCGACGCGGTGACAGGAGTGCCGTTGACCGCGCCGTGCTGGGTCATGACGCTGGCCGCGCCCGCATTCACGGCCGCCTGGAAGGAGGGAACGAACCAATTCGTCAGGGTCGCGGAGGAGAGCGTCACCGGGAACCGGTCGTGGCCGCCCTGGGGTTGCGAATAGCCGATGAAGTGCTTGGCGGTTGCGGCGACGACGAGGTCGCCCGAGCCACCGCCCTGAAGCCCGCGCACGCTCGCCGCGACGAGCGCCGAGGCCAGCTTCGGATCTTCGCCGAAGGTCTCGTAGTAGCGACCCCAGCGCAGGTCGCGGGATACATCGGCGACCGGCCCGAAGACCCAGCGAATTCCCAGCGCCTTCGCGCCGCGCGAGGTTACCGCCGAGACCTGGCGGACAAGCTTCGCGTCGCGGGTCGCCGCCAGCCCGAGCTGATGCGGGAAGATCACGGCGCCGAGCACCGGCGAGAGCCCGTGCAGGGCGTCCGCGCCGTAGAGAATCGGAATGCCCAGCCGCGAGCGGTCGAGCGCCGCCTTCTGAATTCCGTTGATGCCGGTTGCCCAATCGCGAGGATCGTTCCTGGCGCCCGGCAGCTCGCCGCCGCCGCTCAGGATCGACCCGACTCCCTCCTGGGCGAAGACTCTGTTCAGATCCTGATTGGTCGTCAGCTTCGAGACCGATACCTGGGCGAGTTGACCGACCTTCTCGGTGAGAGTCATCCGCGCGAGCAGATCGTCGGCGCGGGTCGCCGCCGGACGCGACGCATCCTGGTAGGGAAGAGCCCGGCTGCGCGAGAGGGCGGACTGTTCCAGCCCGCCCAGGACGACGAGCAAACAGACGAGCGCGAGTAGTAGAAGGCGACAGCCGCGGCGGCTTCGACATAGATGCCGGATGCGTGCCGCGCTCCTCATGGAGAGGATGGAAACACGCAGAGATAAAAACCTGCTAAAGCCGGTGGGTCGGAGGATCAGCCCTCGTCGATGACGGGGAGCTCGATGCGCAGCAGCGCCCCACCGTCGCTCGGGCGCTCGACCGTTACGCGGCCGCCGTTCGACTCGGCCACCTGGCGCACGATCGCCAGCCCGAGGCCGGTGCCGGGAAGCGCCCTGGCCGACGACGCACGGTAGAAGCGGTCGAAGACGAGCGGCAGATCGGCGTCGTCGATGCCCTGGCCGTGATCGCGAACGCTCACCGCGCCGTGGCTCACCTTCACCTCGATGGGCGCATCGGGCGGGCTCCACTTGCAGGCGTTGTCGAGCAGGTTCGCCACCGCCCGCTCCAGCCTGCTCGGGACGCCCCGCACCAGGCAAGGCTCGAGCTCGAGCGTGAACGTGCTCCGAGGTGAGAGCCGCCGCGCACGCGCGACCGTCTGCTCGACGAGCAGATCGAGGCGCACGTCCTCGATCTCCAGGTTGGGCTCGACGCCGCGGGCGAGGTCGACGATGTCGGTCACGAGCACCGCTAGCTCGTCGATCTGCTGGCTGACCTCGCGCAGGATCAGATCGCGCTCCTCCTTCGGGAGCTCGGTCCGGCGCAGCACGTCGACGTTCGTCTTCGCGGTCGTCAGCGGAGTTCTCAGCTCATGCGAGGCGTCGGCGACGAGCTGGCGCTGGGAGCGTAGGGAGAAATCGAGCGCCTCGAGCATGGTGTTGAACGACCTGGCCAGGCGCGCGAGCTCGTCGTGGCCGCGCATCTCGATGCGGCGCGAGAGGTCGCGGGTGCGGGCGACGTGCTCGCTGGTCTCGGTCATGTGGCGAACCGGCCGCATGGCCGCCCCGGCGATCACCCAGCCGAGAATGGCGGCCAGCCCGATTCCGCTCAGGCCGAGGACGAACAGCTCGACCGCGAGCTGCCGCATCGTCCGGTCGATAGAGGTCAAGGGGCGGGCGACCTGCAGGGCGCCACAGCTGGGGTCGATGGGATCGATCGGGGAGGTGAAGACCCGGATCCGTTGGCCCTTCACGGTCGCGTAGTCGAAGCGGGTGATGTGTCCGGCCTTGTTGTCCGTCGCCACCGCCCTCTCCTGCGGGGTGACCGGAATGCGAGTGCTTCCCGCGGGCTGCGGAATCGCCTTTCCGCCCTCGTCGATCTTCTGGAAGTACCCGCCGAGCTTGTTCACGAGATCCTCGTTGACGTTCAGGAAGCACTTGGGCGGGCCGCCGCCGCTGATGTGAGGAATGGCGGTCGCCTGAGCGGCGCGATCCTGCAGCGAGCGGTCGACCTCCTTGATCAGCTGAGCGTTGACCAGGAAGTAGACCGTCCCCGAGGTGAGCGCGATCGCGGCGGCTACTGCGAACGCCGACATGATGATCAGGCGCAGGCGAAAGCTCATGTCAAGGCTCCTAGGATGATTCGCGGAGGATGTAGCCGACGCCGCGCACGGTGTGGATCAGGCGCGGCTCGCCTGCGGATTCCGTCTTGCGCCGCAGGTAGCCGATGTAGACCTCGAGCGAGTTGGAGCTGGGGCCAAAGTCGTAGCCCCAGACCCGCTCGAAGATGATCGAGCGCGAGAGCACCTGGCGCGGGTTGAGCAGGAACAGCTCGAGCAGCAGGAACTCGGTGCGGGTGACCTCGATCAGGCGCTCGCCGCGGCGCACTTCGTGAGCCACCGGGTCGAGAACGAGATCGGCGAAGCGCAACACCTGATCGCTGGGACTGCCGGCGCGGCGCAGCAGCGCACGCAGGCGCGCCAGCAGCTCCTCGAGGTCGAAGGGCTTGGTGACGTAGTCGTCGGCGCCGGCGTCGAGCCCGGCAACCCGGTCCTCGACCTCGATCCGGGCGGTCAGCATCAGCACCGGCGTCTTGTCGCCGGAGGCGCGCAGGCGCCGGCAGACCTCGAGCCCGTCGATGCCGGGCATCAGCACGTCCAGCACCACGGCGTCGATCTCGTTGCTTGCGGTCTTCATCCGCTCCAGCGCCAGAGCGCCGTTTTCGAGCGTCTCAACCTCATAGCGCTCGACCTTGAGCGCCCGCTCGAGCGCGTCGCGCAGGGGCTGCTCGTCGTCTACAACGAGGATTTTCATGGCCCTAGTCTGCCGCCTTTCCGGAGAGCTCGCGAAGTGCCGCTCGTAAGAGTATTAGACCGGCACCGTCACAAGCCTCTTCGAGGGATCAGAAAGCTCCCTGAGTACGCGACTGAATCGCGGCCGCGGGCCCGCCGCGTGATAGGCCGGCTACTTGATGTGGAGATTGATGCCGAGCAAGATCAGCCACCACAAGAGAACGGCGAGCACGGCGGACGCGAGCCGCTTGATCGTGTCCACATTGCTGAAGTAGTGGTGCCGATCGGCAACGATCAGACCGACGACGATGTAGGCGACGACAATCAAGCTCGGCATTCGGAATCGGCCCACGCCTGGAGCATCCCCTCGAAATCTGAATAACAAACTGGCCGCGACCTAATCGACGCCCGGACTTCCGGACTTTGGGAGTCGCGAGACTCGCCTAGAAGAGCTGGTTCTCGCCCGCGAAGATGGCCGAGACCGAGCCGTCCGTGAAGACGCTGAGGATCGTCTCGGCAAGCAGTCCGGAGATCGGCAGCACCGTGAAGGTGTCGGGCTGGTTGAGCGGAGCGATCGGCACCGTGTCGGTGACGACGATCTCGGCGAGGTCGGCGCCGGCCAGCTTCTCCATCGCATTGTTGGCGAAGTGCCCGTGCGTGGCGAAGACGTGCACGCTGACAGCGCCCGCCTTCTTCAGCGCATCGGCGGCGGCGATCAGCGTGCCGCCCGTGACGATCATGTCGTCGCCCATCAAGGCGACCTTGCCGTCCACGTCGCCGATCACCTGGCTGATCGCGGCCTGGTCGTGCGCCGGCCGGGTCTTGTTCATCACCGCCATGTCGCACTCGAGCATCTGCCCGAACTTGCGCGCCATCTTGGCCCGGCCCGGATCGGGTGAGACCGAGACGACGCTGTCGCCCGAGAGGCCCTTGTCGCGGAAGTACTGGGCGAAAAGCGGCAGCGCGGTCATGTGGTCGACGGGGATGTCGAAGAAGCCCTGGATCTGGCCGGCGTGCAGGTCCATCGTCAGCACGCGGTCGACCCCGGCGTCCTGGAGGAAGTCGGCGACCAGCTTGGCGGAGATCGGCTCCCTGGGAGCCGACTTCTTCTCCTGGCGCGAGTACGGGAACCAGGGCATGACGGCGGTGATGCGCTTTGCTGATGCGAGCTTGGCCGCCTGCGCCATCAAAAGCAGCTCCATCAGGTTGCGGTCGACCGGTGGGCAGCCCGTCTGCACGAGGAAGACGTCGCTGCCGCGGATCGATTCCTTGTAGTGGCAGTAGGTCTCGCCGTTGGCGAACGTCTCCAGCTCGACCGCGCCCAGCTCGATGCCGAGCTTGTCGGCGATGTGCTGCGCCAGCACGGGATGCGAGCGACCGGAGAAGAGCATCAGTCGCTTCGATGGGCCGCGCTCGATCCAGCGCTGCTCCGGTTTCGGATCGGCCGTCATGTTCCCTTCGAGATCCTCCACCTTGGCGTCGTCAGTCGCCGTCTGGCTCACGAGCGTAGTCCTCCTTGTTCAGCTGGCGCGCGCGGGCGATGGCAAGCGCGCCGGGCGGAACGTCGTCTGTGATTACCGAACCTGCCGCGATGACCGCACCGTCCCCCACTTCGACCGGGGGCACGAACGAGTTGTGCACGCCGGTGCGAACGTTACGCCCGATCTTCGTCTTCTGCTTTCCCGGGCCGAGCTCGGGCCGGTAGTTGGCCGTGATCGCGCCCGCCGCGATGTTCGCTCCGGCGCCGACCTCGCTGTCGCCGATGTAGGAGAGATGCGGCACCTTCGCTCCCTCGCCGACGTGAGAGTTCTTGATCTCGACGAATGTGCCCGCCTTGGCTCCCGTCTCGAGCACCGTTCCCGGACGCAGGTAACAGAACGGGCCCACCGTCACGTTCGCGCCGATCTCGGCGTCGACGGCAACGACCTGCGGCCCGACCTCGGCGCCGCTGCGTACGCGGGTGTGGCCGCGGAGCGTGCAAAAGGGATGAATCGTGGAATCGCACTCGATCTCCACCTCAGGCTCGATCCAGGTCGAGCCGGGATCGACGATCGTGACGCCGGCGGTCATGTGCGCCTGGTTTATCCGATCGCGCAGGATGGCCGCGGCGGCCGCCATCTCGGCTCTCGTGTTGACGCCCTCGGTCTCGACCGGGTCCTCCGCGACGCAGGCGCTGACAGGCTCGCCACGCGCGACGAGAGAGCGAATCGCGTCGGTGAGGTAGAGCTCGCCCTGGGCATTTGCCGGCTCGAGCTGCTCGAGCGCCGGCCAGAGCTTTTCGGCCTGAAAGACGTAGATGGAGGAGTTGACTTCGCCCACGGCGAGCTCCTCGGGCGAGGCGTCGCCCGCTTCGACGATGGCGCTCACATGGCCCTTCTCGTCACGCAGCACGCGCCCGTAGCTACGAACGTCCTCGGGGCAGAAGGACAGCACGGTCGCGGTGGCCTTCTCTCGCCGGTGCGTCTCGACGAGCTTCTCGAGCAGCGCCGAAGTGAGTAGCGGCGTATCTCCGGAGAGCACGAGAATCTCGCCGGCCCGCCCCTCCAGTAGCTCGCGTGCCGAGCGCACCGCATCGCCCGTGCCGAGCGGCCGCTCCTGAACGGCCACGTCGCGCCCGGGGAAGAGACCGGCCGTGCTCGACGAGGCGACGACCACGACTCGCCCGAGCTCGAGCTCCTGCGCCGCCGTCAGCACCCAGTCCACCATCCGCCGGCCGAGAATCGGGTGTAAATGCTTGGGCAGCGCGGACTTCATCCGCGTCCCGAGCCCGGCGGCCATGACGACCGCCCCGAGTTTGTTTGGAGGAGTCATCGCGCCCCCGTTCTCCGTCCCGCCCGGCTCACACGCCTATTCTGCCCGGTCCCGCGGAGAGGCGTCCCGGCTCCCGCACCAATCGGTCGTTCGAGACGCACACAGGGCACGAAAAGTCACTCTTCCACTTCACGGAATCGCTTGGGCCAGGATGTCGGACACCAGCCGCCCGCCGGTCACGACAATTCCCTGCACTGACGCGCTCTCCCAGGTCCCCGGCCCCCACCCGGTGTCCGACACCATTTTCTGTCAAGGGGCGCGCAGTAACGAAAGTGGAACTCTTGTTCAACA
>JBAWEP010000025.1:0-17789 GCA_049591255.1 Gaiellaceae bacterium
GCGCGGATGCTGCCGCAGGCGATCTCGCGCGATCGCTGAGCGCGCCGGGCGCGGCGCTGCGCAGCGATCGACATGGTCAGTTCCGATTTCCTAGCGAAAGTGCATCGACGAGCGCGGCCGCCCACGCTTCGATCGCATCCCAATCGCGAACGTCGGTGAAGGGGAAGAGCGGTCTCAGCGGCGGCGCGAGCTTGTCGGGAAAGCGGAGCTTGCTCTGATCGATCACGCCTCCGAAGAGCGCCGTCGACAGCGGTCTGATCTCGGATCGGTGCGCAAGGGAGCGATCGAACTGCTTCTGTGTGGTTGCTATCTCCTTCTCGCTCGTGCCGAGCGGCCCCAGCGCGAACACGGCTACCGGCATCCCGACCAGCTCCCGCTGGTGCCTGGCCAGGAAACGCCTTCCCGCTCGGAGCATGCGCGCGTTATACAGCGGCGCTCCGAACACGACGGCGCGATATTCGCGTAGATCGCCGACCGAGCGAGCATCGCGCAGATCGACTTCAACCCCTTCCCCTTCGAGCGTCTTTGCGATAGCGGCGGCCACCTCGACGGTTGAGCCGTACTTCGTCGCGTAAGCGATCAGAACTTTTCCCGGCACCCTGATTCCTCTCGTTGGAGCGGTAGCGGCCATGATTACAAACGGCTGGAGGACAAGCGGAATCTCGCCCGTCCTTCTACGATGAAGCGATGCACCGCTCGCAGCTCACGATCGATCTCGGCGCCGTTCGGCGCAACATCAGGCACCTGATCGCCACGCTCGACGGGTCCGACCTCTGGGCGGTCGTCAAGGCGGACGCCTACGGGCACGGCGCGGTGGACGTGGCCGGAGCGGCGCTGAGCGAGGGAGCCCGCACTCTTTGCGTGGTCACGCTCGCCGAGGCGCTCGAGTTGCGCGCCGAATTTCCGACGGCACGCATCCTCGTGATGAGCCCGCTCCTTCCGAGCGAGGTCGCCCGAGCCCGCGACGCCGGGCTGGAGATCACCGTCGTCGACGCGGACATACCCGAGGGCGTGCGCGTCCATCTCAAGCTCGACACCGGCATGGGCCGCTTCGGCCTCTCGGAGCTGCTCTCGACGCCGGGCCGGAACGTCGTCGGGCTGATGAGCCATCTCGCCACCGCCGACTGCGACCTCGAGTTTGCACGCGCCCAGGTCGAGCGCTTCCGCCGGCTGACCGAGCCCTTCGCCGATCTGACGCGCCACATCGCAAACAGCGCGGCCGTTATGCGCATCCCGGAGGCGAGCTTCGACGCCGCCCGCTGCGGTATCGCCCTCTACGGTCTCTCGCCCTTCGGCGCCGATCCGGCCGACGACGGGCTCGAGCCGGCGCTGCGCTGGGAGAGCCGCCTGGCGCAGGTGAAGCAGCTTCAGCCGGGTGAGAGCACCGGCTACGGGCGTCGCTTCGTCGCAAGCGAGCCGACCTGGATCGGGTTGGTGCCCGTCGGCTATGCGGACGGCTTCCGGCGCGACATGACGGGCACCGAAGTGCTGGTCGAGGGCCGGCGCCGGCCGGTGATCGGCACCGTCTCGATGGACTCCTTCGCCGTCTCGCTCGAGCGCGAGCTGCTGGTCGACACGCCGGTCGTGATCGTCGGAGATGGCCTGCTCGTCGAGGATCATGCCCGCGTGGCCGACACGATCAACTACGAGATCACCTGCGGCATCTGCTCCGATCGCCGCCGCGCGCGCCGTGTCGTCATCGACGCCTGATCTGCTCCGGCTCGTCCGCGAGGTGCTCGCGGGCGAGGAGGCCTATCTCGTCGGGGGGGCCGTGCGCGACGAGCTGCTCGGGCGCGAGCTCGTCGATCTCGACATCGTCTGCCTCGATTCGAGGAAGGCGGCGCGCGCCTTCGCGGAGAGAAGCGGCGGCGCTCCCTTTCCTCTCTCGGAGCGTCATGGCGCCTGGCGGGTGACCTTCCCCAGCGGCGAATGTGTCGATTTCACACCGCTGCGCGGGACGCTGGCCGAGGATCTGGCCCTGCGCGACTTCACCGTCAACGCGATCGCCGAACCGCTCGCGGGGGGCGAGGTCGTGGATCCGTTCGACGGCCGGCGCGATCTCGCCGAGCGACGACTGAAGGCCGTCTCCGAGCGAGTCTTCGACGACGATCCACTGCGGCTGCTGCGCGCGGTCAGGTTCGAGCAGGAGCTCGAGCTAAAGCTCGATCGGAGGTGCGAGGAGCTCATCCGCTCGCGTGCCCACAGGGCGAGCGAGCCTGCCGGCGAGCGCATCCTGGCCGAGCTGGAGAAGCTCGGCTGGCCGGGATACGAGCGCCTCGAGCGGCTCGGACTGCTTGCCGTGCTCGGCGGCTCGCTCGAGCTGGCAGGCCGGATCGAGCGCACGCTTGCCGATTCGCCCCGGCTACGCCTGGTGACCGTGTTCGGCGAGCACCTGCGCCGCCTTCCGATCTCGGGCGAGCTCGATCGCTATCTCAACAAGCTTCTTCGTGCCCGGCCGCCGGCCGGCGACTCGCCGCGCGCGATCCACCGGTTCCGCCGCGCTACCGAGCCCTGGGCGATCGACGCGCTCGCCTTCCTCGGTGCGGGGGAATTCGCAGAGGACGTCCGCATGGCTCGCGAGACCGAGCCCGATGAGCCGCTCCTGCGCGGCGACGAGCTCGGTATCCCTCCCGGTCCGCTTGTCGGCGAGCTGCTCGATCTGATCGCCGAGGAGCGCGCCGCGGGAACGATCGAGACGCGCGAAGGGGCGCTCGAGCTGGTGCGACGCCGCCTCGCGCAAGACTGACCGATCCTATCGGTGAAAATGGCAAACGTGTGTAGCGAATTCGCAGCGAAAGGGTCACGTTGAGCCCGGGCCGGCCGCCGCTACCGAGCGGCGAGCACGAGCAGGAGTGGAACGAGGTCGTCCGCGCCCGATTCGCGCCGGCCGCCGAGCATTTCGCCGAGCGAGCGCGCGAGCTGGCGCCGGAGGTAAGCGAGCGCGCGGCACGCCTGCTCGCTCCGCTCCGCGGCGACGAGCGAGCGCTCGACGTGGGAACCGGAGCGGGCGCCCTGGCGCTCGGATTGGCGCCCCTGGTCGGCGAGGTCATCGGCTGCGACATCGTTCCCGAGCTGCTGACGGAAGCCGCGAAGCTGGCCGCCGGGCTGGGAAATGTGAGCTTCAGCGAAGGCGATATCTTCGCCTTGCCCTTCGCGGACGCGAGCTTCGACATCGTCGGAACGTTTCGCACGCTTCACCACCTCGATCGTCCCGAGCAGGCATTCAAAGAACTGGTGCGGGTGACAAGGCCCGGTGGGCGCCTGTTGATCATCGATCAGATCGCGCCGCCCGATCATCGGCTCGCGCGCGAGGCCGACGTCTTCGAGCGCGTACGCGACGCTTCGCATGCGCGCACGCTCTCCGATCGCGAGCTGCACGAGCTGTTCGAGGAGAACGGGCTGAGCCAAATTCGCCAGGAGATCGTGGAGAGCGAGCGCGATCTGGAGGCCTTTCTCGACAGCGCCGGCTGCGAGGGCGACGAGCGTGAGCGGGCACGCCGGCTTGCGCCCGGCCCAACCTTCACTATCGCGCTGGGCTGGTACGCGCTCGAGCGCCGCGTCTAGCGAGGGCTCGCTCGGGCGCTCGGTATGGAAGCATCGCCCGAGAAAAGTGTCTGCGAGCGTCCGGCCAGGCCGGGTTGCGTGAGCGAATAAAGAAAATCGCTCCCCGCGGAGTCACTTAGTCAATGGACAATCGAGCCGCCGTAACGATCCAGTCGATCGAGTCTGTCTATCGCAAGCGCGGCGAGGACTTCTTCCGCCTGGCGCTCGCCCGAACATCCGATCCCGATTTCGCCCGCGACGCTGTGCAGGAAGGCTTCGCCCGCGCGGTACGTGCGCGAATCGGCTTTCGCGGCTCGGGCTCACTCGAGGCGTGGATCTGCCGCTGCGTCCTGAATGCGACTCACGACTCATGCCCATCGACAGCTCTGGATGAGCTTCGCGAGGCCGACGACTGGAAGCCGAGGATCTCCGATGCCGAGGTGCGCGCGGCAGTAGGGCGGCTGCCGGCGCCGCAGCGCGATGTGCTCTTTCTTCGCTTCTATCTCAACTACGACTATCTGACGATCGCCGAGACGCTCGGGATCGAGGTCGGCGCGGTGTCCGCGACGTTGCACGCCGCCAGGGAGAATCTGGCGCAGGCGTTCGAGGAGGTGGCAGATTGATCTTCGACGACGACGTTCTCAACCGGCTCACGCCTACGCTTCATTGGAAGCCCGACTGGACCGAGGTGCTCGAGCGCGCAGGCGAGATCGATCCCCGTCGGCGGCAGCCTTGGGCCAGGCGGCGCCTGATGCTCGCGCTCACCGTGCTCGCGGCGGTTCTGATCGTGCTTGCGTCGCTCGGCGTTGCGAGCGAGTGGCGGCTCTTCAGGGGATAGAGCAGCGAAAGAGCTCGGACTGGCCCTCAGCGATCCCGAGCCCGTCTACTGCTTCCACTTGACGGTGCAGCCGACCGACCCGGTCTCCGCGACCGGTGGTTCCTGGCCGGCCAGCAGAGCATCGATCGCCTCGCGCAGGTAGCTCTTCTCCACACCATCCTCGTCGCGAGAGTCGTCGATCGCCCCGTGGTAGCGCAGCCGGCGCTCCTCGTCGAACAGGAAGATCTCGGGGGTACGCTCCGCGCCGAGCGTCCGCGCCAGCGACTGGCTCGCGTCGAAGAGATAGTCGAAGGGGAAGTCGAGCTCCTCGGCTCGCTGCCTCATTCGCTCGAAGGAGTCCTCGGGATAGCGGTCGACGTCGTTGGAGTTGATCGCGACCACCCGAAGGCCAAGGTCTGCGTAGTCGCTCGCAATCCCGATCAGTCGGCCCTCCCAGGCCAGGACGTAGGGGCAGTGGTTGCAGTACTGGACCAGCGCGAGCAGCTTCGCGTCGCCGTATTCGCCCGCCGCGTGATCGTTGCCGTCGACACCGGGAAGCTCGAAGGACGGCATTTCGGTGCCGAGCGCGATACTCATTTGAGTGCGGCCTCCATTTGCTCTCGTGAGGGAACGGGCGAAACCCGCCCGTCGGGACGGTGGTAGATACGGCAGTTGAGCGAGGGGCGCCCGTTTGCACCCATGGCGTCGACGTCTCGGCCGCCGACACGAATCGTCGGCGAGCCGGGAAAGTGCAGGCGCTCTGCGTCCTCGTCGCTTTTCACCTCGACCATGACGATCTGGTCGTCGCGCCCGAGCTCCGCCAGCACCTGCTCCAGCAGCGCTTTCGCCTCGGGATGCGAGGGGCAGCCCTCCCAGTAGAGGAGCTCGATCACTTGTCCTCACCGCCTCCCGGAATCTCATCGTCCCGACCCGGATCGCCTCTGGCCACCACACGTGTGACGGTGGAGGGGAAGAGTCCGGTCGATATCCCTGCGATTCGCATCCAGCGGGGGAATACGACCTCGCTCCGGCGACGCTCGATTGCCTTGACGATCTTCTCCGCGATTCGCTCGGGAGTGAGCACCGTCCAGCGCATCGAGCGGCGGCTGGTCAGCCGAGTCTGGGGAAAGCCCTCGGTGGCAACGGGCCCGGGATTGACCGTGAGCACCGAGATGCCGCGCGGTCGGAGCTCGGCGCGCAGGGCGCGCGAGAAGGCGAGCTGGGCATGCTTGGACGCCGAGTAGGGCCCGGCGTCGGGGACGACGGTCGTACCGGCGACGGAGACGATGTTGACGACGGTGGACGACGGGCGCCCGCGCTCCAGTCCGGGCAGGAACGCTCGCAGGCTCCAAACCGAGCCGAGATAGTTGGTTCGGATCACCTGCTCGATGCGCTCGGGACTGGCACTGAGGAAAGATCCGTGCGAAGGGATGCCGGCGTTGTTCACGAGCAGGTCGATAGCTGGATGACGTTCGAGCACCCGCGCGGCGGCATCGTTGACCGCCTGCTCGCTGGAGACGTCGCAGATCTCGATCTCGGCGCCCGTATCAGCGGCGACCTGCTCCAGCCGATCGGCTCGCCGCGCCAGCAGCACGCAGTGCCAGCCGCGTCGCGAGAGCGAGCGTGCAAGCGCGGCCCCGATTCCGCTAGAGGCTCCGGTTACCACGGCCACACGCTGCTCGCTCTTCATCTTCTCGCTCCCTCTAGTGGAGCGTAGCGAACGCTTTCGGGGCAGAGGCGGTTACGTCGGGCGATCGCTCTGATCGGCTCGCGCAGGGCAGTCGGGCACTTCTCTCCTCGCCCGCCACCGAGCCACCCGCCCGCGGGGTGGTTCGAGCTTACCGTCTCGGGGCGAGACAGAACGCACCGCCACGTAACGATTTCGTGCCGGATGATCGCCGCGGCGCCGATCCCGAGTCGTTTCGCATCGTCCCACGTCCGCAGAACCATCTCGCTAGACTCGGGCCGATGGCTGGGAGATTCGAAGGCAAGCGCGGGCTCGTACTGGGCGTGGCCAACAAGCGCTCGATCGCCTGGGCGATCGCAAAAAGGCTTGCCGACGAAGGCGCCCTGATGGCCTTCACCTTCCAGGGCGAGCGCATCGAGTCGAACGTGCGCGAGCTGGCCCAGTCGGTAGCCAGTCCGCTCGTAACGTCGTGCGACGTGCGCGAGGATGCGGACTGCACGCGCGCCGTGGCCGAGGCCGTCCAAGCGCTGGGCGGGCTCGATTTCGTCGTGCACTCCGTCGCCTTCGCGGCCGCCGAGGACATGGAGGGCCGCTTCATCGACACGCCCGGCGACCGCTTCTGGATGGCTCTCGACGTCAGCGCCTACTCGCTGGTGGCAATCGCCCGCGCCGCCGAGTCTCACCTGGCCGAGACGGGCGGCTCGATCGTGACCATGACCTACCTGGGCGGCGAGCGCGCCGTTCCGCACTACAACATCATGGGCGTGGCGAAGGCGACTCTCGAGGCATCGATGCGCTATCTGGCCTGGGATCTCGGCAGTGAGGGCGTCCGCGTCAACGCGGTCTCCGCCGGTCCGGTTCGAACCCTGGCCGCCCGCTCCATCCCCGGCTTCCCGACCATGGAGTCGATCGTCGCCGAGCGCGCGCCGCTGCGCCGGGCGATCGACGCCACTGATGTCGCGGCCGCCAGCGCCTACCTTCTCTCCGACGACGCGCGCAACATCACGGGCACGATTCTCTACGTCGACTCGGGCTACCACGCGATGGGCATGTAATAGCCACGAAAAGTCCGCCCTCCTGCGGAGGGCCTGACGACTTTTCGTGGTGAGAAAAAGAGATCCGGGGGATGGCGTTGGTGAGCCGCGCCCGCCATGTCGGTCGCGGCGGCGTGTGGAAAGCGCCAGTGAGCCCGGCCGCGCAACAGGCGATCGGACCAACCTTCTATACATGGCCGCGTCATATTCAGTGGTTGGCAAGATCGGGCGCTCGGCTCGGGGAGGAAGCGGGCGCGTAACGAAAGTCGCGCCCAAGGGCCGGGTTGCCTTCTTGTCTTCGAGCGCGCGAGCGAGATGCGGCGTCTCGCTCGCGCGCCACTCTTACAGGGATGTCAGCTAGGCTGCTCGGCGGTTTGGGAGAGAACCGAATCACCAAACCACCACGAGATGAAGCTATTTCTTCCGCTTGCGACCTGCTATTTGGGGCTCGTCATCCTCGCCAACTGGCTGGCGAGCGCCTATGTCGTCGGCGTTCCGCTGACTCCCTACCAGGCGCCGGCGGGCGTCTTCTGCATCGGTGCCGTGCTGGTGCTGCGCGACTGGATTCAGCAGCTTCGCGGCCTCTACTGGACGATGCCGCTCGTCTACGTTGCCGGACTGATCTCCTGGGGCGTCGGAGACGCGGCGGGGTGGACGTCGCTGGAGAAGATCGCGATCGCCAGCGTGGTCGCCTTCACCGTCTCGGAGACCGTCGAGGCCGTCGTCTTCACGCCGATCCGAAACAGGAACCTGAGCCTGGGAGTCGCGCTCTCCGGAACGATCGGGAACGCGATCGACTCCTACCTCTTCCTGGTCATCGCCTTCGGCAGCCTGGGCTTCTTCTGGGGTCAGTTCTGGGGCAAGAGCGAGATGATCGCGCTTGGCACCGTGCTCACCGTGATGCGGCGGAGGCTCGCGCCCGTGGCTGTCGCCTGATTCGGCGCGTCGGCTGATCACGCGCGAAACCGTCACATTCTCGCGCGACTTTTCTCTCTACTGTGTTCGGCTCCCAGGCACCGCGGGGAGCGCGTGTGCCCGGACGGCGGGCTCGCGAGGCGTTCCGATCCGGAGAGATTGCTTGGGCCCCACAGCGCCTCCCGCTCTATCCTCTGCTCGTGAGCGAGCTACACGGATGGCGTTTCTGCCCGCGCTGCGGCGCGGAGCTTGCCGTTGAGGCCACCCGCGCCGCCTGCCCGGAATGCGGCTCGATTTACTACGCCAACTCGGCGCCGGCGGTGGGCGCGCTTTGCGAGGACGAACTCGGCCGCCTGATGCTCGTGCGCCGCGCAGTGGAGCCTAGGAAGGGAAAGTGGGACACCCCGGGCGGCTTTCTCGAGGAGGGCGAGGCGCCGCTGGACGGCCTCCGGCGCGAGCTGCGCGAGGAGACCGGGCTCGAGATCGAGCCGGGGAAGTTCTTCGCGGCGCTCACCGACGTATATGGCGACGCGCCAGAAGCCCAATCCATTCTCAGCCTGAACTGGACGGTGCGCCTACTGGGCGGAGAGCCCACAGCCGCCGACGACATCTCCGAGATTCGCTGGTTCGCCGCCGACGAGCTCCCCCGCGAGAAGGAGATCGCCTTTCCCAGCGTCGCCGTTCTCGTACGGCGCTGGCGCGAGCGGCGCGACTAGTCCTATCCCTCGCTGAGACCGAGCAGGCGCTCGAGCGAGACCTTGGGCTGGGCACCGATGGCGGTATTCGCGGCCTGGCCGTCACGGAAGAGCATGATCGTCGGGATAGAGGAGACACCGAAGCGCTGCGCCAGCCCCATCTCTTCGTCGATGTTGACCTTCACCAGCTTGATGGCGCCTGCGCGCTCCTCGACGATGCGGTCGAGCACCGGCGAGACGGCATGGCAAGGCCCGCACCATTCGGCCCAGAAGTCCACTATCACCGGCTTGTCGCTCTTCAGGACCTCCTGCTCGAAGGTTGCTTCCGTTACGGCCTCTGCCACTCCGCTCACCCTTTCCTCGAATCGTTTACGTTCACCGAGTAAAAACGCTGAAAGATGCAGTATTCATCCGGGCCCGGTTGGCGCCCCCTCGGCCGCCGCCTTCGGGCCTCACCCAGTATGAGCACACCGCGGGGTCTCATGTCGCTTGCCCTCGCGGCCCGGACCTCTCGGGTGCCACTCGAATGATCAATAGAATCTCGCCCGCATGGGCAGCATTTTCTCACCCCTACCGGCCAAGCCCGACCACAGCGCGCTCGAGCTCGAGGTGCTGGCGCGCTGGGAGAGCGAGCAGACCTTCGAGCGCCTGCGCGAGAAAAACCGGGGCCGGGAGCGCTGGAGCTTCATCGACGGCCCGATCACGGCCAACAAGAAGATGGGCGTCCATCACATGTGGGGGCGCACGCTCAAGGACGTGTTCGTTCGCTTCCGCGCCCTGCAGGGCTTCGACCAGCGCTACCAGAACGGCTACGACTGCCAGGGGCTCTGGATCGAGGTCGGGGTGGAGCAGGAGCTGGGGCTCAACTCCAAGCGCGAGATCGAGGAGTACGGGCTGGAGGACTTCGCCCGCCACTGCCGCGACAAGGTGGTCTGGTCGGCCGGCGAGATCACGCGCCAGTCGAAGAGGCTCGGCCAGTGGCTCGACTTCGGCGCCGACTACTTCACCTTCTCCGACACCAACATCGAGTACATCTGGCGCTTCTTGAAGACGCTGCACGAGCGCGGCTGGCTCTACCTCGGGCACCGCGCCACCGAATGGTGCCCGCGCTGCGGAACGTCCATCTCGGCGCACGAGCTGACCACCGGCGACGCCTATCGCGACAAGATCGATCCGTCGCTCTACGTGCGCTTCCCGCTGCTCGACTACCCCGGCGAGGCGCTGGCGGTCTGGACGACGACGCCCTGGACCTTGCCGGCAAACGTGGCGGCGGCGGTCAATCCCTTCGCGGATTACGTCAAAGTGCAGACTGCCGAAGAGGCTCTGTGGGTTGCCGAGCCCTTGCTGGATCGCGTCCCATTCTCAGGAGAGGTCGTAGATAAAGCTTTAGGGGCGCAACTCGTCAAGCGGCGCTACCGGGGACCGTTCTCCGACCTGCCGGCCGCGAAAGGCGTCGAGTACCGGGTTGTTTCCTGGCCTGATGTCTCGATGGAGGAGGGCACCGGCATCGTCCACATCGCGCCCGGCTGCGGCGGCGAGGACTTCGAGCTCGGCAAGCGCGAGGAGCTACCCGTGCTGGCGCCGATCGACGAGGACGGCAAGATCCTGCCCGAGTACGGCTGGCTGGCGGGCAAGGGCGCGCACGAGGCCGCGAACGAGATCATCGGCGACCTCGACAAGCGCGGTGCGTTGATCCAGGCCGGCGAGATCCATCACCGCTACCCGCACTGCTGGCGCTGCGAGACGCCGCTCGTCTTCCGCATCACCGACGACTGGTTCGTCGCCGTCGAGGAGATCAGGCAGAAGCTGCTCGACGCGAATGCGACGGTCAAGTGGACGCCCGACTACTTCGGCAAGCGGATGGACGACTGGCTGCGCAACATGGATGACTGGAACATCTCGCGGCGCCGCTACTACGGGCTGCCGCTGCCATTTTTCCCCTGCGATTGCGGGCACCTGATCGTCGTCGGCTCCAAGGCCGAGCTGGCCGAGCTGGCGAGCGAGGGCATCGAGGGCCTGGAAGAGCTGCACCGGCCCTGGATCGACGGCGTCTCGCTCCGCTGTCCGGCCTGCGGTAACGAGAAGGTCAAGCGCGTCAGCGAGGTCGGCGACGTCTGGCTCGACGCGGGCATCGTCCCCTTCTCGACGCTCGGCTGGCAGAGCCCGGAGTGGATCGAGCACGGCTACGCCACGGGAGCCTCGAAGGGGCTCTCGACCGCCGACCTGCCCGACGACGACTACTGGCAGAAGTGGTTCCCGGCCGACTGGGTCTGCGAGATGCGCGAGCAGATCAGGCTCTGGTTCTACTCGCTGCTGTTCATGGCGGTGGCGCTCGACGGGCGGGCGCCCTACAAGGAAGTGCTCTCTTACGAGAAGCTGCTGGACGAGAACGGCGACGAGATGCACGGCTCGCGCGGCAACGCGATCGACGCCGACGAGGCGTTCGAGCGGATGGGCGCCGACGTGATGCGCTGGCTCTACTGCCAGCAGCCGCCGACCCAGAACATCCGCTTCGGCTTCGGCCCGGCCGAGGAGGTCAAGCGCAAGCTCCTAACGCTTTGGAACTCGACCTCCTTCCTCGTCACCTACTCGAACATCGAGGGCTTCCGCCCGAGCTACGAGGATCTCGCCGCGGGACCGCAGGGAGTGGAGCTGAAGCCGCTCGACCGCTGGTTGGTCGAGCGCACCCACGCGCTCGTCGCCGAGGCGACCGAGGCGCTCGAGGCGTCGCTGACGGTCGGCGTCATCCGCTCCTTCGAGAGCTTCGTGGACGATCTCTCGAACTGGTACATCCGCCGCTCGCGCCGCCGCTTCTACTCGCTCGACGAGGCGGCCTTCCGCACGCTCTGGTTCGCGCTCGTGCAGGGCATCCGGGTCATCTCGCCCGTGCTGCCCTTCCTGACCGACCACCTCTGGAAGATCCTCGTTGCAGGTCCCTGCAAGGGGGCGCCCGACTCGGTCTTCCTGGCCGGCTGGCCCGAGGCGCCCGCCGCCGACCGCGAGTTACTGGAAGAGATCTCCGAGCTGCGCCGCGTGGTCGAGCTGGCCCGCTCGGCCCGCTCGGTGGCCGATCTGAAGCTGCGCCAGCCCGTGCGCCGGATAGTCGTTCAGGGCGCCCCCCGTGCCGAGGGCCACGCCGACGAGATCGCCGACGAGCTGCGCGCCAAGGAGGTCGTCTTCGCCCCGGTCGAGGCAATCGAGCTGAAGGTCAAGCCCGAGTTGCGCTCGCTCGGCCCGAAGCTCGGCAAGGAGCTGCCTGTCGTGCGCGCCGCGCTCGAGCGAGGCGAGTTCGAGCAGCTGGAGGGCGGCCGCTTCCGCGTTCTCGGGCACGTGCTCGAGCCCGAGGAGGTGCTGGTCGAGACGATCGCCCGCGCGGGCTGGGCGCTGGCCGAGGACGGCGGTATTACGGTCGCCGTCTCCACCGAGCTCGACGACGAGCTGCTGCTCGAAGGCCGCGTGCTCGACTTGGTGCACGAGGTGAACGGCCTACGCAAGGAGCAGGGCCTCGCGCTGACCGATCGGATCAGACTCACGCTGCCCGAGAAAGAAAGCGACCTCGCTCTCTACGCCGAGCAGATCAAGTCCGAGGTGCTGGCGCTGGCGCTCGAGTTCGACGGTTCGATCAGCGAGCCCAGGCTCGAGCGCATCGCGCGCTGATCGTGATCGTCCCGGCACAGACTCGTGAGTCTCTTGCGCGCATTTCGTCGATAGGCTGAATACCGGATGGGGCGGGATAATCCCGCCACATCGGGCCGCTGGATTTCATTCGCTAAGCCCGCCGGATCAGCGTCACGCCATCCCGCACGCTCAAGATCACGCAGCGCACACGCGGGTCGCTGCGCACCCGCTCGTTGAAGGCGCGCATCGTCTCGGCGCGGGGGCTCCCGTCGCTCTCGTCGAGCACCTGTCCGTGGCTGAGCGTGTTGTCGACCGCGATCAGGCCGCGCGGAGCGAGCTTCGGCAGAACCGCCTCGTAGTAGTCGGGGTAGCCCGTCTTGTCGGCGTCGATGAAGACGAAGTCGAACGGGCCCGGGAGCCTCTCGAGCGAGGCGAGCGCCGGGCCGAGCACGATCTCGATCTTCTGCGCGTGCGGGCTGGCTGCGATCGCGCGGCGGGCGACCTCGGCGTGAGTCTCGTCGAGCTCGAGCGTGACGATGCGACCGTCGGGCGGAAGCCCCTCGGCCATCGACAGCGCGGAGTAGCCGGAGTAGGTGCCGATCTCGAGCACCGTTCGCGCCCCGAGCGCGAAGACAAGGAACTCGAGCAGGCGCCCGACCACCGGTCCGGAGAGCATCTGCGGTGAGTCGAGCGTGCGCTTCGTCTCCTCCGCCAGCTCCTCGAGTTGCGGGGAGGCCGGCGTCGACAGGCGCTCGACGTAGGCGAGGATCTCGTCCGGCGTGAGCTTCATGCGCTCTCTCTCGCTCGCAGCTCGTTGCGTAGCTCGGCCGGCAACCGGAACTCCATGTGCTCCTCGACGATGCGGCTCGGCTCGATTCGCGCGACGCCGCGCTCGCGGAACCAGTCGCGCACTTCCTCGACCAGCCGCTCGGGGGCCGAGGCGCCGGAGGTGACTCCGACGCTGTCGACGCGCTCGAGCCAGCTCTCCTCGATCGCGGCGGCGTCCTCGATCAGGTGCGCTTCGATGCCGCCGGCGCGAGCCGCGTCGACCAACCGGTTCGAGTTGGAGCTGCTCTCGGAGCCGACCACGAGCAGGAGCTGTATCTGAGACAGCATCTCCTTCACTGCGCGTTGCCGGTTGGAGGTCGCGTAACAGATGTCCACGCGTTTGGGCGAGTGGACATCGGGGAAGCGGCGCTCGAGCACGGCGACGATCTCTGCCGTCTCCTCCACCGAGAGCGTCGTCTGGGTGATGTAGGCGAGCTTGGCTCCGGCCGGGAAGGACAGCGCCTCGGCGTCGGCGACCGACTCGACCAGTGTGATCGCCTGCGGCGCCTCGCCCATCGTTCCAACCACCTCCTCGTGCCCGGAGTGGCCGATCAGGATGATCCCGTAGCCCTGGTCGGAAAAGCGCCGCGCCTGGACGTGCACCTTCGCGACGAGCGGGCAGGTGGCATCGATCGTCAACAGCCCGAGCTTTGCGCAGCGCGCGTACACCTCCGGCGCGACGCCGTGAGCCGACAGCACGAGGGTCGATCCGGCCGGAACATCCCGCTCGTCGCGCACGAAGACCGCGCCGTGCTCCTCCAGATCGCGCACCACGTGGTGGTTGTGAACGATCTCGTTGCGCACGTAGACCGTGCCGTATAGATCGAGCGCCCGCGCCACGGTTTGGACGGCGCGCTCCACACCTGCGCAGTAGCCTCGCGGCGAGGCGAAAATCACGCGCTGAACCATCAGGGCATCACTCGGCCATCGTAGCTTTGCCGCTCCGCCTCGGGTCGCGAGCCCCGGCGAGGGCGTATCATCGCTTTCGGTGCTCGTGCTCTCGGAAACAACCCGGCTGAGCCAGCTCGCGAGCCTATCCGACGCTGCGATCTTCGGGGGCGTGCTGGAGGTTCTGGCGCTCGTTCTCGGCGTCACGCTCGTCCTTCACCTGCTGATCGACATCTTCGTGCTGCGCGGCCGCCGGCGCGCCGGGGAACTGGCCGTCAGAGAGCGCCAGTTTGCGGCGGTTGCCGAGCTTTCGTCCGCTCTCGCGCTCGCCGGCGATAGAGAGAGCATCGCGCGGATCGTGCTCGACACGCTCAACGATCTGGTCGGCTTCGACTTTTCGGGCCTGGTGCTCGTCGATGCCGACGGCAGTGTGGCCAGGGGACTGATCGGCCGCTCCGGTGGTAGCGACGTGGACTGGTTCCCGTTGACCAGGCACGACCTAGAGAGCGAGATCTCGGGCGTCAGGCGGGCCGTCGAGACGCGGGCCATCTTCACGGTCGAGGACGCGCCCGACTCGCCGGACGTACGCGCGGAGCTGGTCGAAAGGCAGGGCCTGAAGAGCCTGGTCTTCTATCCGCTCGAGGGCGAGCGGCGGATCGTCGGCGTCCTGGTCGCCGGCTCGACGAGCGAGTTTCGAGCCTTTCGCTCCGAGCAGCTGTCGTTGATGCGGATGCTTGCCGCCGAGGGGACTCTCGCCCTCGAGCGGAGGGAGTCTGTCTCTGCGCTGGAGCGCGGGCTGGAGCGCGAGCGCCTGGTGGCGGAGATCTCGCGCCGGGTTCGCGCCGAGCTGGACATCGACAGACTGATCGACGCCGCCCTCGCCGAGACGGCAAAAGCCCTCGACGTCGAGCGCTGCTTCATACGTCTCGGCAATCCTGGAAGCGCGGCGCCGCTACGGGCCGAGTGGCGCCGCGAGGGAGTCAAGCCCGTGACGGCGAACAAGACGCCCTTTCTGTCGGTCTCGAACCTCGCCCTGCGCGAGCGCAAGACGGCGGCGATCGCCGACGTGGAGAGCGATCCACAACTAGACGATGATTCTCTCGGCGGGCGTGAAGCCCTGCTCGAGCTGGGCACCCGTGCTGTTCTCTCGGCGCCGATCATCCTCTTCGACTCGGTGATCGGGGCCCTCGCCGCGCATACGTCGCTGGTGCGGCGCTGGTCGGACGACGACATCGCTTTCATCGAGGCGATCGCGCGTGAGCTTGGCATCGCGCTTCACACGGCGGGCCTGCTCGAAGAGAACAAGCGCCGGCTCGAGGAGCAGAACGCTCTTCTGGCCGCGACGGAGGCGATGACCAATGAGCTGGAGCTGGATTCGGTGCTGGCACAGAAACTGGCCGGCGGCCGAGCCGAGCTGGTTGGTCCCGCCAGCACCAGGCAGGTGATGAAAGCGGCGGTTCACCAGGCGGCCCAGCTGCTGGAGGGCGACGCGGCCCTGATGCTCGAGCTCGAAGCCAACGAGCTCGTCGTGCGCGCAAGCGAGGGCGACGGCCTGGAGGAGATGTACGGGCGGCGCTTCCCGGTGGCCGTCTCGCTGGCCGGCGATCTGGTTCATTCGCGCGAGCCGCTCGTGGTTGGAGATCTGACCCGCGACGAAGGGCCTCTCGGGCCGCTCGATCCGGTCGTCGGTCATGGCTTCAGGGCCCTGATCGGAGTTCCGGTCATCGGCCCCGACGATGCTCTGAGCGGCGTGCTCATCGTCTATTCGCGCCGCGTTCGCACCTGGCGTCTGAAAGAGATCGAAGCCCTGGTTACGCTCGCGGCCAACAGTGCCACTGCGCTGGCCAACGCCTCGCTCTACCTGCGCGTATCGCTCGAGCGAGAGCAGAGCCTCGCCATTCTCTCCAGCGTCGCCGACGGCATCGTCGCCGTCGATCGAGCGGGCCAGATCGTGCTCTGGAACGACGCGGCCGAGCGCATCACGGGAATCGCCTCGAGCGAAGCGCTGGGGCGCCCGTCGAGTGAGGTGCTTCGCGGCGATATCGAGGCGCCGGGAGGAGAGGAGGAGCGCTCGATCTCGATCAAGCGCGGCACGCGGGAGCTTTGGCTCCAGGTGGCCGAGGCGGTGATGCGAGATCCCGGCGGCCAGACCGCCGGCAAGATCTACACCCTGCGCGACGTCTCGGCCGATCGTTTCGTCGAGCAGGCCAAGTCCGACTTCGTCTCCTCGATCTCTCATGAGCTGCGGGCGCCGCTCACCTCCATCTACGGTTTCGCCGAAACCCTCCTGCGCCGCGGCGAGCTCTTCGACGACGTCCAGCGGCGGACCTTTCTTTCCTACATCGCCTCGGAGTCCGAGCGCCTGACAGGCATCGTCGACGCTCTACTCGACGTCGCCGAACTAGACGCCGGCGATCTTCAGGTCGAGCTGGCGACGATCGACGTCGGCAACGTCGTGCGCGAGGTCGTGGAGAGCGCGCATTCCGAATCGATGAAAGCCCAGGGGGATGAGCACAACTTCGTCGCGGATCTCTCGGACGAGCCTCTCAGCGCCGAAGCCGACCGCGACAAGCTGCGCCGAGTGCTCGTCAATCTGGTCGACAACGCGGTCAAGTTCTCGCCCGGTGGGGGCACGGTGAGCGTCGTGGGTCAGAAGCGCTCCGGCGCGATCGAGCTGCGCGTGCGCGACGAGGGCGTCGGCATCCCCGAGGAGGAGCGCGAACGCATCTTCCGCAAGTTCTACCGCGGGTCGTCCTCGATGATGAGCGGCGGAACCGGTCTCGGTCTCTTCATCTCGCGCGGGCTCGTGACCGCCATGGGCGGCCGCATCTGGGTGGAATCGGCCGAGGGTCAGGGCTCCACCTTCGCGCTCGAGCTGCCCTCCGAGAGCAAGACGGCGGCGAAGGAGTGAGTTGCGGTGAGCTCGGGTATAGGAGCCGGGTAGCCCGATGACAAGGGTCCTGATAATCGATGACGAGGCGCCGATCAGGCTGCTTTGCCGTGTCAATCTCGAAGCCGAGGGCATGGAGGTGCTGGAAGCCCCCGACGGCACGAGCGGGATCAAATTGGCGCGTCGCGAGCGCCCCGACGTGATTCTGCTCGACGTGATGATGCCTCGTCTCGACGGCTGGGATGTGGCGCAGCTGCTCGTTTCCGACGCGCTCACCAAGGAGGTGCCGATCATCTTCCTGACCGCCCGCGCGGAGGTACGCGACCGCGCCCGCGGGCTGGACATCGGCGGCATCGAGTACGTCACCAAACCGTTCAACCCGCTCGAGCTGGCACCCCTGATCGAATCGCTGCTGGAGCGAATCAGGCGCGACGGTCTCGATCTCCTGCGCGGCGAGAAGCTGGCCGAGTTGCGGACGCTCGTACACGAGTAAGCGACTCTTCTGTCCAGGCTCATCGCGTTCACGCGATGAGCCGTTCGAGGAAGCGAGAATCGGGGCGCCCGGATTCGAACCGGGGACTTCCTGCTCCCAAAGCAGGCGCGCTACCAGGCTGCGCCACGCCCCGCTTTGAGAAGTCTACGCTTCCGGCGCTCGAGCCCCTTTTCCGATGGCTCGGCGTCGAACAGGATCATGCCGCCAGTGGCGTCAGCGGAAACACTGTGCTATCCGGGCTCGCACGCTCAGCGGCGCTTCTAGGTGTCCTGCCTACAGACGTTGTGAACGCGGCTGATCGGGGGAAGGCCTCCGAGTGAGCTGTGTGGTCTGCGCTCGTTGTAGTAGCCGAGCCAGTGTGGCAGAGCGGCATTCCTATGT
>JBAWEP010000026.1:0-13275 GCA_049591255.1 Gaiellaceae bacterium
CGAGCTTGGCGTTAGCGTGCAGATTCATCCGGTGCCTCCTTGGGCGTAGGTCGTGGCAGACCCACAGCCTCAAAGGAGGCCCGGATGTCCTATCAGCCGTTCACAACGTGTGTGGGCACGTCACCTACGAGCGTGGCGAGCTGACCGTGGTCGTGGTCAGTGTTCGAGGTGTCTGACCGGGGGATGGCGCTTGTGGGCCGCGCCCGCGATGTCGGTCGCGGCGGCCAAATACAAGGGCATTTCCCACCGACAGAAGTCGTCAGACTTCTGTCGGTTCTGTCGGTTTCCAGAGCACGTGCAGATCGGCGGGAAGGTCCGGCAACTCGAGCTTCTCGAACTCGTCGTTCAGGTACGACCAGACGAGCGGATGGGTGTTCGAGAAGCGCAGCTCCTCGCGGCCGTCCACGGGATCGTTTCGCACCAGCGCAAGCCGAACCGGTTCCTCCTCGATCGAGCGGAGCATGCGTCTCTGCTCGCGCTCGCTCGCCGGGTAGAGGCAATAGGTGTCGTAGACCGCCGATCGCCGGCCGAGAATCGGCAGCAGTTCGGCGAGCGTCGGGACGGCCAGCAGCGGCGCGGCCGGTGCGAGACGACCCTGTACGACCGAGCTGAGGGTGTCGAGCAGATCCGCGCTGGTTTGCCTGATCCACAGCGACGATCCACCCACATCACGGCGAACGTACTCGCCGCGGTGCCGATATCGCTCGATGCGCGGATGAACCGCGAGAATCATCACCAGCGTGCCGGCGCCGAGCGGTAGCGCAACGGCAAGCCAGCCGAGACCGTGACCGGCGAGCGCAACCAGCCCGATCACGAGCGGCGGCATCGACTGGGCGAGGTGGTGCAGGTCGGCGCGACTGAAGGCATGGTGGAGATTGAACGAGCCGATCGCGGCGGCCGCCACGAGCGCGGCGTTCGCCTGAATCTGCGACCAGGGCACGATCGCCGCCCAGACGGCGACCGACCAGACAAACGCCGGCAGCAAGACGAAATAGAGCCCCATGAAGCGAGCGATGAATCGCCAGCCGACCCAGCTCAAACGGTCGATCCCGGCCGGCGCCGGGCGCCACGGCCAGGGCACCGGAAGCCCGAGGTTCGACGTGCGCCGGGCAGCCACCGCTCGCACGCGGCGCTCGAAGAAGGCGGCGAACAGCCCCCGCACGCTCGCGAACATGACGAGAAGAGGCAGTACGCCGATGAGCGCCCCCGCGAGGTAGGCGCCCACGCCCGGCAGGGCCGCGACCGATCCCGACTTCAGCCCTTCGAGCAATGTGAGAAAGAGCAGGGCGGCCCCCGCGTAGAGCCCGTAGTTGACACCGAAGAACGCGATCGCGCCCGCGACGGCGCCCGCAACGATCAGGGCCGGGTACCCGGGATGGATGATCAACGCCGTTCCGGCAAGCACGGCGAACATCGCCAGAGCGGGCTCGAACAGCTTGTACGGCTTGTGCGCCCAGGCTGCGAGGACGATGCCTGCCACCACGACCGCCGGCCAGCCCGCACCGGCAATTCGCAACGCAAGCAGCCCGCCGGTCAGCCCGAGAAAGAAGAAGGCGTGCACGGCGATGCGCAGCGTCACGACGCCGCGACCCAGAGCGAGCATCCAGAGGGCGCACCAGTAGTAGCGCCCCGGCTCGTAGGAGCGAAAGTCGCGCAGCGGGACGTCGCCCTCGAGAGTTCTCAGCGTCCCGTACCAGAGGTACCCCTCGTCGGGCGTCGGATAGCCCTCCCCGAGCCACGCGAGGAGCATCGCGATCGAGCACGACGCAGCCACCGCGGCCGCCCCGGGAAGATTCGACAGAATCAAGGCGCCTCACGCCTCGCTGTCAAGCGGAACGAGCTCACGCTCATCCGAGCGTACGAGCTTGGAGAGGAGCGCATCCAGGCCAGGCCGCGACGGCCTCCGCCAGCTCGAGGCGGTCGCGGTCGACCTCGAGCTCGGTTCGTGCGCAGGCCTTGCTCAGCGCCGAGCGCAGGCGAGCGATAAGCGGCGCCTGCCCCTCCCCGTCGACGTCGCGCCTGTAGGAGCGGCGCAGGAAGCTGAAGGAACTGCCGAGTCGTGCCATCTCACCGATCAACAGCCGGCAGGGAATCGGGTGGCCGCGCTCGGGGTCCGTCAGCCCGCCGAAGCCGAAGGAGCCGCCCAGCGCCAGGCTCACACGCTCGACCGTGCCGTCGACGAGCGCGCTGAAGATGCTCGCGTTGCGGCGGTCGATCGCCAGATCGTTCAGGCCGACATAGAGCCGCGAGAGCGGAAGGCGGGCGAACTCCTGCACCTTCTGGACGGCGTCTACCGTCTCGATCAGGGCGCCGACACCGCAGCGCCCGCGCGCCGCGTCGACGATGCGCTCCAACTCGCCGGCCGAACGTGCCATCGGTACCAGCACCTCGTCGGCGCCGGCGCCGATCGCCCGCTCCAGCTCCCTTTCGCTCATCGGGCCGGGGGAGTTGATCCGGCACAGCACGGGGATGTCGACCCAGGAGCGAACTCGCTCCAGGTCCTCGAGCGTGTCGTGGTTGATCTCGGTGTCGGCTCCGGCCTGGCGCCGCTCTTTCCCCGCCACCTCCCAGTCGACGATGATCCCGTCGATGCCGGCCGCGGCCGCCTCGACGACGAACTCCCGCTCGGTGGAGAAAAGCAGCAGCTCGAAGCGATCCGGGCGCTCCACGCTCATCGCGTCCCGTCCGAGCGCTCGAACACGGCGAGCAGAGACAGTCCGACCCTGAGCCGTCTGCCGCGGCGAATTGCCGCCGCCTCGGCCTTCAGCGGCAACTCGAGCAGCGCGTCCAGCCAGCGCGGCGTTAGCAGCAGGTCGGAGCGGGGCCGCGACCGCCGGATCCGCGCCAGCGCGCGCGTGCAGGCCGCAAGCGGGAGCAGGAATGTGTTGAAGCCCGTCTCCCGGACCGTGCGCCAGCCCTCGCTCTCAGCCCGGGCCGCGAGCTCTCCCGCCCGGTAGCGGCGCCGGTGGCCGGCGGCCACGTCATGGGGAGACCAGAGGGCCGGATAGGCTGGAACGGTCGCGATCAGAAAGCTCCCCGGCGCCGACACGCGGCGCAACTCCGCCAGCGCGCGGCCGTCGTCGGAAACGTGCTCCAGCACGTCCAGGCAGACCAGCAGGTCGAACTCTCCGTCGGCGAAGGGCAGCCGCTCGACGCCGGCGACCTCGACCGGGCCCACGCCGCGCCCGCGTGCATGCTCGACCGCGAGCGGATTTACGTCGACGCCGGTCACGGTGCCGAAACGACGTAGATGGGCGAGCATCGCGCCGGAGCCGCAGCCCGCGTCGAGAATTCGAGCGCCGGGCGGCAAGGGCAGGCGCTCGATCGCGTCGAGCACGATCCGCCGCCGCCCGCGATACCACCAGTGCCGCTCTTCGAGCAGGGCCTTGCGCTCGATCTCGTCCCGGTCGAGCAGGGGAATTCCGGGTTCCCGGCCGGCGGTCGCGTTAGCCATCGAGTGATTTATACTCGCCCGTCTTGCCCATCGATAAGGCACCTGCAGGCGAAACCGGACGATCGAGCGCCGCTGCCGTCGTGGTCGCCGGTGCGGCGGGCTTCATCGGCTCCAATCTCGTGCGGGCGCTGGCCGCGCGGGGCGACTCCGTACACGCGCTCGTCCGCCCGGGCACGAGCCTCGCCCGCCTCGAGGATCTCGCCGGCCGGATCAGCGTGCACCGCGTCGACGCCTGCGATCGGGAGGCGCTGCTCGATTGCCTGCGCGAAGTTCGCCCGGCTGCCGTCGTCAACGCCGCGAAATCGCGGCCGAGCCGCAGCGATCCGCTGATCCCCGTGCGCGACAACGTGCTGGCGGCTGCGAACCTGCTCGCTTCCGCGGCCGAGGCGGGCTGCGCACGCTTCGCTCAGCTGGGCAGCTCGACCGAGTACGAGGCGCGTCCCGGAAGGCTCGACGAAGCGACGCCGCTGCGTCCGGTCTCGATCCACGGAGCGACGAAGGCGGCGGCCAGCCTCGTCTGTCGCGCGCTCGCCGAGGAGCTGGACCTGGCTCTCGTCGTGCTCAGGCCATTCAACGTCTACGGCCCCTGGGACGAGCCCGGCCATCTCGTGCCGACCGCGATCGCCGCCGCTCTCGAGGATCGCGAGCTCGTGCTCGCGCCGCGCGGCAGGCGCGACTGGATCTTCGTCTCGGACGTGGTCGAGGCCTGCCTACTCGCCCTCGATGCCGGAATCGGCGGCGAGGACCTGAACCTGGGCAGCGGAGAGCATTGGGCCAACGAGGAAGTGGTCGAGACGATCGCCCGGCTCAGCGGCCGGCGGGTACGCGTGCGGATCGACGAGCAGGCGGGCCGGCCCTGGGACCGAGACGACTGGCGGGCGGACAACTCGAAGGCGGGCAAGCTGCTGGGCTGGAAGCCGCGTCACGACCTCGCGAGTGGGCTCGAGGCGACGATCGCCTGGGAGCGCGAGCGACGCAGCCGGCCGGCGGAGGTCGCAGGTCCAGGCGAGCTGGGAGTCGCCGAATGAGCTCGGTCGAGACGACGCCGACGAGCGGCGCCGACAGCTGCCGCGTGAGCGTCGTCGTTCCCGTCTACCGGAATACAGCCACTTTGCGCGAGCTGCACGCGCGGCTCGGCAAGGCTCTCTCGAGCTTCGAGAATCACCAGCTCGTCTTCGTCGACGATGGCTGCGACGAGGGCTCCGGCGCGGTACTGCGCGAGCTTGCCGGCGCCGACCCGCTGGTCGTCGTCGTCGAGCTCGAGACGAACCGGGGACAGCACGCGGCGGTGCTCGCCGGGCTCGCGCAGTCGCGCGGCGAATGGACGGTCGTGCTCGATGCCGATCTCCAGGATCCGCCGGAGGCGATTCCGGCTCTGATTTCCGCCGCGGCTGCGGAAGTCGACGCGGTGTTCGCCGGGCGCCGCGGCGGCTACGAGTCGTGGCCACGGCTCGCAACGGGAAGGGTCTACCGGCGCCTGCTCCATCTGGCGGCCGGCACCCCGGTCGATGCCGGAGCGTACGTGGCGCTGAGCCGGCGGATGGTCGCCCGGTTGCTCGAGATGAGGAAGCTGGCGCCCGGGCGAGCGCCCGCGCTGGTGGCAATGATCGGTTGCAGCGGCCTGAAGACGGTGTCAGTGCCGGTTGAGCGCGCCCGCCGCCCGGTCGGCCGGTCGGCCTACTCGACGATCCGGCGGGCGCGGAGTGGGCTCCAGGCGCTCGGTTGGGCCGCGGCCTGGAGGCTGCACGGGCGCCGCAGAAGAGCGAGCGCCAACCGGGCCGGCGCAGCGACGCTCTCCATGACGCCAACCGAGATCGAGCGCCACAACGCCGCGCAGCGCAGCTATTTCGAACGGGTGCCGAAGCCCACGATGATCCCGAGCGGCGACACCCGCTACCTCAACCGCCATATCGACGAGACGCTGGCCGCGGCACGAATTCAGCCCGGTGAGCGAATCCTGGAGATCGGCTGCGGTTTGGGCCGCTACACGCTCCTGTTCGCCGAGAGGGGGATACGAGTCGAGGGCCTCGACCTCTCCCGCGTCCAGCTCGATCAGCTGGCCGAGTTCGACGCCGGCCGGCACGACATCCCGCTACACCAGGCCGACGTGCTCGATCCTCCGGCCGAGTTGCTCGGCCGCTTCGACGCCGTGGTCGGGATGTTCACGTTGCACCACGTTCACGACATCGCCGGCTCGCTGCGCTCGGCCGCGCGGCTGCTGCGACCGGGAGGCCGCGTGGTGTTCTGCGAGCCGAACCCCTACAACCCGCTCTACTACGTCCAGATCGCCACGCGGCCGGGCATGACCTGGCAGGGCGACGGCGGCATCGTCAACATTCGCCGCCGGCCGCTCAGCCGCGCGCTGGCCGACGCCGGTTTCGACGATCTCTACTGGAAGCGCTTCGGCTTCTTCCCGCCCTTCCTCGCAAACGGCCCGCTCGGCTCGCTCGAACGGCCGCTCGAGACCTTTCCGCTCTGGCGCGGCGCGCTCCCGTTTCAGCTCTTCGGCGGCCGGCTCCCGTAGCCCAAGTCCCGCCCGCCCGCGATTGCCCGATCGGGTGATGAGAAAGGCGACGAGCGCTCCTACGATCGGAATTGCGCTACTGCGGCGCCTTTCTCATGCGGCTTCCCCCTCATGTTCACGCTTTCGTTCTTGCGACCGCACTCATCACGTCGCTGGCCTTCGTCATCTTCGCCATGAACCTCCTGGTCGGGATCGTGGTCTGGACGCGCTAGAGATCACGCCGAGCCTCGCGCACCAGAATGGCCTCGAGCGGGGTCAGATATCCTCTCGCCTGAAGGGCGCATAGCTCAGCGGGAGAGCGCTCGCTTCACACGCGAGAGGTCGCTGGTTCAATCCCAGCTGCGCCCACTTCTCCGCGGAAAGTCGGCCGGCTACGCCAGCTAAGACTTTCCGCGGTATGGGCACCTGTTCGAGACACCGCGCCTTCGGCGCGTGTGTCTCGTCTGCTCCTACTAGCGTCGTCGGCTAACCGTGGGCGTGGTCAGTGTTCGAGGCGTACAGACCGGGGGATGGCGTTTTGTGAGCCGCGCCCGCCATGTCGGTCGCGGCGGCGAAAAGGCGAGAGCAGTTCGCGAAGAGTCACACTTCCGTAACGATGCCTGGCACCGGGACATGTCCGGGCGGACAGGAAGAGACGGACAGTGACCGAGACGCAAGGCGGGCTAGCCGTTGTTGGGCGAGGCACGTCGCGAGGTTGAACCGAGCGACGTTGCTACGATCGCTGCAAGCCAGGCTGGATCGACCGGGCCCCGTGCAGTGGAAGCTTGTGAACCGCGTCAGACCCTTGCGGCCAAAAGTCTCGCGACTTTCGGCCGGGGAAGAGTTGAGAGCGAGCGTTAGTGAGCCGCAGCCGCGCATGTCGGCTGCGGCGGCCGGCGTATCTTCGGCGCGTTGCTACGATCGCCGCGGAGCCCAATATCCCCGCTGGGTTGGATCGACCGGGCCCCGTGCAGTGGGAGCCTGCGAACCGCGTCAGATCCGGAAGGAAGCAGCGCTAAGCGGAGCCTTCCAGGTGCGCGGTAAGCCCGGTCGATCGAGCCCGGTGATTCGTGCTTGAATCGACCGGGTGACGCAGCTTCCGGACACCGAGGAGAGGCCGACCCGAGTAAAGATCACGCGCGTCTCGGGTTTCATCGTGTCGGCGCTAACCGCCGTCCTCTTCCTGGTCACGTTCTTCGCGCTCACGCCGCCCAGCCCTTACCAGCCGCTGCTGTGGATGTGCGCCGCCGGCTGGCTGGTTCTTTCCTGCGTCTGGCCGTTCCAGCTCTCGCCCGCCGGGTCGCGGTGGGGCCGTTGGCCTTTCCCGATCCTGGGAGTGCTCGTCATCGCGCTGGGTCTCTCGAGTGTCCCGTTCCGGCTGGCCTTCCTGGTGAGCCGTGGAGACATGAACCGCATCGCCGGCGAGGTGATGAGCGGAAAGAGAAGTCCTTCGACGATCGACCGGATCGGTGTCTATCGAGTAAGCCACGCCGAGGGAAATCGAGATGGGTTCTGGTTCGAGGTCAAAGGGACCCGTAGCGTCCAGACGTGCGAGATCAACGTGGATTCCGGCTTCGCTCTCGACAAGAACGGCGAACTCGGGAACCTTGCTCGACTGGATACACCGTCTTCAATCCACAAACTAGGCGGAGGCTGGCACTCGTTCTCGAGCACCTGTAGCGAAGGCGCTTGAGCTTCAGTCGCTGATAACGCCCCCGCCGCTCCGTTTCATGCTTGAATCGACCAGGTGACCGCGCTCTACCGCAAATACCGCCCGCAGAGCTTCGACGAGGTCGTCGGACAGGAGGCCGTGGTGCGGACGCTGACCAACGCGATCACGCACGGGCAGGTGCGGCAGGCCTATCTGTTCGCCGGGCCGCGCGGCACGGGCAAGACGTCGCTGGCGCGGATTCTGGCCAAGAGCCTGAACTGCGTGCAGGGCCCGACCGTCACTCCCGACAAGACCTGCCACGTCTGCCAGGCGATCGCGGCCGGCAACTCACTCGACGTGGTCGAGATGGACGCCGCCTCGCAGCGCGGCATCGACGACATCCGCGAGATGCGCGAGCACGTCGTCCTGCAGCCGGTCGAGGGCCGCTACAAGGTCTACATCCTGGACGAGGCGCACCAGCTCACCGACGCGGCCTGGAACGCTCTGCTCAAGCTGATCGAGGAGCCTCCTCCCCACCTCGTCTTCGTCTTCTGCACCACCGAGCTTTCCAAGGTCATTCCGACCGTGCGCTCGCGCTGCCAGGTCTTCGCCTTCGCCCGCCCGCGCCTGCCCGAGCTGGTGCAGGTACTGGAGCACGTCTGCAAGGAGGAGGAGATCGAGGCGCCCGCCGCGGCGCTGGCGCTGATCGCGCGGGCCGCGCGCGGCTCCTTCCGCGATGCCGTCTCGCTGCTCGACCAGCTGTCGTCTGCGACCGAGCGCAAGCTGAGCGTGCAGGCGGTGCTGCAGCTCTTGGGAGTGATCGAGGAGGACGCCCTCTTCCGCCTGATCGACCTGGTCGTCGCCGGCGACACCGCCGGCGCGCTGGTCGCGATCGAGGAGCTGTCGAGCCAGGGGCAGGATCTGGGCCGCCTGATCGGCGACCTGCTCGACCACCTGCGCTACCTGATGCTGGTGCAGCAGATGAACGAGGTGCCCGAGTCGCTGCCGGTGACCGAGGAGACGCGAGGCCGCCTGCTCGAGCAGGCGCACCAGCTTCCGCAGGCGACCGTGCTTCGGCTCTGCGACCTGCTCGGCGACGCGATCCGCGACATCCGCGCCGGCGGCGATCCGCGCCTGCCGCTGGAGCTGGCGCTGGTCAAGGCGACCCGCCCCGCCGCCGACCTGTCCTGGGACGCGCTCTCGCACCGGCTAGAGCTGCTGGAGCGGCGCCCGGCGGGCTCGGCCGCTTCGGTTTCGGCGCCCGCCGGGAGCAAGCCGGTACCCGCCGCGAGCAAGCCGGTGCCCACGGCTAGTAAGCCGAAGGCGAAGCTCGAGGCCGCGCCCGAGCCCACGAGCGAGAGTGCGCCGGATTCCGGCCGGCAGGCGAGCGAGCCCGAGCAGCCGCCCGAAACCGACGCGCCAACCGACTCCGACGCCGATTCCGATTCCGATTCCGAGCCCGAAACGATCGCGGTGGAGCTGCAGCGCCTGCAAGAGGCCTGGCAGCGCTCGATCGTGCCGGCGATCGCCTCCATCCCGACGCGCTCGATCTTCCAGGAAGCCCGCCCGGTCGCGCTCGAGGGCTCGCGTCTGAGCATCGAGTTCCCGCACAGCGCCTCCTTCCACAGCAAGATGGCCGGCGACGAGAAGAACGCGGCCCAGCTCTCCGCCGCGATCTACGAGCTGACCGGAGCGCGCCTCAGCTTCGAGTTCACGGTCGCCGAGAAGGCCGCGCCGAGCGAGGAGAAAGAGGATGCCAGCAGCGAGCCGACGCCCGAGGAAGATCTGATCTCGCTGCTCAAGGACACCCTGGACGCACATGAAGTCGAGGATTAGGGGGTAACGCCGCTATGTCGATGGACATGAACCAGATGATGAAGCAGTTCCAGCAGATGCAGGCCGAGATGGAACGGCTGCAGGCGGAAGCTGCCGCGGAGATCGTCGAGGCCTCGGCCGGCGGCGGCATGGTGACCGTGAAGGCCAACGGCGCGCGCGAGATCGTCTCGGTCGCGATCAAGCCGGAGGCGATCGACTCGAGCGATCCCGAGATGCTCGAGGATCTCGTCGTCGCGGCGACCAACGAGGCGCTTCGCTCCGCCGACCGGATGTTGCAGGCCAAGCTGGGCAGCCTGATGGGCGGGCTCGGCGACCTGAAGATGCCCGGGCTGTAAAGCGCCGCAAAGTCGCACTTCCGTAACAATGCCTGGCACCGGGACGTGTCCGCGCGAGGCGGTGGAGCCCGGCGCCCAAAGCGGCGTCCGGTGGGCTACTGGCACAAAGCCGTAACCATGCCTGGCACCAGGACATGTCCCATGTGAACCCCTCCCCTGTTCGAAATCTGGGCGATCCATACTCTGCAGCTCGATCTCGAAGACACGCTTTCGTAACGGTGCCTGGTACCGGGACGTGTCCGGGCGAGGCGGTAGAGCGCGACGCTTGAGGCGGCGCCCGTTGGACGCAGTGGACAACTCGGCACAGCGCTACGACTATGCCTGGCACCGGGGCGTGTCCGGGGAGGACAGGCAAAATGCACGGATGCCCTCTCCGGCGATCGAAAACCTTGTCGCGCAGCTGACCCGCCTGCCCAGTATCGGGCAGCGCACGGCGCGCCGGCTCGCCTTCCACCTGCTGCAGGTGCCCAAGGAGGAGGCGACCGCGCTGGCCGAGGCGATCATCGACGTCAAGGAGCGCGTCCACTTCTGCGCCGAGTGCGGCAACCTGACCGAGGAGGAGCTCTGCTCGATCTGCCTCGACCAGCGCCGCGACCGGCACCTGCTCTGCGTCGTCGAGCAGCCGGTGGACGTGGTCTCGCTCGAGCGCACGCACGAGTTCCGCGGCCTCTATCACGTGCTCGGCGGCGCGCTCTCGCCGCTGGATGGGGTCGAGCCGCGCGACCTGCGCATCGCGGATCTGCTGCGCCGCATCGACGCGGGAGGGGTCGAGGAGGTCGTGATCGCCACCAACCCGAACATGACCGGCGAGGCAACGGCCTCCTACATCGCCGACCAGCTGCGCGGCCGCGCCCGCGTCACGCGCCTTGCCAGCGGCCTGCCCGTTGGTGGCGACCTGGAGTACGCCGACGAGGTCACCCTCGGGCGCGCGCTCGAGGGCCGGCGCGAGATGTGACCTGAGCCGGCGCGCGCTCACGGTTCTCTGGCGAAAAAGACCGCGCGCCAAGTAGCATTCCAATCTAGGGCGGGAGATACCACTGGGCCCAATCCCCGCACCGGCCACGACTATGAGTGAGACCGAAAGCCACCACAATCTCGGCACCGTGCCACGGCTCGGCACGGTGGTGATGAAGTTCGGCGGCTCCTCGGTCGGCGATCCCGAAAAGCTGAAGAAGGTCGCCGCGCGCCTCGTCGCCACCTGCGAGGCGGGCAACCGCGTCGTCGGAGTGCTCTCGGCGATGGGCGACACCACCGACGAGCTCGTCGAGCTGGCGCACAAGATCTCCCCCAATCCCGACCCGCGCGAGATGGACATGCTGATCTCGGTCGGCGAGCGCATCTCCTGCGCGCTGGCGGCGATGGCCATCCACGATCTCGACCACGAGGCGATCTCCTTCACCGGCTCGCAGGCCGGCATCGTCACCGACACCGTCCATACCAAGGCGAAGATCGTCGCCATCAGGGGAAAGCGCATCCTCGATGCGCTCGACAAGGACAAGATCGTGCTCGTCGCCGGCTTCCAGGGCGTCTCCTCCGACTCGCTCGACGTGACCACGCTGGGCCGCGGCGGCTCGGACACCACGGCGGTCGCGCTGGCCGGGGCGATCGGCGCCGAGGCCTGCGAGATCTACACCGACGTGGACGGTGTCTTCACCGCCGACCCGCGCGTGGTCAAGACGGCGCGCAAGCTGCACGCGGTCTCCTACGACGAGATGCTGGAAATGGCCGCCTCGGGCGCCAAGGTGCTGCAGCTACGCTCTGTCGAGTTCGCGCGCAACCACAATGTGATGGTGCACGTCCGCTCCAGCTTCTCGGATGCTGGCGGGACCTGGATTCGCGAGGAGGACGAACGAATGCTCGAGAAGGCAATGATCTCCGGTGTCACGCACACCACCGAGGAGAACGTCTACAGAGTCGAGGGGTCGACACCCTCGAAGCTGTTCTCGGCGCTCGCCGAAGCCGAGGTCAACGTGGACACCATCCTCGTCACCGGCGACGGCTCGATCGTCTTCTCGGCGCCGCTCGAGGATCATCAGGCCAGCGAGACGACCTTGAACGCGCTCGGCGTCAGTTGGAGCTCGCGCGACGACCTGGGCAAGGTCAGCGTGATCGGCGCCGGCATGAAGAGCCACCCGGGAGTCGCCGCCAAGACCTTCGAGGTGCTGGGCGCCCTCGGAATCGAGCCCGAGGTCGTCTCCACCTCGCCGATCAAGATCGCCTGTCACATCGCCATGGAAGACGTGGAGCGCGCCGTGCTGGCGCTGCACTCCGCCTTCGGTCTCGACACAGACGTCGCGGAGCGCGGC
The DNA here is from genome assembly GCA_049591255.1 of Gaiellaceae bacterium. Classification (GTDB taxonomy): domain Bacteria; phylum Actinomycetota; class Thermoleophilia; order Gaiellales; family Gaiellaceae; genus Fen-549. The sequence goes on from JBAWEP010000026.1 coordinate 12,086, forward strand.
CATGAGTAACGACTTGAAGGACGCCCGGATCGGCGTCATCGGCGCCACCGGCGCGGTCGGAACGCTCACCCTGCGCCTGCTCGCCGAGCGCGGCTACAAGAACGTGCGCGCCTTTGCCTCCGCTCGCTCGGCCGGGAAGGAGCTGCCCTTCGGCGACGGAAAGCTGGTCGTCGAGGAAACGACGCCCGAGGCGCTCCGAGCCGGCGATCTCGACCTCTGCCTGTTCTCGGTCGGCACCTCCAGGTCGAAGGAGTTCGTCCCCTACGCCTCGGAGGGTGGCGCGATCTGCATCGACAAGTCCTCGGCCTACCGCCTGGTGGACGGCTATCCGCTGGTCGTGCCCGAGGTGAACGGCGCTCGCGCTCTGGAGGCGCTGGAGCGTGACCGCATCATCGCCAATCCCAATTGCTGCGCCGTCCCGCTCACCACGACGCTGAAGCCGCTGCACGACGAGGCGGGCCTGGTGAGCGTGCACGTCGCCACCTACCAGTCGGTCTCGGGAGCGGGCGCCAAGCGGATGGAGGCGCTCAAGGCGGAGGATCCCGCCGAGCACAACCTGATCATGGACTGGACCTGGGAGGGCGACGACTCCGACGAGGAGTCGAAGCTGCGCCAGGAGACGCAGAAGATCCTGGAGCTGCCCGACCTGCCCGTGGCGCCGACCTGCGTGCGCGTGCCGGTGCTGATCGGTCACTCCGAGGCGATCTGGATCGAGACCGAGGACGATCTCTCGCCCGAGCAAGCCGCCGCGATCCTGCGCCGCTCGCCGAGCGTGCGCGTGCTCGACCTGCCCGAGTTCCCGACTCCCAAGGACGCAGCCGGAGGCGACGAGGTGCTGGTCGGGCGTATCCGCCGCGACCCGACCGTTGCGCGCGGGCTCTCGCTCTATCTGAGTTGCGACAACCTGCGCAAGGGCGCCGCGCTGAACGCCCTGCAGATCGCCGAGCTGGTACTGGCCGGCGACCGGGCTACCGCCTGAGCGCAAGCCGGCTGTTCGGGTACTGAGGCGGATTCGGCACGCGGACGTGCGCCTTCGCCCGGCTCGGGACAGTACTTTTCAGTCACCCCGCGGGCGGGTGGCTTCGGTGGCGGGCGAAGTGAGAAGTGCCGTAAACGAAGCACTCCACCGCCTGGCCGCGCTCGGCGGCGGGCTGCGTCCTAGCATCGCATCCACCGAATCGCACCCAGTC
>JBAWEP010000027.1:0-20247 GCA_049591255.1 Gaiellaceae bacterium
CCTGCACTGACGCGCTCTCCCAGGTCCCCGGCCCCCACCCGGTGTCCGACACCATTTTCTGTCAAGGGGCGCGCAGTAACGAAAGTGGAACTCTTGTTCAATAGCCGGAGCGCCGCGGACTAAGGCCGCAGCGACCGCGAAACCGACAGGCGTTCGGGGACTCGGTGGAACGCGCGCTTTCTTCTGGCCGCCGCAGCCGACATGCGCAGCTGCGGCTCACCAGACGCCATCCCCTGTCAGCTTTTCGCTTTCTACCGCCAAAAGTCGTCATGCCTCCCAAAGGGAGGCGGACTTTTGGCGGAAACGGCGCGGTGACTCGTACACCGCGGTCACACCGCGAAAAGTCTTGGCCGGCTTCGCCGGCCGACTTTTCGCGGACTTACAGGGCGATCTGATCGAGCAGGCGAACCGACAGCTCGAGCTTCTGCTCGCGCGCGACCTCGCGCAGGGAGGTCTCGAGCCCCCGCCCGGTGAGGTTCTCGGGCACGCTGACCTCGAGAATCATCATGTAGGTGGAAGCCGTCTCCTCGCCGACGAGGTGCGTGTCGAGGTCGGTGATGTTGACGCCCCGCTCCGCCAGCGCCGCGGTGACCGCGTTGACGATGCCGGGATGATCGGCGCCGTAGAGCGTGATCACGTGCGAGGGCTCATCGATCCGCGCCTGGCTCTCGTCGATCTCCGAGAGCGAGACGGCCTCCAGCTCCAGCTTCGCGCGCGAGTGCTCTAGGTCGGAGCGCAGCGCCTCCAGGTCGGTCTCCTTCGAGGCGACGAGCACGATCATCATCGCGAAGTGGCCGCCGAGTATGGCCATCTGCGAGTCGGCCATGTTGACGCCGTGGCGAAGCAGGGTGCCCGTCACCTCGGCCACTATTCCGGGCCGGTCGCGTCCAATCGCCGAGAGTGCGTATGACGCCATGTCCCAAGGATAGAGGGCGATGCGGTCCAGGGCGAGTTCCAGAGCGGAAGTAAGGACTTCCAAGGGAAGTCTCAATCCCCCCATCGGGGTATGAACGTACGCCAAAACGGGCCGACAATCCGAGTAACGCGCAGCGGCAAACCTAGGAAGCGCGTATGCGGCATCACCCAATTAAAGAAAAGCAACAGGTTCGACCTGCTCGAAAGCGCTGGGTCCCGGTCTCGGCCGCGCCCACTCGCGCGAGGAGACCAGGCATCTAGCAGCGACCCGGATTTTCTCAGATTCGGTTCAACCCAAAGGAGAGAACGGCAATGAAGAAGCACCTCAGCAAGAAGCGCGTCGCCCTTGCGGCGATCGTCGTGGTTGCGCTCGCTATCGCTAGCGGCGTTGCCTATGCGTATTGGACCGGCGGCGGCTCGGGCACGGCCACGGCGAGTGTTGCTGCGGGCACCCCGGATACGATCTCGGTCACCCAGGACGGCGCTCCGTCAGGCCTCTATCCCGGCGGTCCCGCCCTACCGATCGAGTTCACAATTACGAACACCTTGGGATACGACCAGACCATCAACTCGGTTGCCGTTTCATTCGGCTCACCCGCAATTAGCGGTGGCGACGGGTCTGACTGCACAAGTAGCGATTTCCTTCTGGAGAATCAGCCTGTCACGCTCGGCGACGTAACCGGCGTTATCCCCGAAGGCGGGTCGGTTCACTTCACAACAGGGACTGCCGACGTGATTCTCCCGACGATCAAGATGGTCGAAACTGGCGTAAATCAGAACGACTGTAAAAACGCAACGGTCAACCTGAAGTTCTCCGCCATCAACGCCGACAAATAGCAGCAGTGTTAGTGGAGGGGCGGCCTACCCCGGTCGTCCCTCCACTCACCTCCCACGGGAAACAGACAAACGAACGCGATTCAGAAAGTCGAAACGATGACAGGCGAGCCAGCCAGCCAGATACAGGGAAACAGCAGGCGGCAGAGCCTCCTCACAAGCGAAGCGGCAGCCTCCGAGGCGCCCGAGCTGACACACACTTTCGCGCACTGGGCGCTCCTCTTGAGCCTCGGATGCGCCCTTCTACTCGCCCTCACCTCCACCCGCGCGGGCGCCGCCTCGACCAAGACCTCGGCTTCGGCCTCGGCCACGGCCGCGACGTCGGCCGCGGCCACGATCTCGGCGAGCCTGACAGCGACGGAGTTCGTCGCCTCGCAGAAGAGGTCGATCAAGCTCATCTACAAGCTTCCGGCCCCGAGCAAGAGCTTCATTTACAGGCTCAGCGTGAAGAAGGGGTCGCACTGGCTGCTCGTGGCCGGCGCCAGGAAGAATGGCAGCTCCAAGAGCCAGAAGCGCCTGTCGGTTGGCGCGCTCTTCGGCGGCAGGACGGTCAAGGTCGGCAGCTACCGCGTCCAGCTCTCCTGCGCCGGTGCGAAGAAGTCGCTGACCTTCCGCATCAGTCCTTTCGCCGGCTACCTGACCAAGAAGAGCTTCACCGTCGCCGAGGCGCGCTCGATCAAGCTGACCTACGCCTTCTCCAAGCCCAGCAAGAGCTTCGCCTACCGGCTCTTCGTCAAGCAGGGCTCGAAGCTGACTCAGCTGAGAAGCGCCACGACCGTCAAGAAGACGAAAAAGCTCTACCTGATTGGCGTCAGGACGGCGAGCCTGAAGAGCCTCTTCGGCGCCAAGGCGATCGTGCTCGGTAGCTACCAGCTCAAGATCTCCTCGGCCTACTCGACCCGGAAGCTCAACTTCACGGTCATCAAGTCCGCCACCCCCGCGGCCACGACCGGCGGCACCGGCAGCGGCACCGGCAGCGGCAGCGGCTCGACCGGCGGCGCCGACTTCACCATCTCGGGCGGCGTGAGCGGTCTCGAGCCCGGCCTGACCTTGCCGGTCGCGCTGACGCTGACCAATCCCAACAGCACGAAGATCTTCGTCACCCACCTGGCGCTCGCCATGTCGGCCGACAGCACGCCGGCGGGCTGCTCTCGCGATGCCAATTTCGTCGTCACTCAATCCAACGCCACAGACAGCAACTCGATCGCCATTCCTGCCAGGGGAAAGGTGACCCTGACAAGCGCTCCGCTCGCGCCGCAGATCAGCTTCCTGAATCTGCCCTCCCCGCAGGACGTCTGCAAGGGCAAGAGCTTCGCCTTGACCTTCAGCGGGAGCGCTCACTCGTGAGCGGGACTATCAAGCCCGGAATGCGACGGCGGCTACTTACGCTGGCCGCGCTCGCAATCGCGCTCCTGGCAGCCGCGAACGCCAATGCCTACTGGACGTCGTTCGGATCGGGCAGCGGTAGCTCGCAGGCCGGAACGCTCGACGCGCCCACGATCGGCAACGCCACCCCGGGCGCCGGAACCGTGGCTCTCTCCTGGAGCGCCGTCACCCCTCCGGGATTGGGAACAGTCTCCTACTACGTGACGCGCGGCGGCGGCAATCCGGGCGGCAACTGCCCAACCTCGGCGAACCCGCCGACGTCGTACTCCACCGGCACCACCTGCACCGATAGCGGGCTAGCCGCCGGTACGTACACCTACACGGTGACGGCGGTCTGGCGCACCTGGACGGCGACGAGCTCGCCGGCGACTCAGGTGAATGTCGCCTCGGGCGCGGCGACCAAGCTGTCCTTTACGCGCTCGCCGGGGAACACGGCCGCCGGTACGGCGTTTGCCTCCCAGCCGCAGGTGACCGTGCAGGATCAGTACGGCAACACGGTGACGACGGATTCGAGCAACGTGACAATCGCGGTCACCGGTGGAACTGCGACGGTGGCTTGCACTGCAAACCCGAAGGCCGCAGCGAGTGGCGTAGCGACATTCGCCGGCTGCGCGATCACCAAGGCCGGCACCTACACCCTGACCGCGACGGACGGGTTGCTGACCTCGGCCGTGAGCGGCTCCTTCGCTATCAGCGCGGCAGCGGCGAGCAAGCTGTCCTTTACGCAGGCGCCGGGGAACACGGCCGCCGGTACGGCGTTTGCCTCCCAGCCGCAGGTGACCGTGCAGGATCAGTACGGCAACACGGTGACGACCGATTCGAGCAACGTGACAATCGCGGTGACCGGTGGGACGGCGAGCGTGACTTGCACTGCGAACCCGAAGGCCGCAGCGAGTGGCGTAGCGACATTCGCCGGCTGCGCGATCACCAAGGCCGGCACCTACACGCTGACGGCGACGGACGGGTCGCTGAGCCCGGCCGTGAGCAGCCCTTCTTTCACCATCACCGCGGCCACGGCCGTCGGCTATTCGCTGACGGACACGAGCGGCAATCCACTGGGCTCTCAGACGGCGGGAACGGCGTTCTCGGTCAGGTTGACCGCTCTGGACACCTACGGAAATACGGCGACCAGCTACGCCGACGCGAAGACGATCGCCTGGTCGGGCCCCGGCAGCTCGCCGAACAACAATGCGCCCAGCTATCCAGCCAGCGCGACCGCCGTGACCTTCACCGGCGGAGTCGGTACCGCCACCGGAATCATCCTCTACAAGGCCGAGACGCCGACGCTACAGGCACAGGACAGTAACGCGACGACGATCAAGGGCACGGCCAGCTTCGCGGTCGCTCCGCGCGCCATCAACAGCTTCTCGCTCGCTGCCGCGACAATTACCCCGAGCGCCGGCCAGCCCGACAACCTGACGATCACCGCGCTCGACCAGTACGGCAACACTGCCACCGCTTACAACGCCTCGCCCAATCTCACCTTCTCGGGCGGCACTGGGACCAGGACCGTGACCAACTCGAGCGGCACGGCGGTCAGCTTCGGCGCCGCCACCGCACTCAGCTTCGCCAGCGGTGTCGCCTCGGTCACGGGCTCGAATAACGGAGCGATGACTCTCTACGCGGTTCAGACGGCCAATATCGGCGCGACCGGCGGCGGCTATACCACCAACACCATTTCCGTCACCGTCCACCCCGGACCGATCGCCTCCTTCACGATCCCGAATCCGGGAACCCGGACGGTTGGATCTGCGTTCAATCTCGCGATCAGTGCCTTCGACGCCTACGGCAACGCCTCCGACTTCAGCGGCACGCGCTGCCTCACCATCACCGGCGCGTCGGCGAGCCCAAACAACGTTTCTCCGCTCTACCCCGCTCAGGGCTCGTGCGACCCCGACCAGAGCGAGGTCACCTTCACGAACGGCAGCGCTAGCCCGAGCATCACGCTCTACAACGCGATATCGACGACACTCACCGTGACCGACGTGACAACCGGGACGTCGCGCGCCGTTGGGCCGTTCAACGTCAACGCCGGTCAGAGGGGCGGCTACAACATCGTGCCCGCGGCGACGACCATGACCGCGGGAGCGACGAACTATCTGAAGATCTACGACTCCGACGCTTACGGAAACCACGTTGCCGGCTCCACGGGCAACCGCACCCTCTACTTCAGCGGGGCGAGAGGCATCGGCGCCTATCAGCCGACGGTGATTAGGTACGGAACGCCGACGACGGCGATCAATTTCGGAGACGCGACTACCATCCGCTTCAACAACGGCGTCGCCACCGTCGCCAGCGGCCGAAACGGAGTCATGACCCTGTACAAGGCCGGAACCGCCTACATCGTCGTCAGCGACGGCACCTACAGCAACGGCAGCGGCGTCGAGATCACCGTGGACCCCGCCGCGATGAGCAACATCGCCCTGTCGGCTGCGAAGGTCGTCGTCAGGCCGAGTGCGCCCGACCAGCTGACGATCAGGGCAGTGGACACGTACGGCAACTCGGCGCTCGGCTACGCCGACGGCCCGCACGATGTCATCTTCTCGGGCGGAACCGGGACCAGGACCGTGACCAACTCCGGCGGCGGTACGGTCAACTTCGGTACCTCGACCTCGATCACGTTCGCGAACGGCATCTCGACAGCAGGCGGCGTGCTGCAAATCAACACCGCCCAGACGGCGAGCATCACCGTGACCGACGACGGTCATCACACGAGCGCCCCGCTCCGAATCGTCGTGAGCAGCGTCGTGGCCACCCAGATCAGCGCCGGCGGCTTCCAAACCTGCGCCCTCCGCTCCGACGGTACGGTCGAGTGCTGGGGCAGTGACAGCAGTGGTCAGCTCGGCAACGGCAACCCGCTCACCAACAGCTCGACCCCCGTCATCGTCAGTGGGCTCACGAACGTGACTCAGATCGCCGCCGGCAAGTACCACACTTGTGCACTACGCAACGACGGTACGGTGTGGTGCTGGGGCGAGAACGTCTACGGTCAGCTCGGCAACAGCTCGACGACCGACAGCTCCACACCGGTGGAAGTACAGCTGACGGGCGTTACCGAGATCGACGCCGACGGCCAGTTCACCTGCGCCCTGATCAACGACGGCACCGTTCGTTGCTGGGGCCACGATCAGGCCGGGCAGCTCGGAATCGGCTCGACCAACAACAACGCGAACAGGACGCCGCAAACAGTCGTCAGCGTCGGCGGACACGGAACGCTCGGGAACGTGACACACATCACGGTCGGCGCCAACCACGCCTGCGCCCTGATCTCGGGCGGAACGGTCGACTGCTGGGGCCTCGACGACCACGGCCAGCTCGGCAACGGCGGCGCCATACCGGGGACCAACAGCGCCTCGCCGGTGCAGGTGAAGGGGCCCGGCGGCGCCGGCTACCTCACCGGGGTCACGGAGATCAGCGGCGGGAGACTCCACAACTGCGCGCTCCTGTCAGACCACACGGTCTGGTGCTGGGGCGACAACGACAACGGCGAGCTCGGCGACGGAACGAAGACCAGTAGATCCGTACCCGTCCAGGTCGAAGACATCACCGCCACCTCGATCAGCGCCGGCGAGTATCACAGTTGCGCTCTTCTCCAGGACGGAACCGCGCAGTGCTGGGGCGCGGCCGCGTTTGGTCAGATCGGAGACGGAACGACTGCCGATACCTCGACTCCGGTCACGGTCATCGGCCCCGGCGGCTTCGGCGTGCTCGACGGCATCGCCTCGATCAGCGCCGGCGGCGGCGACATCACCGAGACCGACGACTACGAGCATACTTGCGCGCTCACGACCGACGGCACCGTCGTCTGCTGGGGTCAGGACAACTACGGGCAGCTCGGTGACGGGAACAGCGGGACTGGCGTCATGAGCGTCTCCCCTGTCGGCGTGGCTCTGCAGTAAGAGAGCGTTAGCTGCGAACGCCGAAGTCGGCCGTTACGATGGTTACCGCCATATCCCCGTAGGCTCCAGGCGCTGAAGACGAGTGAACGGCGGCAAGACCGATCTGACGCCAGCGCGGATTGAGCAGGTTGACCCGATGGGGCGGGCTCGCCATCCACATCCGCACGGCCCGCTTGGCACCTAGTTCGGGCGCCGCCCAGACGAGGTTCTCGCCGACCTCCCAGTAGCCGTAGCCACTGGAGGGATAGAACCGCTTGATCCGCTTCCAGAAGAGCAAGTCGTCTGCCGAGCGGTGAGCGAAATACCCCTTCGCCGCCATCGAACGGGAGTGACCGGCAGCCGCCGCAGCAAGCCTGGAAGAGCGTTCGAGCGGCGCCAGGTCATGCGCCCGGCGAACACGATTCAGCTCACGCAGGATCTGGCGGTTGAGCGGCGTCACGGCCTTCACCTGAACGCGAGCGGGTGCCGAGTACGCGACCGGTGGCACTAGTAAGCCGGTAACGGCGCCGCAGAGTAAGGCGGTGCCGAGTACGTAGACGGCGAGCCTCTTCGTGCCACGTATCGCCATACCATGGCCATCGGCTCTTCCACGGGGCGCGCCGATCCTCGGAAGCGGGCGACTCCAGCCCCCGCTTTCGCGCCGATCGCCCGAGCGTTTCGAACAAAGGGACGAGCCGCTCCCTCGATAGCGATAGACATATCTCTACTGGAATCACCCGTCCGGGTCATGAACGTACGCCAAAACGTGCCGAACATGTGAATAACGCGTAGCGGCCAACCGAAAACGCGTAGGCGGCGGCACCTAAAACAGATTTCACACCAGGTATCCGCCTTTCAACGACAGCCTGGCCGATCCGGCACAGGATCTGCGGCTAGAAGGAGAACAGAGCAAATGCAGCAGAGAAAGAAAAGGCGCGGAATGCTCGGGACGCTGCTTCTGACGGCGATCCTGGTGACGGCAGTCTTCGCCTATACCAACGCGATCGGCGGATTCTCGAGCGTCCCCGTGGTTGCTTCCGGCGACGCCGATATGACCGGAGTCTTCACCGTGGCTGATAAAGGAGTCGTGTGGCAAAGCGCGGGTGGAAACGAAGTTACCGGCGTCGCGGTCACGTTCGATACGGCATCGCCGACCCTGGCCGTGGCTCGCGTGAGCCTCGACGATACCAACTGGTATTCGACCGAGGGTACTGGAGCACCGTGCACGATCTCGGCGAAGACCGTCACCTGTGCTTGGACCGCCGTAGAAGCAGCCGACGTCGACCATCTCTATCTGTACGCGTCGCAGTAGCGGGCAAGAACCAAGGCTTTACAAGCCATCCAGACACAGAAGGGCGAGGTTGATTACCTCGCCCTTCTGGTCTCTTCTGAAAGCGACTGGCACAAGGTCCGCTCCGCCCGGCCCGCCCGGTCTGCAGCCGACTTCGATCAACTCCCCCAAACGGGTCATGAAGCGGCCAAAAAAGGTGCCGACGATGTGATTAACGCGCAAGGACATCCCCGGAAGCGCGTATGCGGCAAGACCAAAAACGTTTTGACCTGAACAGGAATTCATTCCCGGCTCTGCGGAATCAAGGAGAACGAAGATGCGGCGAAAGAGAAACAGGCGGGCACTGCTCATGACGGCGATCCTCGCGGCAGTGATCGCGACCGGCGCCTTCGCCTACACCAGCACCATCGGCGGCGTCGCGCCTCCGGCGCTCGGCTCCGGTAGCGGCGCCATCGCCGGCTACAACGCCAGCAACATCGCCTACACATTGAGCCCGACCAATCCGCTCAACCTCAACCAGGTCGCCTTCAACCTCGCGGGCTCGACGGCCGCAACGGCAGTGCAGATCTCACTCGACGGCGGCACTACCTGGTACGCCTGCACGATGGGCACGCTGACCGCCGTCACCTGCGCCACCATGTCTCCGCAGGCAACCGCGGCCGCCGCCACCAACATGACCATCGTCGCGAAGAACTAGCGAGCGAGCGGGCCAGACACCAGATTTGAGCCGAAGCGAACGGCTCCACGGATCAGAAAAGGAGAACGAAGATGCGGCGAAAGAGAAACAGGCGGGCACTGCTCATGACGGCGATCCTCGCGGCAGTGATCGCGACCGGCGCCTTCGCCTACACCAGCAGCATCGGCGGCGTCACGCCTCCGGCCGTCGGCTCGGGCTCCGGGACGATCGGCGGCTACACGGCCAGCAACATCAACTACAACCTGAACGCGACCAACCCGGCCAACGTCACTTCGATTCAGTTCAACCTGCTGAATGCGACGACGACGACCACGGTGCAGATTCAGGCTGTTACCGGCAGTACGTGGTACTCGTGCGGCGCTCCCAGCGGCACTTCGCCGATGTTGGTGACCTGCACCACCGCGGGCCTGACCGCCGCCGCGGCCGACAACCTGACGATCGTTGCCAAGGGACCATAATCCCGCCCTTCGACGCAAAGGCTTTTCAATCACCCAAGCGAAGAAAGGGCGGGGTCAATACCCCCGCCCTTTCTGCCGATTAGAGGACTGACTGCGGAAGTAGCTGCGACAAGATGGCCAGAGTTCTCAAACTCACTCTCTCGTTCATCGGCTTCATCGGGCTTGCCCTGGCCTGGTACTTCTTCGCGCCGACCCAGATCGGCGGCCAGGCCTCGTACGTGACGATCAGAGGTGTTTCGATGCAGCCACTGATCCACAAGGGCGACCTCGTGATCCTGAAGAAGCGCAGCCACTACGAGGTGGGCGACATCGTCGCCTACCGCTCGACCGACATCCACCAGGTTGTACTGCACAGAATCGTCGGGCGAGACGGCCAGCGCTACATCATGCGCGGCGACAACACCACGGGCCCCGACCGCCAGCAACCCGTCTACTCGGACTTCGTGGGCGAGAGGTGGATCCAGCTCAACGGCATGGGCACCTGGCTCGGCCGCGCCCGCGAGCCGAAGAGTGCAGCGCTCCTGGCGGGGCTGGCGGTGCTGCTCGCCGGCGGCTCGGTCGGCGCCACCCACTCGCGCCGTGGCAGGCGTCCCAAATCCACCACTCCCCCGCTTCCGCGACGCGGTCGCGCGGGCCCGGCCTCTCCTCCGCTGACGGCGGCGCTGGTCGCCTGTGGCCTGTTGGGGGCATTTTCCGCGATCCTGGCTCTTACCGCCTTCAGCCGCAGCAACACGAACCAGGTGCAGGTGCCGAACCTCTGGCAGGAGAAGGGGCTGTTCTCCTACCAGGCCGACGCCACCTCGGGCGTGGCCTATCCCTCCGGATCGCTCAAGACCGGCCAACCCGTCTTTCTGAAGCTCGTTCGCGAGTTGCAGGTCGGCTTCGACTACAGCGCATCCTCCAGCGAGAAGCTCTCGATGAACGGCAAGGCGCGCCTCGTCGCGACCGTCACCGGTGACTCCGGCCAGTGGACGCGCAACATCACTCTCGCCCCAGAGCAGAGCTTCGCGCAACCGAATGTCCAGCTCAGCGGAAAGCTCGATCTCACCTACCTGCAAAGGCTGATGACACGCCTGCAAGAGACGACCGGCGTCGTGATCGACTCCTTCGAGGTGGTCGTCACGCCACAGATCAGCGGAACGGGCCTGGTTGCCGGCTCGGCGCTCAAGACCGACTACGCCCCCGAGTACAGGCTGCGCATGGACACGAACCAGCTCGTGCCCGAGACGCAGGGCGCGTCCGGTCCTCTCACCGACAACACCGCACTGCGCACCCAGACCCAGTCGGGCAGCGCGAGCGAGCCGGCCCATCTGGCGCTCAGACTCTTCACGCCCACCGTCTCGCAGGCGCGGCTGCTTTCTCTGGCGCTGCTCGGCATCGCGGCCGCTCTCGCGCTGATCATCGTCGCGAGCACGAAGCTCCGCCCCGCGCTCGACGAGCCGTCCGACATCGAGCGGCGCTTCGGCGACCTGCTCGTGCCGATCGGGAGCACGAAGCCGAGCTGGTCCGACCCGGTCGAGGTCGAATCGATCGAGGCGCTGGTGCATCTGGCCGAGCGCTACGACCGGGCGATCCTGCACCTGATCGACGGCGGCCTCGTGCACCACTACATCGTCGAAGAGGAAGGCACCATCTACCGCTACGTCGCCTTCGAGAACGTCTCGGTGGGCTCCGCAGCCTATGAGGCCGCGGCTCGGGCCCAGGCGAGCGCCGCGGTCGGACGAGCTCCGGCAGAGTCCGAGCCCTACACGGGCTGGCCGGAATGACCAGGCGCTATAGGCCAAGCAAGCGTCGGCGCGGTAGGAAAGCGCGGCGCGGCCTCAACGTCGCCCTGGCCGTTTTCATCGTCTTGGTGGTGGCCACCGCCGTTCTAGCGTTTGCCAACGCGATCCTCGGCGTCAACTCGCCTCGCCTCGGCGAGAACACGTCCGGGATCGATCCTTACGCGCTCGAGCCACAGCTCTGCCGCGACAACGGCATCGTCCCCACGAGCATCATCGCCGGTAACACGGGAAACAACGCTGCCAACCTCATTCTCGGCACTGCCGGTGGAAATACCATCGGCGGCAACGGCGGCAACGATTGCATCGTGGGCGGCGACGGTAACGACAACATCACCGGCGGTAACGGCACCGACGTGTGCATCGGCGGAGCCGGCAACGACAGGTTCACCTCCTGCGAGATTTGCGACACGACGAACTGCAGGCGAGGCTAGTCGTGAGATCAACATGGCGACGGAAGACGCGGTCTCGCCGCCTGGTGGTTCTACTAGTCGTCGCGGCCGTCGTCGCGACCGGCGCCTACGCGTATACGAACGCCGTCGGCGGCGTGAGCCCGCCGCTGCTCGGGTCCGCTTCCGACCCGATCGACAAGTACACGCTCGGCACCCCCGTCTACAACTTGAACGTGAGCACCCCCCGCAACCTCGATTCGGTCAGCTTCGAGCTCACGGGTGCAACTGCTTCTACCGTCGTTCGCGTCCAGCTGATCGCCGGCGGTACCTGGTATGCCTGCGACGAGAGTGCCGCGCCGACGATCGCGTGCGCCACCACCGCGCCGCAGGTCACCGCCGCCAACGCGAACGGAGAGACTCTGATCGTGGTCGCGACCGGCTGAACCGCCGGCTGAGCGGCCTTCCTCATCTGGCGTAGCACGCTCACCCCAAAGCGGGCGTTCGATCGCGCGCTGCGATGAGGGTTCAAAAGGGCATACCTGGCGATTACCGGAGTGATGCTCCAGTCACTCCGCACAGTCGTAACCTCGCTCGCGATCGCCTCGGTGATCGGCAGCGTGGCGCAGGCCTACGCCTCGACCTCGGCTCAGTCGGCCACCGGCCAGGCGAGCGTCTCGACAGCGGGGGTCTCGGTACAGGCGATCAAGTACGAGTCGAGCGGCGACATGCTTCAGGCCGTCACCTTCCGCGTCAACAACCCGGGCGTCTCGGTGAACATCCGCCTGCGCGACGACACTCGCTGGATCGCCTGCACCAACCAGGCCGGCGCGGTGCGCTGCGACACTCCGAACTTCCCGGCCAGCGCGGTCGAGCAGCTCGAAGTCAGCGCCGCCTGATCTCGGCCGTTCCGCTTCGCCGCAGGCGCACTCGAGTCGAGCTGTCCTTGCGAGCGCTTTGTTCTCGAGCCGCTTCGCGGTTACCCTGGGCTCGTGGCGAGAGAGACGAGACCGATCGTGCTCGTAGACGCGAGAAACGTGCTGCGCTCGCAGTGGCCGAACATGCGCGAGGAGGAGCTGCTCGAGCGCTGCCGCGCCTGGGCCGAGCGCGAAGGCGTGTCCGTGACGGTCGTCTTCGACGGACGGGCGCCGGACGACCTGATCGGGGAACGTGTCGACAGCGAGCCGCTCACGCTCGTCGGAACGGGCCCGGAGAGCGCCGACGACTGGCTGACCCGCCGCGCGGGCTTGCTCGCCGAGGCGGGCGAGGAGCACTGGCTGGTCACGAGCGACCGCGAGCTGCGCCGGCGCGCGGGGCAAAATGCATCTCGCCTGATCGGCGGCGGCGGCTTCCTGCGCGAACTCTCGTCGAGTCGGCCGGCGCAGTAACAGCAAGGCTCGGGTCATAAGCTAGGCTCGATCGAACAATGCCCGGTCGCAGACGAGAGCGAAGGCGACAACAAGGGCGGAAGCCGCTCGAGACCGCGATTCCACCCGAACGCCTGCCCGCGCGCGTGCGAGCACGCGGCTTTCATCCCACCGAGGGCGAGGCACTGCGTCGCTGGGTGCTCGGCTCGCGCCCGCGCATCGAGCGGGCCTCGCGCATCCGCGAGCTAGTGCTCGGCGCCCAGGACGGGCTGATCGGAACGGTTGGGCTTCTGACCGGGCTCGCTGTCGCCCACATCACCAACAAGACCATTGCCATCGCCGGAATCGCCGAGATGGCCGCCAGCGCGCTATCCATGGCCGCCGGCGTCTATCTCTCCAGCCAGGCCGAGAACGACCTCTTTCGAGGCGCCATCGCCGACGAGCTGGCCGAGATGGAGGATCATCCCGAAGTCGAACGCCTCGAGCTCCAGTATCTGCTCGAAGAGGAGGGCATCCCGCGCGACGACGCTCTGGCCGTGAGCAAGGTGCTCGCTCGTTATCCGGGCTCGCACGTGCGCATGACCGTGGAAAAGGAGCTCGGCCTGGCCTACGGCGAGCACCGGACGGCGCTGGGAGATGGGCTGGTAGTCGGTGCGATGTTCGTCCTCGCCGCCTGGGTGCCCGTCTACCCCTACTTGATCTGGGAGACGCACCCCGCGCTCGCGATCTCACTGGGCTCTACCGCCGCGGCCCTGTTCGCGCTGGGCACATTCAAGGGACATGTCGCCGGAATACGACGCTTCATGAGCGGGCTGCACGTGCTCGCCATCGGCAGCGCCGCCGCCCTGATCGGCTTCATCGTCGGCGAACTGATCCCGCGCCTGATCGACTAGCTACCGTATAGCTGCGCTCCGAGTCGAGCCCTTTGGAATTTTCCACCCGAAAAGGTCGTTGAAAGAAACAGGGTGGACGAGGTATTTGGCTTACTAGGAGAGACGAACGTAGCACCGCTGCTGATGAGGGCCGCGCCGGTAGCATTCGCTGTGCCTAGGCCCTGAACCCGGATAAAGACTGGAGTTAGATGAGCGCGTTAGCGCAGGAAACACTGGTGGGGGACTTCTCGGATCTGAAGCCGCCTCTTTCCGAAGAGGAGGCGCTCGTCGAGGCCGACCGCTGCCTCAGGTGCGGCGGCGTGTACGCGACTGCCCCCTGCAGCGTCGCCTGTCCGGCCGACGTTGACGTACCCACCTTCGTCGCGCAGATCGCCGACGGCGACACGGGCGCGGCCGCGAAGACGATCTTCGCCCAGAACATACTCGGCGCGAGCTGCGCTCGCGTCTGCCCGGTAGAGGTTCTCTGCCAGGACTCTTGCGTGATGAACAGCCAGGACGAGACGCCGGTCGCGATCGGAAGATTGCAGCGCTTCGCCACCGACTGGGCGTTCGCAAACGGCGTCCCGATGCGCGAGAAGGCCGCCCCGAACGGTCACAAGGTGGCCGTTATCGGTGCCGGCCCCGCCGGGCTGGCCTGCGCGGGCGAGCTCGTCGCGCGCGGCTACGACGTAACGGTCTACGACGAGCGCGCCGAGGTCGGCGGGCTGATCCGCTACGCGATCGCCCCCTTCCGCCAGCACACCGAGCCGCTTCCCGACGAGGCCAAGGGCCTGGCCGATCTCGGCGTCCGGATCAAGCTGGGCGTGAAGGTCGACAGCGCCGAGGCGCTCGCCAAGATCGAGCAGGATGCTGAAGCGATCTTCCTCGGCATCGGCTACGGCGAGGACGTCGACGTGAAGACGCCCGGCGACGATCTGGACGGCGTCTGGGAGTCGCTGCCGTTCATCGAGGCGCTCAAGGACGGCAACCTGCCCCAGGTCGGGCGCAGAGCCGCCGTCATCGGCGGCGGCAACACGGCGATGGACGTGGCCCGCGAGGCGCTCAGGCTGGGCGCCGAGGAGGTCACCGTCCTCTACCGGCGCACGCAGGCCGAGATGCCCGCCTTCTACCACGAGTACGAAGAGGCGCTCGAGGAGGGCATCGTCTTCAAGTGGCTGACGTTGCCGGTCGCCTTCAAGGGCGAGAACGGACGCCTGAGCGCGGTCGAGTGCCAGCCGATGAAGCTGGGCGAGCCCGACGACTCCGGTCGCCGCCGCCCCGAGCCGATCGAGGGCGCCGACTTCGACCTGCCGGTCGACACGATCATCAAGGCGATCGGCCAGCGCCCGCGCGAGGAGTTCCTGAGCCTGATCGACGGGCTCGAGCTCGAGTGGGGCCGGATCAAGATCGATCCCACGACGGGCCAGACGACCAATCCCAAGTACTTCGCCGCGGGCGATGCGATCAACGGCGGTGCGACGGCGGTTCAGGCCGTCGGCGGCGCCAAGGTCGCAGTTGCCGGTATCGAGGCCTTCCTGCAAGGAGAGAAGAGATGAAGGAAGTTCGCTGGCATGCTCGCGCCGGCCAGGGCGCGAAGACGGTCTCGCAGCTGCTTGCCGAGGCCGGGCTTCTCGCCGGGTCGAGCGTGCAGGCCTTCCCGGAGTACGGCCCCGAGCGCCGCGGAGCGCCGATGCGCGCCTACACGCGCATCTCGGACAAGACCATCCGCCGCCACGACCCCGTCGCCTCGCCCGACATCGTGATCGTGCTCGAGCCCACGCTCGTGAACGAGATGAACGTCGCCGAGGGGCTGTCGGACGAAGGCGTCGTGCTGGTCGACACCAATGAGCTGCCGGACGCGCTCACGGGCGTCAACGCCCTGGCGATCCCGGCCACGCGGATCGCCCACGACCATGGGCTGAAGTTCTCCAACGTCGTCATGCTCGGCGCCGCAGCGGCCGCGGGCGGCATTCCGCTCCAGAACATCCAGGACGCGGCGATCAAGAAACTCGGAAAACGACTCGACGCGGACTCGCTCCGCGCGGCAATCGCGGAGGGATACGCATGTCTGGCCTGAGGCCCTGGCAAGAACTCTCGCCGGGGGGCACGATCAGGCCCACCGACGCGGAGAAGCCGAAGACGGGAAGTTGGCGAACCGGCATCAAGCCGCTCGCTGATCTCTCGAAGTGCACCAACTGCCTGCTCTGCTGGCTCTACTGCCCAGACTCGGCGGTCCTGATCGAAGACGCGGCCGGCTCGCCGGTCTTCGTCGGCTTCGACGACTACTTCTGCAAGGGCTGCGAAGTCTGCGCCGCCGTCTGCCCGGTCAACGCCATCGAGATGGTGCCCGAGGAGACCGAAACACCCGCGCGCTGGGTGATGAGGAGTGATGAGAGTGCCAGTTAAGACGCAGGAAGGAGCCCAGCTTCTGACCGGCGGCGAGGCCGTTGCCTACGCGATGGCCCAGATCGATCCAGACGTCTTTCCCGTCTACCCGATCACGCCGCAGACGCCGATCATCCAGACCTTCGCCAAGCTTGTCGCCAACGGCAAGGCCACGACCGAGATCGTCAACGTCGAGTCCGAGCACTCCGCCATGAGCGCAACGATCGGCTCGGCGCTAGCGGGCGCCCGCTCGATGACGGCCACCTCCTCACAGGGCCTGGCCCTGATGGCCGAGGTCGTCTACATCGCGGCCGGCATGCGCACCCCGATCGTGATGGCGGTGGGCAACCGCGCTCTCTCGGCGCCGCTCAATATCCACGCCGACCACTCCGACTCGATGATGATTCGCGACTCCGGCGTGATCCAGCTGTTCGCCGAGAGCGTCCAGGAGGCCTACGACCTGACGGTCATGGCGCCGCGGATCGCCGAGCACCCCGACGTGATGCTGCCGGTGCTGGTCTGCCAGGACGGCTTCACGCTCACCCACTCGGAAGAGCCGCTGATCCTCGCGCCCGACGACGTCGTCAAGGACTTCGTCGGCGAGTATCACGTTCCACTGCCGCTGCTCGACGTCGATGAGGTCACCACCAAGGGCATCTTCGCGCTGCAGGACTATTACACCGAGCTGCGCTACCAGATGAACGCGGCGATGGAGGCTGCCGAGACGGTCATCGCGGACGTCTTCGACGAGTACTCGAAGATCGTCGATCGGCCCTTCGGCATCCTCGAGGAGTACGAGCTCGAAGGCGCCGAGAAGGTCATCTTCCTGATGGGATCGACGGCCGGCACGATCAAGGACGTCGTGGACGACCTCCGCGCCGAAGGCGAGAAGGTCGGGCTGCTGCGCCTGATCTCCTACCGCCCCTTCCCGGTCGAGCAGATTCGCAAGGCGCTCGCCTCGGTCAAGGAAGTGATCGTGCTCGACCGCTCGGATGCGCCCGGCTCGTTCCCCTCGCTGCACGCCGAGATGGCGGCGGCGCTCTACGGCTCGAGCGCGAAACTGCGCGCCCACGTCTTCGGCCTCGGCGGCCGCGAACTGGTTCCCGACGAGGCTCGGGCCATCTTCGCCGGCGAGGCTCCCACCCACGTCGCACTACGGAGCTGACCATGTCGAGACTCAAGCGAATCGCGAAGAACCAAAACGGCGTCCAGCCGCTCGGCGGTGGGCATGCTCTCTGCCAGGGCTGCGGCGTTCCGAGCATCGTTCGCACGGTGCTGAGCTCGATCGAAACGCCGGTGATCGTCGTCAACGCCACCGGCTGCCTCGAGGTGGCCACCTCGCGCTACCCGATCACGGCCTGGAACGTGCCCTGGATCCACAGCGCCTTCGAGAACACCGCGGCGGTCGCAAGCGGTGTCGAGGCCGCCTACAAGGCACTCAAGCGGCGCGGAACCCTGCCCGGCGGCGACAAGGAGGTCACCGTTGTCGCCTTCGGCGGTGACGGCGGTACTTACGACATCGGCCTGCAGGCCCTGTCGGGCGCTCTCGAGCGCGGTCATCGCTTCCTCTACGTCTGCTACGACAACGGCGCCTACATGAACACGGGCATCCAGCGGTCCGGCGCTACGCCCTTCGGCGCCGATACGACGACCAGCCCGGTCGGCTCGGTCTCGCTCGGCAAGATGCAGCAGCGAAAGGACCTGACGGCGATCGCCGCGGCCCATCACATCCCCTACGTGGGCCAGTCCTCCGGCGGACGCTGGCAGGATCTGAGCGCCAAGGTGGAGCGCGCGGTGGCGATGGACGGACCGTCCTTCCTGAACGTGATGAGCGACTGCCCGCTCGGCTGGGGCCACGAGTCGAGGGTCGGGCCCGAGGTCATGAAGGCGGCTCAGGACAGCCTCTTCTGGCCGCTGTTCGAGGTCGTTAACGGCAAGTACAACCTCACCTACCGGCCGCGTAAGGTCATCCCGGTCGCCGACTATCTGAAGATGCAGAGGCGCTTCGCGCACCTCTTCAAGCCCGGCGCCGAGGCGATGCTGGAGTCGATTCAGCAGCAGGTCGAGGATGAGTGGAGCAGGCTGCTGGCCCTCTGCGGCGAGCCGGTGAAGGAGCTTCCCGTTGTGAAGCCCGCCGAGGAAGCCGAAGAGGCCGAAGCCGTCGGCGCGGTCGCCTAGGCGCGGACTAGCCGGCTCGAAAGAAGTCGTGAAAACGGCTCGCTCGGAGGGAAGCTCCGGGCGAGCCGTTTCTGTTGAGGCCGGAAATTCCAGGCTCCCGCCGGCAGCCGGAGGCTATGCGTCAGGGCTGATGCAGCCGAGTATCTTCGTCTGCGCATCGGCCGAGGGCACCGGGTCGAAGATCGCCACGATCTCGTCTACTCGCAGGACGGTGAACTTGAACTTGACGCTTTCGTGCATGCGCTCGGCCTCTGCCGCCGAGCCGTACCAAAAGATGGCCGCGGACAGGTTGCCGGGCTTGATCTTCCCGCCGCCGGGAAGTCGCACTCCCACGGCCTTTGAGCGCTGGATAATGGGAAGGTCGCCGCTGGCGACAACTTCGAGCCCCGCCGCGGTGAGGCAGCTCTGCACGCCCGCTGGGCTGATGTCTTTCGCTCCCGAGCTCGTCTTGTTCGTCGCCGCCGCCGGCGTTGTCTGCTCCTTCGCCGACGATCCCCCACAAGCGGAGAGAGTCAGGCTCACCGCGACAAGAACAATCCAGCTGACGAGTGCCTTCCTTCTGCCTAACATGATCCGCCTCCAATCGTCGCTGACCGCTCCGACGCACCATAACCTCGATTTGTTGTTCGGCCCACCTTCGCCTGCTACGGCCTTACCAGGATGGAGCCGATGATCCAGCCCGGCGTCGATGCTTTGATCTCGGCGCCCGGGGGCATTAAGGTTGGCAGCTCGATGGAGATCTTCGACATCAGCGTCCCGATCCGGGACGGAATGCTCCATTACACCGGCAATCCGCCGGTGCATGTGACGCGCGTGAGCTCGATCGAGCAGGGCGATCCGGCCAACGTGAGCGAGCTCGACATGGGCGCCCACTCGGGCACGCATGTCGACGCGGTCGATCACTTCATCGATGGCGGCGCGGGCGCCGAGGCGCTGCCGCTGGACGCTCTGATGGGACAGGCGGAGGTGGTGGACGCGACGGCAGCCACCGCCGCGCTCGACCTGGCGACGCTGCGCGATCTCGAGCTGCCGCCGCAGGGTACGGAGCGCATCCTCTTCAAGACTCGCAACTCACAGCTCTGGAGCCGCAACGAGTTCACACACGACTTTGTGCGCCTGGACGGCGAGGCGGCGGTCTACCTGATCGAGCGCGGCGTGAAGCTGCTCGGCATCGACTACCTGTCGATCGGGAACGCGGATGCGCACCGCGCGCTGCTCTCGAGGGGGATCGTCTGCATCGAAGGGCTCGACCTGCGCGGAATCGAGCCGGGTCCCTACGAGCTCGTCTGCCTGCCGCTCAAGCTGGTCGGCTCGGACGGAGCGCCGGCACGGGCCGTCTTGATCAGATAACCGAGCAGTTTTCGGCGAGTGGGTGGAAGGCGCCCAATCGGGCACCGCTCAGAATCGGCGCTGATTTGATGCATTCTCGGGCGTTGTCCGCCTCGTTGGGACGGTAGCTTGAACCGACCCCGCGGGCGGGTGGCTCGGTGGCGGGCAAAGAGAGAAGTGCTGTAAACGAATCGCTCCATCGTCTGGCCGCGCTCGGTGGCAAGCGAAGCGAGTACTCGAAACTCGTCCTCGGTCGACGTTCTCGTGCGGATTGCCGCGGCTCGGGACAGTAACTTGAACCGACCCCGCGGGCGGGTGGCTCGGTGGCGGGCGAAGTGAGAAGTGCCGCGAAACGAGAGCCTAGCTGTCCTGCCCACGGACGTTGTGAACGCGGCTGATCGGAGGCCGGCCTCCGATCGAGCTGTGCGGTCGATAGCGGTTGTAGTAGCGGACGAAGCTTAGAAGCGAGCGAGCACGAGCGCCCGAG
>JBAWEP010000028.1:0-119378 GCA_049591255.1 Gaiellaceae bacterium
GGAGGCGCGCGTGGTGCGCACCTCGCCCACCGGCGTCAATCCCAAGTACACCTTCGACCTGTTCATCATCGGCTCCTCGAATCGCTTTGCCCATGCAGCCGCTCTCGCCGTCGCCGAGCGGCCCGCACGCGCCTACAACCCGCTCTTCATCTATGGCGGCACCGGGCTCGGAAAGACCCACCTTCTGCACGCGATCGCCCACTATGTCTCCCAGCACTCGCGCAACTCGAGTGTCTTCTACGTCACCAGCGAGAGCTTCATGAACGACTTCATCGACTCGCTGCGCGACAAGCGCATCGACAGCTTCAAACAGCGCTACCGCCACTACGACGTGCTTCTGGTCGACGATCTGCAGTTCTTCGAGGGCAAGGAGCGGATCCAGGAGGAGTTCTTCCACACCTTCAACGCGCTGTTCGAGGCCGGCAGCCAGGTCGTGCTCTCGTCCGACCGTCCGCCGCGCGAGCTGGCCACGCTCGAGCCTCGCCTGCGCTCGCGCTTCGAGTGGGGCCTGATCACCGACATCCAGCCACCCGACCTCGAGACGCGGATCGCGATCCTGCGCAAGAAAGTCCACACCGAGAGCATTCACGTTCCCGACTCCCAGGTCCTGACCTTCATCGCCAGCCTCATCTCCTCGAACATCCGCGAGCTCGAGGGTGCGCTCACGCGAGTGGTCGCCTTCTCTTCGCTGACCGGGCGGATGATGACGGTCGAGCTGGCGCAGGAGGTCTTGAAGGACGTCTTCCCGCCTGAAGCGGCGGAGGTGAGCATCCATCACATCCAGGAAGAGGTGGCGGGGCGCTTCGGTCTCTCACTCACGGAGCTCTGTAGCGACAGACGCTCGCAGAACATCGTCTATCCGCGCCAGGTTGCGATGTACCTCTCGCGCGAGCTGACAGACTCCTCTCTTCCGAAGATCGGCAAGGAGTTTGGCGGTCGCGACCACACCACGGTCATCCATGCGACGTCGAAGATCGCTCGTTTGATCAAGGAAGACCGCTCGGTCTACAACCTCGTTCAAGAGCTGACCGCACGCATCAAGCAGGTGCGTTAGCTGTGGATCGCCGGTGGACGAATGTGGACACATTGCTCACTATCAGCGAGTCGGGTGCAAACTCTTCCTGTTCTGCTTTACTTCTCCCCAGCCGTCGTCCTCAACAGAATCGCACTCCTGACGCGGGATTGAGGGTAGTTTCCTCGCTCCTAACAAGCTCTATTACGACTACGAGGAAATATCTCTAATGATTGAAACAGATACGAGCCTCACCTCCGGTATAAAACTCCGCTGCTCAAGGGAGAAGCTTGTCGAGACAGCTTCGATGGTTGCGCGCGCCGTCTCATCGCGCAGCTCGGTGCAGGTACTGGCCGGAGTGCTCGTATCGGCGGAGAATGGGCGCGTCCGCCTCGCCGCCACTGATATGGAGCTTTCGATCATCTCGTCGTTTGAGGCGGAGATCGAAGGAGAAGGTGCCAGCGTCGTGCCGGGCAGAGTGTTCGTGGACGCTTGCCGCTCGCTACCGAGCAGCGAGAGCGAGGTAACGATCGAGCAGGTGAGCGGCTCGCGGATGGTCAACCTTTCCTGCGGCGCCGCGTCGTATCGGCTCAACGTCTCAACCACGGAAGATTTCCCGCGTCTGCCCGAGATGTCGGCCGAAGGCGTCTTCAAGGTCAATCGCGAAGCATTCCTCGAGACCGCCGGCCGCGTCGCCAGGGCCGCGTCGCGCGACGAGTCGCGGCCGGTATTGACCGGCATCCTGGTGCAGTTCGAGAAGGGTTCCGCGGCATCGACTCGCAAGCTGACGATGGCGGCGACCGACTCCTATCGCCTGGCGGTGAGGGAGACGGAGCTCGACGGCGACACGCCGGAGCTGGAGGCGATCGTGCCGGCTCGCGCCATCGCCGAGCTGGCGCGAATTCCTGCCACAGGTAGCGAGCTCGAGCTGGCGATCCAGGACAACCACGCGATCTTCTCGCTCGGCGACACGACGCTGAGCACGAGGCGGATCGACGGGCAGTTCCCGAACCACCGGCAGCTGCTTCCCGAAGCCTTCGAGCACACGGTGAAGCTGGCGCGGACGGAGTTCCTCGACGTCGTGCGCCGCGTGGCCGTGATGGCGCAGCGGACGAGCCCGATCAGGCTTCACTTCGACACCGGTCAGCTGACCGTCTCGGCGCAGACGCAGGACGTCGGCGAGGCGAGCGAGACGCTGCCGGTCGCCTTCAACGGCGCGCCGATCGAGATCGGCTTCAACGCGGAGTTCCTGCGCGAGGGAATCGAGTCTGTTATCGGCGACGAGGTCGAGCTGAACCTGATCAACCCGATCCGCCCTGGACTCCTTCGCGCGGAGGGCGACAGCTTCTGGTACCTGATCATGCCGATCCGCCTCGCGGGCTGAGCATCCGCGAATTAACCCTACGCGACTTCCGCTCGTACGAGCGCCTCGAGCTGGGGTTGGAGGACGGTCTCGTGCTGGTGGCGGGGCCTAACGGGGCCGGGAAGACAAACCTGGTCGAGGCGGTGCACGTCGGCACGCAAGCCTTCTCGCCGCGAACGAGAGCTGATGCGCAGCTGATTCGCTTCGGCTGCGGCGGAGCTCGGGTTGCGCTCCGCGCCGAGCGCCGGGTTGGCAGCGCGGCGGTAGAGGTCGCGATAGTCCGCGGCGAGGGGAAGCGAGCCCGCCTGAACGGAGCTCCACTGGCGGCGATCGATCAGTTGAGGAGCGAGCTTCCGACGCTCGTCTTCACGCCCGATCGGCTGGTCGTGATCAAGGGCGGGCCGGCCGTGCGCCGGGCTTACGTCGACCGGACGCTGACGCGGCTTCTTCCCTCCCGGGCGAGCCTTCCGCGCGCCTATGGCGAGGCGCTCGGGCAGCGAAACGCATGCCTGCGGAAGATCGGGCTCGGCCATTCGAGCAAGGAAGCGCTCGCACCCTGGAGCGAGCAGGTGGCGACACTGGGATCGTCGCTTCAGAAGGCCCGCCTGCGCTCGATCGAGTTGCTCTCGCCGCGTTTCGCAGACGTCGGCGAGGCGCTCGGGCTGCCGGGCTGCAGACTCGAGTACTCGGCCGAGCCGCTCACGATCGAGTTGCTCGGCGAGCGGCTTGCGCGCGACCTGGAACGGGGGACGACGAGCGCCGGTCCGCACCTCGACGAGATCGTCGTTTCGGCCAAGGGCCGCGAGCTTCGCTCCTTCGGCTCGCAGGGCGAGCAGCGAACGGCGGTGCTGGCACTTCTGCTCGCCGAGGCCGAGCTGCTGGCCGAGCGCGACAGCGGCGCGCCACTGCTGCTGCTCGACGACGTGCTCTCGGAGCTCGACATGAGCCGGCGCGAGGCGTTGATCGAGCGCCTGCGCGGGCTCGGGCAGACGATCGTGACGGCCACCAGCGACAGCGCCCTGCCCGTGCCGGCCGATCAGATCGTCTGGGTCAGCGATGGAAGCGCCAGGGCGGCGTGATGGAACGCCTGGAACGAGAGATCAGGAAGGTGGCCAAGCGGGCCGGCCTTCCCGCTGCGAGCGAACTGGTTCGAATCTGGCCCGATGTGGTCGGCGAGACGATCGCGGCCAACGCCTGGCCGGCGCGGCTGAATCGCAAGGGAGTGCTGCAGGTCAACACCAGCTCGGCGACCTGGGCCTTCGAGCTCAAGCATCTGGCGCCGCGGATCCTCGCCAAGCTCGAAACAGAGCTGACGGGAGAGTGCCCGAGCGAGCTTCGCTTCGCGCCCGGCCCGGTGCCCGGCAGGGGCCGGGACGATGACGCAGCGATCGCTCCGAAGGGGCCCGTGACCACTGCGCAGGAGCGCGAGCAGGGCGAAAAGCTGGCGGCCGCTATCGACGACGAGGAGCTGCGCGCCCTGGTGGCTCGGGCGGCTGCCGCGAGCCTTGCTCAAAACTGCCGAAAAGGCGCACCTTAGGCGCACTTCCGACCGCTCTTTCTGATAGACTACGAGAAGCCCGCAAGCAGGCTATTTGCAGGGCTTTTTTCATGACTGAGACATCCTATACAGCAAAAGACATCACCGTCCTCGAAGGGCTCGAGCCGGTCCGGCTTCGCCCTGGCATGTATATCGGCTCTACGGGCTCGCGCGGCCTGCACCACCTGGTCTACGAGGTCGTCGACAACTCGGTCGACGAGGCGCTCGCCGGCCGCAACGACCGCATCGAAGTCACGCTGAATCCCGACAACTCGGTGACGGTAAAAGACTTCGGCTCGGGCATCCCGGTCGACCTCATGCCCGAGCAGGGCATGTCGGCGCTGACGGTGGTGCTGACCAAGTTGCACGCGGGCGGTAAGTTCGGCGGCGAGGGCTACAAGGTCTCGGGCGGGCTGCACGGAGTAGGCGTCTCGGTGGTAAACGCGCTTTCGGAGCGTTTCGTGGCCGAGGTGCGGCGCGACGGCAAGCTTCATCGCCAGGAGTTCTCGCGCGGCGTGCCCGTCGGTGAGGTGGAGGTCGTCGGCAAGGCGTCCGACACCGGCACGACGATCACCTTCCTGCCCGACGCGGAAGTCTTCGACGAGCTCGAGTACTCGACGCAGCTACTGGTGCAGCGCCTGCGCGAGACGGCCTTCCTCACGCGCGGGCTAAGGATCGTGCTGATCGACGAGCGCACCACCGAAGAGAAATTCGAGTTTCACTACGAGGGCGGCATCAGGGACTTTGTCAGCTACGTGAACCAGGCCAAGGAGCCGGTGCACAAGCACATCGTCTACTTCGAGGGCGCCAACGAGCAGGGTGCGGTCGAAGTGGCGATGCAGTGGAACTCCTCTTACGTCGAATCGGTCTTCTCGTTCGCGAACAACATCAACACGCACGAGGGCGGCTCGCACCTGACGGGCTTCAAGTCGGCGCTGACGGCCAGCGTGAACAAATACGCGCGCGAGAAGGGGCTGCTCAAGGAGAAGGAGCCGAACCTGGACGGGGAGGACGTGCGCGAGGGCCTGGCCGCCGTAATCTCGGTCAAGCTGCGCGACCCCCAATTCGAGGGCCAGACGAAGACCAAGCTCGGCAACCCGTGGGTCGAAGGCCTCGTCAAGCAGACCGTCAACCAGAAGCTCGCGGAGTTCCTGGAAGAGAATCCGAGCGACGCTCGCCAGATCATCCAGAAGACGATCTCGGCCTCGCGCGCTCGCCAGGCGGCGCGCAAGGCGCGTGAGTTGACGCGGCGAAAGAGCGCGCTGGAGAGCTCTTCGCTACCGGGGAAGCTGGCCGATTGCACGATCCGCGACCCGGAATCGGCGGAACTCTACATCGTCGAGGGAGACTCCGCGGGCGGCTCGGCGAAGGGCGGCCGCGACCGAACCTACCAGGCGATTCTCCCCCTGCGCGGCAAGATCATCAACTCCGAGAAGAACCGCATCAACAAGGTTCTCTCCAACAACGAGATCCAGGCGATCATCACCGCGCTCGGTACGAGCATCGGCGAGGAGTTCGACATCAGCAAGCTCCGCTATCACCGCGTGATCCTGATGACCGACGCCGATGTGGACGGCGCTCACATCCGTACGCTGATCCTCACCTTCCTCTACCGGCACATGCCGGAGTTGTTCGAGAACGGACACGTCTACATCGCGGTACCGCCGCTGTACCGGGTGAAGCTCGACGGGCGCGAGTTCTACTTCGTGAAAGACGCCCAGCTCGAGGAGCTGCTCGTGCGCGAGCGAATCGGGAACATCGAGGTGCACGATCGCGCCGGCGCCGAGCTGAAGATGAGCGAGGCGCGCTGGAAGAAGCTTGTCGGGGGCCTACGCGCGCTGGACGGACAGATCGGGCGGCTGAGAGCGGACTTCGGCGTGCCGGCGGCCGATTTCGTCGTGGCACACCGGCTGGTCGAGCTCGAAGACGAGGCGGCGAAGGACATCAAGGGGGCGCTCAAGGCACTTGGCGCCAATGGCTACGAGCTGAAGATCGAGTCGACCGACGCCGAAGGCTCCTGGGTCAAGGTGACCGAGAAAGAGACCGGCGCGGCACAGCGCGTGAACATCCCCGCACAGCTGTTCTTCTCGCAGGCTTTCCGCGAGGCTCGCCGCGCGTATGCGAAGCTCGCCGAGCTCGGCCTGCCGCCCTTCGAGCTGACGCAGGGAAAGAAGAAGCGCAGCGCCGAGACCTTCCATGCCCTGCGCCACGAATCCTTCGAGCTGGCCAAGGAAGGCATCCAGCTCTCGCGCTACAAGGGCCTCGGTGAGATGAACCCGGAGCAGCTCTGGGAAACGACGATGGATCCCGCCCGGCGACTGCTGGTGCGCATCGACGTCGAAGACGCCTCCGCCGCCGACCAGCTCTTCACGACCCTGATGGGTGACCAGGTCGAGCCCAGGCGCGAGTTCATCGAGCAAAACGCGGGAGACGTGAGATTCCTCGATGTCTGAGGTCGAGACAGGCGCTCTAGGTCCCGGACGCATCGAGCCGCGCGAGCTCGAAGACGAGATGCGCACCAGCTATCTCGATTACGCGATGAGCGTGATCGTCAGCCGCGCGCTCCCCGACGTTCGCGACGGCCTCAAGCCGGTTCACCGGCGTGTTCTCTTCGGCATGCACGAGTCCGGCATGCAGCCGACCCGCCCCTACAAGAAATCGGCGCGCGTCGTCGGCGAGGTGATGGGCTCCTTCCACCCGCACGGCGACTCGGCCATCTACGACACCCTCGTTCGCATGGCGCAGCCCTTCTCGCTGCGCTACCCGCTGGTCGACGGTCAAGGCAACTTCGGCTCGATCGACGACGACCCGGCGGCCGCGATGCGCTACACCGAGTGCCGGCTGGCGAAGATCGCCACGGAGATGTTGCGCGACATCGACGCCGACACTGTCGACTTCGTGCCCAACTACGACGAGTCGCGGCGCGAGCCCTCGGTGCTACCGAGCCGCTTCCCGAACCTGCTTGTCAACGGCTCGGCGGGAATCGCGGTCGGTATGGCCACCAACATGCCGCCGCACCGCCTGAGTGAGGTCATCGACGCGATCATGGCCATGATCGACGAGCCGGAGATCGCAGTCGACGAGCTGATCAAGCACGTCAAGGGGCCGGACTTTCCCACCGGCGGAATCATCGTGGGGAGGCAGGGCATCCGGGAGGCGTATCGCTCGGGCAGAGGACGCATCGTCATGCGCGCGCGCGCCCACATCGAAGAGCTGCGCGGTGGCAAGACGGCGATCGTGGTAACCGAGCTTCCCTACGGTGTGAAAAAGGGCGGCGACGGAGGCGTGATCAAGAAGATCGCCGATCTGGTGCACGAGAAGGTGCTGCCGGAGATCTCCGACCTGCAGGATCACTCCGATCGCACCGGGATGCGTATCCAGATCGAGCTGAAGCGCGACGCGATTCCGCAGGTCGTGCTGAACAAGCTCTTCAAGCACACCTCACTGCAGACGACCTTCGGTTACAACGCGGTCGCCCTGGTCAGGGGAGTGCCGCGCACGCTCTCGCTGCTCGAGCTGGTGCGCGAGTACCTCGACTTCCAGCGCGAGGTCATCGTAAGGCGCTCGAAGTACGAGCTGCGTCAGGCGGAACGACGAGCCCACATCCTGGCCGGCTATCTGATCGCGCTCGACAATCTCGATGCCGTGATCGAGCTGATTCGCGCCTCGAACGATGCCGAGGCGGCCCGCAGTGGCCTGATGAAGAAGTTCAAGTTCTCCGAGGTCCAGGCCCAGGCGATCCTTGACCTTCGCCTCTCGCGCCTGACCCAACTCGAGCGCCAGAAGATCGACGCGGAGTACGCCGATCTGCAGGAGCTGATCGCCGAGCTGAGAGCGATTCTCGGCGACCAGGCGAGGGTCGACGGCCTGATTCGCGATGAGCTGTCGGAGATCCGCTCGATCTACGCCAAGCGCGACGATCGCCGCACCGAGATCATCGCCGGCGAGTCCGACCTCGAGCTGGAAGACCTGATCGCGGAGGAAGACATGGTCATCGCGATCACTCGCTCCGGCTACATCAAGCGTCTGCCGGTGACGGCCTACCGCGAGCAGCGCCGCGGCGGCGTCGGCGTGATGGGGATGGATCTCAAGGAGGACGACTACATCGAGCACCTGTTCGTCGCCTCGACGCACGACTACATCCTCTTCTTCACCAGCGTGGGCAAGGTCTATCGGCTGAAGGTGCACGAGCTTCCGCTCGGCTCGCGCCAATCGAAGGGGCGCGCGATCGTCAATCTCCTCCCCTTCCGCCAGGACGAACAAGTCCGAGCGGTCATCCAGACGCGGGAGTTCAAAGAAGCCGAGTACCTGGTCTTCGCGACGAAGAACGGTCTGGTGAAAAAGACACGCTTCGCCGACTACAACACCCCGCTCAAGGCCGACGGGATCATCGCCATCAAGCTGCGCGAAGACGACGAGCTGGTCGGAGTGAGGCACTCCACCGGGAATGACGACATTCTGCTCGTCTCGCGCAAGGGGCAGGCGATTCGCTTCCACGAGACCAACGCCCGCCCGATGGGCCGGCCGACCTCGGGCGTCCAAGGCATGCGGCTGCGCGCCGGCGACGAGGTGATAGCGATTGCGATCGCCCAGGACGACATGGAGCTTTTGGTCGTGACCGAGAACGGCTACGGAAAGCGCACTCGCATCGCCGACTACCCCGTGAAGGGACGCGGCGGGCTGGGCGTGAAGACGATTCAGCTGACCCAGGCACGCGGCCGGCTGGTCGGAGCCAAGATCGTTCGCGACGGCTACCAGGTGATGCTGATCTCGAACGAAGGCACGATGATCAAGATCCCGGTGGAAGACGTCAGGCGCATGGGCCGCTCGACGCAAGGCGTGATTGTGATGCGCCTGCGCGGCGAGGAAGAGCACGTCTCGAGCCTGGCCCCGGTGGTCGAGTCGGAAGCGCCGGAGATCGACTCGGACGATGGCGAAGAGGCGATCGAGCCCGCGGCGGAGCCCGCGGCCGAGGCCGCGGCCGAGGCCGTCGCCGAGCCCGACGCGGAGAACGACGAGGAAGTACCGGAGCTCTAGAGCGAGGCTTCGCGCAGGCGCGCCGCGGCATCGCCTGGCGGCAGAGTGTTGATGAAGATGCCGCCACCGAGCTCGATGCCTGCGTAGACGTTGAGTCGCGGCACCAGCTCGAGGTGCCAGTGCCCATCGCCCTGGAAGTTGTGCAGCCAGAGATTGAACGGCGAGGGGCCCTCGATCGCGTTCAACCGCCGTACTCCTTCGGCCGCCAGCGCCAGCGCCGCACCGAGCAACTCGCCACCGCCGAAGGCGTCGGGAAGATGATCTTCAGGGGCGATCAGCAGCTCGTAAGGCGCCCGTCCGGCCGAGGCGACGGCGAGCGAGACGGCGCCGTCGCCGACTCTGCGCTCGGCCAGCTTGAGAGCGGGATCGAGGTCGCGCAGGAGTGCGCAGAGCGCGCAGTCGTCGCGCTGTAGCCGCGGCGCCTCGGCTGCGACCTCGGGAGGCGCCTGCTCGAGCCAGACGAGCTGGGAGTGCGAATGCGGCAGGCTCGAGCCGGCCGCCCGGCCCTCGTTGATCACGGCCAGGAGATGGTCGTAGCCCTCGGTCCAGGCACGCTCGGCCGTCTCGGACCAGGCCTCGGCGACCAGGGCGAGTTGCTCGTCTGAGACGTCGCCCAGCGAACGAACATGAGTCGGCGCATGCACGACCACCTGCTGCAGCGCGAAGGCCGGGTAGAGGTTGGGGACGACTCGTACCTTCCAGCCGGCCGCGTCGGCCGCGCGGTCTTTCGCGCCGCCGAGCGCGAAAAGCTCGGGCGGGGTCTGGTGCTCGCGCCCCTCGCAGAAGGGGCACTTTTCTTCCTCGTCGGGCGCCGCGGGCTCGCGCCGGGCGCCAAAGTGCCCCGGCCGCTTGGTGCGAGCGGGCGCAAAGACCACCTCGCGCCCGGAGAGCGGGTCGCTTTGGATCCGCGCCGCGCCGTCGTGTTCGCCGTTCTCAGTCGTCATCGCGTCAGGCAGCGTAGCGAAGCCGAGCGGCGGCTCAAAGCCGCTCAGACAGCGACCTCGGACAGCCAGAGCTCGTAGTGGCGCTCGAGCTCGTCGAGGATGCGAACGAGCAGCTCGACGCGATCGACCGAGCGCCCGAGCTCGAGCTCGAGCGAGCTGGCCGGATAGACCGGCCGTTCGGGCAGGTCGCCCGCCTCCTGAGAGACGTTGACTCCGACCCCGAGCGCAACCCGACCGTCGCTCGCCTCGGCGAGGATGCCCGCGACCTTCTTGTCGCCGAGCAGGACGTCGTTGGGGTGCTTGACCGCCGCCCGAGCGCCGAACGAGGCAATCGCCTGTGCGATCGCCTCGGCGGCGACGGGCGTGAGAGAGGCGAGCCGGGCCGTGGCGACCTGCGGCCGCAGGCATAGCGAGAAGAGCAGGCCTTTCCCGGCCGCTCCCTGCCATTCGCGCCCCCTGCGCCCCCTCCCCCGCGTCTGCTCCTCGGTCAGCGCCAGCGCGCCCTCGGGCGCGTCCGCGGGAAGAAGATCCTGAGTGGAGGAACAGCGCTCCGCGTACAGGTAGAGAGGCACTCCGAAGCGCCCTTTCAGGCGCGGCCTGACGGCTAAAGGCGCGAGCGCAATCGCCACGATCTCTACACTAGTTCAGCCGTGAAACCCCAGGGAGCCAATCGCCGTCGAATCAGTAGCCCACTCCGGGCCGACTCGATAATCCGTTACGAAAGGCTCAGCGACCCCATCTTGATCAAGCGCGCGAAAGACGGCGACGGGAAAGCGTTGGAGGCTCTTTGCGAGCGCTACGCGGAGCGCGTCGGGCGGATTGCCCGGCGCGAGCTCTCCGATCAGCGCGATGCCCAGGATGCGGCGCAGGACTCACTGCTGAAGCTCTGCCAGAGAATTGGTCAGTACCGCGGCGAGGCGCAGTTTGCGACCTGGCTGCACCGGCTGGTGGTCAACACCTGCCACGACACGGCGGCCCGCGAAGGCCTGCGCCGGGCGGCGCCGCTGCCGGACGAGTTCGAACTGGAGCAGGCCCGCGACGGCGATCCGGTGGCCGAGACGCTTGGCGCCGAGCTGCGCGCCGAGCTGTCGGGTCACCTGAGCGCGCTGCCGGTCGAGCAGGCTCGCGTGGTCGTGCTCAAGGACGCATTCGGTTTCTCGTTCGAGCAGATCGCCGGCGCGGCGCGAATGCCGGTCGGCACCGCCAAGTGCTACGCGCACCGCGCTCGCAAGCGGCTGCGCGAGCGACTCGAGAAAGAGGTGGCCGCATGACGCCGGCGCTTCCCCTGGGAGTTGCGGAGATCGAAGCGATACTTCCACACCGCGATCCCTTCCTGATGATCGACGAGGTGGTCGAACTGGAGCCCGGGAAACGCGCCGTGGCGCGCAAGACCGTGCGCGGCGACGAGTGGTTCCTCGCCGGTCACTTTCCCGGCCGGCCGATCATGCCCGGCGTGCTGATGGTCGAGGGCCTCGCTCAGACAGGCGCGGTGGCCGTGCTGACGGCCGAGGGAAACGAGGGCAAGATGGTGCTCTTCGGCGGCATCGACGACGTGCGCTTCAAGCGCCTGGTCGAGCCCGGTGACACGCTCGAGTATGTCTGCGAGATCGAGACGGTGCGCGGTCCGGTTGGGAAAGGCAAGGTCAAGGCCACGGTCGACGGGCAGCTGGCTGTCCGCGGCACGCTGACCTTCGCGGTGGAGCAGTGATAGGCGCTTGCTCAGGAAGGCCCGTCTCGATCACGGGGCTCGGCTGCTACGCGCCCGAACGCGTGCTCACGAACGACGAACTGTCGGCGCTGGTCGATACGAGCGACGAATGGATTCAGGCGCGCACCGGCATCAAGGAGCGCCGGATCGCGGCGCCGGACGAGGCAACCTCCGATCTCTGCCTGCCCGCAGCCGAAGCTGCGCTCGCCGACGCGGGCGTCACCGGCCCCGAGATCGACCTGGTCATCGTTGCCACGATCACGTCGGACATGGTCTTCCCCTCCACGGCGGCGACTCTCGCCAGCCGGCTCGGCGCGGATAGCGCGGCGGCCTACGATCTCTCGGCGGGCTGCACAGGATTTGTCTACGCGCTCACCCAGGGCTACGGAGCAATCGCCGCCGGTCTCGCCCGGCGCGTGCTGGTGGTCGGCGCCGACACGCTCTCGCGAGTGGTCGACTGGGAAGATCGCGCGACCTGTGTCCTCTTCGGTGACGGCGCCGGCGCGGTGGTGATCGAGGAGGTCGAGAAGGACGGCTTTCACGTCTTCGAGCTTGGCGCCGATGGAGCGGGCGGAATGGAGCTGTTCATGCCGGCCGGCGGCTCACGCCGACCCGCGAGTGCCGAAACGGTTGCGGCAGGCGAGCACTATGTGAAGATGAACGGGCGCGAGGTATACAAATTCGCGACGAGAGTCCTGCCGAGCTCGGCCCAGGCGGTGCTCGAGCTCTCCGGGAGAAGCATCGGGGACATAGACCTCTACGTCCCTCATCAGGCAAACCTTCGTATCATCGAACACGCCGCCAAGAAACTTGGAGTTGAGAAGGAACGCGTTTTCGTCAACGTCGATCGCTACGGCAACACCTCGTCGGCCTCGATTCCGCTGGCGCTATGCGAAGCGCGAGCGGAAGGGCGCCTGGAGGATGGATCGCTCGTGCTCATGACGGGAATGGGTGCGGGGCTGACCTGGGGGTCGAGCTTGATGACGTGGACTGAAGGGAGAGGACGATGACGAGCGATAGTGGAAAGGGCCGAGCGGGAGGGAAGGTCGCCTTCTGCTTCCCCGGCCAGGGGTCGATCGAGGCTGGGATGGGACGCGAGATCGCCGAGGCGGTACCCGAGGCGATGGCGGTATACGAGCGCGGAAGCGAGAGCTGCGGGCTCGACCTGCGCACGCTCTGCTTCATGGGCCCCGTCGAGGATCTCGTCGACACGTCGATTCAGCAGCCGGCGCTACTGGCTACCAGCCTTGGCATCCTGGCGGCGATCGAGGCGCTTGGCTTCAAGCCCGATTACGTAGTCGGCCACTCGGTGGGAGAGTTCGCGGCGCTGTCGGCCGGCGGTGCGCTGGATGCGGCCGACGCGATCGGCCTGGTGCGCGAGCGCGGGCTTGCCATGGCGGAGGTCGCCAGGGAGAACCCGGGCGCGATGGCGGCCATCCTCGGGCTCGAGGACGAGGTCGTGGAGGAGCTTTGCCGCGAGATTCACTGCGTCTGGCCGGCGAACTACAACTGCCCGGGCCAGGTCGTCATCTCGGGACAGACCGACGCGGTGGAGGAGTGCTGCGAAGAGGCTCAGCGCGAGGGTGCCAGGCGAACGGTGAGGCTGCCCATCTCGGGCGCCTTCCACAGCCCGCTGGTGGCGCGCGCCGCCGAGCGCTTCCGCCCGGTGGTCGAGCGAGCTCGCTTTGCCGACCTCCAGATCGCCTTCATGTCGACTGTCAGCGCGCAGCTCGAGAATCGCCAGAAGCTCACGGGCTTGCTCGTCGACCAGCTGACCGCGCCGGTGCGCTTCACGCAGGCGACGAGGGGCCTGATCTCGAACGGTGTGCGCACCTTCGTCGAGGTTGGCCCGGGCAACGTGCTGTCGGGCCTGGTCAAGCGCATCGACCGCAGCGTCGAGACGATCTCGGTCAACAGCCTGGCCACGCTCAAGAAGGTCGAGGAGGTGCTCTCGGTTGCCTGACGCCTGGGCCTCGCTCGAGGGAAAGAGGGCGCTGATCACGGGCGCGGCGCGCGGAATCGGCCGTGCGATCGCCGGTGAGCTCAAGGGCGCGGGCGCCGAGGTTCTCTGCTGTGATCTTCCCGGCACGAGCGAGAACGAAGAGGTCGCCAAAGAGGTCGGCGGCCGGGCGCTCTACGCCGACGTCACCAAGGCCGCCGAGGTCGAGAAGCTGATCGCCGAGGCCGGCGAGATCGACATCCTGGTCAACAACGCCGGCATCACCCGCGACGGCTTGCTGGCGCGGATGTCGGAGGAAGACTGGCGGGCGGTCATCGACGTCAATCTGACCAGCGTCTACCTGATGTGCCACGCGGCGATCCGCGGCATGATGAAGCGTCGCGCGGGCGCGATCGTCAATCTCTCCAGCGTCGTCGGGCTGCACGGGAACTTCGGTCAGACCAACTACGCGGCGTCGAAGGCCGGCATCCTCGGCTTCACCAAGTCGCTCGCGCGCGAGGCCGGCGCTCGGGGCGTCCGCGTCAACGCCGTCGCGCCCGGCTACATCGAGACGCGCCTGACCGACGTCCTGCCCGACGAGGTCAAGACGAAGATGCTCGAGGCCACCTCGCTCGGCCGTTTCGGTCAGCCCGAGGACATCGCCCGAGCCGTGCACTTCCTCTGCTCGGACGAGGCGGCCTTCATCACCGGCGAGGTACTCGTCGTCGACGGCGGGATGGCGATGTGACGATGGAAAACGGACGTAAGAGAGTCGTCATCACGGGGTTGGGCCTGGTCAACTCACTGGGCAACGACATGGAGACTGCCTGGCGGAACCTGCTCGCCGGCGAATCCGGCGCCGCCCCGATCACGCTTTTCGACACCACGGGCTACGCGGTCAACTTCGGCTGTGAGCTGAAGGACTTCGACCCGACCGTGTGGATCGACCGCAAGCAGACGCGGCGAATGGATCGCTTCGCGCTGATGGGGCTCGCCGCAGCCAGGCAGGCCGAGGCCGACTCCGGTCTCGACATCGCCAAGGAGGCCGAGCGCATCGGTGCGGCGATCGCAACCGGCATCGGCGGCCTGCTCTCCTTCCAGGACTGCACGCTGACGCTGTTCAATCGGGGCGTCGACCGCGTCAGCCCGTTCTCGATCCCCTCGATCATCCCGAACATGGGCGCGGCCTGGGTCTCGATGGAGTTGGGCACGCGCGGCCCGCTGCTGGCGGAGTGCGCCGCCTGCGCGGCGTCGAACATGGCAATCGGCGACGCCACCGACGCGATTCGGCTGGGGCGCGCCGACGTGATGTTCGCCGGCGGCGCCGAGGCCGGAATCACGCCAGTTGGCATCGGCGGCTTCGCCGCCATGCGGGCGATCTCGCGCCGCAACGACGATCCGAAGCGTGCGAGCCGCCCGTTCGACCGTGACCGCGACGGCTTCGTGATGGGCGAGGGCGGGGCCGTGCTCGTGCTGGAGGAGCTGGGGCACGCTCGTGCGCGCGGCGCCAAGATCTACGCCGAGGTGGCGGGCTACGGCGTGTCGGCGGATGCGCTGCACATCACCGAGCCCGACCCCGTGGGCACCAATCCGGCCCGGGCGATGAAGATGGCCATCGCCGACGCGGGCATCGATCCGTCGGAGGTCGACTACATCAACGCGCACGGAACGTCGACGCCACTCGGCGATGCAAGCGAGACGAAGGTGATCAAGCTTGCGCTGGGCGAGGAGAATGCCTACAAGACGCCGGTCTCTTCGACCAAGGGCGCGACCGGGCACTGCCTCGGCGGCGCCGGCGCGGTCGAGGCGATCTTCTCGATCCTGGCGATCAGGGACGGCATGCTTCCGCCCACGATCAATCAGGAAAACGCCGACCCGGACTGCGACCTCGACTACGTCCCGAACGAGGCCAGAGCGGCCGACGTGCGGGTGGCCGTGTCGAACTCCTTCGGCTTCGGCGGCCACAACGCGTCGGTCGTGCTGCGGCGGTTCGAGGACTGAGGTCGAGAACGCCCACCGCCCGAGCAAAGAGGGCTAGACTTCCGAGGCTTCATGGAATTGATCCCGATACGAAGCACGCCACCGCCTGACCCCTGTCGGCGGCAGGATGCATCGTTCTGAAACGAGCTTATGGCCGGTCGAATAGACGTCTCAATCGAGCACAAGAACTCGCCGCCCGAGCCGGGGGGCTCGAAAAAGCACCCCAACACCTGCCCCAAGTGCAACTCGCACTACCGCGACGACGAGCTGGCGGCAAACCTGCGCGTCTGCGCCCAGTGCGACTATCACTTCCCAGTCGGGGCGCTGGAGCGCATCGAGCAGCTGCTCGATCCGGGCAGCTTCATCGAAG
Organism: Gaiellaceae bacterium; assembly: GCA_049591255.1. Classification (GTDB taxonomy): domain Bacteria; phylum Actinomycetota; class Thermoleophilia; order Gaiellales; family Gaiellaceae; genus Fen-549. The sequence continues at coordinate 15,891 of JBAWEP010000028.1, forward strand.
AGGCTGCAGACCTGCGCTCGGCCGACCCGCTGAACTTCTTCGACCTTCGCTCCTACAAGGAGCGGATCGCCGAAGCCGAGCTGAAGACCGGCCTCGGCGACGCGATGCTGATGGGGCAGGGAAAGATCGAGGGCCTCGACTTCCAGCTCACCGTGATGGACTTCTCCTTCATGGCCGGCTCGATGGGCAGCGTCGTGGGCGAGAAGTTCGCCCGCGCCTGCGAGCGCGCGATCGAGCGCAAGGTGGCGCTCATCTCGGTGAACGCCTCGGGCGGCGCGCGGATGCAGGAGGGCATTCTCTCCCTGATGCAGGTGCCGAAGACCGTCTGCGCCGTCGAGAACATGCGCGACGCCGGCGTTCCCTTCATCAGCGTGCTCACTCATCCGACCACGGCGGGCCTGCTGGCCAGCTTTGCGACTCTGGGCGACGTCACGATCGCCGAGCCTGGCACGCTGATGTGCTTCACCGGCCCGCGCGTCGTGCAGCAGACCGTGCGCGAGGATCTTCCCGACGACTTCGGCCTCGCCGAATCGAACTTCCGCTTCGGGCACCTGGACGCGATCGTCAGGCGGCGCGAGCTCAAGCCGACCCTTGCCAAGCTACTGAGGTTGTTCGGCAATGTCGGGTGAGCTGGAGCTGAAATTGCGCGATCGGCTGGCCAAGCTGAAGCGGCTGCACCTGCCGGGCGGCGGCATCTCGGACGAGGTGCGCCGGATCGAGCAGCAGCTCGAGCAGATGGACAGCGGCGACGAGCGCGACGAAGACGAGATCTGGCGCTCGGTCGAGTTCGCCCGGCACCCCGAGCGTCCCTACACGCTCGACTACATCGAGCGCCTGGTCGGCGACTGGATCGAGCTGCACGGAGATCGCGCCCGCATGGACGACCCGGCCATCGTCTCGGGACTGGGTAGTTTCGCCGGCCGCACGGTGGCGATCATCGGGCACCAGAAGGGCCGCGGCGACGCCGTGCAGAGGGTGAAGCGGAACTTCGGCATGTCGAACCCCGAGGGTTATCGAAAGGCCATGCGGGTGATGGACATCGCCGATCGGCACGGCTTCCCGGTGATCACCTTCGTCGACACTCCCGGCGCGTATCCCGGCGTTGCCGCCGAGCAGCACGGCCAGGGCGGTGCGCTGGCGGCCTCGCAGGCTGCGATGGCGCGCCTCACGGTGCCGACCGTGGCCTGCGTGATCGGAGAGGGTGGATCGGGCGGCGCGATCGCCTTCGCACTCGCCAATCGCGTTTTGATGCAGCAGTTTGCGATCTACTCGGTGATCTCTCCCGAGGGCTGCGCCTCGATTCTCTGGCGCGACGCCGGCCAGGCCCGCAAGGCCGCGGCCGCCTTCAGGCCCGACGCCGTCCACTGCCTCGAGCTCGGCGTGATCGACGCCATCATCCCCGAGCCGAAAAGCGGCGCGCACACCGATTACGACGAGGCCGCGAAGCTGCTCGGCGCCTCGCTTCGCTCGACGCTGGACGAGCTGCAGAAGATGAGCGGCAAGGACCTGCGCCGCGACCGCCGCGACCGCTTCCGCTCGCACGGCGTATTTGCCTCCTGACGAATTCCGCCGGCCGAGAGCGCCGTCCCCGCCTGCTGTGGTAGCGAGTTGATCCACAGAATCCACAGCTTCGTACCCAGCTCGCGCGCGAAGTTATCGACAAGCGCTGAAAACCTTTGCGGGCTCCAGGAAAGAGCGGATAGCAGCGCTTTCATCTGTGTCACCGACCGATCGCCGCGCCGCGCTCATGAGTTGAGAACCGGCTTTCCTCGGGGTGGCTGTTGACGAAAGCGGGGCCGGCGACCCGTGCGCTCGAGGCGCTGGAAACGCCTTCTCAGTTCTCGGACGAGGCCGAGTTTCCACGCTCGGTCTCGCTTGGCTCGGCAATGGAGTCCTTGGCTATCGGGTCGAGCTTGTAGCCGACTCCGAAGCGCGTCTGGATGAAGGTGTGGCGAGAGGCGCGCCTGTCGATCTTGTCGCGCAGGCGCTTCACGCACACGTCGACCGTGCGGTCGCGGAAGGAGCGCCGGCGGCCCCAGATCTTCTGCAGCAGCTCGTCGCGAGTTACCACTCGGCCGGCGTCGAGCGCGAGCGCGTAGAGCAGCTTGAACTCGGTGGGAGTCAGCTCGGCACTGACGCCGTCCACGTAGGCCTGGACGTCGCGGGGATCGATGCGCAGCTCTTCGAGCTCGAGCGATTCTCCATCCTGGCGCGGCAGCGCGCTGTGCCCGCGGCGAGCGGCGGCGCGAACGCGAGCCACCAGCTCCTTCATCGAGATGGGCTTGACCAGGTAGTCGTCGGCGCCGATCTCGAGCGCGTGGATGCGGTCGTGCTCGCTGCCACGAGCGCTGGCGACGACGATCGGAGTTCCGATTCCTTCGGCTCGCGCCATCTCGATCAGGCGCCAGCCGTCCAATCCGGGAAGCATCAGGTCGAGCACGCATACATCGGGAGCTCCGTAGCGTAGGCGCGCCAGTGCGACGTCGCCCTTCGTCACCAAAATCGGATCGAAGCCGCTTTCGGCTAGCGCCTCGGCCATCCCGCGGCCCAAAAGCTCGTCATCTTCGACGATCAGGACCTTCGTCATGCCTCGAACGGTACTGCTCGCGGGGTGTGTTTGGGGTTGAGCGGCGGTAACGATCTGGTGAACGAGCGACGTCGCCGGATGCGCCGAAAGGTCACAACGGCGGTTATCGCCGGCCTGACTGCCGCCGAATCAGCGTGGCTGTCGGCGGCAGCATCCAGATTCGCTGCCGGAAGCGGAATGGCGATCAGGCTGCCCGCTTCTCCGGCGCGCGAGTGAGGCAGGAGCGGCAGATCCGAGTTAGCTGGCCCGAGAAACTCAAATGCTCGATCTCACGTCCGCAGATCTCGCACTTCGTTATCTGAGAGCTTTGCTTGACGGGAAGGCACCAGATACTCATGCGGCCCTCCTCAACTGGGATTCCTGCCAACGATTCGCCCCGCACATCGGGCAGCGCTCGGGCGACCTACTTGCCGCGATCCCGTATCCGCAACCGGCGCAGACTCGATCGCGCTCGCGTCTCGGAAAGACGCCTTGTCTCTTCGTTTTTTCGTTCATGACTCGAACGTAGCCGAGCCGCGACGAGCCATGGGTACCAACCTGGTTACGTTCACGTTCCGCCCTGGAGCGATTCTCACTCGCTACGCTCACCGTGAATGGCGCGTCCACGAAGAGGTCGAAGCACGAACGGCGCTCGCAAGGAGGGGCGGGACATCGACATGGCCCGCGCGCTCCTGGAGTACGGCGAGCTGGTGGCCTTCGTGCTAGACGCCGAGAAGAAGCTCGTCGAGGCCAGCAGCCGGGCCCGCGAGCTGTTCGAAGGGCTGGAGCCCGGCAAGGAGTTGCCCGCCACGATCGAACTGGCGAACGCGCGCCGCACTCGTTACTGGCAGGGCGACGAGCGCAGAACGCTGATCGTCGCGCCGCTTGTCGATCAGGAGGCCTACGAGGAGCTGCGCATCGGCTTCACCGCCGCCGTCTCGCACGAGTTGCGCACACCGCTGGCCCGTCTGCTCATGCTGCTCGAGGCGATCGAGCGCAAGCCGAGCGAGGCGGCTCAGATCTCCATTCAGGCGCAGCGCGAGGTCGAGCGAATGGACGAGCTCTTGAACGACGTCCTCTTCCTGAGCGAGCTGGAGAGCGGGCGTGAAGTCGTCTCCTTCGGCTCGGCGCCGGCTGTTCCGGTGCTCGAGCAGGTAGTGACCGAGCTGAATGGCCGCGCCGACCTCGCGGGCGTGTCGCTGAGCGTCGAGGGCGACCCGGCGCTCGAGCTGCCGTTGCGCCCCCGAATGCTCGCGGTCGTCGCACGCAACCTGGTCACCAACGCGATTCGCTACGCGGGCGTGGGCGCAAGCTGCAAGCTCTCCGTCGGCACCTCGAGCGCGGGCGAGCTCGAGTTGATCGTCAGCGACAACGGAATCGGTGTCGATGCGGAGCACCTTCCCCGCCTCTTCGAGCGCTTCTACCGCGCCGACAGGGCGCGCGCGAGCAAGGGCAGCGGCCTTGGCCTGGCGATCGTCAAGCACGTCGTCGCGGCCGCCGGAGGAAGCGTCAGCGCAAACGGCGCGCCCGGCGAGGGCCTGACGGTGCGCTGCAGCTTCCCCGAATAGAACGAGAGCGGGCGCCGGTATCACACCGGCGCCCGCTCCCTGGCAAGCGATGAGTGCTCGCTCGGGCCTACTTGATGCCGTTGACCAGCTTGAGCGACTCGGTCTGAACGACGTTCGGTATCGGCACGAAGTAGAGCGGCGCACCGTAGGACTGGCCCTTCTGAAGCACCCAGGTGAGGAACTGCTTCAGCGCGGGCCCTTGCTTCGCCGCCTTCGGCGCGATCACGTAGGTGAACGTGCAGATCGGGTAGGCGATGACGAGCTTCTTGTTCTTGTTCTTGGCCGCCGCAAGCTGCTTCTTCTGCTGCTTGAGGATCTTGGCCCTGAGCGTCGGGTTCTTCGTTGTGATCGGCTTGAACTTCGGCAGCGAGGGCTTGGGCGGGTCGACGACGTTGATGACGAGCTCGTTGCCGGCTGCCTTGGCCTTCGTGATCAGCTTGGCCGTGGCTTCGATCGGCCCGGGCGTCGGCAGCACGAACTTGCCGGCGCGATTCTTGATCGCGGCCACTTCGAAGTGATTCTGCGTCGAATAGGCGACGTCGACGTAGCAGATGCCGCCGTCGGTCTTGGCCAGGACGGCCGAGACTCCGGAGCTCTTGTTACCGCCGACTCCGATCGGGAAGGCCGGTTGCGTACCGACGCCGATCTTCTTTGCAAACGCCGAGTCGATCGCCGAGAGGTACTGGGTGAAGTTGTAGCTGGTACCGCTGGCATCGCTACGCCAGATCGGTGTGATCGGCTTGTCCGGGAGATTGACCTTGGGGTTCAGCTTCTTGAGTGCGGGGTCGGACCAGTTCTTGATCTCACCGAGATAGATCTGGGCCAGGACGGATCCGGTGATGTGGAGACCGGCCGGGAGCCCCGTCCCGCGATAGGCGATCGAAGTCGCCGAGAATGCCCAGGGAATCGTCAGACAGTTGTTACAGGACTTTTCCTGGTCGGGGGTCAGCGGCGCGTCGCTGGCGCCGAAGTCGACCGAGCGACTCGTTACGGCGGCGATTCCGGCGCCGCTTCCGACTGCCTGGTAGTTGACGGTGTTACCGGTGGCACTCTTGTACGCCGGCTCCCAAGTGGAGACGAGCGGGAAGACGAAAGAGCTTCCGGCACCGGTCAGGGTTGTTGCTGTGCTTCGCTGCACCGAGGCCTGCGCCGCACTGATACCGGCTGTGAGCGCCGCCACGATGGCGAGAGTGCTGATGAGAAACCCACGTCGGGTCATCTGTTTGTGTCTCCTTGATTCGATTCAGAGTTCATCGAGGCGAGCCTGCCAGCGTTGTTCCCACTTGTGGGCAAGAAGGTGGTGGCGATGTGGTTACAACGTGGTGAACCGGAGCTCCGAGCGCCACCCAGCGCATCTAGGCTGAGGTCGCGGTGGAGATTTCACATGTAGACGAGCGCTCGGCATTCGAGCGCACCCGCAGCAGGCTCGACCGGCTTGGCGATCCGGCGCTGAAGGCGATCACCTTTGCTGCGGCGACTCTGGCGGTCACCGTGCTCGTTCTGATCAGCTACGAGTTGATAAAGGGATCTCGCCTCGCCTTTGGCCACTTCGGCTTGGGCTTTTTGACGACGCAGGCCTGGGACACGATTCACAATCAGTTCGGCGCTCTCTCGCTGATCTTCGGGACGGCCATAACCGCCATCCTGGCGATCGCGATAGCGACACCGCTTGCCGTCGCCATCGCGCTCTTTTTGAGCGAGCTCGCACCGAAATCCGTGCGTGCGCTACTGGGCGCGCTCGTCGAGATGCTGGCGGCGATCCCGAGCGTCATTCTGGGCCTCTGGGGCATCCTCGTTCTCGGCCCGTTCGTCCAGAACCAGCTCGAGCCGTTTTTAGGCTCGACGCTCGGCTTCCTTCCGTTCTTCCGCGGTCAGCATTCGCCCACCGGGATCCTGACGGCGATTCTGATCCTGACGATCATGGTCGTGCCGATCGTCGCCAGCGTGACGCGCGAGCTGTTCATGACCGTACCGCCGGAGCTTCGAGAGGGCGCGCTCGCGCTTGGTGCGACGCGCTGGGAGATGGTGCGTGGCGTCCTGCTTCCCGCCGCCCGCCCGGGAATTCTCGCGGCGGTCGCGCTTGGCTTCGGTCGTGCCGTGGGTGAGGCGATGGCGGTCCTGATGGTGATTGGCTCCCAGATCGGAATACACCTCTCACTGTTCGGGCACAGCGATACGCTCGCCGCCCGCATCGCCGGGCAATACAACGGCGCATCGACGAACCTACAGACCTCGTCACTCGTCTATCTGGCGACGATTCTGCTCGTGATCTCGCTGGCCGTGAATATCGGTGCGCAGCTGCTCATCCGTCCAATCGACAGGCGTCCTCGCCGGCAGCGGATCGCCCTCGACCGGGCGCTGGAGACGCAGGGAATGAGCGCAGACTGATGGTCGAGCCGGTCTTCTCGCTGCGCACGAGCGGCCGCCTTCGCCGCCGCCAGCTCGTGAGCCGGATGATGGGCGCGCTGGCCTTCGGCGCCGCGCTGCTGGCGGTCGCCGTGCTCGCGATCGTGGTGATCTCGGTCGCCAGCAAGGGTGCGAGCGCGCTGAGCATCGACTTCTTCACGAAAAGCCAGGCGCAGGGCTTCAACCCCAGCGGCGGCGGCATTCTCTTTGCGATCGTCGGCAGCGTCGTGATAGTCGGCATCGCGACCCTGATCGCGCTGCCGCTGGGCGTGCTGGTCGCGATCTACGTCAGCGAGCTGGCGCCGCCGCGGCTGGCACGTGTCGCACGCCTCGCGCTCGATATCACCAACGGAATCCCGACGATCGTGATCGGGATCTTCGTCTTCACGATCATCGCCGCGCACCAGAGCGCCCTTGCGGGATCGCTGGCGCTGGCGATCATCATGGTTCCGCTGATCGCCCGGGCGACCGAAGAGGTTCTCCTGCTCGTTCCGTCCGCGCAGCGCGAGGCCAGCCTGGCGCTGGGTGTCAGCCGCTGGCGAACCACCTTCAGCGTCGTCGTCCCCTCGGCGCTGGGGGGAATCCTCACCGGGACGACGCTCGCGATCGCGCGTGCAGCCGGGGAGACGGCGCCGCTGCTCTTCCTCAGCTCGCTCGGCGCGAACAGCTACGCCGACGCCAATCCGCTCCATCCGCTGCAGTCGATGACGTTCACGATCTTCACCTACTCCGACCAGGCCGATCCCGCGTTCCAGGCCAAGGCCTGGGCGACGGCCTTCACGCTGATGTGCTTCGTCCTGGCCACCAGCCTGGCCGCGAAGCTGGCCATGGCTCGCTACCGGAAGAAACTGGGAGGATAGGCGCGTGGAGGCGATCAGAACGAAGATCGATCTACCCGGCCGCTCAGCGGCGGCGGGCGATCGCGAGGCCGTGTTCGAGGCGCGCGATGTCTCCGTCTTCTACGGAAACCAGAAGGCGATCGACAACGTCAACATCGACATCTACCGACGGCTGATCACAGCGATCATCGGTCCCTCGGGCTGCGGCAAGAGCACCTTCATCCGCACGCTCAACCGGATGACCGATCTCGTGCCTTCCGCCCGGCTCACCGGCGAGCTGCGCTATCGCGGCATCGACCTCTACGGGCCCAGGGTCGACGCGGTCGAGGTGCGCCGCCGGATCGGGATGGTCTTCCAGAAGCCGAATCCGTTTCCCAAGTCGATCTACGACAACGTCGCCTACGGGCTTCGCATCCTCGGCATGAAGAAGGATCTCGACGAGCGGGTCGAGAAGGCTCTGCGCGCCGGAGCTCTCTGGGACGAGGTCAAGGATCGCTTGCGAGACAGCGCGCTCGGACTCTCCGGCGGGCAGCAGCAGCGGCTCTGCATCGCGCGCGCCATCGCCGTCGAGCCGGAGGTCATCCTGCTCGACGAGCCCGCCTCGGCGCTCGACCCGATCGCCACCTCGGCGATCGAGGACCTGATGCACCAGCTCAAGCGGGACTACACGATCGTGATCGTCACCCACAACATGCAGCAAGCCGCGCGCGTCGCCGACATGACGGCCTTCTTCGGGCTCGACGTGAGCCCGGACGGGAATCGCCAGGGCGTGCTGGTCGAGTACGACGAGACAGAAAAGATCTTCACCAACCCCTCCGACAAACGTACGGAGGGCTACGTCACGGGGCGGTTCGGATGAGAGAGCTGTACACGACTGAGCTGGAAGAGCTCGAGGCCCTACTCAGGGAGGAGGGGAAGCTCGTCGATCGAGCGATCCGCGGAGCACTCAACGTGCTCGAGCGCGACGACCTGGAGCTGGCCGACGAGCTGATCGCCTTCGACGACGAGATCGACCGCCGCTATCTGATGATCGAGCAGAGGATTCCGTCGCTGCTCGCGCGTCAGACGCCGGTGGCCGGCGAGCTTCGATTGGTGCTGGCGATTCTCTACATCAACCTCCACCTGGAGCGGATCGCCGACTACTGCGTGACTGTTGCCAAGCTGGCCAAGCTGGCGCACGGCCTGCCGCGGGACAAGGCAGTGCTCGAGGCGCTGGAGGAGATGGGCGAGCGCTGCCGCGAGATGCTCAGCACCGGGCTCGAGTACTTCTACGCCCGCGACTTCACCGACAAGCAGGCGCTGATCGACATGGACAGGCCGATCGACCGGGCCAACCGCAAGCTGATCGATCGCCTGCTGGCGCTCGGCTCGGACGAGCCGCGGCGTGAGTGGGCGATGCGGATGATGCTCGCCTCGCGCTGCCTGGAACGAGTCGGCGACCACGCGGTGGACATCGGTGAGCAGGCCGCCTACCTGGTTCGCGGCCGCTTCGAGGAGTTCACCGACGCCTCGCACAAGCCGCCGCAAGCCACGTCCTGAAGCGCCAGTCTCTGGCGGCGGTCGCTCTCTGCGACGCCACGAATTAGCGCTTTTGCAGGCATTTCTTGGTGTTCACGCGCCGCCTGATCCGAAAGGTGTCCGACACCGCTTGGCGTCAAGGGGGTGTTTGTGCCAGAGGTGGGTCGGTTATTCGCTGCGCGTTGCGCGCTCGACAGCCTCTTCGAGCCACCACTTCTCGTGGACGAAGCCGGCTTCGGGAGTGGCGATCGAGGCGGGCTTGTCTACGTCCGGCGGCGCCGGGACGGACAGCACGTCTTGCCACCACGCACGCCGAGGAAGCGGCTCTTGCGAGAGATTCTCGTCGCGCGCGCACGAAGCTAGACGGGGGGCCATACAACGACTTCTTCCTCGCTCCTCGCTTGCCGAAACGGCCTCATTCGAGTGATTCGTTGCGGCGCCAGGCCGCGTCGGGAGGCCAGTCGCGCCCGACCGCACACCAGATGCCGGCAGAACCGCTTCGAGCTAATTCGACGGGGTCGCGCGACCCGAGAGATATGAGAGGATTCGATCACTAAGCCTTCTGGCAACGTGCTCGTACGAGAGAACTCGCCCGCGGAGGTAGGAAGAGTGGCCCGCTTATCGGCGGTTATGAGGATCGTGCCGCTGAATCGGCGGCGTTTAGCCCGTCTCACAACCAGCTGCGTCTTGTGTGCCCTAGTGCTTATTGGCACCTCCACGTTGGCGGGAGCCGCCTCGAGTAAATCTTCCACCGCCAAGATCTCCGCCCATCTCACCAAGACATCCTTCACCAGACCTCAGGCGAGCTCGGTCAAGCTCATCTACAGCTTCTCCGCTACGAGCTCTAGCTTTGGCTACGTGCTCAGGTTCAAGAATGGCTCCGTCTGGCAGACGATCAAGAGCGTGAAGAGGAGGGGATTCTTCAGAGGCTCCTATGAGATCAAGGTCAAGGAGCTCTTCGTAAAACACCCGGTCGAGGTCGGCAAGTACCGGCTCAAGGTATTCACCGACGGAGGGAGCAAGCTCTTGAGCTTCGCGGTCGAGAGCAAGCCTGAAAACACCGTTCTACCCACCATCTTGGGCGCGACTCGGCAAGGCCAGGCGCTCACCGCCTCCAAAGGCTCCTGGAAATACGCGCCGACCTCGTACGCCTACCGCTGGCGACGATGTAACAAAGCCGGTGCAAGCTGCTCCAATATCGCGAGTGCCGGCGCGAGCTCCTACAGGCTTACGGCGAAAGACGTCGCCGGCTCAACCGTCGTCGTCGTTGTGACCGCGACCAATTTCTACGGTTCCACGAGCGCGATCTCGACACCGATGGCGGCAGGGGCCACCGTCCAGGCAATTGGCGCCGACTACAACCACACCTGCGCCCTTTCCTCCGCCGGCACAGTCAAGTGTTGGGGTGCCAACTCCTTCGGCCAGCTCGGCAACGGGATGAAGGCCGACAGCCTAACTCCAGTCCAGGTCAAGGGAGTCGGTGGCAAAGGCATACTCTCGAACGTCACCCAAATCAGCGCCTCCGGCAGGCAATTTGTCGATCTCGGTGGGCTCGTTGACGAGACCCTCAATGAATACGGTGGCCACACCTGCGCCCTGCTAACCAACCACACGGTCGAGTGCTGGGGCGGCAACTGGAGAGGCCAGCTCGGAAACGGTACGACGAAGATAAGCTCGACTCCAGTTCGAGTTAAGGGAGCAGGCGGCACGGGCGTACTCTCGAACGTCACCCAGATCAGCGCCGGCGGCGTTCGCACCTGCGCCCTGCTCTCCGATAGCACGGTCGTGTGTTGGGGAGGCGGCGGGCTAGGCAACGGCACTTACCGCAGCAGCACAACCCCGGTCCAGGTCAAGGGAGCCGGCGGCACGGGCATGCTCTCGAACGTCACCCAGATCAGCGCCGGCCACGACCATACCTGCGCCCTGCTGGCCGATCACACAATCGAATGCTGGGGCAGCGGCGACTACGGCCAGCTTGGCAACGGCACGATGAGCACCTCTGATGATGAGCCATACGGAGTTGTCACCCCGGCTCAGGTCAAGGGAGTCGGCGGCACGGGCGCTCTCTCGAACGTCAACCAGATCAACGCCGGTGACTACCACACCTGCGCTCTGCTAACCGACCGCACGGTCGAGTGCTGGGGCGTCAACTGGAACGGCGAACTCGGCAATGGTACGAAGGCCAACAGCGCGACCCCGATCCAGGTCAAGGACGCGGCCGGTACGGGCACGCTCTCAAACGTCACCCAGATCAGTGCAGGCGGCTCCCACACTTGCGCTCTGCTAGCCGATCACACGATCGAGTGCTGGGGCGCCGGCGGGTCAGGCGAGCTCGGCAACGGTAGTTTCCGCTCCAGCTCGACTCCGATCCAAGTCACGAATATCGCCGGCACGACCTCGCTTTCCGAGGTCACCCAGATCGTCGCGGGCGGCAAGCACACCTGCGCTCTGCTAATCGACAACACGCTCGAGTGCTGGGGCTTCAACGAACAGGGCCAGCTCGGCGTTGGTACGACGGTCGACAGCCTGACTCCGGTTCAGGTCGAGGGAGTCGGCGGTGTGGGCACGTTCTAAAGCCGTCGCCCAGGTCGGTGCTGACAGCTGCCAGACCTAATGATGGCCGACCACACGGCTGAGTGCCGGGGCCGATTACGGCGCCGGGCTGGGGACGGCGTGATGGCGTATCGAACGACTCCGACCGTCGTGATCGGTATTCCGTACCCTGTTCCGCCAGACGGCTGGCGACCGGTCGCGCCCGGGCGGTCGGAGCCGCGGCCGAGGGCGCGAGATGGGCCGTGAAGGATTCGAACCTTCGACCTTGGGATTAAGAGGAGGAGGCTGGGGATCTCGGCCGGTCTCGGTCTAGCTGGAAAACGAGCGATTCTCGGCCGATTTCGGCCGTTCGATCTTGGTGGGTCTCGGTGGGGCTGGTTGCCCCATTGTTGCCTCCGACGTTCTTCCCGTCAGCTCAGCCGTCTGCCCATTCTGGGACGCCCGACTCTCGCGCATACTCACGAGCCCACTGCCGCACGAGCGCCTCCATGTCCGGAGCCTCAACGGGCAGAGTCATCTGCGCGCTGGCGACGAACCTGCGACTCGAGCAACCGAATCGTTACCTAATTGCAGCCTGATCGCGTCACGACCTGCACGTGTTCGTCCCGGTGACGCCGGCTGTGCTCGCGCTCCATCGGGTCGGACGCGAGCGCGTTGTGAGCGCCCTCAACCAGCCGCGAGCGCGGCAAGGTGCACAGCAAGCGCCTTCGGTTCGAATCCCAAGCGCTCACGCGCGTCGGGTGAGGCCAACGGCTTCGGAGCCTGGAGTCGCGAGAGTTGATCGGGAAAGATCGGGAGCGGTAGGAGTCTGGAGGCGACTGAGGTTGCAGAAACCGCAAGCCGGGGAATGCCCACAATCCGACTTCGAGAGCCGAAAGCCGTATCGCAGCGCTCTGCAAACTCGCGTACCGACATGCAATCGCCGGCAAGCGTGAATGTTCGATTCACAGCGGACGGCGATGTGAGCGCGGCGACAAGCGGAGGAATCACGTCGGCCGCGTGCACCGGACAAATCTCGTCGGAGCCGCTCCCGATGACGAAAATAGTCGAGCCGCATCGCGCTCGCCTGATGATGTCGTCGACCCCCTCACTTCCGTCGAGGCCGTATATCTCGGGAAGCCTGACGATCACGTGCTCAATCCCGGAGTCTGTTACTGCGTCCTCGGCTCGCTGCTTCGATCGGCTGTACGCGCCGCCCTCCGGAGAGATTGCGCGCGTGCTGACGTAGAGAAACCGAGCCACACTCGCAGCCGCCGCAGCGTGAACGAGCGCGCGCGATCCATCGACATTCACGCGCTCATAAGCGGATGAGGATCGGGCGTGGGTTGTCGCTGCGAGATGGACGATCGCGTTCGCTCCCCGTACCGCTAACGCGAGACTGGCAGCGTCGCGGAGATCGCCGGGGACAAGCTCGTCCGCGCCGCTAACCGGCCGGCGGTGGACCAGGCACCGTGTAGTCCAACCGGCGCTTCTAAGCGCGGGCAGAAGGAGGCGTCCAATTCCTCCGGATGCGCCGGTCACGAGAACGACGCGGTTCACGTCACGTTTGCCGCAGCCGATAGCGGACGATGTTCACCACGAATTCCCAGATCGCCGAGAACCGGACGAAGGAAGCGCGCTCGTCGTTGCGGCGGAAGACAACGGGCATCTCACCAATACGCAACCCGAGCCGCTGCGCCTGGATCACGATCTCCGCATCGATAAACCAGTCGTCGGCGCGAAGGTTCATTTGTTGGTACGCCCTACGCGTCAGCCCCTTGGGCTTTCCGTTGATGTCCCAAAGTCCGCGAGCCCCGAATACGGTGCGAAAGATCAAGTTGTAACTCGTCGAGATGAAGCGTCGGTAGATTCCGTCGAAGCGCGCGATTCGAAGTCCCTTCATCACGTCGAACTCGGTCTGCCGCATTAGTCGGTACATTCGAAGCACGTCGTCCGTAGGGTTCTGGGAGTCACCGTCGATCGCTACGATGATCTCTCCGGCTGCGGTCTCGAATCCGGTGCGCATATCCCAGCCCATTCCGCCCTTCTTCTCTCCGCTTACGATCCGGACGGTTTCGCTTTCGTACTCCTTGACAATCGCAGGGGTCACGTCCTTCTGGGCCGGCCAGTAGTTCGCGACGAGGACGAGCTCGTAGTTCACGCCAGATTCGTCGAGCTCTCGCTGGAGCGGCTCGATCACGGCACGAACGCTCTCCTCTGCCCGGTAGCAGAGGACGATCGCGGATAGTTCACGGCGCTCCAAGAAAGTGAGTATAAATACATGCCCATGGCTCTCAGGTTGTCATCAACGATGTTCTTAGTCGTCCTCTGCGTCGTCTACGCCGTACTGAACGCCTCCGGCCTGCTGCTACTGCGCGTGTCGCTGCAACATGCTCACGGTTCGGTCGGGATCCGTAACGTCATCGTCGATCCGAGGTTCGTCGGTGGCATCGTCTGCTACGGCTTCGCTTTCCTGACATGGCTCGTGACGTTGAGCATGCATCCCGTGTCGACGGTGTATCCGGTCTTCACCGGCGTGGCCTACAGCTCGGTCATTCTGGCGTCGTTCGTGCTGCTGAACGAGCACTCTTCGACGCCGAAGCTGGTAGGGATAAGCCTGGTCGGAATCGGCATCCTGTTCGTGGTTCGCTAGCAGATGGGCGAGCAGGCGAGCGTCGGTATCACCACCCAGACCGCGACGGAAACGCAATCAGGTGGTCGGAAGTGGCTCCTCCGCGCTGCCTCAACGGCTCCAAGCCTGGTCGGCCGGGCGTTGCCTTGGGTTGCAGTCCCGGTTGGCTTGAGCTTCGTCACCTACACCGTCACCGGGTACCAGTACCAGGTGTGGCCTCAGCTCTTTCTCCAATATCTCGTGAGGTATTCGGGAAAGCTGAGCGGCGACTGGGCAACGGCCTACCCGGATCCTCACTGGACGTTTACCCACCTCCTTTCCCTCGTTCCTTCCTCGGCTCTGTCCACGGTCGTTTTTCTTCTCTGGGCAGCGGGTCTAGTCGGTCTTTGGCTCGCCTTCGCCTCCCTCTGCCGCGCCCTCGGTGTGACGTGGTCGGGGGTGATTGGAGCGGGCCTGCTGGCGGCCTCGACCGGATTCGCGGGGCTTGGAATATCTCGGCCCGTCACGGGTTTCCTCTATCCAACCAACCTGGCCTTCGCGCTCGTGGTCGCAGCGCTCGCAGCGCTGTTCCACGGTCGTAGCGCCCTGGCCGGTGCGTTCCTTGGTTTGGCGACGCTGATCCATCCGCAGGTCGGCCTACTCGCTGCCCTCGCCATCATCCCTGGGGCGGCGTACTACTTCGGTTTGCGTAGGTGGCGGCGTCTTGTGGTATTGCTCACTGCGTTCCTCGTGCCAACGACGTTCGCCGTCTACATGGTCCTGACTCAGCAGGTTCTTGGATCCAATCTCTCAAGTCACCAGCAGTACGAGTTGCTCGCGATCGTGAGGGTGCCGTGGCACTTTCTGTATCGGGCCTTCACCACTGCGGAATACGCCGAAGTGGTGTCGTGGGCGGTGGTGCTAGCCGTCGCTCTGCCTTTACTCCGAGCCCGTCGCTTCCGGGGAGCACTGGCGGTCATGTTCGGCGCCTGCGTCGCCGTATGTTCGCTCGGTGCGCTGGCGAGCCAGATCGGCTGGCCGCTCATCCTCGTGGAGATTCAAACGGCGCGCCTCTCCTCGCTCGCTGTCCTGCTCGGGATCGTCGTCATGGCAGCCACATTGAGCCAGTTCGTGGGCGCGTGGACAGGGCCGACGCTGATGCTCGTAGCGCTGCTCACGCCGCTAATACGTGACGGACTGCTCACGTTCCACCACCTTCCGCGAACGATCTCGGGCCTCGTGAACACGAGCTCAGTTGCGGCGTGGGCCGCGCTAGTCCTAGTTCTCGGACTTGCCTGGGCGACCAAAAAAGGTTCGACGATCGCGCCGGCCGCGAACGTACCTCGTCGGATCGTCCGATTCGCCTTTGCGTGCACGCTGGCCGTGATGGTCGTATCTCTGATCGGGCCGTATCAGACGGCGCGAGCCCAGACGCGTTCACAAGCGGAGCGCGATTGGATTGCGATCGCAGAGCGCGCCAAGCAAGTCTCAAAGCCGACCGACCAGGTGCTCGCGCCACCGGATCAAGATCTCTTTCCCCTGTTCTCGGATCGCCCGGTCGTCATCACCTTTGGCTCGCTGCAGCCGTCCGGGGTCGGAGCTTCCGAGTGGATACGACGCATGATCGCTGTGACCGGTAACCCGCGCGTGGTTGACCCCTCGCTGACGACCAACGTGACGGATCGCCTTCGCTTGATTGTCACCTCGTATGACCGAACAGTCGCTCATTCGGCGGCGCCGATCTGTCGCTACGACGTGAAGCTGGTCGTGGTGAGCAGCACAGTGATGCCTCCGCGCTGGCTCTCGCTCGTCGAGAAAACGCCGACCTACGCTCTCTATAAGGTCTCGCGACCGCCTTGCTCGTCGCCAAAGGCCACCGCCCGATAAGCAAGCTATCGTCGCTCGGGCTGCGAGATCCTCAAGCGAGGAGCATCCCGCTTTCTCGAAGCCAGGTAGCCTCAGAAGCCGGTCACAGCCGGGTCGCCGCGACCGACCTCGGTGGAGAAGATGGGCCGTGAAGGATTCGAACCTTCGACCTTGGGATTAAGAGTCCCCTGCTCTACCAGCTGAGCTAACGGCCCGCGGATGAGTACTGTAGCGCCTGACCGCTACCAGCTTCCCGAACAAGGAGTCGATCTTTGCGGGTTCTCTCCGTCGTAGGCAACAGGCCGCAGTTCATCAAGTCGGCTCCGCTCTCGACCGCGCTCGAGGAGGCCGGGATCGAAGAGGTGCTGCTTCACACCGGGCAGCATTACGATCGCGAGCTCTCGCAGCTCTTCTTCGAGGAGCTCGGGCTGGGCGAGCCCGCCTACAGGCTCGAGGCCGGCTCGCTGCCGCACGACGAGATGATCGAGCGCATGCGGCCGGGGATCCTGGCGGCGATCGAGGCCGAGCAGCCCGACTGGGTGATGGTTTACGGCGATACGAACTCGACGCTGGCCGGGGCGCGCGTCGCGCACGATGCCGCTGTTCGGGTCGCGCACATCGAGGCCGGGCTGCGCTCGGGTGACTGGTCGATGCCCGAGGAGCGAAACCGGGTGGAGGTCGATCGCCTGGCGCAGCTCCTGTTTTGCCCCGACGAGCGCTCGGCGCAGACGCTTGCCGGCGAAGGCGTCCATGGCGAATCCCTGGTCGTCGGCGACGTGATGGCCGACGCGTCGAGGATGTTCGCTCCGCTCGCACGCGAGCGCTCTCACGTGCTCGAGCGCTTCTCGCTCGAGCCCGCCGGCTACGTGCTCGCGACGGTTCACCGCGAGGCGAACGTGGCTCAACCTCGGCTCGGCCGTATCGTCGAAGGCCTGAACGCGCTCGCCGAGCCGGTCGTCTTCCCGATTCATCCGCGCACGCGCGCTGCGCTCGCGCGCGAGGGACTCGTGACGAGCGAAAGGATCGAGCTGACGGAGCCGCTCGGTTATCTCGACCTGACCGCGCTCGCCTCGCAGGCGCGCGTGATCGCGACCGACTCGGGCGGGCTACAGAAAGAGGCCTACTGGTACGGAGTGCCCTGCGTGACCATGCGCCCCTCCACGGAGTGGCTCGACACGGTCGAGCAGGGTGCGAATACGCTGGCGGACGACGACCCGGAGCAGATCGCTCGCGCGGTCTCCGAGGCGCGCATGCCGGCGCACCTGCCGGTGCTGTACGGCGACGGACACGCCTCGGAAAAGATCGCGGCGGCGCTGAAAGCTCGCTAGACGCCCGACCTAGTGCGTTTCGATCGTCTGGCAGCGACTGCGGGCCGGTAGGGTATTGCGCGCGCATGCCTAGAAAGGTCGCAATCGTCGGTGCCGGCTATGTCGGCGTCCCGCTCGCCCAGGTCTTCTCCGAGGCCGGCAACGACGTGCTGCTCGTGGACATCAGTCCCGAGCGCGCGGCGCGCATCAATAGCGGCGACAGCTACATCGAAGACGTCCCCTCGCCGGTGCTGAAGGCGCTCGTCGAGTCCGGGCAGCTGCGGGCGAGCACGGATTACGACGAGCTGAAGGATTACGAGGCGATTCTTATCGCCCTGCCGACGCCACTGTCGAAACAGCGCGAGCCCGACCTGACGATCGTGATGTCGGCGGTGGAGCAGATCTCAACCCGCCTGCAGCCAGCTCAGATCGTGGTGCTGGAGTCGACCACTTATCCGGGCACGACGCGCGACAAGTTGCGGCCCGTGCTGGAGGAGGGAAGCGGGCTCACGGTGGGCAAGGACTTCTTCCTCGGCTTCTCGCCCGAGCGCGTCGATCCCGGCCGCGAGGACTTCACCACGAAGACGACGCCGAAGGTCGTCGGCGGGCTGGACGAGACGTCGACCAAGAAGATCGCCGGGCTCTACCGCACCGCGATCGACACGGTGATCGAGGTCTCCTCACCCGAGTCGGCCGAGATGACGAAGCTGCTCGAGAACATCTTCCGCTCGGTCAACATCGCGCTGGTCAACGAGCTGGCCCAGCTCTGCGACCGGATGGGGCTGGACGTCTGGGAGATCATCGACGCCGCGGCGAGCAAGCCCTTCGGCTTCATGAAGTTCGCGCCCGGGCCCGGCCTCGGCGGTCACTGCATCCCGATCGATCCTTTCTATCTCACCTGGAAGGCGCGCGAGCACAACTTCTCGACCGAGTTCATCGAGCTCGCCGGCAAGATCAACGAGAGCATGCCCTACTTCTGCCGCGGCAAGATCATGCGCGCGCTCAACTCGCAGCACAAGCCGATCCGCGGCTCCAAGATCCTCGTGCTCGGGGTGGCCTACAAGAAGGACATCTCCGACATGCGCGAGTCGCCGGCGCTGAAGGTGATCAAGCTCCTGATCCAACTGGGTGCGATCGTCTCGTATCACGATCCCTACGTGGCCGAGCTGCCCGAGTTCGAGCTCGAGTCGGTCGAGCTCAAGCCCGAGGACTACGACTGCGTCACCGTCGTCACCGACCACACCCAGATCGACTACGAAGACGTTGTCAACCGCGCCCAGCTGGTCGTCGATTTCCGTAACGCGACCAAGGCCCAGGCGCCACGCGAGGGAAAGGTCTGGAAACTGTGAGCAAGGTTGGTGTCGCCGGTCTCGGCTACTGGGGCCCGAATCTGGCCCGCAACTTCGACCTCCTGGCCGATCTGAGCTGGATCTGCGACGCGTCGCCGGAGCTGCTCGAGCGGCAGGCCAAGCGCTATCCGGGCGCTCGCGCGACCGCTCGCTTCGAGGACATGCTCGAGGATCCGGAGCTGGATGCCGTCGTGATCGCAACGCCCGTTCCCACCCATGCGCCGCTGGCCATGCAGGCGCTCGAGGCCGGCAAGAACGTCTTCGTGGAGAAGCCGATGGCGATGAACACCGCCGACGCCGAGGCGATGACGGCGCTGGCCGAGGAGAAGGGCCTCGTGCTGATGCCCGGCCACCTGCTGCTCTACCACCCGGGCGTCTTGATGCTCAAGCAGATCGTCGACTCCGGCGACCTGGGCGAGGTTCTCTACCTGTATGGGAACCGCCAGAACCTGGGCAAGATCCGCCGCGACGAGAATGCTCTCTGGTCGCTCGGCGTGCACGACCTCTCGGTGATCCTGTACCTGATCGGCGAGGAGCCGAGCGAGGCCTGGGCGCATGGTCAGTCCTTCCTCACCAAGGGCGTGCAGGACGTCGTGTTCTGCTACCTGCGCTTCCCCTCCGGGAAGGTCGCGCACATGCAGCTCTCCTGGCTCGATCCGCAGAAGATGCGCAAGATGACCGTGGTCGGGCGCGAGAAGATGGTCGTCTTCGACGACATGGAGCTCGACCACAAGATCACGGTCTTCGACAAGGCGCCCGAGCAGCCGACCGACACCTACGGCGAGTGGCAGACGCGCACCGGCGACAAGTACTCGCCGAAGATCCCGAACGACGAGCCGCTGCGCCTGGAGTGCAAGACCTTCCTCGACCTGCTCGAGGGCAAGGGCGATGTCCGCGCCGTGGCCCAGAACGGGCTCGCCGTCTCGCGCACGCTCGATCAGCTGCAGCGCTCGCTTGTTGCCGAGAGCAAGTAATGGCCGAGAACTGCGAGATCGCCGCCAGCGCCATCGTCTATCCGGGCACCGTGCTGGGCGAGGGCTGCAAGATCCTCGACAACGCCGTGGTCGGTAAGCAACCGTCGCTGGGCAAGAAGTCAACGGCCAAGAAGGAGCCTCTCCCGCCCGCCGTGATCGGGGCCGGGGCGACCGTCTCCACCGGCGCCGTCGTCTTCGCGGGCGCCACGATCGGCCCCGACGCCATCGTCGGCGACCAGGCCTGCATCCGCGAGCGCGTCACCCTGGGCACGAACACGGTGGTCGGCCGCGGCTCGCTGGTCGAGAACGACACCACGATCGGCGACCGCACCCGCGTTCAGGCCAACGCCTACATCACCGCATACGTGACGATCGAGGAAGACGTCTTCATCGCGCCCTGCGTGCACACGACCAACGACAACTTCATGGGCCGCACCGAGAAGCGCCTCGAGCTGATGAAGGGCCCGACGATTCGTCGCCGCGCCCGCGTCGGCGGCGGCTCGGTGCTCTGCCCGGGCGTCGAGATCGGCGAGGAAGCCTTTGTCGGGGCCGGCGCCGTGGTCACCAAGGACGTTCCGCCGCGCACCGTGGTGGTCGGGAATCCGGCTCGCTATCTGCGCGACGTGCCGGACGAAGAGCTGTTCGAGAACCAGTAGCGCTCCGTCCGATAGGTCGAGAGGCCGGCGCACATCGGCGCCCTGCGACTCGCGACTAACGGGGAAGGCGCGCATTTGGGAGCGCTTGCCTCTCTTCGATAGGTCGCTTCTTTCAACTAAGCGCCGTTTTTGCGTCGCCGTGCTTCTTTGCGTCGAAGCGACACCAAATGTGTGTCAAAACACCTCCCGGTATCAGACGCGGAGCAGGGGGAAGGGTATTCGTCAAGTCGGGCGAGTGACGAAAGTGGAACTAACCGCGTACGGGCCATATCCGAACGGCGCGAGAACGTAGGCTGGTGGGGTGGCTAATCCGCGCCGAATCTTCGAGCCTGATGGTATCTACCACGTCGCCTCGCGCGGGAGTGACCGAAGGCCCATTTTCCGTAGCGACGCCGACCGTGAACTGTTCCTCGACCAGCTCGAGAAGACGCTCGAGCGCTATCGACTCCCGTGCATCGCGTACTGCCTGATGGGCAACCACTACCACCTGATCGTGCTGACTCCGGATCAGCGCCTTTCGAAGGCGATGCAGGAGTTGAACGGCGGCTACTCGAGGCGGTTCAACTCGATTCACGATCGAAGCGCGCACTTGTTTCGCAACCGGTTCATGGCTCAGTCGATCGACAGCGACTCCTATCTACTCACCGCGTGCCGCTACGTCGCCCACAATCCCGTTCGCGCTGGCCTGTGTCTGACGCCGGCGGCCTGGAGATGGAGCAGCTACCGCGCCACTGTCGGGATCGATCAGACTCGCCGCTTCATCGACGAACGGCTACTTCGCGACCTGCTTCGAGGCGGCGAGAGGTGGCTTGATCGCTACCGCGAGTTTGTCGAAGTGGACGGCCCGGTCGCGCCGCCGCCCGGCCACAAGAAGCTCGGCTCAGCAGAAGCAGCTGCCGCTGCCCGATATAGCTGCTAGCCGGGAATCCGCAGCGGCTCCCACTTGTAGTACCCCTTCGCCCGCGCGCGGAAGTACCCGCCGTCGTCGTCGGCCGAGTAGGAGCGTTGCTTGTTGCCGTTGATCGGCGCGGGGTTGGTGACTCCGTCGCCCGCGGCGTCGCAGGCGCAGGTGGGGCCGTCCGCCCCGCGCCCGAACAGGAAGGCGACAAAGCCGGCCTTCACGTAGGCACGCAGGTGGGCGCGCGAGGAGGCGCCGAGCAGCCACTGCACGCGGTTGTCCTGGTAGTGATTCCAGGTGTTGTTCTCGGCGCGCATGATCGTGTTGCCGTAGGGGATCTGCCAGGCGACCATGCGCAGACGCGTCTGCGCCACGAAGGTCTTCGCATAGAGCAGGTGGCGGCGGAAGTCGGCGGGCTTGAACCAGGTCTTGGAGTTGCCCTGGACGACCTGGTAGAAGCCGGCGTCGCGGTCGGAGAAGTCCTCGAAGGAGATGTCGAACTTCGCTCCGAGCGAGCGCTCGAACTTCGCCGAACGCATGGCGTAGGCGCGCACGACCGCATTCGAAGGCTTCTCGTAGACGATGTCGTGCATCGTTCCCCAGCCGCTCATGTGGTAGGCGAGGATGACGTTCGGCGCCAGCTTGTCGCGTAGCGCCACGATGGACTGGGCGAAGCCCGCAACCGTGTTCGGCAGAGCCGCGAGCTCGGAGAGCGCGGTCGAGGCGACGGCGGCCGGCACCGTCGAGGCGTCGTCGCCCTTCGAAGCCTGCTCGGCGTAGCCCCAGAAGTCCGGTTCGACGTGGAGCACGACCGCGCTCTTCGTGGCCTGCCGCGCGCGCTGGAAGAAGAGCTTCAGGTCGGCGTAGTAGGCGCGCATCACCGCGATGTCGTTGACGTGAGCCAGGTCGGTCGCCCTCTCGTCGCCGCCGGCCGGATGCGACTGCAGCAGCATGTAGTAAGGGAAGACGGGGATCATCTTGCGCGCGACCGACTCCTGGATATAGCGGGTGACGAACGAGCCGTTCTCGTTCCAGGTCGCCCAGCCCTTGCCGGTGTTCACTCCGCCGGCGAGGTACTGGTAGCGGAAGCCGAAGCGGGCCGTGCCGCGCATCTTCTTCGCGTCGCCGGGCTCGCTGGCCATGCCGATCTGAAGCGTGTGCGGCCACGCTTTGGGAGGCGGCGGCAGGGAAGCAGTCGATCGAGCGCCCGCTCCCCCTGTCGCGCCTGCAAGGAGCAGGAGCGGAATCATCCAGAGGCGCTTGATGCGCTAAAGCGTAGTTCGCCCTCCGCCGCGCTGCATCGTCCGATCGGGGAAGCCGCGGGCTTTTCCGCTCAGCCGCTGACCTTGATCCGTACGGGCGCCCCGATCGCGTCCTCGCCGACGACGCGGTAGAAAGCCGTCGCCTTTGGCCGGATCGTCAGCTTGAAGAGGCCGGATGAAGAGGGACTGAGGTCGCGCAGCTTCTGCCAGGCGCCGTCGGCCGCGCGCATCTCGAGCGCCGGTGATTTCGCGTTCCTGGCCCTACCCGCGAGCTTCAGCTTGCTGCCGGCGGCGACGGGCTTGCGCGGATACTGAAGCGCGAGCACGGTCGCCGTGAACCAGTTGGAGCGCAGCCCGAGCGCCAGCTTGACGCTGTCGCCGCTCGCCTGTGAGGTCGCGGCGCCGGCACCGGTGATCGTGACGCTGGCCACGCGCTTGGAGCCGTTCCGCTTCGCCGTCAGGTCGGAGATCGGTCCGCTGACGTGAAGGCCCTTGGCGAGCTTCTGCGCTGAGACCGTCACCGGCCCCCAGCTGTGGTAGGGCGAGGCGTCGTCGTAGGGATCGTTGACGGAGACCAGGTAGGGCTCGGGCGTGGCCTTGGGCCAGGCGTCCGTGATCGAAGACGTGCGACCGCCGGAAGTCGAGAAGAAGAACGTTCGCGCCACCTCTCCGTTGTAGTAGACGACCTGGCCCGCGGTGGCCTTGGCGGCCGCGGTCGATTCCGGGTGCTCGCCGGAGATGCCGTAGTAGACCTGGCTGCGCGTGTCTGGGTAGACGTCGAAGTTCGCACCCGCCCTGGCAGAGGCGAGCGCGTAGGTGCGCGCGACAACGGCCTGCGCCTTGAGCGCCTCGGCCGGCCAGTCGTGCGGCGACTCGCAGGGGACGACGCCGTCCACGTAGCGCTCCAGCCCGACGCTGTTGACGAGGCTGAGCTTGCTTCCGTTGACGAAGACGCGGAAGCCGCCGCCGTACTTGCGGCCGCGATAGGCGAGTGGCGCGCTGGTGGCCGTGAAGGTGAGCGGCCCCGCGAGCGCCGCCGGGCCGCTCCCGTCACCGAGATCGACCTCGAGCGAGGATGTCAGTTTGAGCGAGAGCTGCGGTAGCTGGTAGATCGATCCGGCCGAGTCGGTGACCGAGAAGGGGGCGTCCGAGGAGATCGTGAGGCTCGAGGCGTTTGCGAGCAGGACCCTGATCGTCCTGGTGGCGCCGGACTGCAGATCGGTGCCCGGGTAGTAGTGCGCGATCATCTGGTCGTAGGTGTAGCCGTGCTGCGCGTAGCCGTAGGCGCCGT
Source organism: Gaiellaceae bacterium (assembly GCA_049591255.1). Lineage (GTDB taxonomy): Bacteria > Actinomycetota > Thermoleophilia > Gaiellales > Gaiellaceae > Fen-549. Next base: position 39,534 of record JBAWEP010000028.1, read on the forward strand.
ACTGGCTGAGTCCGACTCCGTGCCCCCAGCCGTGCCCGCTGAAGACCAGTGTCGCCGGCGACCAGGCCAGCGCCGGGGAGGAGGCCCGGGCGCGCTCGGAGCCGGCGACCGCGCTCAGCGGAAGGAGCGCCAGGATGAGTCCGGCGGCGCCTGTGACGAGAGCGACTTGAGCGCGATGAGTCATCAGATCGAGCTTCGAGGCTAGCGAAACCGTCCCGGGTCGGCGGCCGTCAGGTGCATGGCTCGGCCGACGGAAATGCTCGCGTCGAAGGCGTTATGAATCCGTGTCGAGACGACTTCGCTGCGCCGGCGCCGATGCCTACTCGGCGTTTTCGAGCCGCTCGGCGTACTGCCGCTCGTAATAGGCGCGGTAGTGCTCGCCCGACTTGATCGAATCCCACCAGGGGCGATTTTCGCGGTACCAGGCCACCGTCTGCTCGATACCATCGGCGAAGGAGGTGGCGGGCTCCCAGCCCAGCTCTTTCTTCGCCTTCTCGCAGCTGAGCGAGTAGCGGCGATCGTGACCGGGCCTGTCCTCGACGTGCTGGAGCAGCGCCGGGTCGGCGTCGGTCAGCTCGACTATCCGCTCGGCGATCTCGATGTTCTCGACCTCGTGGCCGCCGCCGATGTTGTAGATCTCGCCCGCCCGACCGCGCCTCAGCACCGCCTCGATGCCGGCGCAGTGATCCTCGACGTAGAGCCAGTCGCGGATCTGCCTGCCGTCGCCGTAGAGCGGCAGCGGCTCGCCGTCGAGCGCGTTGGTGGTGAAAAGCGGGATCAGCTTCTCGGGATACTGGTTCGGCCCGTAGGTGTTGGAGCCGCGCGTGATGCAGGCCTGCACGTCGAAGGTGCGGACGTAGGCGGGGATGTGCAGGTCGCCGGCCGCCTTGGCGACGCTGTAGGGGCTGGACGGGCAGAGCGGATCGCTTTCGCGCGAGGAGCCCCCCGCCTCCAGGTCGCCGTAGACCTCGTCGGTGGAGACCTGGACGTAGCGAACGCCGATCTTCCGCACCAGCTCGAGCAGCGTTTGCGTGCCGACGAACTCCGTACGGCCGAAGTCGGTGGCGCCGAGGATCGAGCGATCGACGTGGGTCTCGGCGGCGAAGTTGACGATTGCCTCGCAGCCCCGCGCGGCCTGCTCCACCGCCTGCGGGTCGCAGATATCGCCGACTACGAGCTCGATTCCGCTTCCCTCGAGGTTGGCGGGGTTGCCCGAATAGGTGAGCTTGTCGAGCACGACGACGTCCTCGCCGGCGCGCTGTAGGCGCTTGGCGAAGTGGGAGCCGATAAAGCCGGCGCCGCCTGTAACGAGTACACGCATTCGGGGGAAGCCTAATCACCTTATGCGCGCGAGGCGGCAGCCGATCTTCGCAACATGAGCCGAAGGCTGTTTCATACGACTCTCTGGGCGCTCTACGTGGTCACGGCGCTCTCTCTGTGCGCGACCGGTTACGGGCTCGCGACGTCCAACAACGCGACCCAGCTTTTACAGGCGATCGTGGCGCTTGTCGCGGCGAGCTGCGCGCTCGCGGGAGCCGAGCTTCTCCGCCGCTACTCGCCGCGAAGGGAGCCTGCGAGCGAGGACATGACCGGGTTGCCCGGGCGCAGCCGCCTTCTCGCCGACTTGAACGAGGCTCTTGCCGGCGCCACCTCCGAGCACCCCACGCTGCTCGTGCTGCTCGATCTGATCGGCTTCAAGGAGTACAACGACACCTTTGGCTACCCGGCCGGCGACGCCCTGCTCAAGCGCCTGGCGGGCAAGCTCTCGCGCGTTGCGGCCGCCTACGGCAGCGCGTACCGCCTCGACGGCGACGAGTTCGCGGCCCTGCTCACGGTCGAGGACGATGTCGGCAAGCTCGCCGACCTGGCCGCCTCCGCGCTGGTCGAGGAGGGCGATGGATTCGCCGTCGCGCCCTGCTACGGAACGGCGCTGTTGCCGTTCGAGGGAAACACGGTCTCGGATGCACTGCGGGTGGCCAACGAACGAATGTATGCGCTCAAGTACTCGCTGCGCCCGGCGGCCGGAACGCTTCAGTCCAACGAGGTGTTGATGGAGGCGCTCGCCAAGCGCGGCCCGGACTGCGGCGACCACCTGCACGGGCTGGCCGAGCTAGTGGAGGCCGTCGCGGTAAAGCTGGGTGTCGGCATCGAGGAGCTGGAGCAGATCAGGATGGCGGCCGAGCTGCACGACGTCGGCAAGACGGCGCTACCGACGACGATTCTGCAGAAGGGCTTCCCGCTTGATGCGGAGGAGCGCAAGTTCGTCGAGCGCCACTCGATGATCGGCGAGCGAATCTTGCACGCCGCGCCGGCCCTGCACAAGGTTGCGCGGATCATCCGCTGGACGCACGAGAGCTACGACGGAAGCGGCTATCCAGACCATCTGAGCGGCAGCGACATTCCGCTCGGCGCCCGCATCATCGCCGTCTGCGATGCCTTCGACGCGATGATCTCGAAGCGGCCCTACCGCAAGGCGATGAGTGTCGAGGACGCCAGCGCCGAGCTGCGGCGGAGCGCCGGCAGCCAGTTCGACCCGCTCGTCGTGGACGCCTTCTGCACGGTGATGCAGGAGCGAGAGCACTTCTTCCTGGCAGCATAGGTCTAGAGAAAATCGGCCAGGCCGCAACTGGAGTGCGGCGAGGTGCGATAGTGAAGGCGATTCTCTCCGGGGCTCGCGCTGCGTATCCGCGGCTGACGACGGGTGACGCCAGGACAGAAGGACGGAGCCTGGACCGCTAGAGTGAAAAGGCTGGCGCAGGCTCAAATAGCGAGTCCCCGAAACAGAAGGCGCTATAAGGAATGGCACTACTCGAGATAAAAGATCTTCACATTGCGCTGAACGACGGCACGGAGATCGTCAAGGGCATCGACCTCACGGTCGAGCCCGGCGAGGTGCACGCGATCATGGGCCCGAACGGCTCGGGCAAGTCGACGCTCGCGCACACGCTGATGGGGCACCCCGCCTACACGATCACCTCCGGCGACGTGCTCCTGGACGGCGCCAGCCTGCTCGCCCTGGGGCCGGACGAGCGCGCCCAGAAGGGGCTCTTTTTAGCCTTCCAGTATCCGTACGCGATTCCGGGCGTCACGGTGACGAGCTTCCTGCGCTCGGCGATGAATGCGCTGCGCAAGGCGCGTGCCGGCGGCGAAGACGACCCGATTCCGATTCCGGAGTTTCGCAAGCAGCTGATGGCGGCGACCGAGAAGCTGAAGGTGCCGCGCGAGCTGCTCGGCCGCTACCTGAACGACGGCTTCTCGGGCGGAGAGAAAAAGCGCATCGAGATACTCCAGCTGGCGCTTCTCCATCCACGGCTCGCCGTGCTCGACGAGACCGACTCGGGGCTCGACATCGACGCCCTGAAGACGATCGCGGGCGGCGTCAGCGATCTGGTCGGGCCGGATATGGGAGCCCTGGTCATCACGCACTATCAGCGCATCCTCAATTACATAAGCCCCGACTACGTTCATGTCTTCGCGGGCGGTCGCTTCGTCGCCGAGGGCGGCCCCGAGTTGGCCGTGCAGTTGGAATCCGAAGGCTACGACGCCTACCTGCCCGAAGCGACCAGCGGAGCGAGCTAGTGGCCGCGCCCGGAGGCGAGCCCGAGACAGACGTCTCGAAGATCGGGCGCGACTACAAGTACGGCTTCCACACCACCGACGAGCCCACGTTCAGCACCGGCCGCGGTCTCACGCGCGAGGTCGTGGAGACGATCTCGGCCCAGAAGAAGGAGCCGGCCTGGATGCTCGAGCGCCGGCTCGAGGCCTACGAGCACTTCCTCACGCGCCCGGTTCCGGACTGGGGCGGCGATCTCTCGGCGATCGACTTCGACTCGATCTTCTACTACGTCAAGCCGACCGAGAGCGAGGCCGCCTCGTGGGAGGAGCTGCCGCCGGACATCAAGAACACCTGGGACCGGCTCGGCATCCCCGAGGCCGAGAAGAAGTACCTGGCCGGGGTGGGCGCGCAGTACGAGTCGGAGGTCGTCTACCACAAGCTGCAGGAAGAGCTGGTGCGCCAGGGCGTCGTCTTCCTCGGCATGGACGTCGGGCTGCGCGATCACGAGGAGATCGTGCGCGAGCACTTCGGCAAGATCGTCCCCTTCCGCGACAACAAGTTCGCCGCGCTGAACACCGCGGTCTGGTCGGGCGGCTCCTTCATCTACGTGCCGCCGGGCGTCAAGGTCGAGATGCCGCTGCAGGCCTACTTCCGCATCAACGCCGAGAACATGGGCCAGTTCGAGCGCACCCTGATCGTCGTCGACGAGGGAGCCTTCGTGCACTACGTGGAGGGTTGCGGCCTCGCGGGCTCGATGGTGCGCGTGCGCGGCGGTGAGAAGCCGATCGAGGAGATCGAGATCGGTGAAGAGGTACTGACTCATCGCGGTCGCTTCCGGCGCGTTCGCGACACGATGCAGCGGCACTTCGAAGGCCCGATCTTTCGCATCACCTTCGCCGGCGAGTCGTACCGGTCGCTGGCTGTCACTCCGCGCCATCCCCTCCTCGTCTCGAAGCGTGTTCGGGAGCGCGAGCACAACAGCGAGTTCAGATCTGAATGGAAGGAAGCCTGGGAGCTCGAGCCGGGCGATTACCTCGCCGTTCCCGCATCGATCGAGACCGAGGCGGCGCCGATCGTGCTCGGAGAAGAGATCATGGTGGGACGGGGCCGCCACGCCCCCGTCGCCGAGCGCGTCGAGGTCGCTCTGTCGATCCCGATGTGCCGCGTAATGGGCCTCTACGTCGGCGAGGGCACGGTGAGCGCCAACACCTCCTACCTCATCTTCGACAGTGCGGAGTACGAAGAGGACGCGCGCGAACTGGTACGAGGCGTGATCTCGGACACGTTTGGCATCGAGCCCTGGGATTACGCCTACGCCGGGCGTAAGGGGCGCTCGCTCCGCTACTCATCTGTGCGTGCGGCGCGGTTCTTCGCGCAGACGTTCGGACGGACTACAGAGGAGCTATGTGTCCCCGAGTGGATGTTCGGACTGCCTGATGAGCACCGAGCAGCCTTCGTACGAGGTCTCTACGACGGAGAAGGGCACCACGCCGAGACATCGGATCTGTACAGGATCAACCAGACGAATCGCGAGGTCGCCCAGAGGTTGCGTGAGCTACTGCTCTCTCTCGGTATTCGCGCCTCGCTGAGTCGCAGCGACCGTCCCGAGCCGCGGCGAGCGATGTGGCAGGTGGCGATCTGCAAGGCCGACAATCCGATCTTCGAGCACAGGGTGCTCTGGCAACCGGATAGAGAGCCGACAGCGAAGAAGGCCGACGTCGTGCTCGCGGACGGTTACTGCTGGATGCCGATCCGCTCGGTCGAGCACATGCCCGCCAGCTGCACGGTTTACAACCTGAGCGTCGAGGACGACGAGAGCTATGTGATGGAAGGCGCCGTCTCGCATAACTGCACGGCGCCCATCTACTCTTCCGACTCGTTGCATGCCGCGGTGGTCGAGATCATCGTCAAGCCGGGCGGGCGCTGCCGCTACACGACCATCCAGAACTGGTCGACCAACGTCTACAACCTGGTCACCAAGCGCGCCGTGGCGCAGGAGAACGCGACCGTCGAGTGGGTCGACGGAAACCTCGGCTCGAAGCTGACGATGAAGTACCCGGCGATCTGGCTGACCGGCGAGGGCGCGCACGGCGAGGTGCTCTCGATCGCCTTCGCGGGACCGGGCCAGCACCAGGACACCGGCGCAAAGGCGGTACACGCGGCGCCGAACACGACGAGTGTCATCACCGCCAAGTCGATCTCGCGTGGCGGCGGAAGAGCCGGTTATCGTGGACTGGTCAACGTGGCCTCGGGCGCGCGTGGCGCGAAGTCGAAGGTCGTCTGCGACGCGCTGATCCTCGACGAGGAGTCGCGCTCCGACACCTATCCGACGATTCGCGTGCACGAGGCGGACTCGAACATCGAGCACGAGGCGACGGTCTCCAAGATCGGCGAGGAGCAGCTCTTCTACCTGATGAGCCGCGGCCTGACCGAGTCGGAGGCCTCTTCGATGATCGTCTCGGGCTTCGTGGAGCCGATCACGAAAGAGCTGCCGCTGGAGTACGCGGTCGAGATGAACCGTCTTATCCAGCTGCAAATGGAAGGGAGCGTCGGATGACAGTGACCGTCGAGAAAGTTGACTTCATCTCAGTTTTGACTCAGGACGTAGAACGCTCGCGCGCTTTTTACACTGAGCTCCTTGGTCTACCGGTGAGTGCGTCGGGAGATTTCTGGTTCGAGGTCGACACTCCGAACGTGACCATCAACGTCACAGACGCGGCGACGATCGGGTTCGAGTTCCGACCCGCTCTGGCAGTCGCGGCTCTGCGTGTACCGGATGTCGCCGCCGCGCGAAAGGAGCTCGAGGAGAAGGGCGTGCAGTTCTTCGGTGAGACGATGGACCGCGGCGTCTGTCACATGGCGCCTTTCGCCGACCCGGACGGAAATGCGCTCATGCTGCACCGGAGATACGCACCTTGATTGGAGCTCGATGAAGCGCACCGCCGCGCTCGAGCGCTACCGCGAGCTGCCGCTGCCGACGCCCTCGGAGGAAGGCTGGCGCTTCACCGACCTGACCGGCTTCGACCCCGACGCCTACGAGCTCGCCGGGGAAGCCCGGCCGGCCGAGATAGCGCCACTCGTCGAGCTGGACTTCGCCGCAAGCGCCCGCATCGACGAGAGCGGAGTTGAGATCCTCGCGGCGCCCGAAGACATTCGCTTCGAGCCGCTGGACGAGAGTGACGCGCGCATCGGCGAACTCGTCGGGACCGAGGACAAGATCGCCGCGGGCAACGCGGCGCTCTGGAGGCACGGCCTGCTGATCGAGGTGCCGGCCGGCGTTGTGCTGGAGCGCCCGCTGCACGTGCGCATCGCGAGCACGGTCGAGAAGGCGGCGCTCCCCACTCGCCTGCTCGTCGTCGCCGGCGAGGGCAGCCGCTTCACGCTGGTCGAGGAGCACGTCTCGGCCGCCGAGGACATTGACGCCTTCACCAGCTGCGCGGTCGAGCTGCACGTCGGTGCCGCCGCGAAGCTGGAGCTCGTCTCGGTGCAGCGACTCTCGCGCGCGACCTGGCACTTCGCCCATCAGCGCGCGCGCCTGGCGCGCGACTCGCAGCTCGACTGGATCTGCGTCGGGCTCGGCTCGCGCAAGGGGAAGACCTGGATCTACAACGACCTGGCCGAGGCGGGGGCGACCTCGCGCGTCACCGGCGTCTACTTCGCCGACGGCTCGCAACACCTCGACTACGACACCTACCAGGAGCACGTCGCGCCGCACACGAGCTCCGACTTCCTCTTCCGCGGCGCACTGCGCGACGAAGCGACGACGGTCTGGCGCGGCATGATCCGGGTCGAGCCCGAGGCGCAGGGAACCGACGCCTACCAGGAGAATCGCAACCTGCTGCTCTCACGCCAGACCCACGCCAACTCCATCCCCGGGCTCGAGATCCTGGCCGACGAAGTTCGCTGCAGCCACGGCGCCACGGTTGGCCAGGTCGACCGCGAGCAGCTCTTCTACCTGATGAGCCGCGGCATGACGGAGAGCGAGGCCGAGCGCCTGATCGTGCGCGGCTTCTTCGCCGAGGCGCTCGACCGGATCGAGCGCGAGCCGATTCGCGAAGCGCTGGCGCAGGCGCTCGAAGCGCGGATTCCGTAGCGGCGCCGGCTCAGTCTTTTTTCGCAGGCGCCTCGCCGGTTCGCGGCAACGCCTGCCCGTCGAGCGGTAGCCCGAACACGAGCGTGTTTCCGGAGAGCGCTTCCATCTGCTGAAGCAGACGGAGTTGCATTAACTCGGGCCGGTCGGCGATGGCCTTGGCCGCGTTGGCGAGACTCCTCAGCGCAGCGGACTCCCCTCGCGCTCGCTCAAGCGCGGCCTGCCCCGCCTTCCGCGCCTGCAGCGATTGGGCGAACGCGCTGCGCAGCTCTCCCGGCAGGCTGATGTCCTTGAGATCGGCCGAAAGAAGCTCAACGCCCAACCTCTGCGCTTTGGCCGCTACAACCTTCGTCAACTCGTCGCCCAGCGAGCCACGCGACTCCAGCAGCTCGTCAACTGTTTTTTGGGCGACGAGCGAGCGGAGGACCAGCTGGAGATCAAGATAGAGAAGCTCTTCGAACGACTGTTGTTCGTTCCGCGCCAGCTTCGGATCGGTGACGCGATAGACCGCCGCCAGCGTCAGCTTGAGGGTCGCGCCGTCAGAGGTCACAATCTCCTGCCCGCTTACGGTGAGGATCGACGGGCGCAGGTCAACCAGCTCGAGCCTGGTCGTTCGTCGGTAGACGCGGTACCTACCCGGGCCGAGTGTTTTGACGAAACGCCCGTTCCGATAGCGAAGCGCGGAATGTCCCTCGAAGACGGTGACCGTCTCGATGAGTGCTCTGGTGACACGATAGAGGACGAACCACAGGACGAGCGCGCCCGCCACTCCCGTGAAGACGATTCCTACCATCAGACCCGGACCTCGTTTCTGTCTCTCCTCCAAGGGCCACAAGTAGCCGGCGGGGGCCCGAAGCCCGCAAGGCCGGTGTCTTGCTGCGACCTGCGTCGCGGGCCCTTGGGGGAGAGGCGGTTTTTATGGATTCGAACCACAGTCGACCACGCGAGGCACCAATACGCAGGACCGTGCTCGAAGACGCTTCGGACGGCTGCTCGTCTTGCCCCGCGCCCGGATCATAAGACACCAGGCGGCGCGTACGAAAATCCGAGTTTTTGTGACGTGGTGGCTCAAGCCGACCGCTGCGGCCGCCAAAAAGAAACCCAGAGCGGCCGTCGCACCGCCATGCCCGCGGGAGAGAAAGCAGCCAAGGGCCGCCACGACCGCGGCCCACGACCTGTCAGCGATCGTTACGGTGCTTTTGAGATAAGCCGTCCTTATTTGACTTACAAGCACTCGCTATCGATAATCCGCGCAGCACCCGCGCGCAGAGAGGCATTCGATGGCACCCACCACTCCGGACATTTCGCCGATCACCGGCGGCGTCCAGATTTTCCGTAGCTGCTTGATCTCGACCGAGTACCCCGGCGTCGAGGCGGCGACGAAGTGGCTGTTCGACCGCTTCGAGGTCGAGTACACGGTCAACCGCGACCAGACCTGCTGCACCGGGCTCGGTTACTACACCGACATGATGCCGTTCCCGACCACGATGGCGATCTCGGCGCGGAACTCCTGCGTCGCGGTCGAGTCCGGGCATCCGATCCAGAGCTATCTCTGCTCGACCTGCTACGCCGTCAACAAGAAGTCCCAGCACGTGCTGTCGGTGCCCGAGTATCGCAAGGACGCGAACGAGATCCTGGCCAAGATCGGGCGCGAGTACTCGGATGCGGTCGACAAGACGATCCGGCACATGCACACGCTCGAGATTCTCTGGAGCCGCCATCACTCGATTCCGGGCCTTGTCAAGCGGCGCCTGGACGGGATCAAGGTCGCGACCCACCCCGCCTGCCACTACTGCAAGGTCTTTCCGGAAGACGTGCTCGGCGATCCCGAGAACTTCATGCTGCCCGAGGATCTGCTCGAGCCCGCCGGCGTGATCAAGACCGGCAACTACAACGAGAAGACGACCCACTGCGGCGCCGGCTTCCGCCAGATGTTCGTCAACCCGGCCATGTCACAGGCCGTAACGCGCGAAAAGCTGAAGCGCCTGGCCGAGGAGAAGATCGACGTTCTCGTCCACATGTGCCCGAACTGCGCCGTCCAGTTCGACCGCCACCACGACATCATCTCGCAGGCGGCGAACGAGGAGTACCCGTTCGTGCACCTACACGTGCAGCAGCTGGTGGCGCTGGCGCTCGGTGCCGATCCCGACAAGGTCTGCGGCGTCATCTCGCACTCGCAGGACGTCGAGCCGATTCTGGAGCGGATCGGCGCGCGCGACGGAGTGAGTATCTGATGCGCTGCGGCGTCTTCCTCTGCGAGTGCGGCGGCAACATCTCGGGCGTGCTCGACCTCGGCTCGCTGGCCGATGCGACGAGGGGGCGGGACGGCGTGGTCTCGGTGGCCGTGAACCAGTTCATGTGCGGCACCGAGGGGCGCAGGATGATCGAGGAGGCGGTCGAGGAGCGAGGGCTGGATCGCATCGTCATCGGCGCCTGCTCGCGCCGTTTCCAGGGCCCGACCTTCGAGCGCATCGCTCGGGAGTTGCGACTGGGCGAGAATGCGGTCGCCTTCGCCAACCTGCGCGAGGGCTGCTCGTTCGTCCATCGCAACGAGCCCGCCAAGGCTCAGAGCAAGGCCGAGAAGATCGTTTCGGCCGCGGTCGCGAGAGCGCGCTTCCAGTCCGACCTGCCACGCGGTCGCACCTTCCTACACCGCTCGGCGCTGGTCGTGGGCGGCGGCATCGCCGGCATCACCGCCGCCGAGGAGCTGGCGGGCGCCGGCATCGACGTGCACCTGGTCGAGCGCGAGCAGACGATCGGCGGCTACATGGCCCGGCTCAACAAGACCTTCCCCACCGAGGACTGCGCGATGTGCTCGCTGGCGCCACAGCTCACGGGCGCCGCGCTCGAGCCGCGCACCCACATCCACACGCTCACCGACGTGACCGAGATCTCGGGCCCGCCCGGAGAGTTCAGGGTCAAGCTGCGCCACCGCCCGCGCTTTGTCAGTGAGGCCTGCGTCGGGTGCGACGACTGCACCCCGGTCTGCCCGGTTTCTGTCTCGAGCGAGTTCGAGCTGGGCATTGCCAAGCGCAAGGCGATCTCGCGCCCGTTCACGAATGCGGTGCCGTCGCTGTATGCGATCGAGAAGCGCGGAAGCTCGCCGTGCAAGTCGGCCTGTCCGGCCGGAACGGCGGCCCAGGGCTACGTGGCTCTGATCGCCGCGGGACGCTTTGACGAGGCCTACCGCGTTGCCTCTGGTCCCAATCCCTTCCCCTCGGTTTGCGGTCGTATCTGCACGCATCCCTGCGAGAGCGCCTGCGCCCGCGGCGACGTCGACGAGCCCGTCGCGATCGCGGCGCTGAAGCGCTTCGTGGCCGACCGCGTCGGCCCGGAGACGGCCGTCGAGCAGGCGCCCGTCATCCACTCCGAGAAGGTGGCAATCGTCGGCGCCGGCCCGGCCGGGCTGACCTGCGCCCGCGACCTGGCCAAGCTCGGCTACCAGACCACCGTCTTCGAGGCGCTGCCGGTCGCCGGCGGGATGCTCAAGACGGGAATTCCCGACTACCGGCTGCCCAAGGACGTGCTCGGACGCGAGATCGACGCGATCACGGCGCTCGGCGTGAAGCTCGAGACCGGCAAGCGGGCGGGCAAGGATTTCACGGTCGACGGCCTGCTTTCGGGCGGTTACGGCGCCGCCTTTCTCGCCGTCGGACTGCAGAGATCGAGCGAGGTGGAGATTGCGGGCGCGGAGCTGGAGGGAACGCTGCGCGCCGTCGAGTTCCTGCGCGAGCTGAATCTGGGCGAGAAGGTCACGGTTGGAGATCGGGTCGTGGTCATCGGCGGCGGCGATGTGGCGCTCGACGCCGCCCGCAGCGCCATCCGGCTGCAGAAGAGCTCGGGCCGCGAGCCCGACGTCACGCTCGCCTACCGCCGGACGCGCGAGGAGATGCCGGCGCTCGACGAGGAGATCGAGCAGGCGATCGAGGAAGGCTTGAAGCTCGAGTTCCTGGTTGCGCCGATCGAGATCGTCGGGGAAACGGGACGCGTCTCGGCGCTCAAGTTGCAGCGCTGCGAGCTGGGCGAACCCGACTCGTCGGGCCGACGCCGTCCCGTTCCGATCGACGGCGACTTCAGCGAGCTCGAGGCCGACAACGTCGTCTTCGCGATCGGCCAGGACATCGTCTGCGACTTCCTCGACGGCTGCGAGGGCGTGAAGCTCGAGAACGGTCAGATCCGGATCGATCCGGGCACCCTGATGACCGAGAAGACCGGAGTGTTCGCCGGCGGCGACGCGGCTGCGACCGGCGGCTGGACGGCGATCGAGGCCGTTGCAGCCGGAAGCCGGGCCGCCCGCTCGATTCACAACTTCCTGCGCGGCGAGACGCTGCTCGAGGTCTGGCCGGAGAAGAGCGCCGAGGCGCGCCCGAGCGCCGAGGAGCTGGCGCAGCAAGTTGTCGGTCAACGCATTCCCGTTCCGCTTCGCGGCGGCGCCGAGCGCCGCAGCTCCTGGGACGAGGTCGTCGGCGCCTATAGCGAAGAGCAGGCGATCGCCGAGGCGAGCCGCTGCCTCAACTGCGCCGTCTGCTCGGAGTGCGAGTCGTGCGTTCGAGCTTGTCCGGCCGGCGCGATCGAGCTCGACCAGCAAGAGACGATCGAAGAGCTGGCCGTCGGCGCGATCATCATCACCACCGGCCACCAGGAGTTCGATGCGCGGCGCAAGCGCCCGCTCGGCTTCGGCCGCTTCGACAACGTCATCACCCAGAGCCAGCTGGCGCGCCTGCTCTCACCCTCGGGCCCGACCGCCGGCGAGCTGAACCGTCCCTCCGACGGCGCCGTGCCGAAGAAGATCTTCATGCTCCAGTGCGTCGGATCGCGCGACTGCTCGTCGTCGGGCAACGAGCACTGCTCGGCCATCTGCTGCCTGTTTGCGACGCTGCACGCCTCGCTGATCAAGCAGCACGACCCCGATGCCGACGTCACGATCGGCTACACCGACCTGCGCGCTCCCGGCAAGGCCCACGAGGAGTACTACCGGCTCGTTCAGGAGCGCGGCGTGCGCTACGTGCGCAGCCGCTCGGGCGAGATTCTCGAGGAGCCCGACAAGCGGCTGCTCGTCCGCTTCGAAGACACGGTCACCGGGCGAAAGAACGAGGAGCTGTTCGACCTGGTCGTTCTCTCGGCCGGGCTGGAGGCCTCGAACGGAACGACCGAGATCGCTCGCGTCGCGGGCTTGCAGCAGGGCTCGGCCGGCTTCATCAAGGAGTACCACCCCAAGCTGCGCCCGGTCGACACCCAGCGCGCGGGCATCTTCGTCGCCGGGACGGCGCAGGGGCCGAAGTCGATTCCCGACACGATCGCCCAGGCCAAGGCCGCGGCATCGCGCGTCGTCTCGATGCTCTCGAGCGGCTACGTGCTGACCCCGGCTCAGGTCGCCTCCTCCGACGTCAAGCAGTGCATCGGCTGCGGCATCTGCGCGGAGATCTGTCCGCAGAGCGCCGTCGCGCTGACCGCCGGCGATTCGCCGCACGCCGTCGTCGATGCCAACTCCTGTCGCGGCTGCGGCATCTGCGCCGCCGAATGCCCCACCGGCGCGATGACGCTGGGCGGTTTTTCCGACGAGGAGATCGTGGCCGAGGCGATGGCATGAGCGAGGCGACCGCGGAAGAGCAGGTTGTGAGCCGGGAAGCGGACGGCGCCGAGCGCGACGGCGCCGAGCGCGACGACGCGGAGCGTCGCATCATCGGCTTCTTCTGCCGCGAGTGCGCCTATGCCGCCGCCGATGCGGCCGGTAACGCGCGCGTCTCGCTGCCGCCCACCATTCGCAGCGTGCTCGTGCCCTGCACCGGGCGGGTCAGCCCGCTTCATCTGCTCAAGGCGCTCGCCGACGGCGCCGACGGCGTCTACGTCGCCGGCTGCCTCGTGGGTCAGTGCCACTACCGCGAGGGCAACCTGCACGCCATCGATCGGGTCGAGTTCGCGCAGGCGCTTTTGCAGTCGGTGGGCATCGAGCCCGAGCGGGTGCAGATGTTCACGATGAGTGCCGCTGACTCGCCCAGATTCGTCGCGGTAGCCCGCGAGATGCACGAGACGATCTCCAACCTGCCACCGCTGAAGCGGAACTGACGAGTGACCACCGTCGCAAACACGATCAGCTCGGCCGGCTGCAAACCTTCGCATGCCGTCGTCCTCAGTCGCATCCGTATCTCCTTCGATACGAATGCTCCCCGCATGAGAGCTCGGCTAGAAATAGAGAAGCACCGGCTGGGCACGATCTCGCGGCCCGCGGACGTTGTCCTCGGGCGCATCCGTATCTCTGATCGATACGAATGTGCCCTGCGTCCTAGCCTCGCACCACGATCTCGCACTCATCCGGCGCCTCTCCGTCTCCAGTCGAGCTCCCTAGCCCTGCTCGATTTTCGCTCGGCGGAGCAAGACCGCGCTTACGACGGAGGTCACCCGCGATGCCACTGACCGCGAGAGGTGAGGCGATCTTCGAACGGCTCCCGGCCGCGGCGCCGCGCACCAGCACGGGCTCGATCGGCTGCGAGATCGTCCGGCACCAGGAGCTTTGCATCGGCTGCGCCCGCTGCGCCTCGGCTTGCCCGACCGGCGCGACCACGACGGGTGGCCCGTTCGATCCGATGCAGCTGTTCGCGGCGCCGCCCGAGAGCCGTCGCGGCGCGCTCGGGGAGGCGCTGCGCAAGATCGCGCGTCATCAGCCCGCCGGAGCGATCGCGGTGCCGGCCCGGGTCAGCTCCTTCCGCTCGATCGTCTACGACGCCGAAAAATGCGTTGGCTGCGGCGCCTGCGCCCGCATCTGTCCGACCGGGGCGATCGAGGCGCTACCGGTCTCGGCCTCGGAGATCGCGGCCGGCGCCCGCGCCCGGCGCGGGGAGGCCGCATGAGCGAGCCACCGGTCAACGGAGCGAAGCCGCGCGTTCTGATCTGCGAGTGCGCCGGTACGATGGCCCAGAACATCGATTTCGAGAAGCTCGAGGCGGCCTTCCCCGGCGCCGAGATCGAATGTTCGCCCGTCTGGTGCAACCGCCAGGGGCAGGCGCGCCTGCTGGAGCTGATGGAAGAGGACGCAGAGCGCCCGCTCGTCTTCGCGGGCTGCTCGCAGGATTTCGCCAATCGCCGCTTCCATCGCCTGTTCGAGCGCGGCCTGCGCATGGAGGTGGCCGACATCCGCGAAGGCTGCTCCTGGGTTCACGACGCTGAGGTCGACTCGGTGACCGACAAGGCGAGGCGCATCATCGAGGCGGCGATCGCCTTCCCGGGCGCGAACGACGACAAGCTGGTGCGCGAGAACAAGGTCGACTCGGTGCTGGTGATCGGCGGCGGCGTCTCGGGCACGCAGGCCGCGGCCGAGCTGGCGCAGATGGGGCACCGCGTCGAGCTGGTCGAGCGCCGACCCTTCCTGGGCGGCCGCGCGGCCCGCATCGGCACCGTCTTCCCCACCAACGACTGCGGCCAGTGCCTGCCGACGACCGACGCCCAGGCGGGCGTGCGCAAGTGCTTCCATCGAAACGTCGCCATCGACGATCCGAACATGAACATCTGGCGCCGAACCAGCGTCGAAGCGGTCGGCGGCCGTCCCGGCGACTTCGAGGTCTCGCTGCGCCAGTTGCCGAACATCGTCACGCAGGACTGCGTCAACTGCGGTATCTGCGAAGAGGTTTGCGAGGTCGCGAGCGAGGAGGCGGGCGGCAAGGCGATCTTCACCGAGTTCTACGACGGCCGCGTTCAGCGCACGGTCGATCTCGAGGCCTGCACGTTCTGCGGCGCCTGCGCCGAGGCCTGCCCGGTAGACGCGATCGACTTCAGCCAGTCACCCGAGCTTGTGACGGTGCACGCCGGCGCGATCCTGACCGCGGTCGGCTGCGAGCCGGCGCCCGCGCGCCTCGTCGAGCACCTCGGCTACGGGCACGAGAACGTCATCGCCCACACCGAGCTGGCCGAGTTGATGGACGAGTGGGAGGAAGCCGCCTGGCTCGGCAAGCAGCCGGCCAAGGAGGTCGTGATGATCCAGTGCGCGGGCTCGCGCGACCGGCGCCGCCTGCCCTACTGCTCGCGCATCTGCTGCATGATCGCGCTCAAGCACGCGATCCGGCTGCGCACGCTCTTCCCGGAGATGAAGGTGACGATCTGCTACCTGGAGATGCGCGCCGCCGGGGTGGGCTACGAGAACTGGTTTTTGGCCGCACGCCGCGCCGGAGTCGAGTTCCTGCGCGGGACGCCGCCGGAGGTGCAGTTCGACGCCGAGGGCAGGCCCGTGATCGAGGTCGAGGACGTGACGGCGGCCGAGAAGAAGATCCTGCGTCCTGACCTGGTCGTGCTCTCGACCGGGATGGTGCCGGCGATCGACGCCGGGCGGATCGCCGAGGTTCTCAACGTCGATCTGGACGAGGACGGCTTCATCGCCATTCTCGACCGCAAGAACCGCGCCACCGAGACCACGGCCGAGGGTGTCTTCGTTTGCGGTTCGGCGGCCGGGCCGAAGGCGCTGGTGGAGTGCAACACGGAGGCCTCGGCGGTGGCCAGCGAGATTCACAACTTCCTCTCCTCGGCCGGGCGCAAGGCGGTGCCTGCCTCGGTCGTGGACGCGGCCAGGTGCGTCGGCTGCGATACCTGTCAGGCTGCCTGCCCATTCGGCGCGATCAGCCTGATCGATCGTCCCGCCGCTGCGCCCCGTCCCGCCGAGGTGAAGGGCGGCGGCCTGCTGGCCGTGATCGACGAGGAGGCCTGCCGCGGCTGTGGAATCTGCGCCGCGAACTGCCCGGAGCTGGCGATCACGCACAACCTCTCCGACGGCGCGCTGTTCGGGCGCCTGCGCATGATGACGGAAGGTGTTGAGCGGCCCGTGGTCGGCTTCTACTGCAAGGAGTGCGCCGGCGCGGCGATCTCCCTGAGCGGACTGCGTCACGACCACTATCCCGAGAACGTGCGCCTGATCGAGTTGCCCTGCCTGGGCCGGATCAGCGCCCTGCACATCGTCGAGGCGGCGCGGCTGGGCGCGGCGGGTGTCTTCCTGGCCGGCTGCGCGGAGGACCGCTGCCAGTACCGCAAGGGCGACCTCTCGGCCGAGGAGCAGATCGGGCTGGCGCGCGAGCTGCTGGAGGAGGCCGGGACACCGATTCCGCTCGAGCTGTGGCACCTGTGCGCGGTCGACCGGCACACGGTTGGCAGGCGCATCCGTCTTTTCAGCGCCCGTGCCGAGGGAAACGAGGAGGCCTACAGGGCCGGTCTCGAGCTGGAGCGCGCCGGAAGCGTCCCCTGCGAGGGAGGTGGCGGCTGTGTCCACACAGGTGCCTGAGCGGGCGCGCGCGGTCGTGCGCGAGCTGGAGGTCGCTTGCCGCCAGTGCCTGCAGTGCGGCCAGTGCATCGGCGCCTGCCCAAACGGCTTCGAGCTCGGCCTGGGGCCGCGCCGGGTGGTGCGCATGATCCTCTCGCAGGACGTCGAGAAACTGCTCGAGTGCGAGGACGTCTGGCGCTGCAGCGAGTGCCGCGCCTGTACAGAGGCCTGCCCGATGGAGGTGGACGTGGCCGGGATGATGGCCGCCATCCGCGAGCTGCAGATGGAGTTCGGCGGCGTGCGCTGCCCCGAGCGCAAGGTGGCCGAGATCGCGACGAAGCGCTTGTCGCGCAAGAACAAGATCGACAACATGCTGTTTGGCACGGCGATGGTCTCGCGCGGCTTCATTCCCAGCGACCTCGTCGCGACCGCGGAGATGGGCATCAAGATGTCGAGCGGCAAGGTGCGTCGCACGCCGCGCCTCGGCGTCGAGGGAACAGAGCCCAAGCCCTTCTACGCCGGCTGCTCGCTGCAGCAGGACAAGGAAGCCTTTCGCGCCACCGCTCGTGTAGCGCGCGAGCTCGGCTTCCCGCTCGCCGAGCAAAAGGGCGCCGGGTGTTGCGGGCACGGCTCGCGCGGAAAAGTTCCGGCCAAGCTCGAGACCGACGGCTCGGTCTTCACCGTCTGTCCGGCCTGCGACTACAGCCTGCAGGAGGTCGATATCGAGACGGTGCCGGTCTGGCAGGCGCTGGTCGAGCATGCCCGGCGCGAGGACATGAAGCTCGCGGCCGCCGCCCCCCGCTTCGTTCCCTACGTCGGCTGCCTGACCGATCGCGAGGCGGCGCTCGCGTCGCTGGCGGGCGCGGCCGAGCTGGCCGGCGCGGAGATCGTGACGGCCTATCCCGGCCTGCACGCGGGCTGCTGCGGCGCGCTCGGCGCGATGTTCCGCGGCCCGACCGAGGCGGTGCTCAAGCTGATCGATTTCGCCGCGGCAAACGAGGCACCGATCGTCACGCCCTGCCTGCTCTGCCGCGACAACGTCCGTTCTGCCGTGCGCAGCGCGAAGAAGAAGGTTCACGTGTACTTCTGGCCCGAGTTCTTCCAGGCCGCCGGGACGGCCGCGACCACCGCCGACGGAGATGCGAATGACTGAGAAGATCGAGCAGAACGCAAGCCCCGAAGCCGCCCAAAGCGGCGAGGCCCGCGCCAACCCGTACTCGTTCATCGCCGACAGCGCATTCAGCGACAGGCCCGACAGGAGCCGCGATGTCTACGAGCGCATCGTCAACGACCCGCGCATGCACGACCACGTCGACGGCTTCCTCTCCTGCATCCAGTGCGGTATCTGCACCTCGGGCTGCCCGGCCGCCCGCTTCAGCGACTACTCGCCGCGCGAGACCGCGCGCAGAGCGCTCGAGGGCGACCCGACGCTGCTCACAGACGATTCGCTCTGGTACTGCTTCTACTGCTACACGTGCCAGAGCCGCTGCCCGCGTGGAAACTCGGTCGCCGTCATCAACCAGGTCATTCGCGGCATGCAGGTCGAGCAGGGCTACGGCAAAAAGCACGTCGAGATGTTCTCGGCCTGGGGCGAGCAGTTCTACGAGAAGGGCATGGGCGGAACGCCGCAGATCTTCTTCTCCGATATCGCCGAGGCCTGCGGTGACAAGTGGAAGCACTTCATCGAGCACCGCGAGGAGATTCGCGAGGAGCTCGAGCTGGGCGACATGTATCCCTCGACGCAGGCGGCCGAGGAGATGCAGACGATCATGGACGAGACGGGCTTTCGCGAGCGCCTCGTGTCGATCGGCGCCTGGGGCGGCAAGGACCCGAAGGCGAAGTAGCGACGCCGTCTCGCCCCGCCGGTGTCCGACACCATTTTTCGTCAAGAGAGAACCAGGGGCGAAAGTGGAACGATTCATCCACAGCGCCAATTCGAGCCTGGCCGGTATCCGGGTTGAGCCCTCTGTGGACAACACGACGCGCTTCCGACACGCGACTCCCCTTGACAGAAAACGGTGTCGGACACCGGCGCGGGTGGGAATAGACTCGTAGGATGAGCTTCCAGCCAAAACGCATCAGTCGCAGCGCGACGATCACGGTCAACGCGCCGCCCGACGAGGCGTTCGCGCTGTTCGGCCCGATCAGGGAGAAGGACTGGTCGGAGAGCTGGGATCCGGAGCTGATCGATCCCACCGGCGAGATCGTCCAGGAGCGGATGGTCTTCACCACCCAGTCGCACTTCGGCCAGGAGGAGCCCGACGACGTCTGGATCGTCTCGGCCTACTCGCTGGGAGACGGCTTCATCGAGTACACGGTCTTCGCGCACGAGCGCGTGCACTGGATCGAGGTCGTCTGCGAGGGCGTCGCCGACGGCGCGCAGACGCGGGCCGAGATCGGCTACACGTTCCTCGGTCTCACCGATCGCGGCAACTCGCTGAACAAGGAGGCGCTGGAGCTGATCTTCGCGAAAGACCTGCGCGATTGGGAAGAGGCGATCAACCACTTCCTGGCGACCGGCGAGCGCAAGCACCTGCACTGAGCCGCGCCGCCGCCACCTGGGTGGGGGAGAAAGTAGCCCGTTTCCGCGTATCACGCGCTCGGCGCTGCGGCCGATCACAGCGGCGTGACTGCGGCTCCTCAATCGATAGCGGCGCCCCGCACCTGGCGGCTGACTCCCACTTCTCCGCTCGCAGCCGCCGAGATGGCCGGCATCCTGCTCTTCGCGCTGATCTTCGCCGGGATCGCAGTGGGGCATGCGCGCGCCGCGATGCAGAGCGCTCGCCAGGACGCCGCCGCGGCCGAGATCAGGATCCTCGACCCTGCCGTCGCGGCCTACGGTCTCGATCACTCGGGCTTCGGGGGGATGACGGTCTACGCTCTGAAGCAGGATTACGGCGCACGGTTCGACAGCACGATGAAAAGCACGCTCCGAATCGCGGCCACGAGCTCGACCAGCTACTGCATTCAGATCAAAGACGGCTCCTGGTACGCGGCCCAGCAGGGCCCCTCGGCGCCGATCGAGACTTCGCAGACGGCGATCTGCCGCTAGCTCGAGCCGCTCGTCGCCGTTCGGCGCGGGCTCTCTTTGTTTGGCACAAACTCGGCGTCTTTTGGTGCGCCATTTGTGGCTGATGGGCGGTAGTTTGAGACCACCCCGCGGGCGGGTGGCTCGGTGGCGGGCGAAGAGAGAATTGCCGCGATCCAGACGCGCTTCGCCCCCCGCAACCGAGCACACCGCAAGGAAGCACGCAGCAACTCGCGCAATGAGAGCAAGGCCGGCGCCCGCACGAGCGCCGGGCCCCACTCCGCTACTTCGGCGTCAGCTCCCCGCCTCGCTCAGCGCCTTCATCTGATCGGAGGAGAGCTCGATCGCGGCCGCCGCCAGGTTCTGCTCCAGCTGCTCCATTCTGCTCGCGGCGATGATCGGGATCACCAGCGGATCGTGATGGAGAAGCCAGGCCAGCACGAGCTGTGTGTTCGTGACGCCGAGCTCGCCTGCCAGCTTCGACAGCGCCTCGAGCCGCGCCCGCGCGTCGTCGCTCCTGAAGAACGCGTCCCAGAGCCAGGAGCCCTCCCGTTTCTCGGCGTCGTCATAGATTCCGCGCAGCACGGGCGAGTAGGCGAACAGTGTCACCTCGGGGTTCGAGCGCAGGTAGTCGAGCAGCTCGTCGTCGCCGTTCACCGTGGTGTGGTGCGACGCGCCGGGCTTCAGCCTCAGGTACGAGAACTGCTGCTGGACGGCGACGTACGCGGCCCAACCCTTGGCCTGGGAAATCTGCCGCGCCCGCTCCAGCCGCCAGGTGCGGTGGTTGGAGCAGGCGATGTAGCGCACCTTTCCCTCCTGCACGAGCTCGTTCAGCGCCCCGAGGGTCTCCTCGAGCGCGGTGTCGCGATCGTCGATGTGGGCGTAGTAGAGGTCGACGTGGTCGGTGCCGAGCCGGCGCAGGCTCCCCTCGATGCCGGCGCGGATGGTCGCGGGAGCGAGATGCTCGTACTCGGCCGGGAGCATCTCCCAGCGCGGGGTGCCGTCCGCGTCGCGGATGATCGAGGGATCCTTGAGCCGGGCGCCGACCTTGCTGGCGAGGAAGATCTCGTCGCGGTTCGCGCGCCGCCTCATCCACTCGCCCAGCAGAAGCTCGCTCTCGTCGCCCACGAACTCGCCCGCGCCGTACCACCAGGCGTAGCAGTTGGCCGTATCGAGGAAGTTGCCGCCGTCGGCGGCGAAGCGGTCGAGCAGGGCGAACGAGTCGTCCTTGCCGACGCGTGTACCGAGATCCATGCAACCGAAGCAGTACTGGCTGACCTGCTCGCCCGTTCGTGCCAGTTGAACCTTCTTCATCTTTCTCTCCTTGCCTCGTGACGTAGTCGTTTGACGGTTCGTGCGGGCAGGCAGCGGCCGCCCGCATGCGGGGAAATCGTTTGGGCTCAGCGTGCGACTAGCCGACGCTGCTGAGCGCTCGGGCCTCTTGCCCGGCGGCCTCGAGCTCGCGCTCGCGCTGGCGGTAGAAGGCGATCTTGTGCTCCAGCGCCTCCATGTGGCCGGCCAGCTCCTTCAGGCGAGAGCTCAGCTCGCGCTGATGGCGCTCGAGCAGCTCGGCCCGCTCGCTCACCGTCTCGTCGCCGGCGCGGGTCAGCCGCATGAACACCAGCATGTCGCGGATCGGCATGCCGGTGGCCCGCAGCATGGTCAGAAAGCGAACGGAGTAGACGTTCGCCTCGCTGTAGCGGCGGCGCCCGCTCGGCTCACGCGTGATCGGCTCGAGCAGTCCGATTCGCTCGTAGTAGCGCAGCGTGTGAGCCGTCACGCCGGTCTCGGCGGCGGCCTGCTTGATCGTGTAAGTGCGATCCATGAAGCTCATGGTATGAGTTAGAGCGCACTCGAAGTCAAGGGCCGCGCACCCAACGCTTCGTTGGCGATGTCATGCACCGGCACATGAGATCCGATCCAAGGGAGCCCGTGCTATGGTGAAGCGTCTCTTTTGAGACTGCTCGACGAAGAGCGATCCGCGGTTGTGCGGTTCTTCGAGCGGTCTCGGAGATCTACTCGTCCGGGGATGCTCGAGTCCGGCGCGCTCACGATTTTTGCCACTGCCAGGACGAGGAGTTGGTTGAAGATGAAACTAGTGATCGGGATCGTCCGTCCCGAGAAGGCCAACGACGTGCTCGAGGCGCTCTATCGCGCCGAGGTGCGCGGCCTCTCGATGAGCCGGATCCGCGGCCACGGTGGAGAGACGGACTTCGTCGAGACCTACCGCGGAACGACCGTGAAGATGGAGCTGGCCGAGAAGGTTCGCTTCGAGGTCGGCGTGTCGGACAACTTCGTCGAGCCGACCGTCGCGGCGATCGCCAGGGCCGCGCAAACCGGCGAGGTCGGCGACGGAAAGATCTTCGTCGTGCCGGTCGAGAAGGTCGTTCGCATTCGCACCGGAGAGGAGGACACCGCCGCGGTCACACCCGTGCTCTAGGCGGTAACGAGAAGATGCACGATCTCACCTCTTATCCGCTGCTGGTCGGCGCCGTCTCAAAGAGCGGCATCGACAGCGGCGACACGGCCTGGATGCTGA
Source organism: Gaiellaceae bacterium (assembly GCA_049591255.1). Lineage (GTDB taxonomy): Bacteria > Actinomycetota > Thermoleophilia > Gaiellales > Gaiellaceae > Fen-549. The sequence continues at coordinate 61,985 of JBAWEP010000028.1, forward strand.
TCGCGACGGCGCTCGTCCTGATGATGACGCCCGCGCTCGGGCTCTTCTACGCCGGTCTGGTGCGGGCCAAGAACGCGCTCAACACCTTCATGATGAGCCTCGGCGCGATGGCCGTCGCCAGCATCACCTGGGTCGTCGTCGGCTACTCGCTGGCCTTCGGCAAGGGCAACGGCTTCATCGGCGACCTGCACTTCGCCTTTCTCAGGCACGTGACGAACGGGCCGCAGGCCGGCCTGCACATTCCCCAGCTGGTCTACATCGCCTTCGAGGCCTCGTTCTGCATCATCACCGCGGCTTTGATCTCGGGCGCCGTGGTCGAGCGCATGCGCTTCGGCGCCTTCCTCGCCTTCGTGCCTCTCTGGGCCTGCCTCGTCTACGCGCCGATGGCGCACTGGGTCTGGTCGAGCGATGGCTGGCTGGCGACGCGTCACGTGATGGACTTCGCCGGCGGCGTGCCGGTGGAGATGGCCTCGGGCTTCTCGGCGCTGGCGGCGGCGCTGGTGGTCGGGGCGCGTAAGGACTTCGGCCGGACGGCCCTGCTTCCCCACAACGGCGTCTACGCGCTGCTCGGGGCGAGCCTGCTCTGGTTCGGCTGGTTCGGCTTCAACGCCGGCAGCGCGCTGACCACGGGTGGGGCGGCACCGCTGGCCTTCGTCAACACGCTGCTTGCGCCCGCGGCGACGCTCTCGACCTGGATGCTGATCGACTACGTGCGCGGCCGCAAGGCGACGGCGATCGGCGCGGCGACGGCGATAGTGGTCGGGGCGGTGGGGATCACGCCCGCGGCCGGCTTCGTCAGCCCGATGAGCGCCATCCTGCTCGGCGCGCTGGCGGCGCTGCCCGCCTACACGCTGATCGTCTGGCGCCCGCGGACGCGGCTGGACGAGACGCTGGACGTGCTCGCGGCGCACGGCCTGGCGGGATTCACGGGAATCCTGTTCATCGGCTTCTTCGCCGAGGCGAGCTGGAACCTGACCGGGAACGGGCTCTTGTTCGGCAGCCCGATTCAGCTCGGGCGCCAGGCGCTGGCGGCCGGGGCGGCGCCGGCATACGCCTTCTGCGCCACCTTCGTGCTGCTGAAGGCGATGAGCCTGGTCGGCCGGATTCGCGTGCACGAAAGCGACGAGGGCCAGGGCCTGGACGTCAGCCAGCACGGCGAAGAGGCCTACACGCACGGCGAGGGCGCGATCCTGTTCCGTCCGCTGGAGCATCCGGTCGAGCCGGAGCCCGCCGAAGACGAAGACGTCGAGTACGGCGTCCCGACCGCCGTCTAGCAAGCGAGAGATTCGCCGCGCCTGTTCGGGGGAATGGGCGCGGCGATCGCTCACGCGCGCCAGAAAAACCGATTCTTGCCGAAAGGCCCGGGAAGGTTCGCTCCGCGCAATAATCGGAGATACGACCGAATACCCGAGACGGTAGGAGGACGCATGGCGCAAGAGCTGCACGAGACCGCGAAGGCTCTGGTGGCCGAGGGCAAGGGCATCCTCGCCGCCGACGAGAGCAGCGGCACGATCAAAAAGAGGCTCGACTCGATCGGGGTGGAGTCGACCGACGAGATTCGCCGCGCCTACCGCGAGCTGCTCTTCACGGCGCCGGGCGCGGAAGAGTACATCAGCGGCGTGATCCTGTTCGACGAGACGATTCACCAGAGCACGAGCGACGGAACGCCGTTCCCGCGGCTGCTCGAGTCGAAGGGGATCATCCCCGGCATCAAGGTGGACGAGGGGCTGAAACCGCTGCCCGCCGCCGAAGGGGAGACGATCACGGAGGGCCTGGACGGGCTGCGCGAGCGGCTCGAGGAGTACCGCGGCCTGGGCGCGCGCTTCGCGAAATGGCGCGCGACGTTCTCGATCACGGACGCCCTGCCGAGCGACTACTGCATCTGGACGAACGCGCACGCACTGGCCCGCTACGCGGCGCTCTGCCAGGAGACCGGGCTGGTTCCGATCGTCGAGCCCGAGGTGCTGCAGGAAGGAACGCACACGATCGAGCGCAGCCTTCACGTCACCTCACGCGTGCTCGCCGCGGTCTATACGGAGCTCTTCGATCAGCGAATCGACGTGGCGGGGACGCTGCTCAAGCCGAACATGGTGCTGTCGGGATACGGAGCCTCACATCGCGCCGGCCCGGACGAGGTGGCCGAGCGAACGCTCGAGTGCTTCTACAAGCACGTGCCGGCCGCGGTGCCGGGAGTCGTCTTCCTCTCGGGCGGCCAGAGCGACGAGGAGGCGACCGCGAACCTGAACGCGCTGAACGCGCTGAAGCCGCACCCGTGGCAGCTCTCCTTCTCCTTCGGGCGCGCCCTGCAGTCGCCGGTGCTGAAGGCCTGGGGCGGCAAGCCGGAGAACGTCGAGGCGGCGCAGAGCGCCTACCGCCATCGCGCCAGGATGAACTCGGCCGCCCGAGGCGGCGCCTGGTCGCCCGGGCTCGAGAAGGCGGCGTAACAGGGCGCTTTCGCCGGCGCGCGGGCGCAATCGCTCGCTCACGCGGGTGGTTCGCTCTACGATCCAGGCATGGCTGTCTGTGCCGTCTGCGGTCAGGAGATGCTGACCGCCTCATCCTGCACCGAGCGCTACGCGGAGCTCGTGGACGGGCGCTACGAGCGCATTCGCTGGGGAGCGCTGGAGGGCGAGCCGACGGACGAGTCCTGCGGCGACTGCGGAGTGGATCCGGGCGGGCTGCACCATGTCGGCTGCGAGTTCGAGACCTGCCCGCGCTGCGGCGAGGCGCTGGCACTCTGCGACTGCTGGCCCGAGTGGGAGGACGAGGAGTTGTAGCTACCGGCTCTCGGCGCCGAGAGCCGTAGCGATCTCGTCGATCGCGGCCTGCTCGGCAGGGCTGATATCGGTGTCTCCCTCGCGGTGCGCGCTTGCGACCCTGTCGACGACGGTCAGGACGAAGCGCTTGTAGGCGGCAAGCTCGTCGGGCGTCGCCTTCTGCTCGAGCAGGGCGACCGCTTCGCGCAGGTTCTTCAGCCCGCCGCGCTTCATCTCGGCGGCGTTTCGATAGCGGGCGTGGCGGCGGTCATAGCGGGCGCCGACGATCTCGTCGAGCAGCTGGCTTTGCCCGTTCAGGCGGCGAGCCTCGCTGTAGGCCTTGCCGATGGCGAACGTCTCCTTGAAGACGCCGCCGCGCTGCGCCGTGACCACGATCAGGCCGGCGCACGGCGGCCCGACCAGGACGAGCTCCCACTCCTCCAGTGTGAATTCGGTCTTTCCCGTCATCCCGTTCCCTTCCGTTCGACCACCGACGACTACGTCGTCTTCCGTAGCGATGGAGTCGCGGATGACGAGTACGTGCCTTGAGAGTACCGCCGAGAGCCGGTCGGGGACAGCTAGGACCGACTCAGGGCGCTAAAAGATCTAGCCCTCAGTCCTTCGAGGAGGGCGGTTTTTCCTTGTCGATCGCGAAGCCGAACAGGGCGTCGCGCACTCGATACTCGACGAAGCGCCGGAAGCGCCAGTAGGAGAGCCCGACCGTCGCCAGCAAGATGACGTAGATATACACGAGCGGTCCTATACCGATCATGTGGACGCTGCCGCCGCTTCGGATCGCGGCGTTACCCCTGATCAGCTCCACGACGATCGCCGCCAGGGCGGGAAGAATGGCGATCGTCAGCCCGCGGTAGAAGCCCTCGCGGTACTGGTAGATCTCGCGGTCGGTCGTCTTTCCCTGCTGGGCGAGGTACGTGTCGCAGTAGCTGAAGAGAGACAGCTTCTGCTCGTCGCCGAGCTTTGCCGCCTTCTGCAGCTCCTTCATCCGCTTCGCGCCGAGCGCCTCTTCGCCGATCTCGAGCGCGACCTTGTCCTCGCCCGCCCAGCAGAAGGCGAGGTTGCCGATCGCCTGAACGAGATGCCCGAGGAAGTAGGCGAGCACGAACACGATCAGCCACTCCACGCTGGTGAGAGACGGCGAGTGCAAGGGATGAGACGGGATAAAAAGCGACCAGGCCAAGAGAGCGAGCGAGCCGAGCGCCACGAGCCCCGGCATCAGGTAGCCGAACAGGTCGTAGAGGGTGACGTTGAAGTTGGAGATCCCGCGCACGCGTAGGCATTTTCTCGTGCCGGGCTCGATATGTCCAGAGGCAATTAGCGCGCGGCCGCTTGCGTCGCTCGGGAGTAAGGTGCAGCTGAAAGAGCAGCCGATCGGAGGCCGATGGCCAGAGCGTCGCAAAGCGGATTCGAGCCGATGAGGTGCCGGGCCTGCCAGGCCCTGATCGAGCCCGATGTGGCGCTGGCCGCGAGCCTCGGCAAGCGCCTCAGCGTTCACTCGCGCGACGACTGCATCTACCGCTGCCAGTGCGGCTACTCCTACTCCAACGCCAGAGACGAGGCGAGAAGAGTGATGATCGCCGCGCGCCCGGAGCTGAACGTGCCGAAGGAGGTGCGCCCCGGGCTCGCCGAGGCGCTCGGCCAGGCCGTGAATCGCCGCGGCAGGCGGGGCAAGCTGATGAAGTTTTGCTTCGAGACCTCGGAGGATGCGGTCACCTGGACCGTGCTCCGCGGTCTTTCGGAGCAGGGGCGACTCGACGCGCTGGTCGCGCCGCAGCGTCCGCTGGGCGAGCCGACGCTGCTTCTGTGGGGCGTGCCGATCATCGGTCCTCGCGGCGCCGAGACGGCCGCGGCGCTGGCCGAAGTCTGCCGCTCGCTGGGAGAGTCGGCGAGCTCACTCAGCGAGCCCGACGTGATCGTCGTCTGGGAGGATCTGCTGCTGCTGGTCGAGGCGAAGTTCCAGAGCGCGAACGAGCGGCGCCCGAACTACCACGGCTTCGCTCGCTACCTCGACTGGCCCGACCTGTTTGCCGTCTCGCCCGAGGAGGTCGCGGCCGACGGCTACTACGAGCTGACCCGCAACTGGCGGATCGGGGCGGAGCTTTCCGAGCGCCTGCGGATAGCGGGCTTCCTGCTACTCAACCTGGGCCCGCCGGAGAAGATCGAGGTGGACGCCGACCTGTTCGGCACGCTCGTCGCCCGCTCGGCCGCGCACGACTTCGCGTCGTGCAGCTGGAGCGACGTGCTGGAGGCCGCGCAGCCGGTCGAGGCCTGGCTCGATCGCTATGCCTCCGATCGGCACCGGTTGCTGTACTGGCGCTGAGCGTTTGAGGTCACAGACTGTGACCTCAAAGCGAGAGAGCGGGAGCCCTTTGAGGTGCCAGACTGGTACCTCAAGCGAGGGGCCGCGGAGAGCGCGCCTACGCGACGCATCTGTTCCCTAGCTGGCTCCATACCCTCGTCGTGATCAGAATGTGTGCCGTGAACCTGACCTTCGAACGAGCCCGACCAAACGAGCTCGAAGAGCTCCACGCGATCCTGACCGCGGCAGGCCTGGACATGGAGGCGCGGTGGGGGCTGTCTCACTGGGTCCCCGCGTACCCACTCTCTCTTCTGCAGACCGCTGCCGCTGCCGGTCGTGTCTATTCGGTGCGGCGAGCCGACTCGCGGATTGTCGGAACATTCACGCTCGGGAGGGATACGGCGGATTACGTGCCCGCGAAGGCGTGGTCAGCAGAACCCGCTATGTACGTCACGCAACTCGCTGTACACCCGGACCACCAGGGGGTCGGCATCGGTCGAAGCTGCATGCAATGGATTGAGGGCAACGCAAGGCGAGGAGGGCTTCGATCGGTTCGCCTTGATGCCAGCGCGGCGCACGAAGCACTACTTCGTTTCTACCGCGGGCAAGGCTACGAGGAGCATGCTCGGTTCTGGTTTCGCGGAACACACCTCGTTTGCTTCGAAAAGACCCTCGCCCCTGCAGGCTAGCGCCCTCCTCAAGCGAGATTCCTGAATACTCACCTAGAGAATGTCCCCCACGTCCGAGCCTGCGGCTAACCTCCGCGCCGCATCCCCCTGGCCCTGGTCCCGACTCGGAGGCAGGTCGTACCCCTGAAGGCGATAGAGCGGCGAAAGCCCCTCATGCTCGTGCTCGTGACCGCGCTCTGTGGCGTCGCGGTCGCCGTCGCCGTCTTTCCGACTCCGCTCGGGGCGAGCGGGCGCATGCCGGGCCACTACCCGAAGGACGGCGACCGCGTCGGTTGCATCTCGGACGGCTACAGGTGCGCGGGTGCGGGCTACCACTACGCGACGGTGAAGGCATCGGGCTGGCCCTGGGCCAGGTACGGCGGCGCGCAGGCCAGCTACAACTCGCTCGGGCCGCACAACTGCACCCTGTATGCGGCCTACCGGCTGCGAAAGAACGGGCTCAAGTTCCCGGGCTGGTACGACAACGCCGGCAGCTGGTACAGGCACGTCTCGCGCCGTAAGGTGAACGGGCGCCCCGCCGTCGGCGCGATCGCGGAGTGGAGCACGCACGTCGCCTACGTCGAGTCGGTCAGCGCCTCGGGCATCACGATCACCGACGACAACTACGGCTACAACCGAACGACCAGACAGACGATCGCCTGGGGAAGCGCGCACTGGCCGACTCACTTCATCCACCTCGCCGACAACGGACCGCAGTGGCCGCGCAACCTCAGGAGCGTCATCTTCTCCTCGAAGGACTGGGACGGGTCGGTGGTGCGCTGGCTGATGGACTCGGCCGGGAAGCGGCGCCTGATCCCCAGCCAGTCGATCTACCGCTGCCTGATCAAGCGCGGGGTGAAGAACTTCGGGCTCCAGCCCGATCGGATAGCGGAGCTGCTACCCGAGCCCGCGAGCCGCCCGGCCTCGTGCCACTCGCGGCGGCGGGCGCGATAAACGCAGCTGAAGCGACGTGCCGGAGGCCTGGAGCCGCGGACTCGTGCGCGCTTCGCTAGAGACTTCGCCTTCCGGCTCTCGTCCGAGGACTGGGAGGCTTTGAGATGCCGGACTGGCATTTCGAGTCGCGAACACGACACCGCGTGATCCGGCGCTAGATCGGCACACTTCCGCGCCGCCTCCTCGGGTAGGTTCGCCAAATGGGCCTCCCCGTGGATAAAGAGCCGCGCTATGATGTTGTACGAGATGTCGTACTAGATACGAGGAGAATCATGGCCCGTAGTCAGAACACCGAGACGGGGCTTCATGCCCGCCCCAAGACGAGCATGTCCTCGAGCGAGGCTCGGGAGAATCTTCCGTCGCTCGTCAAACAGGCGCGGGCGATATCAACGCCGGCGGAGAGTCTCGCCGCCCACGCCGTCGAGATCGGTCCCTACAACAAGGGTGGTGTCTGGCTGATTCCGGAGGTTGACGCGCAGGCAGCGATCGAGCGCGAAGAGCGGCTCAAAGCGCAGATCGCGAAACTCGAGGAAGAGCTGGAGAACCTCGCCATCGCCGAGTTCGTTCGCGATCGAGTGGAGAGCGCCAGCGGGCGCACGATGAGCGGCGTCGAGTTCGTTCGGGCGCTGGGATTCGACGACATCGCCGATGAGCTCGAGAGCGGATAGCCAAACCCCCGGGCAATACCGGGTTGAGGTGTGGGAGGAAGTGCTGACGCTGGATGTGCCGACGCTCGACAAGTACGTTCAGCGCGCCGCCGCCGAGGTCGTCAAGGAGCTCCACTACAACCCCTACCTCGGCGACGCGACCTTCGAGGAGCACGAGTTTTCGCTCCCGGGCTGCCGCAAGGTCAAGTTCGACGCGCCGGACAAGCGAGGGAGCCGGCGCAAGCAGCCTCGCTTCCGGCTCATCTACCGAAACGAGCCCTCTGACGGTTCGATCGCGGTTGTGGCGATCATCGCGATCCACGAACGTCGCAACCTGGTTGCCTACCGGATAGCGAAGCTGAGGATCACCCGGCGCGAAGGTCGGTAGGTGTGGCACCAGGGTCTGTGTGTGTGCCTACTTTGTATCCGTTGATGCCGCGTCTTTCGCGTTGGCTAGATTGACAACGTGATCGCTTCAACACTCGATCCCGATGGTCGCCGGGTTGTTCTCGGCGACGGCGAGTGGAGCCACATCAAGCGAAGGCATCCGGAGCTTCCGCGAGCCTGCGCGAGATTCTGGCGGCTGTCAGAGAACCCGATCGTCAGATGAAAGGCCGGTTACCCGGCGAGACCTGGTTCTTCGCCGAACGAGTCGGAAGATTTCCTTGGCTGCAAGTCGTCGTACACTACGAGCGAGGTGAGGGATGGATAGTCACAGCGTTCGCGCGCAGGGTGCCTCCGGAAAAGTGAAGATCGCCGGAATCGAGTTCGACAACGTCGAGTACGACAGCCGCGGCGACGTTCTCTACCTGCACGTCGGCGACCCGGCGAGCGCGGTCGATTTCGACGGCACCGCCGAGGGCGACGGGGCGCGCTACGGGCGCGACGGCAGCCTGGTCGGGCTGACCATCCTCAACGCTCGCGCGAGATTCCAGGAGCAGGGCGGCAAGATAGAGCTGACCTTCCCCGAGCGCCGCATCGTTGTCGGCGACCTGGCTCGGATACTCGCTGCTTAAGGCCTATTTCGTTAGGCCTGCACGCCCGAGGCGGCCGATCCGCGGCGCCAGCACCCGAAGGGGCCGCTAACCGCGCTACCAGTGCGCCTTCACGACCCTTCGGCCATTGGCATCCACGGCTTGACCCCCTCGATCGCACATTCCTATCGAAATAGGCTCTTACTCAATGCGCTTCTGTGAGCGCGGCTCGCAGAATGACTCGCAGCCGTGTCGAAACCCACGTTTGCTGTTACGACGCCGTCCCGCGTTACTCCAGGTTGCTCTTCCGCGGCTAATCGAGCCTGCCACGCGCGGCCGTCACGCCGCCGATGTCGCCGCCCGGGCCGCGCAGGATCCAGGCGAAGCCGGCCGCGATCACGGCGCCCGCGAGCGGCCCGACAACGTAGACCCAGAAGTGGCCGAAGTCGGCGAGCGCAAGCTCGGGGCCGAAGGAGCGGGCCGGGTTCATCGAGGCGCCCGAGAGCGGGCTCGCCCAGAGCCCGGCCAGGACGATGTAGCCGCCGACGGCGATCGCCGAGAGTGGGCCGACGTTTTGCGCACGCGAGGCCGTGCCGAGGATCGTGCTGACCAGCCCGACCGTTAGCACGAGCTCGGTCCACATCGCCTGCCAGTCGCCCATGCCGGCGCCGGGCACGGTGGCGCCGAGCGCACCGACCTTGCCGTAGGCGGCCCAGAGAAAGAGGCAGGCCAGCGCCGCCCCGGCCAGCTGGGCGAGCACGTAGCCCGGTACGCGGCGCCAGAGAAAGTCGCGGCGCAGCGTGAAGGCGAGCGTGACGGCAGGGTTCAAATGCGCGCCCGAGACGGCGCCCATGAAGAGGATGATCGCCATCACCATCAGCCCGGGCGCCGCGACCGCCGCCGAGCGGCTGATCGAGCCGGGACTGAGCGCATCAACGACCGGGCCGCCGCAGGCGACGAGTACCAGCAGGAAGGTTCCGAAGAGTTCTGCGAAGAGGCGGCGCCACTCGACGAGCGGCTCGTCGAAGCCCTTGAGGCTGGGAGGTTCGAGGGCTAGAAGGGCGGTCCAGCGGCGGCTGGGTAGGGGCGCGGGGTGGTCGGGAGTTGCGGGGTGGGGCTTGGGCGGGTGTGCGGGCATCTGGGGGGAGTTTTTCATAGGTGAGGGCGTAACAACTAGGACCGGTGCGGGAGGACGAAAGCCCCGACACTCAGGCGGCCGTAGGGCGGCGGTTTTTCGCTGTCTATTGCGAAACCGAACAGCGCGTCGCGCACGCGGTACTCGACGAAAGACGAAACGCCGTTAGCGCCAGAACGAAAGCCCGATCGTGGCCGCGGCGATCAGAAGTACAAAGACGAGCGGTCCCGTGACGAGCCCAGCGCCGACCCCGATCAGAGCAACGTACCTGAGATACGCCTCATTGAAGAGACGCGTATCTAGCGGACCGGGTCGATTTGGAAAAAGTAACTTGGATCACTCTTGGCGAGCCGTCGCCCGAGCCGGATCACTTCTTGTTGAAGTCGCTGCACGCCCACGCGGCTCTTGAACGCCACCTTCGGGTCGTATGGCTCGTCCTTTTCGTTGGCCTCCGCCTCCTCGTTCTCTACGAACGTGTTGGTGGACTCGGCCACCTCCTGCGCCAGCGTCGTCAGTACCTCCTCAACCTCAGCGCGCTGGTCGGGAAGGAACCGCTCGGGGTTGTTTAGCAGCGCCTTGCCCTGCTCCGTTTCGCTCAGCACTTGCACCAAGAGGAACGCGAGAGTGAAGCGCACAGAAGAAAAGCTCGATGCGAGGTCAGGCCGCAGTCTCTCGCGGGCGGCCACTACGGCCTTGATAAGCACGGCGATGAGATACAGCTTGTGCGCGTTCATCGACCGGTTGAAGATCCGGTGATAGTCCGCGTCGAACAATCTCACCTTACGGACGGCGCTCCACGGCTCGCCGAGGTAGACGGCCATGATCATCTGCGCGGCGCTCTCATTCGACAGCACCTCGCCTGCGTTGATGGTCTCGCCGCGACGAATCGCGAATCCGAAGGAGTTGCCGTAAACCTCGCGCACCTCACTCTGTAGATCGCGCTGGATGGGGTCGCGCGAGCGCTGGTCGCGTATGTCAACGCCGTTCTGGCTATTCGTCCGGTACGTGATCTTGTCGGGGAGCTGGCCGGTCGTGTCGACTTGAATCGCCTTGACAAGCACGATGAGGTCATCGGTCAGGATGTCCTTGTGCTCATGCAAGGTCAGCAGTGACTGACAACCATTAACGACGCTGATGCCATCGAGCCGGATCTCGTTACCATCGATGTGAAGCGCATTGGTGAGCACAGTGAGGCCGTTGTGGTAAGCGGGAAATAGAGCGTGCTCGCTCGTGGTTTTCACCGTCAGGGCCAGATCGCGGTTGATCGGCGTCTTCCCTAGCCCGAGACGGACGTTAGGGGCGAAGATCGAAAGGTTGCCGACACCGGGCAGGGTGACTAGCTCTTTCGCTGGGATCAATCCAACCACCAATTTGGTTCCGTTAGCGTCAATGATCAAGACGGTGGGTGGCGCCGCTGCTGTCAACGTCACTCGATCAGGGAGCAGCTCCGGCCGTTGCGTTCTCACTGCCACTACCGCAAGACGTGAGCGATCCCACACATCGAGCGGCGGATCACGTTCTTCGACAGTCACGGCGTAGTCTCGCCCAGCGGCGTCGAGATCGGCGTTCGTCACGAACACAAAGCAGGCGGCGTGCGCGCCGTTGGCGACCTTCTCTCGGATCTTGAGCCGAGCTAACAAGGCCGCGAGCTCTGGATTTGGACTCGACTGCAGGAGTCTGTCGACCGCATCCGGCGACTCGAAGTAGACCGCCGATCCCACCTGAGTCTTCAGGTCAACGTCTCCCTGGGTGACGCGCTCATTCTCGCGGTGCTTCGACTGGAAGACCGTGATCTCGGTGAGATCGTCGTCTACCGTGAGCGCGTCGATGCCCTTGTCGCCGCCACCGTCACAGATCGCTTCGTCTACATCCTCGGGCTCCATCCGCCAGACGTTCTCGAGGAACCACGCGAGGAGCGCGGCCGACTTTGTACGGTTGCCCATGAAGTACGGCTGAATCGCAGCTTCGAGATTGTTGAACTCGGGCGGCTGGCTCATACCCGCGAGCGTAGCGAACTTGAAGCGCAAAGGCCGGGCGGCTAGCCGAACTCCGCGAACAGCTTCCCCGGTCTCCCGGCCCATGGCGAGCGTATTTCGTCAGGATCGTCTAGTGGCCAAAACGGACACGCCTTGCGCCTTTTCACGGGAAGCCGTACGCTGTGATCCCATGCGTACATATGTTCTTACAGCCGATAAGCCGAGTAGATTTACAAGTGTGTCTGCCTATGCGCCCGATGATCTTCTCGCGCGCAAGGCTCGGGGTGCATTTTTCACCCCGCCCGGCATCGCACGGTTTCTCTCGGATTGGTCGATTGCGAACGACCCCGCTGCGCGCGTCCTAGATCCGACTTGCGGCGATGGCGTATTTCTACTCGCGGCCGGTGAGCGTCTTCGAGCGCTGGGCGCGGATCCCGCCGCTGTTCGGGAGCAGCTATCGGGCATTGACGTACATGTCCCGTCTCTCGATCAGACGCGGAACTACCTGCGCGAAGACGGGCTCGATGCAACACTGGTGCACTCCGACATCTTCAATGTCGCGACGCCCGCGCAGATCGGCGCTCGGGTCGGCTGGCAGGACGCTGTCGTAGGAAACCCGCCGTTTGTTCGCTACCAAGAATTCGGCAGTGAACAACGCAAGCGCGCCGCCGCCGCCGCACTGGCCCAAGGTGTCCGCGTCAATGGACTTGCATCCTCGTGGGCTCCGCTGCTTGCGCACGCGGCCGGATTCCTCAAGCCCGAGGGGCGGCTCGCCATGGTCGTTCCTGCGGAACTGATGACCGTTTCGTACGCCGAGCCGATCCGCCGCTGGTTGCGCCAAAGGTTCCGCGCGGTCAGTCTCGTCATGTTCGAGGAACTTCAATTTGAGCACGCTGAGGAGCAGGTTGTCCTCCTCGTCGCGCGTGGCAGCGGCGGGTGTGACGCGTTCACGCTGTACCACGTAAGCGACGCCGAAGACCTCGCCGACATTCACATCTTCGACGCATCTAGCGCAGCACTTGGTGAGGACGGCAAGTGGACCGACCTTATGCTCGCCAACGAGACGCGCCAACTGTTCCGTCGGGTGTCGGCGCAGAAGTTCTCTCGGCTCGATATCTACGGGACGCCCGAGCTCGGCACTGTCACCGGGGCTAACGATTACTTCGCCATTTCGGAAGTAACACGCGCGAAGTACGGGCTGGATACGAAGATGCTCAGGCGCATTAGCCCTCCCGGAACTAAGCACCTCAAGGGACTCACCTTCACTCGCGCTCAATGGGAGGAGTTGAACCTCGCCGGGCAGCGTGTGTGGTTGTTGTGCCCCGACCGGAAGGCTGAATCCGCGGCGCTCAAGAAGTACATCGAGCACGGCGAGAGAGAGGGCGTTGACCAGGGGTACAAATGCACTGTGCGAACGCCATGGTGGCGCCCGCCTGTCGTGCCAGTGCCCGACCTTTTCTTCACTTACATGTCGTACCGTTACCCGCGTCTAATCGCAAACACTTCGGGCGCGACGATTCTCAATTCGATGCACGGGATTCGTTTAAAGACGGAAGCGCCCAAGGAGGCTCGTGATGCCTTGCCGCTTTTAGCACTCAACTCCGTCACGATGCTCGGCGCAGAAGTGCTCGGCCGCTCGTACGGAGGCGGTATCCTCAAGATGGAGCCGAGCGAGGCAGCCAGCCTTCCCGTCCCGGCGCCAGACGCGGTATCCGCCGCGTGGAAGCAGTTGACTGGAAAGCGGTCCGGTCTGGACGCTGCCCTGAGGCTTGGCGACTGGCAGGAGGTTGTGCGCGAAGTCGACCGGGTGCTTCTCGGTGATGTTCTAGGTCTTGCAAGCGAGTCCGTCGAGGCAATCCGCGAGGCTGCCGCTTTTCTTCGCATCCGTCGCACGCGTCAAACTGAGACGCGTGCCGCAAGCACCTAAAGAAGACACTCTCTCGCCCCTCGACGCGATACTCGGCGTTGCTGATACTGAGCAGTCGCCCTGGCATGGGGGCAGATACGAACCCGATACAGACTTACTCCGGCAGGTACTAGCGATTCCAGTTCAAGCCGGCCACGCTCAACAGTCGGGACGAGTTGCAAAAGCTCTGGATGCGTGGGTGGCCCACGAACTCCGGCGAGCCGGCTTCCCGGAGGATGCCGTCTCTCCGCGCAGGCGGCAGCCGCGAACGCTTCCCGCTGAAAGCGCTCCACTAGAGCGCCAGATCGAAAGTCTTCTGGTACTCGCGGCAGCGGAGGAAGCGGCGGGAAGAACGATTCAGCCGCACGACTTCCGGAACGGCGTTATGCACTTGCAGCGCCTCCTTCCCGGCTCCGCGGATGCGAACATCCTTGGCCGTTTCTATGTGAAGCAAGTTGACGTTGTTGTCTCCTCATGGCAGCGGGGGCCAGACGTACTCGTCTCAACGAAGACGATGCTCAGCAGCTACCTAAAAAATTAAAACAACAGATATGAGGAGGCCGTCGGCGAAGCGACGAACTTGCGTGATCGCTACCCGATGGCAAGTATGGGTTACGCATACCTCGTTCGCAGTAACGTCTACGAGGAGGGTGGCGCATACGCGTTCATCCGCGACCTCCTTGTGCGTTTGCGTAAGCCGGACGGGTTATTCGACGCGACGATGCTCCTGGTCGCTGACTGGGACGACGAGACTCGTACCCTCAATTCCGTGGAAGACCCAGCAGACGAGCTCACCACAGGCAAGTTCTTTGCAGATCTCCTGAACGCCGTTATGGACAACACTCCGGTCGAAATACACAAGTCCGTCCGGTTGAAGAAAATAGGAGAGCCGCCCGGTGGGCTGCCTCCGTCCGATGAAGACATCGCTCTCGGTCGCTGAGCGCTTACCAAAGCGATTTCCTGAACCCCCTGCGCAACGTTCACTCCGGTTCAGCAACCCTCATACGCGGCGCCACTCACTAGCACTCTCGGACGATCCGACTCAGAAGCGAGAACGCGTAACCACTAAGGTTACCCATTTACGCGGGATTGGTATTGCGGGAGGCTTCCTTCAACTCCCGAACCGCCCGAGTAATGTTTTTTCGCTCGCGCTCTGAGAGGCGCCCACGCTGCTCGCTCAGCCATCCGAGAAGCTCATCACTTTGGAGATAGACAACGTCTTCCTCCTCAACGTGCTTCTGTGGGAAGTCGCCCCAGATAACGACGACCGCGTTGATCCAGTGCTTCCCAGCCCTCTCCGCAAGGGTGTAGCTGAGCGCTCGGGCCGCCTTGGAGAAATCCTCCGCCGGATACGTCGTTCTCCCTGATCTAAGCGCAGCGTTTTCGACTTTCGAAGTTCGATTCAATCTCTTCGTATCGAGAAGAAACACGCCCGCAGGGCCGACGAGAACATGATCCCAGTTACCTCCGTATTTCCTCGATATGTCGTGGATGCATTCCCATGAGTCATCGAGCTCTTCGAGGAGTTCCTCAGTCTGCTGTTCCCCGATTGAGCCCCAGAGCCAGACGAGGTTATGGACGTCACCGCCCACCTCCCAGCCGACAAAAGCGACGACGACGGCCACACCGAGCGAGAACCCTGTAGCAAGCTGATAGGAGCCGCCCCAGAGAACTAACTCGGTCACCGAAAGAGAGGTCAACACGAAGATTACCAGCCCGATTTGTGCCCAGTCCTTCCAGTTCTTCCGGAGCGTCTGCTTACGCTTTGCTCGGAATATCGCAAGAGCGCTCTCGCCGGCCCCCTTCGAAGAGTCTTGGCGTGAGAGAAGGCCCATTGGGGGAGGATTCTCTGCGGATTGCACGCTCCCTTTACATCTCCCGAGTAGCGACATCCGCTGCCGCGAACGACAAGCGCGGGCGCGGCCAACTAACACCTTTGGACAATCGCCGCTTCAGCACTTCGCTCGAATACCCGGCCACGGCTCTCTGCCCCACCTCTGCGCCTCTCAGGCTTCTGGCGGGTCGCTGGCTGTGCGGCGCCGGAGGGGACAGTGCTTTCGCACGGCCCCGTAGAGCGACGTGCGGCCAGCGACCCGAGGCGACGCGAAGCGCCACGCCGCCCAGAAGCCTGAGATGGCGAGGGCCGGAATTGAACCGGCGACACCACGGTTTTCAGCCGTGTGCTCTACCAACTGAGCTACCTCGCCAAGCGGAAGAGGATTCTACTTACTCCACGCACCCAATAGAACCGTCCCACGCCCTCACCGCGTCTGGGTGGTTTCTTATAAGGCCTCTTTGAGCTTCTGCTCGAGGCCAGGCTCTGTCACTAAGAGACGAACGCTTTCCGCACACTCTTGGCCGACCACTTGGCGCTACCGTGTGGCCTTCGTATCCCCTTGCGGTTCAGATCCTCGGCGATCTCCTCGAGTGACATCCCTTTCTCAAGCATCCGTCTGATCCTCATACGCCAGGCATAGTCCATTTGGTTGCAGCGCACGTGCGCGAGCCGGACGTTCGAGGGGACAAGATGTCCACCATCAGCCTTGAGCCTGGGGTAGTGGTCCGCCGAGGGTGCCCAATCCGGCAAGGGAGTGGATATCGGTTCGAAATAGCCCCGCCCCTTGTGGCAATAGCACGTCGGCATCTCGCAGCGGAGTTCGATGATCTGGCCACGTCGCGCCATCTGAACGAGGACACCGCGTGTGCCGAGCTCTCGTAGTTGGCTGGCGACCGCGTCTCCGTTGATCGTTTCAGAGCTTGTCGTTTTCGCGGTCACGCCTGTTCTCCTTGGTTCTGGTTGGCAGGCTCATATCGGCTCGGAAGCAGAGATACTGGAGAGATCCGGAAAGGGATCGAACCTACGTCCGTAACCGCTGGACGCTAAATCGGGGCAAGGGCCCCAAGGGCAAGCACGACGGTATAGAGCTAGCCGATCATGGCCGGCACAGGATCGCACCGCGATCTGCGACTTCCGGCGCCCGGCCCCGAATTGCGCCGTAAGTCGAACGACTCCGCCGCCACGCTTCCCCTCGCGCCCCTTCTCAGGCACAATGCAGATGTACGTACAAAACGACGTACATCGTCCATCGAGCCGAGGAGCGAGACTATGCCGGTCGTTGGCATCAGGGAGCTGGCCCGTAACGCCAGCGCGATCATCCGCGACGTCAGCAAGACGCGAATGCCGACCGTCGTGACCGACCGGGGCAAGCCGGTCGGCGTCATCTACCCCTTCGACGAGGAAGACCTCGAGGACTATGTCCTCGCCAACGCGCCCGAGTTCGTAGCCCGCCGCGAACAAGCCGATCGCGACATCGCCGAAGGGAAGACGATCCCGCTTGAAGACTTGCTCGAGCGTTTCGGGGTCGAGAGCGCTAGCTCAGCCTCCTCGCGACCCGATGAAGCTCGCTCCGCTTGACGACCGACTCAACGTAGTAGCCGCGCGTCTCAGTACGGCCGGGACGGCGGCGAAGTGCTTCCAGCTCACTACGAGAGAGAGGGCGGAAGACGATGCGCCAGTCTCCGACTCTCAGGCGAAGCCACGGTGGGGATCCCTTCAGCGCCTTAATGCCGAGATTCGGCGGTAGCGGCTCGAACGGAAGTACGTCTCGAAGCAACGCTAGTACCCGCTGCCGATCGCGAGCGGGGAGGCGTTCGAGGCCATCCTCGAAGTGGGTGCTAGTAACGATGGGATTCACGGCGTTGGCTTGGGGCGAGCGGCTCGAAAAGGCCGGACCGCCATCGTCTAGACGGTCGTTCGCGACACTAGCCCCGAGCATTCGCCGAATCCGGCTCCGTCACGCATTCGGCTTCGTTTTGGCGCAACTGCGAGATACTTCCAGCATGGCTTCCACAGAGACCCAGCCCGTGGTGGTGATCGGCGCCCCGCTCGACCTCGGCGCCGGGCGCCGCGGTGTCGACATGGGCCCCTCGGCGATCCGCTACGCCGGGCTGGCCAGGCGCCTGGCCGCGATGGGGCTCGCCGTCGAGGACTGGGGCAACCTGCAGGCCCCCGTGCCCGAGGCGACCAGGATGGCCGACGAGCACGCGCGCTTCCTGCCCGAGGTGAAGGCCGTCTGCGAGCAGGTGGCCCGCTGCGTGCGCCAGGCGATCGAGCAGGGCGCCTTCCCGCTTTTGCTTGGCGGCGACCACTCGATCGCGCTCGGCTCGCTGGGCGCTCTGGCCTCGGTGTACGGGCCGGGCGGCGTCGTCTACGTCGATGCCCACGGCGACCTCAACCTGCCCCAAACGAGCCCGAGCGGGAACGTGCACGGGATGGTGCTGACCGCGGCGCTCGGGCTGGCCGGCAGCGGCTTCGAGAGTCCCGAGTGGCCGCTACCGATGGTCGAGGCCGAACGCATCGCCCTGGTCGGCGTGCGCTCGCTGGACGAGCCCGAGCGCGAGCTGGTGCGCGAGCTGGGCGTGAAGGTCTACACGATGAACGACATCGACCGGCTGGGGATGGAGCAGGTGATGGGGCGCGCGCTCGACGACGTCGCCGGCGCGGGCTTCGTGCACGTCTCGTTCGACATGGACTCGGTCGATCCCGACACGGCGCCCGGCGTCGGCACGCCCGTCCGCGGTGGATTGTCCTACCGCGAGGCGCACCTGGCGCTCGAGCTGGTGGCCGAGTCGGGGCTGGCCGGCTCGCTCGACATCGTCGAGGTCAACCCGATTCTCGACCGCGAGAACGCGACCGCGAAACTGGCCGTCGAGCTGGTTGCGAGCGCGCTTGGGGCGCGGATTCTCTAGTTCGGCGCAGCGTTGAGAGTACGACGGATCATGTTGTTAGGTCGGGCTAATTCGTCCTACCGCGAACGCGGCGGCCATCGCTTCTGGACCCCGATTCCTCAGTTGAGAAACCCGGCGAATTAGGAGGTCGAGCGGGGACGGCCAACGCGAAATGTCCAACTGTGGTCGGTGTCGGTGCGATCTGTTATCCCACCCATGAGCCGATCGCATACAGCGGCACGTTGATCATGTCCTCCTGCTCGCGGTAATTGGCCAAGGAGAAGCGGAGAGCCTCCGCCGGATTGAAGCGCTCGATGTAGCTGCGCAGACTCTTCGAGCGCAGGTTCTCCTCGGCCTTCACCTCGATCGGCACCAGACCTTCGGCGCGCTCGATCGCGAAGTCGAGCTCAGCCGTAGGTTTCTCGGGACTCCAGTACATCGGCACGTCGTCTCGCGCAGCCACGATCTGCTGCAACACGTACTGCTCGGTCAGTGCACCTTTGAACTCCTCGAAGATGCCCGTGCCTTGCAGGAGTACCGATGGGTCAAGCGCGGAGAGCGCGCCTAGCAGGCCCACGTCGTGCAGGAACAGCTTGAAGATGTTCGGATCCTCGTACGTGCGGACAGGGTTCGCCGGCTTCGTGAAGCGCGTCACCCGGTGCACCAAGCCGGCGTCGCTCAACCACTGGATTGCGTCCTCGAACTCGCGTGCGCGGGCACCCTGGCGAACACGTCCGAGGATGAAACGCTTGTTTTCACGGGCGAGCTGGGCCGGCAGTGACTCCCAGACGAGCGCGATGCGACGGCTCTCGGTTGGGCCCGCGTACTTGGCAAAGTCGTTTTCGTATCCCCGGAGGATGTCGAGCTGCACGTCCCGGACAGCGTCCAACGAATCGCCCGCCGCAAAGCGGACGACAGCCTCCGGCATCCCGCCCACGAACACGTACAGGCGCAGCAGCGCGACGAGGCGATCGCGGAACGATTGGATCAGATCCCAGTCCCGTTGCAGCACCAAGTCTGCGAGCTGCGCCTCGCCAACGCCTCGGAGAAACTCGTCGAAATCGAGTGGATGCAGGTTGAGGAAGTTGACCCGCCCCACCGGAAACGACCCACCCTGTGCGCGAAGAGCCACGCCGAGGAGCGATCCGGCCGTGGCCAGATGGATATCAGGGCACTCCTCCGCGAAGTACTTGAGCGAGGTTAGCGCCCGGGGCACGTCTTGGATCTCGTCGATGATCACGAGCGTCGCCGCCGGCTCGATCGTGGTTCTCGCTGCAATCTCGAGACCGCGGAGGATCCGATTCGGATCGAGATCCCCCTCGAATATCGAGGCAGCCGATTGGTCGCGCTGGCAGTTGACGTAAGCCACCCGCTCGTAGTGAGACCGGCCGAACTCCCGCAGCAACCACGTCTTACCGACCTGGCGAGCCCCGCGCAGCACAAGCGGCTTGCGCGTAGGCGCGTCTTTCCATGTCTTCAGAGAGTCGCACGCATGCCGTTCCATATACGGATGATAGCACTCCCTCACACAGTTCCGGGGAACATAGTGCCGTTATTACACGGTATTCCGGGGAACTAGGGGTTACACGTACACACGATTCCAGGGTTGAATCTTTCGTTCTCGTCCGAGAGCAACCCGAACGACCGACTCCTGGAGGCAATGCGAGCGGCAGGCGGTCCCGGCGACGGTGCCTCGGTGAAGCGCGCTATTTCTCGGAGCCGAGCGTCGGCTCTTCCCCTACACCCTTCGGCTGCCAGTAGCGGCGGCCGCGCAACTCCTCGGGCAGGTAGTCGAGCTCGAAGCCGCGCGCGTCGTCGTGCGGGTAGATGTAGCCCTCGCCGCTTCCCAGTGCCTTGGCGCCCTTGTAGCCCGAGCCGCGCAGCATCTTGGGCGGGCGCACGTTGCCATGCTCGCGCACGTCCTCGCGGGCGGAGAAGATGGCCGTCTTGACGGCGTTCGACTTGGGTGCGAGCGCCAGGTAGATCACGGCTTCGGCCAGGTTGAGCTGCACCTCGGGCAGTCCCACGTACTCGACCGCGGCGGCGGCGGCGACCGCCACCTGCAGCGCGCGGGGGTCGGCCAGCCCGATGTCCTCGGAGGCGAAGATGACCATTCGCCGCGCGATGAAGCGAGGATCCTCGCCGGCCTCGATCATCGAGGCCAGGTAGTAGACGGCGGCGTCGGCGTCCGAGCCGCGCATGCTCTTGATGAAGGCCGAGGCGAAGTCGAAGTGGGCGTCGCCGGCGCGGTCGTAGACGAGCGGGCGCTTGCTCGAGGCGTCCTCGATATGGCGCTCTTCCAGCGGCTTCTTCTCGGAGGTCGCGGTCTCGGCGGCGAGGTCGAGGATGTTGAGCGCGTTACGCGCGTCGCCCCCGGCCTTCTGCGCGATCAGGCTCGCCAGCTCGCTCGTCAGCTCCAGCTTCAGCTCGGCGGCGCCGCGGCGCACGATCACCTCCAGCTCCGGCTGGGTCAGCGGCTCGAGCGCATACAGCTGGCAGCGCGAGAGCAGGGCGGAGTTGACCTGGAAGTAGGGGTTCTCGGTGGTGGCGCCGATCAGCGTGATCAGCCGCGCCTCGACCGACGGCAAAAGCGCGTCCTGCTGGCCGCGGTTGAAGCGGTGGATCTCGTCCAGGAAGAGGATCGTTCGCTTGCCGTGCGCGCCGAGGTTGTCCTTGGCCCGCGCGATCACGCCGCGCACGTCGGCTACCGAAGCCGAGACGGCGGACAGCTCCTCGAAGGCCGCGCCCGTCGTTTCCGCGACGATGCGGGCCAGCGTCGTCTTGCCCGTCCCGGGCGGCCCGAACAGGATCATCGAGCCGACGCGGTCCTCGGCGATCGCCTTGCGTAGCGCCGAGTTTGGCCCCAGCACCTGCTCCTGGCCGACGAACTCCTCCAGCGTGCGCGGACGCAGCCGCCAGGCCAGCGGCGCCAGGCTCGCCAGCCGTTTATCCGCCGCGTCCGCGAACAGGTCGGACATGTCCCGAAGTATGCTGTCTGGAGTGGCCCTGTAGGCGAACCTCTAGCTGGGAGCCGAATGAGGCGTTGGTATCTGGTGCTCGCCGTTGCGCTGACGTTCGGGTTGGCCATCGCGATCTCGAGCGCCGGCTCGGCCCCGCCGGGCGCGACCGCTCGCTGCAGGGACGGCACCTACAGCTTCGCCAAGCACCATCAGGGCGCCTGCTCGCATCACGGCGGCGTCGCCGAGTGGCTGGACGGAAGCGCTTCCAGCTCGGGCTCGGGCTCTGCGAGCACGAGTGGAGGCAGCAAGACGGTTCGCCTCGGCAGGACGGTGCTGCTGCGGCGGCAGACGAAGACGTCCGACTGCGCGCCCGGCGCGAATCCCGATCGACGCTGTTCTCCCGGTGCCTACTACTCCGGACTGACGAAGGCCGTCATCTGCTCCGCGAGCTTCCGCACGAGCGAGGTGCGAGACGTCCCGCAGTCGGAGAAGTACGCGATCGAGGCGGCTTATGGGATGGCGCAGCGGCTCTACGGCCGCACGCTTGAGATCGACCACATCGTCTCTCTCGAGCTGGGTGGCTCGAACGAGCCCGCGAACCTCTTCCCGGAGAAGGCGAACGCCCGGCCCGGCTACAAGGTCAAGGACCGCCTCGAGAACAAGCTCCACAGCCTGGTCTGCTCGGGGCAGATGAGCCTGCGCAGCGCTCAGACGCAGATCGCCGCGAACTGGCAGGAGCTGTACGAGAAGGTGTACGGAACCGCTCCCACCAGCTAGGCGCGACCGCTCGGTCAGCTCCGCCCCGGTCAACGTCACCGGTCTCGGCTAGAACTGCCCGTCAAGCTTCACCGGCCGCGCGTCAACCGGTGGGCGGATCCGCGCAGCGCTTACACGAGGCGGATTGAGCGAGACGGTCGCCTCCACAGCGACCGTCTCGTTGAAGCGACCGGATATGCCTACGCGGCGATCAGCTCGCGCGGAAGTAGAGGTCCTGGTTGGCGTGGTCCATCGAGCTTTGCGCATTGGCCGAGATATCCATGTGGATGTCGGTACCAATCGGAACGACGGCGGGGCCGCCCTTGTCGACTATGCACTTCGTGAGGTCGAGCGTGACGCTGAGCGTATTGGCGGAGTTGGCCGCCTGATCGGCGCTTGCGTCCGTCAGTTCACCGCTCATCGTCCCCGACGACTGTCGCTCAGGCACGATTTCCAGATTCGGGTCGTTCTCGCTGTAGCTCGCCGCCGAGCACGCTCCCGAGTCGTGGTTGGTTCTCGGCGGAATCAGATTGCCCTGGGACTGGATGCCGAACTCGTATACGAGCCGGCCGATATCCATGAAGTCCGGCTCGCCGGCGCCGGCGATGCCGTCGCGTTGCGGCCTCCACCAGGTGAGTTGCACCTTGATGTCGCCGCCGCCGACAGCCGTGACGGGCATCGGGTTGTCGCGCGTACCGTAAGCGCCCGCCCCCGCGGCGTAGTCGATCGTCTTGACTCCGCTACCGCCGTCGAAACTCTTGATCGCGGGCACGGTGTTGAAGACGAAGTCGAGCGGTGCGGGCTGCAACGTGGTCACGCCGTCCTTCGTTACCAGCACCGTCAGCATGTCGCCGGTGCCGACCTTCGTCGAGACCGCGTGCGGGTCGAGACTGAACTCGTTGCCGTCGGGCACGACGTTGAGTGGGCCGCCACGCAGAGTTCCCATGCCGTCGCCGCCCATGGTGCAGCAGGACGGGAAGGGCTCGGAGATCGATTCCGGCCCGCCGACGCCCGGAGACGAGAACACACCGTTCAGCACGGCTCGCCCGGTTCCGCCTTCGCTGCAGTAGGAGAGGCCGTGACAGTCGAGCTTGACGACGTCGCCCGTCGGAACAGGCATCAGCTTCATGTTGAGATTCGCGACCATTGCCTCATCGATCTGCTCGCGGGTGACACCTGTCGCGTTCGCGTTCAGCGTGTGCGGGATGTCGAGGAAGATCTGCGACATCCAGCGAACGGTGGGCGCCGGCGCAGGGCCGCCCGGCTCGGCGCCGGGAGGAGGAGGCGGGCCCGGGTCGCGCTCGGTAGCGAATGGGTCCGCGAGCGACGCGAGCCGATTGCCGAAAGCGGAGCCGGCGGATTTCGCCGAGCGCAACGAGTTGAGCACGAGCGTGCCGCCGGCGGCGGAATCGAGAATGTTCGGCACGCCGTCCAAGTCGGTGTCGCCGCCGTTACCGCTTGCACCATTGTGGCGAGACGAGCGTACAAAGCCGAAGTTGCGTCCGTTACCGAGCGGGACTTGCTTCTTCACAAGTGCGATCCGCTTCGCGTCGAGCCAGGCGCCACGCACCTTCTTGGTCACGCGCGCATAGCCCTTCGCTGTCATGACCTGAATGCGCCCGAGCCTTGCGCCGGCGCGTACGCCGACGATTGCCTTCCCGTTCTTGTAACCGACCACGACCGGGCCGGCGTACTTCCCGCGCGGCCCTATCAGCTGCAGCGTCACGCGCGTCTCCGTCACGCGCAGATTGAACGCCTGCTTGTGCGTCGAGGTGACCTTTCCCTTGTAGCCGATGGCCAGCACCGTGTATCCGGCGCGGTCGAGCTTGCCGCTGATGGTGAGGGGAGCTTTCTTCGCCGTCGCCGATGTCGACGGCGCGGCGAGCGCAAGTGGAAGCGCCGCTACGACCAGCGCAAGGATGGCCAGGCGCGCGCGGCGCGGTGGCAAGGAAATCCGTGGTTTGGCGATCTGATCTCGGCTCATGTTCCCTTTCCCGTCGTAGCGGTCTCGAGCTTCCTGGAGATCGGCGCGCCAGGGGGCGGGTGAAGCTTCGAGCTCCTATTGCTGCCGAAAGGCGGTAAATCGTCCCCGTTCTGGGGATGGCTCGAGGTCAAAGCGGTGAGAAATCGGCCCTTCTTCGGCGCGCCCGGTCGCGACGCGTGCAAGTATTCCGCCCGTGACCACGCTCGCTTTGGCCGTGCTCGGGCGCGGTCTCGTCGATCCCGCCCAGCCGGTGCTGCGCGCCGACGACGAGGCGCTGTTGCGTGGCCGCGCCGCCTTCGAGACGGCGCGCGTCTACGCCGGCAAGCCCTTCCGCCTGGACGATCACCTCGCCCGCCTGAGCATGTCGGCGGCGCGGATCGATCTGCCCGTGCCCGACGAGGACGCCTTTCGCGCGCTCGTCGCAGAGGCGCTACCGGGGATCGAGGACGCTTCCCTGCGCCTGGTCTGGACGGCGGGCTCGAGCGAGGGCGGCGCTCCCGTCGGCTTTGCCATCTTCGGCGCGATTCCCGCGGGCCACGAGCCGTTGCGCGCGCACGGGACGAAGGTCATCACCCTGCCGATCGGGGTGCCCTATGAGCTGCGCGCCAAGGCGCCCTGGATTCTGGGCGGCGTCAAGTCCACCAGCTATGCGGCCAACATGGCCGCGATCGCGGAGGCGGAGCGCCACGGCGCCGACGACGCGATCTTCCTGGCCAAGGACGAGATCGTGCTCGAAGGGCCGACGACGAACGTCTGGTGGCGTAGCGGCGGCACGCTGTTCACGCCTTCGCTCGAGACGGGCATCCTGGCCGGGATCACGCGCGAGTTCGTGCTCGAGGCCGCCCCCGCGCTCGCTTACGAGATCGCCGAGGGCGTGTATACGCGCTCGCAGCTCGCCGCCGCCGAGGAGGCCTTCACCTCCTCTTCGGTGCGGGAGCTGATGCCGATCGTCGAGCTCGACGGATCGCCGATCGGCGACGGCCGCCCGGGCCTCGCGGCGGTGGCGTTGCAACAGGCGCTCAGGCGCGCCGCTGCCTGAAAGCGGCTCCCCGAGCCGAAAACGCAGCGCTGAAAACTCGGCACAAAGCCGGCACATTTTGTCGCGCCTTCCCTCGCTACCGTATACGCCTCGCAAACCCGGTGCCAGGCACGGGGTGGGAGGACGTGTGCCGTAAAAGGCGCGGGCGCCGGGAAGAGGCGATTCGCTCGGAACCTTCCCTAGAGCGAAGCGCTCAGCTACAACGTCTCTATGAACTCCTTTCGAAACGAAGCGCTCCGCCGCCCGACCGCGCTCGGCGGCGCGAATACTTCGTCCTCGATCTCGCCCGTAGCCTCCGGCTACGAACGAGACACTGCGTCCTCGTTTCGCATCCACCGATCGCACCCAGTCGGCGGGCCTTCATTCCGAAATGAGTTTTATGGCCAGTGAGGACAAAGTCCGGCTCGGCGGGATGGCGCTCGAAAACGGCGTGCTCGTACAGGGGCCGACGGCCTGGGCCTGCGCGGTGCGCCTGCCCGGCGGAGAGCTGCACGTGGCCGCCGCGCGCAAGCGCTTTCGCGCTTCGGGCATCCGCTCGCCGCTGCTGCGCGGGCCGGCGCGCCTGATCGAGCAGTTTTCGGTCTTGCCGGCCATTCGCCGCGCCTTGCCCGAGGCTCGTCTTCCCTTCCAGCGGCGCAGGGTGCGCGCGGCGCTCGTGACCAGCTCGCTGGCCGTCCGCCTGCTGCGCGGCTCCTCGCGCCTCAGCCCGCTCGGCAACGAGCTGGCCGGAACGGCACTGACCATCGTTCCCGTCGCCATGTCGCTGCGCGGCTCCGAGCTGACGGCCTACCACGGCGCCGAGCACGCCACGATCGGCACCTACGAGCACGACGAGCCGCGGGGGCGCGTGCACGAGCGCTGCGGCTCCAATCTGATCGCATCCATGCTCGCCGGCTCGCTCGTGGCCAACTTGCTGGCCTCGCGCCTGCCCCGCCGCGCTCGCGGGCCTGCACGAGTGGCGGGTCAGTTCGCCGCGGTCGCCTTCTCCAGCGAACTGCTTGCCTGGGCGCTTGCGCATCCCGACGAGCCGCTCTCGCGCGCGATCCGCCGCCCCGGGATCGAGCTGCAACTTCACCTCGCGACCGCCGAGCCCAGCCCCGAGCAGCTCGAGGTGGCGCGCGCCGCGCTCGATGCCTGCCTCGAGCTCGAGCGCAACGCAGACTGATACCGGCCCGAGCCGCTAGCATCCCACTCGTGCAGGCCAAGAGCACTCACCACATCGCCGTCGCGGTCGCCGATGTCGACGAGGCGCTGGCGACTTACGAGCAGCTCTTCGGCGCCGTGCTCGATCACCGCGAGACCGTTCCCGATCAGGGCGTCGACGCGGCCATGGTCACGCTGGGCGGAAACCAGATCGAGCTGCTCGGCGCCACCGGGCCCGACACGCCGGTGGGCAAGTTCCTGGCCAAGCGCGGGCCCGGCATTCACCACATCGCCTTCGAGGTCGACGACATCCGCGCCTCGCTGGCCGAGCTGGCCGCGAAGGGCGTGACGCTGATCGACACCGAGCCGCGGCGCGGCCTGCACGGGCTCGAGGTCGCCTTCATCCATCCCGAGAACACCTACGGAGTCCTCTACGAATTGGTGGCATATGCCTGAGAGCAAGAGAGTTCGCATCGAGATCGGCTTCGTCGGCGGCCAGATGATGAGCAGCGTGGTTTCGAGCAAGTCCGCGACGGAGCTCGAGGAAGCCCTGGGCAAGGCGGCGGCGGCGACGCTGACGCTCGACTCGAGTGAGGGCCCGTTCACCGTGGTGCTGGCGCAGGTGGTCTACGTCAAGCGCTTCCCGCCCGAGGGCCAGATCGGCTTTCTCACCGCGTAACCGGGCTCGCCGGGCGATCTGTTTCGACACGAAGCCGGCGCATTCTCGAGCGCATTTTCTCGATACCGTTCTCCGCCCCGGGGGAGGGTGCGCGAGGAGATCCAGATCTCCTCGCGTTTGACGAAGGCCGAAGGCCTTCGTCCGACGGGATGTAATCCCGCTGTGGTGGGTGGGTAAGGCGCCCGAACCCCGAGCCGGCGACGTGAAGCGAAGTCGGCCGCCCGCTCGATGTCGACCGCCCGCTCAAGCCGAGCCGGTCATCTGTCGATCCACGCAGACGTGAAGGGCTCGCTGACGATGCTCGGGATGGTTGTCGGCTCGACGATCGGCGGCATCCTCCCGACGCTGGACGGCGGCGGAATGATGGTGTCGCTGCTCGGCAGCCTCGCCGGCGGCATCCTCGGCATCTGGGCCGGGCTGCGGATCAACGAGCGCATGCTCTGAGCGCCGCGTAGGAATAGCCGCCGCGAGCCACTACGCTTGCAGCGATGGCTCCGCGCGCGGTGATCTTCGACCTCTGGGGCACGCTCATTCCGTTCGAGAGCGAGCGCTGGGCGCGCGCCTACGAGGCGATGGCCGACATCCTCCAGGTGTCGCGCGAGGAGTTCGAGCCCG
Organism: Gaiellaceae bacterium; assembly: GCA_049591255.1. Taxonomy (GTDB): domain Bacteria; phylum Actinomycetota; class Thermoleophilia; order Gaiellales; family Gaiellaceae; genus Fen-549. Next base: position 89,222 of record JBAWEP010000028.1, read on the forward strand.
CTTGGCGCCGTGCCTACTCGCAGCGCCTCGTCTCCGACCTGCGTGAGAGCGTCGAATACGTCTGCGACTCGCTCGGGGTCAAGCGGAGCGACGCGATCGACCAGGCCTACAGAATGCGGGTCGAGATGCACCGCAGGAGCTTTCGGCCCCGCGAGGATGCCGCTTCCACCCTGCGCGAGCTCCGCGCTCGCGGCTATCTCACCGGCCTGCTCACGAACTGCAGCTCCGAGGTTCCCGGGCTCGTCGGCGAGTCGCCGCTTGCCGGTCTCTTCGACGTCGAGATCTACTCCTGCAGCGTCGGCCTGCGCAAGCCGGAGCGCGCGATCTACGAGCTGGCGGCGAACGGATTGGGCGTCGAGCCGCGGCTCTGCCTCTACATCGGTGACGGCGGCGACGACGAGCTCGCCGGCGCGCGCGCTTTCGGGATGACGGCGGTGTTGCTCAGGCCGGGCGACACGCAGCCGCCCGAGGATTGGGATGGGCCCGAGATCGCCCGGCTCGCCCAGGTGCTCGAGCTACTCGGCGAGCGTCCGCGGAATAGTCCCTAAGCTACCGGCATGTCTCTCGAAGTCGGCATCGTCGGCTTGCCCGGCGCGGGCAAGACCACCATCTTCAACGCCCTGACCAAGGCGGGCGCCGAGGTGGGTACTTACGCGGGCGCCTCGGGCAAGGAGCACGTTGGCATGGCGGAGATCGCCGACGAGCGGCTGCAGCAGCTGGCCGTGACGGTCAAGGCGAAGAAGATCACGAAGGCGGCGATCCGCGTGGTGGACGTGCCCGGCACGGGCCCGGCGCTGCTCGGCAACCTGCGCCAGGTCGACGCCATCCTGGCCGTGCTGGACGGCTTTTCGCCCGAGGCCGATCCGGCGAGCGACCTGGAGACACTCGAGCTGGAGCTGCTCGTGGCCGACCGCGACCACGTCGAACGGCGGCTGGAGCGCATGCAGAAGCAGGCCAAGTCGGGCGACGCCGCGGTGAAGAAGGAGGTGGCGACGCTGGAGCGGCTGCTCGCGCACCTGGACGAGGGCAAGAACCTGCGCGACTGGCCCGAGCCGCTGCCGCCCGAGCTCGACCCGCTCACGACCAAGACCATCATCCCGCTGGAGAACGGCCCGAACGGAATCGACGGTCGGCTCGAGCTGGAGCTGTCCGAGCTCCCGGACGCGGAGGCCGAGGAGTTCCGCGAGGGAAAGCCCTCGGCGCTCGGCGAGATCGTGCGCCGCCTGTTCGAGGCGCTCGACCTGATCGTCTTTTTCACCGCCGGCGAGAAGGACACGCGCGCCTGGACGCTCCGCCGCGGGCAGACCGCGCTCGATGCGGCCGGCACGATCCACTCCGACATCGCCCGCGGCTTCATCCGCTGCGAGGTGATCCGCTGGGACGATCTCGTCGCCGCGGGCTCCCACTCCGAGGCCGCGCGCAAGGGCCTGCAGCGCCTGGAGGGAAAGACCTACGAAGTCGCCGACGGCGACGTGCTCAACATCCGCTTCAACGTCTAGACGGGCTCTGACGGGAAGAAGCAGTTCACCGCCCGGCGCGCTCCTTACACGTACAACAGCAGGAGGCTTGCGATGGACTCAGCACTCAGAAAGACACCGCATAAGAACCACCGACGCTTCCTGGAGGAGTTCGATATCGTCGCGCCGCCGTTCGGCTCCGGCTCGTTCGGCGCGAAGGCCGAGTCGTTTGCGCGCTTCTTCGGAACGCCGAAATTCCTGATCGGCCAGACGCTGATCGTGGGTGTCTGGATCCTTATCAACGCCACCGGGCTCGTCCGCTTCGATCTCTATCCGTTCATCCTGCTCAACCTGGCGTTCAGCCTCCAGGCCGCCTACGCCGCACCCTTGATCCTGCTCGCCCAGACGCGCCAGGCCGATCGCGACAAGGCACACGCAGACGCCGACGCGCAACACCGCGAGGACGTCGCTCAAAACAGTCTGGATCGACAGCAGCAAGCGGAGGAAGGGATCACGCTGATCAAGCGGCTGATTGACGAGAACACCAGGCTCACCAGGCAGGTCAACACGCTGACGCGGGAAATCCACGGCAAGGTGCTCGCGGGTTAGAGCCTCGGCGCCGGCGGCCGCTCCTTCGTGAGCTCTGGAAGCTGTTATATTCAGCGATATCGATGAAGGAGCATCTGACCAAGGTTTGCTGCCGCCCCGGGACGACGCCCGAGGACGCGCACGCCTTTGCGCGGCACGCCCAGTGCTTCAAGGCGCTTTCGGAGCCGGCGCGGGTCGCGATCGTCAACCGGCTGGCCGCGTGCGGCGAAGCCTGCGTGTGCGAGCTGGTCGAGGTGCTCGAGCTGGCCCAGCCGACCGTCTCTCACCACCTGCGCGTGCTGCGCGAAGCCGGCCTGATCGAGCACGAGCGGCGCGGAACCTGGATGTACTACCACCTCGTTCCGGCGGCGATCGACGAGCTGCGATCGACGCTCGCGCCCTAGATGGTGTCCGACACCATTTTTCGTCAAGGGTTGCGGCGTGTCGAGAGTGTGACTTCTCATCCACGCGTGACGCTCGCGCCCTAGATGGAGATCAGGGCGACGCCGGCCAGCGCCGCGGCGATCCCGAACTTCTGGTGGCGAGCGACGTGCTCGCGCAGTAGCGCCTGCGCCAGCAGCACGGTGGAGAGCGGGTAGAGCGAGCCGAGCACGCTCACCAGGCTGAGCAGGCCGTGATTGGTCGCCAGCGCAAAGAGCGTGTTGGCGCCGCTGTCGAGCGCGCCGATCAGCACGAGCCAGTGCAGGTTCCCGCGCGGCACGCGAAACGGCTGGCGCAGAGCCAGCATCGCCAGCAGGATCAGCGGCACCGTCGTCAGGCGCAGCATGAACGCCGCCGAGAGAGCGTGGTCGCCCTCGCTCGCCTTGGCCACGAAGAGGAAGAAGATGCCGAAGCCGAATGCGGCGACCAGCGCCAGCGGAACGCCCGCGGCCAGGCTCCTCGTCCCGCCGGGCTCGTCCTCGGCCGAGGCGAGCACAACGCCGACGAAGGCCAGCGCCATTCCCACCAGCGCCAGGCTTCCCGGCCGCTCGCCCCGCGCCAGGCCGACGACGACGGGGATGACTGCGCCCGTTGCCGAGACCGGCGCGACGATGCTGATCCGCCCGATCGCCATGCCGCGGTAGAAGGCCGCGACGGCCGCCACCCCGGCGGCCCCGGCGATCGCTCCGTAGGCGGCGGTCCTTCCGTCCGGAAAGGAGCTCGTCGTTCCCGTGATCACGCCGATCAGAGCCAGGCCGGCGAGCTGCGAGACGGCGATCAGCGTGAGCAGCGGGACGATGCGACTCTTGACGCCGCCCAGGTAGTCGGAGAGGCCCCAGGAGAGGCTCGCCGCCAGCGCGAGACCGATTCCGAGCACGAAGCCGGCGCCCTACGCGGTATCGACCGGTCGCAGCTGGGCGACGGTGTCGAGCTGGTTGGCGTGGTAGAGAGCGGCCGCCTCGGCGGTGCGAGCCGCGCGCAGGTCGTGATGAGCCGCGACGGCGTGCAGCAGCTCGGCCTGCAGCTCCCGCCCGAGCGCGCCTGCATGCTGTTCGATCAGGCGCAGCCCGAGTTGAACGTGACCGAGCAAGCGTCCCTCGGCGGTCGGCGCATAGATCGGCGCCGGCCCGAGCTCGAGTGTGCGGCCCAGATCGTGCGTGAGCGCGGCGGCGAGCAACAGATCGGAGCGCAGGCGCGGATGGAGCTGGCAGAGATCGCGGCAGATCGTGGCGACGCCGACCGTATGCTCGAGCAGCCCGCCGGAGTAGCTGTGGTGGCCCTCGCGCGTCGCGGGCAGTGTGCGCAGGCGACGCCGGCGCTCGTCGTCTGTGAGCAGCGCCGAGACGGTCGAGCGAAGCCCCTCGTGCGCGATCTCGGCGACGAGGAAATCGAGAAATCCCTCCAGCTCGTCGGGGTCGCGGCGACCGGCCGGTGTCAGCGCCGTCGCATCGGCCTCCGGCGCCGCCTCGATCGTGCGCACCTGAATCTGGAGCTTGTCGCGGAAGCTCTCGACGCGCCCCAGCACGCGCACCGCGTCGCCCTCGGCGAAGCGTGTGTCGAGCAGGTCGACGTCGTTCCAGACGCGTGCCTCGACGCGACCGCTCTCGTCGGTCAACTCGAGCGCGAGGTAGGAGGCGCCCGCTTTCGTCCGCAGCCGCTCCTTGCGCGCGACCGCGTACACGCCCTCGACGGCGCTATCGGCGATCAGCTCGGCGAGCTGGGTCACGATCTCAACGCCGGGGTCGCGCGGTTGGCTTCTGGCTGCGTGCTCGGGCACCGCGGTACTACGCCCCCCGCCAGAGCGGGATTACATCCCGTCGGACGAAGGCCTTCGTCCTTCGTCAAACGCGAGGAGATCTGGATCTCCTCGCGCACCCACCCGCGGGGTCGTGAAACGGTAGCGAGAAAACGCGCCCCAACCGTGCCGATATCGAGCCGAAATAGCATCAAAACCCCGTCCCGCGCCGAGCGCCGGCGTCAGTGTTTTCGCGGTTCGCGAAGGCAGTATTTTGGGCGGAGATCACTAGTCGAGTCTAGTCAGAAGACCGTTGGTACGCTCCTCGCGTGGCTGACGTACGTCCCTTCCAGGCGCTGACCTTCGACCCCGAGGTTGCCGGGCCGCTGGCCGCGCTCGTGGCGCCGCCCTACGACGTGATCGACGCCGAGGCTCGCGTTGGCTATCTGGCCCGCTCGCCGCACAACATCGTCAACCTCACGCTGCCCGAGGACGAGCGCGATTCCGGGCCGCTGCTCGCGTCCTGGCGCGACGAGGGCGTCCTTCGCCGCGACGACGAGCCCGCGCTCTGGTGGCTGGAGCAGTCCTTCGTCGGGCCCGACGGCGTCGCCCGCACGCGCGAGGGCTTCCTGGCCTCGATCAAGGTCGAGCCCTACGAGAACAAGGTCGTGCTGCCGCACGAGCGCACGCACTCCGGCCCCAAGGAGAGCCGCCTGCGCCTGCTGACCGCGGCACGCACCCAGATCGAGCCGATCTTCCTCCTCTACGACGATCCCGAGCGCTGCGAGCAGGCTCTGCGCGAGCAGGCCGCCACGCGCCGGCCCGATCTCGACGCCGAGGAGCTGGGCGTTCGCAGCCGCCTCTGGCGCGTCGACGACGCGGCGGCGCTCGAGCGCGTGCGAAAAGCGCTCGCCGACAAGCAGCTTCTGATCGCCGACGGACATCATCGCTACGAGACGGCGGTCGCCTTCCACCAGCAGGACGGCACGCCGGCCAGCGCCTACACCTTTGCCGCACTCGTCAACACGCGCGGCGAAGGCCTCGCCATCTTCCCCACGCATCGCGTCTTCGCCACGACGCCCGAGCTTGGCGTTCTGGCCGGAGGAGAGCCCAGAAAGAGCGTCAAGGCGGCGCTCGCGGAGCTGGAGGCGATGTCCTACGACACCGCCGCGGCTCTCGTCTACGACAAGCAGGGCGTGCGCCTGGTCGCCACCGACGAGGCGATTCTCGACGTCGAGCTGGTCGGCCGGCTGGGGCACGAGGGCATCTCCTACACCGCCGAGTGGAAGGAGGCCGTCGCCGCGGTCGATTCCGGCGCCGCCGAGGTGGCTGTCCTGATGCGCCCGTCGCGCATCGACCAGGTCTTCGCGGTCGCACGCGAGGGCCGCGTGATGCCCCAGAAGAGCACCTACTTCTATCCCAAGCTTCTCTCGGGGCTCGTTCTCTACCCGCTCTGATGCCCGAGCGGCCGTCCGGCGATTCGCGGGCCGGATACGATCGCGGGATGCCGGGCGACGCTCATCTCGATGCGGAGTCCCTGCTCGCGCTGTGCCGCGACATCGTCTCCGACATCCGCGCCGAGCTGAAGCGACTGCCGACGCGCGAGGAGCGCGAAAAGGTTCTACGCCGCGGCATGGGCGGCGACGAGACGACTCAGATCGACGAGGCGGCCGAGCAGGTGGTCGTGCGCCGGCTCGAGGCGCTGGACGCGCCGGGCTTCACGCTCGTCTCGGAGGAGCTGGGCGAGCGCGTCTTCGGAGCGGGCGGGCGGGTGCGCTTCGTGCTCGATCCGATCGACGGCTCGATCAACGCCAAGCGCTGCATCCCCTTCTTCTCGGTCTCGCTGGCGGTGGCTGACGGCGACAGGATGAGCGACGTCTTCTTCGGCTACGTCTACGACTTCGGCTCGGGTGAGGAGTGGACGGCGCGGCGCGGTCAGGGCGCCTGGCTGAACGGCGAAGCGCTCGGCGCGACCAGGCCGAAGGACGAGATCGAGCTGCTGGCCTTCGAGGCGACCGAGACGGCGAAGATCGCCGAGTGGGCGCCGAGCGTGGTCGGGCTGGCCAAGCGCATGCGCATCATGGGCTCGCTCGCGCTTTCGCTCTGCCACCTGGCCGCGGGGCGCCTGGATGCGGTCTGCTCGCTCAAGCCGGCGCGCTCGATCGACGTCGCCGCCGGGCAGCTGCTGGTGCGTGAGCTCGGGCTGGTGGTCGAGTTCGTGGACGGCGACGCGTCCTTCCTCGACTCCGCGCTCGACCTGGAGTCGCGTTCGCGGATCGCGGCAGCGGGCACTGAAGAGCTGTGCCTGGCGCTCGCCGACCGTCTCAGAGCCTGAAGCCCGTTCACATCGGCTGCTCGGGCTGGCACTACGCCCACTGGCGCGGCGTCCTCTACCCGCAGGACGTCGGCCCCGCGCACTGGCTGGAGCGCTACGCCCGGGTCTTCGACACGGTCGAGAACAACTCCGCCTTCTATCGGCTGCCCGGCGAAGCGGCGGTCGCGAGCTGGGTCGCCGAGACGCCCGGCGACTTTCTCTTCGCCGTGAAAGTCAGCCGCTACGTCACCCACATCCGGCGCCTGCAGGAGCCCGGGCCGGCGCTCGAGAAGCTGCGCGGCGTCCTCCGCCCGATGATCGAGGCGGGGAAGCTCGGGCCCCTCCTCTGGCAGCTACCTGAGAGTTTCAGGCGCGATGACGAGCGTCTGGCCGGGGCCCTCTCCGTCCTCGGCGGAAGCGGGCGCCACGCCTTCGAGTTTCGCCACGAAAGCTGGTTCTGCGAGCCGGTCTACGAGCTGCTGCGCGAGCATGGCGCGGCGCTGGTGGTCGGCGATCATCCCGAGCGCTCGTTTCAGACGCTGGCGGTGACGGCGCCCTTCGTCTACCTGCGCCTGCACCTCGGCCGCGGGCGTCACGGCGGCTACACGCCCAGGCAGATCTCCGGCTGGGCCAGGCAGGTGCAGGAGTGGAGGAGGGCGAACGAAGTCTTCGCCTACTTCAACAACGACGGCTACGGTTGTGCGGTCAGAGACGCGCTCGCGCTGGAGCGGGCGCTCGATCTCCCCGTCGCCGAGCCCCACCTAGAATGACCAGCGCCGTGCGCATAGACCGGATCATCAGCCAGAGCGAGCAGCCCGTCTTCTCGTTCGAGTTCTTCCCGCCGACGAGCGAGGAGGGCGAGCGCAACCTGCGCGAGGCGATCGAGAAGCTGGCGCCGCTCGAGCCCTCGTTCGTCTCGATCACGCGGCGCGCCGGCTCGACCAGCGAGCGCACGGTGGAGCTGACGCGCTGGATGAAACAGGAGCTGGGCCTGGAGGCGATGTCGCACCTGACGGGCTTCGGATCGACGCCCGAGGAGCTGCGCCGGACTCTCGACCGGGCCGCCGAGGTGGGAATCGAGAACGTGCTTGCGCTGCGCGGCGACTCGCCGCGAGACCAGCCCGACTGGACGATCGAGAGCGAGTCGATCCGCTACGCCAGCGACCTGATCGAGCTGATCGCGCGCGACTACTCGTTCTGTATCGGCGCCGCCTGCTACCCCGAGGTGCACGTCGAGGCGAGTGACATGGCGGGCGAGATCCGCGTGCTCCAGGCCAAGGCCGCCGCCGGCGCCGACTTCTTCATCACCCAGCTCTTCTTCGACAACGACGTCTACTTCCGCTTCGTCGACGCGGTGCGCGCGGCCGGCATCGAGCAGCCGGTCATCCCCGGCCTGATGCCGGTGATGAGCGCCGAGCAGGTGGCTCGCATGACCACGCTCTCCCACGCCAGCATCCCGCCCGAGCTGATGAACCAGCTCGAGCTGCGCGCCAACGACCCCGGGACCGTGCTCGAGCTCGGCGTCGCCCACGCGGCGCTCCAGGCCGCCGATCTGCTGGCCCGCGGCGCACCGGGCATCCACTTCTACACGCTCAACCGCTCGCCCTCGACGCGCGCCATCCTCTCGGCGCTGAAGATCAGCAGGCCCTGGGAGAGGTAGCGGCAGCGTCACCGTTGCGAGTTCTTCGCACGGGCGGCGACAACTAGAGCAAACGTGAGCTAGCGGTGCCGCCCGCAAGGGACGATGATGCGTTCGGCGTATCCATGACCTCACCCCCAGGAGATCAAGCGGCGAGCAGGATCGGCGTGATCGGCTGCGGCTCGATGGGCCGCGGGCTGGTGTACCAGTCGGCCTTGACGCGCGGCGTGGAGTGCGTCGCGGTCGCGGACACCGTCGTCGAGCGCTGCAGCGAGTTCCTGGCCCGGTTGGGGCGGCCGTTCTCGGTCGTCGGCGATCTGGACGAGATGGAGCGCGTGATCGGAGAGGGCCGGACGGCCGTGACGGACGACGGCTCTCTGATTGCCCGCTGCGCGGCGATCGACGCCGTCATCGAGGCCACCAACTCGATCTCGGACGGCGCCCGGCACGCGCTCGCCACGCTCGAGCACGGCAAGCACCTGATTCTCATGAACTCCGAGATCGATCTGATCTTCGGGCCCTATTTCGCGCAACTGGCAGCAGAGAAGGGCCTCGTCTGCAGCAGCTGCGACGGCGATCAATACGGCGTCCTGAAGCGCCTGATCGACGAGCTCCAGTCGTGGGGCTTCGATCTGGTCATGGCCGGCAACATCAAGGGCTTCCTAGATCGCCGCGCCAATCCGACCAGCATCATCCCCGAGGCCGACAAGCGAAACCTCGACTACCGCATGTGCGCGTCCTACACGGACGGCAGCAAGCTGAACATCGAGATGGCGATCATCGCCAACGCCTACGGCCTGCGGACGACCGTGCCCGGAATGCACGGACCGCGCGCCGCGCACGTCAGCGAGGTGTTCGAGAAACTCGATCTCGACGCGCTCTGGCAGGGCAGGGCTCCGTTCGTCGATTACGTGCTCGGAGCCGATCCGGGCGGCGGCGTATTCGCGATCGGCCACTGCGAGCACCCATACCAGCGAGAGATGCTCGCCTACTACAAGATGGGAACCGGCCCGTACTACCTCTTCTATCGTCCCTATCACCTCTGTCACATCGAGGCACTGCCCTCGATGGTCGAGGCGATCGAGCGGCGGCGGTCGATCCTGCAGCCCGTCTTCGGCCTACAGACGAACGTCTTCGCCTATGCGAAGAAGCCCCTGAGGCAAGGAGACGCGCTCGATGGGATCGGTGGGTACGCGTGCTACGGATTGATCGAGAACTGTCCCACGCCGCTCGAGCACCCCGGACTTCCGATCTGCCTGGCCGACGGCGTGCGGCTGAAGCGGGCGATCGACGAGAACGAGCCGATCATGCTCGCCGACGTGGACGTGAAGGCGGATCGCTTCGACTACGCGCTCTACCGCCTGGCGGCACAGGCGCCCAAGCGGGACATGCCGTGAAGCTGGGGATCGCCGTCGTCTATCTGGTGCGGGACGAGAACTTCGAGCTGCTCGATCTGCACCTGCGCAAGATCCGCACGATGACAGGCGTTCCCTACACGATCTACGCGGGAGTGACGCGACCGGCGCCGCGACTCGCCGCTCGCCTCGAGGCCGAGCCTCGGCTCGAGATCGTTCCCCTGCCCGCGACCGAGCTGAGCGGCAGCGGCGAGCACGCTTTCTACCTCGAGCGGCTGATCGCGCACGCGGCGCGCGACGGCGCGACTCATCTGGTCACCATGCACGTCGACTCCTTCCCGGTCCGCCCCGATTGGGCCGAGACGATCGGCGCGCGGTTGAGCGGCGACGTCGTTCTGGCAACCCTCTCGAGCGGCGGGGTGCTGACCGGATACAGCGCCTGCTTGTTCTTCGGCAGGGATTTCTGGGTCGATTGCCGGCCGAAGCTTCTCCTGAGCGCCGCAGATCGCAAGACGGCGGAGTACGGGCGCTTTGCCCGCGAGCATCCTCACCACGACGAGGACACGGGAGCGGGCTACGTGTTTCGCGCCTACGCGAGCGGCAGGCGTTTCGCGCCGCTGGAGCGGTTGGGCTCGGGTGCCGGTAGCGAGCAGTTCGGAGGCATCCATGGTGATCTCGTGTTTCATCTGGCCGGCGCCTTCAGGTATGAGGCGCTTGGCGTGGAAGAGCGAACGGCGGTGAGCAGATCGCGCTCGAGGACGCTCATCGCGGTCAAAAACCGGGTCAGGAGATGGGTTCCGAGAGCGCTGAGACGACGGGCCCGGAAACTGTCGCTACCGTTGATCAACTCCTGGGAACGACCCCTCTACGATCAGGCCCGCAGCGAGCTGCTGGACGATCCCGAGCGCTACTTCGAGCGGTTGCGCCAGGATCGCGGCTGACGGCCGCGAGCAGCGCCGAAGCGTGAGTCGGTTCACCAGAACTCGCTGGGCGGCTCGGCCGGTTCGATCGGCGCGGGCGGCGGCTCTTCGGGCTCGCGCTCGGGGCGCAGCTCCTCCAGACGGTCGATGCGGGAGAGTGCGGGGAAGAAGCGCGGCCAGACCGAGGCGATCAGAACCGTCAGCACGCCGCCCGCGACAACGGCCGGAGCGGCTCCGACCAACGCGGCCGCCGCACCCGACTCGAAGGCGCCAAGCTGATTGGAAGCGCTGATGAAGACCATCTCGATCGCGTTCACGCGCCCACGCAGCCGGTCGGGAGTTGCCAGCGCGGCGGTGGTCGCGCGGATGTTCATGCTGACCATGTCGACGAAGCCGCTGACCGCAAGTGCGCCCAGCGAAAGCGGGAAGGAGCGCGAGAGGCCGAACACGATCATGCTCGCGCCGAAGCCGGCGACCACGAAAAGAAGCGTGCGACCGGCGTGGCGCATCGACGGTCGCCGGGTGAGCATCACCCCGGCCAGGATCGCGCCGACCGCCGGCGCCGCCCTGAGCAGGCCCAGCCCCTCGGGCCCGACATGCAGGATCGAGCGTGCGAAGAGCGGCGCGAGCGCGATCTGGCCGCCCAGGAGAACGGCGAACAGGTCGAGCGTGATCGCGCCCAGGAGCACGGGCGTCTTGCGGACGAAGCCGATGCCGGCGACGAGGCTGCTCCAGTCGGGAGCTCCTCCGCTCCCCGCCCGGGTGCGCGCGGCCGGGGAGCGCAGCAAGAGCGCGCAGACGCCGGAGAGCGCAAACAAACCCAGTGCGACCTCGTAAGGCAGCTCGGGCCGGAGCACGAAGACGAAGCCGCCGATCGCCGGCCCGGCCACGGTTGCGATCTGCATCGCGATCGAGCGCAGCGCCAGGGCGCCGGCGAGCATCTCGGTTGGGACCAGCGTGGGTGGAAGCGCGCGCGCGGCCGGGCTGCCGATCGCGCTTGCCACGCCGGTCGCCGCCGCCAGAGCGAGGAAGGGCCAGAGCCGCGTGGCTCCCGAGCGAGTGACCATAAGCAGCAGCGCCATCACGACCATGTCGATCGCGACCGCCGCCGCGAAGACGTGGCGCCGCGGCAGCCGGTCGGCGAGGTGCCCGGCCGGCAGCGCCAAGAGCGGTAGCGGCACGAACTCCGCCAGCCCGATCAGGCCTAGATCGAATGCGCTGTGATGGATGGCGAACACCTGCCAGCCGACGGCGACAGCGGCCATCTGGCCGCCGAGGCCCATCGTCAGCGAGGCGATCCAGAGCAGCGCGAAGTCCCGTTCCCGGAGGGCGGGAGGAAGGTGACGTCTTCTTCTGATCTTCTCTTTAGGCACGGTTGAGCGGGTACGCGTGAGCTTGGATTGTTCCTGAGACACCCGGAGTCGCCGGCCGGTCGCGTGGCGAGATGCGGCCGCCCGAGGGCAGGTGGCGGTCCGCGGCTAGGCTGTAGCCAATGACCGTTTCACGCGTACAGATCGAGATGGCGCTTCGCAACGTCATCGACCCTGAGCTGGGCAAGCCCGTGACGATGCTCGGCATGGTGCGCAAGATCGAGATCGAGGGCGGAATCGTTCGCATCGTGCTGGCGCTGACGATCGCCGGCTGCCCGCTCAAGGACAGCTTTCAGGAGCAGGTGCAGCGCCACGTCGGCGCGGTCCCGGGAGTCGAGTCGGTCGAGCTCGCCTTCGAGGAGATGACCGACGAGCAAAAGCAGGCGCTGCGCCAGCGGCTCGGCATCCCCGAGAAGAGGGGCATCTCGCTGCACGAGAAGACGCGCGTGCTGGCCGTCACCTCGGGCAAGGGCGGCGTCGGCAAATCTTCGATCAGCGTCAACCTGGCCGCCGCGCTCTCCGGGCTCGGCGAGCAGGTGGGTGTGCTCGACGCCGACATCTACGGCCACTCGGTGCCGCAGTTGCTTGGCGTCACGCAGCGCCCCGCGGCGGTCGACGAGATGATCGTGCCGCCGCTCGGTCACGGGCTCAAGCTGATGTCGATCGGCTTCTTCCTGGACGAGAACAAGCCGGTGATCTGGCGCGGCCCGATGCTGCACAAGGCGCTCGAGCAGTTTCTCTCGGACGTGCACTGGGGCGACATCGACACGCTCGTCGTGGACATGCCGCCGGGAACCGGCGACGTGGCCCTCTCGCTCGCCCAACTGCTGCCGCGCGCCGAGACGATCGTCGTCACCACGCCGCAGCCGCTCGCGCAAGAGGTTGCGGCCCGCGCCGCCCTGATGGCCAACGAGACGGGCATGCGCCTGCTCGGCGTGGTCGAGAACATGTCCTACCTGGTCGGAACGGGCCAGGAGGTGTTCGGCTCGGGAGGTGGCGAGCGCCTGGCCGAGGAGCTTGGCGTTCCGCTGCTCGGTCGCGTCCCGCTCGATCCGGTTCTACGTGAGTGTGGCGAGCGCGGCGAACCGGTCACGGTCGGCGCGCCCGAGAGTGAAGCCGCGGCTGCGATCGAGTCGATCGCGGAGGCGGTTGCGGGCAGCAGGGCTTAGCTTTGGCGAATCTGTAGTTCGGCGAACCCGGACTAGGGTCGACCAGGGCAACCGTCAGTGACGGCTTACGAGCTAGGAACGACGTCGGTCGGGTTCGAGTTCGCCGATACGAAACCGCCGGCGTTGATCGCAGTAACGACGACCTGGATAGTGTGATTGACATCGTAAGGTTGCACGACATGGGAAGGCGATCGTTCGGGGCCGATGTCGTTACAGTTGCCGGGGGTGTAGCGGTCGCAATCCTGCCATTGGTAATTAAAGCCGGTCGGAGAGTGGTTCCACGTACCGGTGTCAACAGTGAGCGTCTGTCCGACCATGGCCGTGCCCAAAATGGTTGGCGGAACGACGTTCTCGGGCGGTAGTGGTATCACGACAATGGTCGGATTCGAGGTTGCGGTGGTAGAGCCGAAGTCGTTTGAAGCGGTGACGGAAACGCGAATCGTAAGGCCAACATCGTTTCCTGCCAGGTCGTAGTAATTCGGATACTCGGGGTTCGAAGCAGGTATCCCCGAGCAGCCATCGCCGGCTGGCCCGCATCGGAGCCACTGATATCGATAAGACGTCGGGGAGTTCGCCCAAGTTCCATTCAAGGCTTGAAGCCCCCGGCTCTCCTGAACTCCCCAGCTCGATACTTTTACCGTCGGGAGCACCAGGTTCATTGGAGACAACGTGGTTACGATGTCGGTCGGATCCGAGCGAGCGTTCGCCGAGCCGAAGGAATTAGTGGCTGTGACCCGGACGCGGATAGCATAGGTTACGTCTGCAGCCTGGAGGACGTAGGAACTCGCGCTGGCGCCGGAGATATCCATGCAGGGATCTGAGGCCTTGCAGCGCAACCAGTGGTACGCATACGTGCTCGGCGAGTTGTTCCAAGAGCCGTTTGAGGCTGTAAGCGCCTTACCCTCCACGGTCGTTCCGGAAATGGTCGGAAGGGAGGTATTCGTGGGATCACTACCCGTCGGAGTCGTATCGCCGCCGGTCGAGCCGCTACCCGAGGAGCCCTTGACGATCTTGAAGCTGAGCAGCTTGCTGCCACCATTCGCGGAGAGCTTGAGCTTGTAGCTGCCGACCTTGATCGATTTCCCGCCAAAGACCTGCTTGGCCGTCATCGTGTAAGAGCTCTTGGAGTACCTCTTCTTGCTGACGCTCTTGACGGTCTGCCACTTGGAGCCCTTCTTGAAGGTGAGCAGGTAGGAGAAGCTGCCGCTCTTCTTCGAAAACTTGCAGACGAGCTTGACCGAGCCGGCCTGCGAGCTGGTGAAGCTCGTCTTGGTCAGATGGGCGGAGATCTTTCCGCTCGAGGCCGTGCCGGAGACAGCGCTTGCCAGACCACAGGCGACGGCCAGCGCCAGCGCACACAGGACCGAGCCGAACAGCAGCCTGGCTGCGCGTCGGCGAAGAGGGGCGACGATCCGGGAAACCGACGGCGAGCTGGCAAACTCTATCCTCCATGAGACGTTTGTTACGACCGTATTGGCGGGGAAGCCGGCGCCGATTCTTTCACTTTCGCGCAGAGACCGTCAGCTCAACGCGCGGTCTATTCGGGCGGCTTTTGAGGCTTGGCAGTGAGTTCGCAGGACTTGCCCCGGCGTGCGCGAAGGCTTCATTTCATGCTCGCCCGCTCCTTCGCCTTCCTACTCCTGGCCGCCGCGGCGCTGGCCGACAGCTCGGGCGCCCATTCGGGTGCCTTCTACTTCGTGCTTGCGGCGGGGCCGGTGATAGTCGTGAGCGGGCTGATGACGTTCGGGGATCTGGCGGAAGCCCGCGGGCTCGAGCGCGAGATCGTGCTTGGAGCGCAGGGGGCTCTCACTTTGCTTACGCTCGCGCTGGTTGTCGTCATCGTCGGCTCGGGGCCCGGACCCCTGCTCGATGTGGCGATACCGGTCGTAAGCGTCTCGGCGCTCGGCGCCTGCCTCGGGGTTTTCGCCGCGCAAGCTCTACTCGGTCTGGTTGGCAGGGTGCTGGCGGCGGCGCAGCATCCCGCCGGCCTTTACGCTCGCGCCGGCGAAGAGTTCGCTACGGCCGAGCATATCGGGCGGTAGGGCACCAGCTCTCCAGCCCGCCACCGAGCCACCCGCCCGCGGGGTCGTTCCAAGTTAACGAAAAAGAGCGCTGCGAATGCGCCGATTCTGAGCCGAAAAGCCGACCGCAGTTCGATCAGCCGCTCCGTTCGGGCTTACGGAAAACACAAACCGCAGTTCGATCAGGCGCTCCGCTCAGGCCTACGGGAAACGCGGACCGCAGCTCGATCAGCCCGCTCCGCTTCGACTTACGGCTAGAGCGGTAGCTGACTCGCCGCGTGCCTGGCCAGGTCGATCAGCGGCTGAGTGGCGAAGAACGATCCAACCGTGACGACGACGGCCGCGAAGACCGCGGTCGAGAGCATGCGGTCGACGAGCGGCGGCTCTTCGGTCGTGGCGGCCTTCTCGCCCGCAGCGGGCCGCATGTAGATGGCGCGGACGACCGCCAGGTAGTAGCCGAGGCTGACCAGCGTGGCCACGGCGCCAACGATCAAGAGCCAGGTCCAGCCGGACCGGTAGGCGGCGGCGAAGAGGTAGACCTTGCCCACGAAGCCGCCCGTGAGCGGGAAGCCGGCGAAGGAGAGCATGAAGATCCAGAGCGCGATCCCCGACAGCGGCCGGCGCCAGCCGAAGCCCGCCAGGTTGTCGAGCGACGCGGGCTCGCCCAGCTCGCGCTCGTGCAGCGCGGCCAGTGCGAAGACGCCCACCGAGGCGGCGCCGTAGGGGATCAGATAGAAGAGCAGTGCCCGCGTGCCGAGCGAGCTGGCGGCGGTGACGGCGAAGAGCAGGAAGCCCGCGTGCGAGATCGAGGAGTAGGCGAGCATCCGCTTCAGGTCGCGCTGCGCCAGGGCGGCCAGGTTGCCGACCACGAGCGAAGTGACCGCGAGCATCGCGGCGGCGCCCGTCCAGAGGTGCTCCTGCGAAGAGAAGGAGACCGAGAGCACGCGCAGTGCCACGAGCAGGGCGACCGCCTTGGTCGCGCCGGCCATGAAGCCCGAGACGGGAGTCGCGGCGCCCTGGTACACGTCGGGCGTCCAGGTGTGGAAGGGCGCCGCCGAGGCCTTGAAGGCGAAGCCGACCAGGATCATCGCCAGCCCGGTGATGAGTAGCAGGTCGCCGCTCGGCGCCTTACCGGCGATCTGAGCGAGGTTGAGCGTCCCCGTGGCGCCGTAGACGAAGGCGGCGCCGAAGACGAGAACCGCCGACGAGAAGCCGCCCACGATCAGGTACTTGAAGCCCGCCTCGATCGCCTCCGGGCGCTCGCGCTCGAGTGCGACGAGCACGTAGAGCGAGATAGACAGCCACTCCAACCCGAGGAAGAGGGTGAGCAGGTTGGCCGACTGGGCGAAGAAGATCATTCCGCCGCCGGCCGAGGCCAGCAGAGCGAAGCGCTCGCCGACGCGATCCAGGGTGGAGCGCTCGCCGTAGTAGACGAGCGTCGTCAAGAGCCCGACGCCGGCCACGATCATCGCCGCGAGCGCACCGTAGCGGTCGCGGAAGAGCGCGCTTGCGATCACGCTGTGAGCGTGCGGGCTGCGCTGGAACAGCACCGCGGCGAAGGCGAAGGCAGCCGCATATCCGGCCAGGCAGAAGAACCAGGAGACGTTCTTGCGCCAGCGCTCCGGAACGAGCACCGCGGCCAAAAGCGAAGCGATCGTCGCCGCGAGCAGGGCCAGCGAGGGAGCCAGCGTGAGCCAGTCGATGGCGGGCGTCCTGATCAATTCGTCGCCCCCGTCGTCGTGGCGGTCGTGCCGCCGGTTCCCGGCACGCAGGAAACTCCGACCTGCGCCGTTACCTGGCCGCTCGTCGCGGCCGGCTCGAGGCAGGCGAAGGAGTGATTGCTGACCGCCGCCGGCCAGGCCGAGAGCGCCAGCATGCAGCCGACGAGTGCCGCGATCACGCACAGCTCGGGAAGTTGAACGTCGGGCGCCTTGGCCGGGACCGCTTCGCCCACCTCGCGATGGAGTAGCGCCGAGACGAGTCGCAGCATGTACATCGCCGCCAGCACCATCGCAACCAGGCCGGGAACCGCCCAGCCCCAGCCCTGCTGGAAGACGCCGGCCAGAATCAGGAACTCGCCGGCGAAGGCGTTCGACCCCGGCACCGCGAGCGAGATCACGCCGATCGAGACGATCAGGCTGGCCAGGATCGGCCGCCCGCGCGCCATCCCGCCGAGCCGCGACAGGGCGCCGGTCGAAGTTCGAATCTCGATCATCCCGGCGAGCAGAAAGAGCGCCGCCGAGATCAACCCGTGGTTCACCATCTGCAGCACCGAGCCGCTCAGCGAGAGCTCGTTCTGGGCAAAGACGCCGAGCCCGATCAGGCTCATCTGGGCCAGGCTCGAGTAGGCGACGACGCCGCGGATGTCAGGCGCCCGGAAGGCGAGCAACGAGCCGTAGACGAGACCGACCGCCGAGAGCGCGAGCATCAGCGAGCGCAGATCGTGAGTGGGGCCGGGGAACTGGGTCAGCGCGATGCGCAGGAAGCCGAACAGGGCGACCTTCGAGATCACGCCCGAGAGCAAGGCGGCGACCTCCGGCGGCGACTCGCGATAGGCGTCGGCGAGCCAGCCGTGCAGCGGGAAGAGCGGGGCCTTGACCGCAAACGCCGCGGCGAAGCCGAGGAAGAGCCAGATGCTGCCGCTCTGCTGGGCCGTCGCCAGGTCGAACCCGTGCGAGAGGCCGTAGATGATGATCGTCGCGAACATGAGTAGCGACCCGGCCATCGTGTAGGCGACGAACTTGAAGGTCGCGCGCAGGCGCCCGGTGCCGCCCCAGACGCCGATCAGCACGTAGAGCGGAATCATCATCGCCTCGTAGGCGACGTAGAAGAGGATCAGATCCTGCGCTGTGAAGACGCCGACGATCGCGGCGGTGAGGAAGAGCATCAGCGCGTAGTAGGCGTTCGCCCGCTCGCGCCCGGCCCAGAGCCCGTAGGCGATCGCGGCAGTCATGACCACCACGGTCAGGCCGACGAGCCAGAGCGAGAAGCCGAACAGGCCGACGTGGTAGCTGATGCCGAGATCGGAGATCCAGGAGTGCTGCTGCTGGAACTGGATCTTGGCGCTGCCGAAGTCGAAGCGGCTCAGGCCCGAGATCCACAGCGCCAGCTCGGCCAGAGAGAAGAAGAGCGCGAGCGAGCCGACCCAGAGCTTGGGCGCCGGCAGCAGGAACACCGCCAGGGCACCGAGCAGGGGCAGGCAGATGAGCGCGGTCGTGAGCATCAGCGAAGCACCAGGAAGAGCAGGACGAGGATGGAGACGCCGGCCGCGACGAGCAGCACGTAGGTGCGGGCGAGGCCGCTTTGGATCGCCGCCGCGACGCGGCCGCCCAGCAGCGTGCCCGTGCCGAGCTCCTCGCCAGAGCGCTCGATCACCGGTCGCTCGAACCAGCTTCCGAGGCGATGAGCGAGCGAGACGGCCGGGCGGTAGAAGACGAGGTCGTAGGCGCGGTCGAAGTAGAGCTTCTCGACCAGCGCCCGGGGCGCTCTCGGCGCCCGCTGCGAACGGGCCGAGTAGATTGCCCAGGCGATCCAGATCCCGCCCAGCGCGACGAAGAGCGATACGACGGAGAGCAGCCACTCGCGCGAAACGCTGGGCTCGGCGGCGAACGACGGCGCGACCTGCTCCAGGAAGCTTGCGAACGGGTGCCACAGTCCGGCGACCTGCATCCAGCCGCCCCCTATCGCCAGCAGCGTCAGGACGGCGACCGGCACGGTCATCCAGCGCGGCCCCTCGGCACGCTTGCGCTTCGGCAGGCTCTTCTTGACCAGCTCGCTCTCCTCGCCCGAGAAGACCAGGAAGAGCAGGCGGAAGGAGTACAGCGCCGTCAGGAGCACACCGGCGATGCCGGCCGCGAACAGCACCTTGCCGTAGATGCCGTTCGAGATCGCGGTGGCCAGGATCGCGTCCTTGGAGAAGAAGCCCGCCAGCGGCGGAAGCCCCACCAGGGCGCCGGTACCAATCAGCATGGCTATGTACGTGCGCGGCATTCTCCTGCGCAGGCCGCCCATCTTGCGCATGTCCTGCTCGCCGCCCAGCGCGTGGATGACGACGCCGGCCGCCAGGAACAGCAGCGCCTTGAAGAAGGCGTGCGTGACCAGGTGGAACATCGCCGCGCTGTAGGCGCCGATGCCGGCGGCCAGGAACATGTAGCCGATCTGCGACATCGTCGAGTAGGCGATCACGCGCTTGATGTCGGTCTGCACCAGCGCGATCGCGCCGGTCGCGAGCAGAGTCGCGGCGCCCAGGCCGGCGGCCGTCTGCTGCACGTGCGGCGCCTGCTCGAACAGCGGATGCGCGCGCACGATCAGGTAGACGCCGGCGGTGACCATGGTCGCGGCGTGGATCAGGGCGCTGACCGGAGTCGGGCCCTCCATCGCATCCGGAAGCCAGGTGTGGAGCGGAATCTGCGCCGACTTGGCGAGCGCGCCGACGAGCAGGCCGGCGGCGACCAGGTTGATCAGCCAGCTGTTTCCTCCAAGCGCGACGGCCTGGCCGAAGACGCCGGCGAAGTCGAGCGTGTGGGCGTGCTGAATCAGCAGGAAGAGAGCGAGTGCCATCGCCGCGTCGCCGACGGCGTTGACGACGAAGGCCTTTTTCGCTGCGGCGATCGCGCTCGGCCGCTCCTGCCAGAAGCCGATCAGCAGGTAGGAGGAGAGCCCGACCAGGCCCCAGCCGACGAGCAGGACGAAGAAGTTCGCCGCCTCGACCAGAAGCAGCATCGAGAAGGCGAAAAACGCGATGTAGGCGAAGTAGCGGCGCTCCTCGCCCTCGCCCTTCATGTAGCCGATCGAGTAGGCGATGATCAGCGATCCGACGCCCGAGACGACCAGCATCATCACCAGCGCGAGTGGATCGACGAGCAGGTTCAGGTTGATCTTGAAGGCGTGCGTCTCGAGCAAGCCGAAGGCCGTGGTGACCGTCTGGCGCTCGCTCGCCGACTTGCCGAGCGTGGCTATGAGCGCCGAGAGGGCGGCCGCGAACGAGATAACGGTCGAGCCGGTGGCCAGGTAGCCCGCCGCGCGGCGAGGCAGGCGATTTCCGCCCAGCGCGATCGCGGCGACCGCGGCCAGCGGGGCGAGCAGGCAGGTCCAGGCAGCGGCGGCGATCACGTGCGAGCTGGCGCTCACTTGCGCAACCTCGAGAGCAGGTCGACGTCGATCTCGATCTTCCGTCGGGCCATCGCGACGACTAGCCCGAGCCCGACGACCACCTCGGCGGCGGCGACCGCCATCACCGCGAGCGCGAACACCTGGCCGTCGAGCGAGCCGTGCCGGCGCGCGAAGGCGATCAGCACCAGGTTGGCGCCGTTCAGCATCAGCTCCAGCGAGAGCAGCATGATCAGCGGGTTTCGGCGCAGCATCACGCCGGCGGCGCCGATCGCGAAGATCGCGCTGCCGACGACGAGATACCAGGCGATGGCCGGTCCGAGCATCAGCGGATCCCTCCTGTTCGCTCGCGCCGCCGTTGCGCGCCCAGGATCACGCCGCCGATCGCCGCCACCAGCAGGACGATCGAGATCACCTCGAAAGCGAGCAGGTGATTGCTCATGAAGACGCGCCCGATCGAGACCGGGTCGCCGAAGTCGACGGCGATCTTGTTCGAGTGCTTCAGGTCGTTCGCGGCGCCGAGCGCGATCACGGTCACCAGCTCGGCCAAAAGCGCGGCCGCGGCGACCACGCCGCCCAGCGTCTGCCAGCTCGGCCCGCCGGTCCAGGCGATGTCGAGATCCCAGCCGACGTAGGCGATCACGAACAGGAACATCACCATCACCGCGCCGGCGTAGATCAGCACCTGCGCGGCGGCGACGAACTCGGCCGAGAGGAGCAGGTAGAAGACCGCCAGCGAGACCAGGTTGACGACCAGCGCCAGCGCCGAGAAGAGCGCGTTTCGCAGCGCGACCACGGCCAGCGCCGAGCCGATGCAGCCCGCGGCGGCCGCGAACCAGACGATCCAGACGAGGATGTTTCCGGCGCTCAACTGTCCGTCCTGTAATAGGGGGTCGGGGTGTCGTATAGCGTCGGGTCGGCGACCGGCACGTGCTTGATCGGACCTGCCAGGAGCATGTCCTTGCTGTAGATCAGATCAGTGCGCGAGTACTCGCTGATCTCGTAGTCGTTTCCGAGCGTGATCGCGTCGAAGGGGCAGGCCAGCTCGCAGTAGCCGCAGAAGATGCAGCGGCTGAGGTTGATCTCGTAGATGCGGGCGTAGCGCTCGCCGGCCGAGACGCGATTGTCGGCCGTGTTCTCGGCGGGGACGACGCGGATGCAGTCGACTGGGCAGGCCGCGGCGCAAAGCGAGCAGCCGACGCACTTCTCCAGGCCGTTTTCGTGCCGGTTGAGCCGGTGGCGGCCGCGGAAGCGCGGATAGACCGGACGCTTGTACTCGGGGTACTGCTCGGTCACCGTGCCGCGGAAGATCTGCTTCAGCGTGACGCCGAGCGAGCGAGCGACCGTGATCAGGGTCGAGCCGATCATACGAGCACCACGAAGAAGGCTGTTGCGATCGCGTTCACGGTCGCGATCGGCAGGAGGACCTTCCAGCCGAGATTCATCAGCTGGTCATAACGCAGGCGGGGCAGCGAGGCGCGCGCCCAGATGAAGCAGAAGAGCACGATCGCCAGCTTGAGCAGGAACCAGATGGGGCCGAAACGGTGCAGCACCGGGAACAGCCAGCCGCCGAAAAAGAGCGTCACCATCAGCGCCGAGACGGTGATCATGTGCACGTACTCGGCGATCTGGAACAGGCCCCAGCGCATTCCCGAGAACTCGACGTGGTAGCCGGCGACGATCTCCTGCTCGGCCTCGGGCAGGTCGAAGGGGGCGCGGCCGACCTCGGCCACCCCGGCGATCGCGAAGCAACCGAAGCCCACGATCTGCGGGACGATGTACCAGATGGTGCGGTTCTGCGCGGCGACGATGTCGACCAGAGAGAGCGACCTGGCCATCAGCACCACGCCCAGCACCGACAGCGCCAGGGCCACCTCGTAGGAGACGAGCTGAGCGCCGGTGCGCATGGCGCCGAGCAGCGCATACTTCGACTCCGAGACCCAGCCGCCGATCAGCACGCCGTAGGTCGAGATCGAGCCGATCGCGAAGACCACGATCAGCGAGATGGGGACGTTCACCACCTGCCCGTCGATCTGGTAGCCGTAGAGCTCCCAGCCGCCGCCCCAGGGGATGACCGAGAAGGCCAGGAAGGCCATCGTCGAGGAGAGCACCGGAGCGCCCAGGTAGAGAGCGGGATGGATCAGGCGATCGGGCTGGAAGGGCGCCTTGCGCACCAGCTTGATCAGGTCGGCGAAGGGCTGGATGATGCCGAACGGGCCGGCTCGGTTGGGGCCGAAGCGAAGCTGCAGACGACCCAGCACCTTGCGCTCGATCAGAGTCATGAAGGCGAACGTGAGCAGCAGCACGTTCAGGATGACGAAGGCTTCGATCGCGCCCACCCACCAGCGCTCCGTCGCGGCCAAGGGCATAAGGAGGCTCACGGCCTGCTCACCTCCACGCCCCGCGCCAGCTCGGCGCAGTGCTCCGCGGCGATCCTGACCGCACCGGGCAGGAGCGCGGGGTTGATGCGGGCGCCGAGCGTCACCCGGGTTCCGTTCGAGCGCACGACCACCTCGTCGCCGGCCTTGATGCCGCGCCGGTCGGCGTCCTCGGGAGAGATCTCGACCTCTGCCGCCGCGCGCTGGAACGAAAGCTCGGCAACATGCTCGACCTCGGGCCCCGAGAAGAGCGCGCGGTAGCGGATCAGCTCGAGCGGCCCACCGAGCAAGATCGGCGGCGCCTCGGCCGGGGCGCCTTCAAAGGGCTTGTTCTCACCCTGCGGCGGAAGCGGAGCCCGGTCGCCGAGCGAGGCGAGCGAGACGCCGTCCAGGGCCTTCGCGGACAGCTCGGCAAACAGCGCGGCTTCGCTGCTCGGAAGCTCCATGCCCAGACGCCCGGCCAGCTCGACCAGCCAGGAAAGCTCCGAGCGCACGGGAGAGCCGGTGGCGCCGCGCAATCTCTGCAGGCGGCCTTCGAGGTTTCGCATCGTTCCGCTGCGCTCGAGATAGCTCGTTGCCGGCAACACCAGGTCGGCCCACTCGCCACTGTCGCCGGCAAAGAGGGTCAGCGCCACTGTCGCGCGGGCGTGCTCGGCAAGCTGGCGCACCTGCGGGTCGCTCGCCGCCGCATCGCCCGAGACGAGAAGCAGCCCGATCTGCCGCGGCTGGCGATTCTCCTCACCGGCGGCAGCCCAGGCCTCGGCGACGCCGCGGGCATTCGGGCTGGCGGGAAGGAGCAGGGCTCCCGAGCCTTCCTTCTCCTGCAGCCCGAGCGACCCGGCGAGCGCGGCGAGGTGGCAGCCGCCGGCTCCGCCGCTTCCCGACCAGAGCAGGACCACTCGCTTTGCCGCGCGCAGCCTCTTGCCCAGCGCGCTCTCCTTTTCGGCCAGCTCCTGGCAGACGAGCGCGGCCTCGCCGTGAGCGCGCTGAATATCGCCGGACGGCCCGATTCGCGTGACGCGCGCGCCGTTTCGCCGCGCCTGCTTGAGCCAGAGCTCGATCAGTGGCGCGCGGTCGAGCACCGGGCAGTCCTCCAGCACGACGATCTCCTCGGCCTCGGCCAGCGCCGAGATCGGAACCCGGAAGGGATCGAGACAGTCGGACACCTGCTCGGGCAGCACGACCCGGTCGGAGCCGGCGCCCTGGCGCACCACCCGCGCCAGCGAGTAGGCCAGCTCGAGCGTCTCCGAGCCCGAGAGCGCCAGCACGACCTCGCCCTGCGCTCGCTCGATCATGCCTTCCAGCTCGTCCAGCGCCTGCTCCCAGCCCAGCTCCTCGAGCTCGCGCACACCACGCCGGCGCGGCGTGAGGATGCGCTCTTCGGAGTAGAGGTGGGGGTAGCTGAAGCGGCCCTTGTCGCAGAGCCAGCCACGGTCGATCTCGGGATGATTGCGCGAGAGGACGCGCTGAACCTTGCCCTCGCGGCTCTGCACGGCCACGTTGCAGCCGACCGCGCAGAGGCCGCAGACGCTGGCCGCCTGCTCGTACTCCCAGGGGCGCGCCTTGAAGCGGTACTGCGTCGAGGTCAGCGCGCCCACCGGGCAGAGCTCGACCACGTTGCCCGAGAAGGGGCCGCGGTAGGGCTCGTCCGCGAAGGTCGCGATCATCGACAGCGCGCCGCGGTTGACGGCTGAGAGCTCTTCGTCCTCGGCGACCTCCTGCGAGAAGCGCGTGCAGCGGAAGCACATGATGCAGCGCTCGCGGTCGATGGCGATCGTGGGCGAGATCGGAACCGGCTTCTCGAACGAGCGCTTGTGGAAGGTCATGCGCGTCGTGCCCGGGCCGTAGCGGAAGCTCAGATCCTGCAGCGGGCACTCGCCGCCCTTGTCGCAGACGGGGCAGTCGAGCGGGTGGTTGAGCAGCAGGAACTCGATCGTGGCGTTCTGAGCCACGGCGACCGCCTCGGAGCTGGCCCCCGTATGCACGACCATGCCGTCGGTCACCGGCGTCGTGCAGCCGGTCTGCAGCTTGGGCATGCCCTCGATCTCGACCAGGCACATGCGGCAGGCGCCGATTCCGGCGCCGATCCGCGGCTCGTAGCAGAAGACCGGGATCTCGATTCCAACCGAGGCGGCCGCCTCGACCAGGCCCGATCCCTTCGGCACCCGCGCCTGGCGCCCGTCGACGGTGACGGTGACCAGCTCGCGAATCTGCGATTCGGGCGCGTTCACAGCGCCGCCTCCTGGCCGACCCGGCCGCGGTAGATCTCGTCCACGGGCGAGCGCACCCCGGCGAGCGAGCTGGTGTCGCCGTAAGGACACCCTCCCTGCTCGATGTGCGCCTCGAACTCCGCGCGGTAATGCTTCACGTAGCTGCCCACCGCCATCGCGTCGGAGTCGCCGAGCGCGCACAGGCACTTGCCCAGCACGCGGCTGCAGACGTCCTCGAGCAGGTCGAGCTCGGCCATCCGGGCGCGCCCCTCCTCGATCTTGCGCAGGATCATCTCGATCCAGCGCGTGCCCTCGCGGCAGGGCGTGCACTTGCCGCACGACTCGTTCATGTAGAACTGGCCGATTCGCAGCGCGAGCTGAACGATGCAGGCCCGCTCGTCGATCACGATCACCGAGGCCGAGCCCAGGAACGAGCCCGCCTTCTGGATGCTGTCGAAATCCATCGACAGATCGATCTGGTCGGCAGGAAGGACGGGCGAAGAGGAGCCGCCCGGGATGATTCCCTTGAGCTTGCGGCCGCCCGCGACGCCGCCGCCGCAACCTTCGATCAGCTCGCGGAAGGTGGTGCCGTGCGGTAGCTCGTAGTTGCCGCCGCGCACCACGTCGCCCGAGAGCGAGAAGATCCGGGTGCCGGTCGAGTCCTTGACGCCGATCCTGGCGTAGGCCTCACCGCCGAGCTCGATCACCTTGGGCACCGTGGCGATCGTCTCGACGTTGTTGATCAAAGTCGGCGAGTTGTAGAGGCCGACCAGGGCCGGGAACGGCGGCTTGGAGCGCGGCTGGCCGCGCTTGCCCTCGAGCGACTCGAGCAGTGCCGTCTCCTCGCCGCAGATGTAGGCGCCCGCGCCTCGGTGGATGAGAATCGGAGTGCTCACCAGGCCGGCCGCCTCGGCCTCGGCCAGGGCGGCGGAGAGAATCTCGTACTCGGCCAGATACTCGCCGCGGATGTAGAGGAAGCAGCGCTCGGCACCGATCGCCAGCGCGGCGATCTGAATGCCTTCGATCAGGCGATGCGGGACGCGATCGATGATCTCGCGGTCCTTGAAGGCGCCCGGCTCCGACTCGTCCGCGTTGACGACCAGGTAGATAGGCGCCTTCGCCTGCCCGGGCGAGGGTAGGAACGAGGCCTTCTGACCCATCGGGAAGCCCGCGCCGCCGCGACCGCGAACCGAGGCCTCCTTGATCTGCTCGAGCGTGGCGTCAGGGCCCAGCTTGCGCGCCTTCTCCAGCGAGGCGTAGCCGCCCACTCGGCGGTAGTCGGCGAGCGCGCGCAGGTTGCCCTCCTCGGCGCCCGCGAGAACGAGGATGGGATGCTTCGCCTCAGCCACGGCGCAGCTCCTCGACGATGGCGGGCACGTCTTCGGGCTTGACCGGCTGGCGGTAGCGCTCGTCGATCGAGACGACGGTGCCGCTGCCACAGCCGCCCAGGCACTCGGCGCTACGCAGCGTCACGAGGCCGTCCGGCGTGGTCTCGCCGGCCGTGATGCCGAGCTCGCGCTCGAAGGCCTCCAGCACCTGAGCCGCGCCCACGAGCGCGCAGGAGGCGTTGGTGCAGACGTCGACGATGTGCTTGCCGACGGGCGCCAGATGGAACATGTCGTAGAAGCTGGCGATGCCGCGGCAGTAGGCGGGCGTCGTGCCGAGCGCCGCGGCGACCTCGCGCAGAGCCTCGGGCGGCAGATGGCCGTAGTGCTCCTGCGCCAGCCGAAGTGCCGGCAGAACGGCCGACTTAGGCTCGGGATAACGTGCCGCCAGCTCCTGGATCTCAGCCCGCAGCTCAGCCATCAGAGTCTCTCAATGGTCGAAAACCCGCGGCATCCTCCACCTCGCGGACGAAGCGCGCAGCGCTTCGTCCAATCGCTCGGAAACGCCTTTCTTTTCCGAGCGCCGCCACTAGCGATCACTGTCCCCCATCAGCGTGTCGAGCGAGGCCGAGATCGCGATCAGGTCGGCGATCAGGTGCTCCTGGCAAAGCGTCGGGGCGGCCGCGATCGCCAGAAAGCTCGGCGCTCGGAAGTGCACGCGCCAGGGCCTGGCGCCGCCGTCGGAGACGACGTAGCAGCCCTCTTCGCCGCGCGGTCCCTCGATCGCGACGTAGACCTCTCCGGCCGGGACGCGGTAGCCCTCGGTGACGAGCTTGAAGTGGTGGATGAGCGACTCCATCGAGGTCTGCAACTCCTCGCGCGGCGGCAGCACGACCTTGCGCTCGTCCGCGATCCAGGGCTCGCCCGCCATCTGCTCGATCCGGTCGAGCGACTGCTCGGCGATCCGCAGCGACTCACGCATCTCGTCGATGCGGACGCGGGCGCGCGCGTCGCAGTCGCCCTGCTCGTACACCGGCACCTCAAACTCGACCTGGTCGTAGAAGAGATAGGGCTCACGCTTTCGGATGTCCCAGTTCAGGCCGGATGCGCGCAGGTTGGGGCCGGACAGGCCCAGGCGAATGGCATCCTCGGCCGAGATGACGCCGATCCCCTGCGTCCGCCTCTGCCACATCTTGTTCTGCCAGGTCAGCCGCTCATACTCGCCGATCCGCTTGCGCAGGTTGCGGCAGAAGGCGCGCGCCTCGTCGACGAAGGCCGGTGGAAGATCCTCGGCCAGCCCGCCGGCCTGGCAGTAGCGTCCGTGAACGCGCACGCCGGTGACCATCTCGAACAGGTCGAGCACTCGCTCGCGCTGGTCGAAGCAGTACATGTACATCGACTGGACGCCCAGCTCGAGCCCCATCGTGCCCAGCCAGATCAGGTGCGAGTGAATGCGGTTGAGCTCGGAGAGCGCCGTCCTGACCCAGGTCGCCTTGGCCGGCACCTCGATCGCGAGCAGCTTCTCGATCGCGAGCACGAAGACCAGCTCGTTCTGGAAGGTGGCCAGGTAGTCGATGCGGCTGGGGTAGTTGATCGCCTTCCACCAGCTCTTCTGCTCCATCGTCTTCTCGAAGCCGGTGTGCAGGTAGCCGACCACGGCGCGCATGCCGACGATCTCCTCGCCGTCCAGGTCGACGACCAGGCGCAGGACGCCGTGCGTGGAGGGATGGTTGGGCCCGAAGTTGACCTCGATCACGTTTCCCGTCTCGCGGCGCGCCTCGGGCACCTGCAGCCAGCTCGGGATCGGCGACGGGATCTTCGTGCCCTCGTACAGGGCCGGCGCGCGCAGGACGGAGTCTTTTCCGGGCGCCGTCATTCTTCTCCCGAGAAGCGCACCGGCTCGCCGCCGATCGGATAGTCCTTGCGCAGCGGATGCCCCTCCCAGTCCTCGGGCATCAGCACGCGCACGGGATTCGGATGGCCGGCGAAGACGATGCCCATCAGGTCGTAGACCTCGCGCTCGAGCCAGTCGGCGGTGGGCCAGATCTCGACGACCGAGGAGACCTCTTCTCCGTCGTCGAGCCAGGTCTGCAGGCGCACGCGCACCGGATCGTCGCGCAGCGCCAGCAGGTGGTAGCTCAGCGAGAAGCGCTTCGGCTTGGGCTCGGGAACCAGGCTCGGCCCGAGCGTGTAGGGCACGTTCAGGTCGCGTCCCGCGGCCGACCCCCAGGATCCGGCCACCTCGCCGCCCCAGCCCAGATAATCGGCAGCGGCGACGTCGGCCAGGTAATTGAAGTCGAGCCGGTCGCGCAGGTAGAGCGCGGCCTCGCTCAATCGCTCGCGCTCGACTATTACCGTCGTCTCGGCGAAGGCCTCGCGCACTTCGATCAGGCCGGGAACCTGCTCGAAGGGGCTCAACAGATTCCCTCGTCCATCTCGTAGGCGGGCGGGACGCCGGAGATGACGCGCTCGTGCAGGCGGATGATCCCTTCCATCAGCCCTTCCGGCCGCGGCGGACAGCCCGGCACGTAGACGTCGACGGGGACGATGCGGTCGACTCCCTGCAGGACCGCGTAGTTGGCGAACATGCCGCCCGAGCTGGCGCAGGCGCCCATGGCGATGACCCACTTGGGCTCGAGCATCTGGTCGTAGATCTGGCGCAGCGGCGGGGCCATCTTGTGCGAGACGCGGCCGGAGACGATCAGCAGGTCGGCCTGGCGCGGCGAGTTGCGGAAGGCCTCCATGCCAAAGCGCGCCAGGTCGTAGCGCGGCCCGGTGACCGCCATCATCTCGATCGCGCAGCAGGCCAGCCCGAACGTGTCGGGCCACATCGAGTGCGTTTGCGCCCAGGAGATGGCCTTGTCGAGCGTGGTCGCGAGCACCGCCTGCTCCAGCTGGGCGACCTCCTGCTCGAAGGCGCCCGGGCCCTTGCCTTCCATCAGCAGGCGCTCGGATGAGAGACCGTAGTCGGCGAGGCGCTTTCCGTCGGCTATTCCCACTCCAGAGCCCCCTTGCGCCAGACGTAGACGTAGGCGACGGCCAGCAATCCGACAAAGACCGCCAGCTCGCTGAAGCCGAACCAGGCCAGCTTGTCGAGAACGAGCGCGAGCGGGTAGAGGAAGACGATCTCGATATCGAAGAGGATGAAGAGCATCGCCGTCAGGTAGAAGCCGATCGTGAAGCGCTGCCGCTCGGGCGCTCCCACCGAGACGCCCGACTCGAAGGGGAGGCCCTGCTGCGCCGGCTTCGTCCGTGCTCGCGTCGATAAGGCGAAGCTTATGACGAGCATCAGGCCCGTTATGCCTGACGCGAACAGGCCGTAGATTAGGAAAGGAAGCCAGCTTCTTAGCATTGATGCGCCTTTTCGGCTCGATCGGAGCCTATACAGGACCCACGCTCGAGGCAACTCTACAGTCCCTTGGTTCGAGGAATATAGACGGAATCGGCTAGCCGTGTAGGGCTCGGTCAGAGAAGTCGCCGCTGCTACCATGCGGCTCGATGTCGACCACCGAGACACCCTTTCTGGCGCTGAGCGAAAAAGCCGCGGCGAAAATCAAGCAGCTGATGGCCGAAGACCCCGACGGCAACGCCGCGGTGCTGCGCGTGGCCATTCAGGGCGGAAGCTGCTCGGGCCTGGAGTACGCGCTCGGCTTCGACCAGGAAACGCTCGAGACCGATCTCGTTGCCGAGCAGCACGGCGTCAAGGTCGCCGTCGATCCGTACAGCGCCCCGTATCTCGAGGGCGCCACGATCGACTTCGTCAGCGTCGAGGGCGAAGAGGGCTTCGCAATCGACAACCCGAAGGCGCTGCCCAGCTGTGGCTGCGGCTCGTCCTTCGAGGGCGAGGGCGAAGGTTGCGGCTCGGGCGGTTGCGGCTCTGACGGCTGCGGCTGCGGCTGATCCGTCCTCAGGCGAGGGAATCTGATCTCGGCGCGTACCGGCACGGAGTTGGTTCTCTTGCGTGCGCCTTTCGAGCCGATTCGTAGGTACTTTTGAATTACCCCGCGGGCGGGTGGCTTCGGTGGCGGGCGAAGTGAGAAGTGCCGTAAACGAAGCACTCCACCGCCTGGCCGCGCTCGGCGGCGGGCTGCGTCCTAGCATCGCATCCACCGAATCGCACCCAGTC
>JBAWEP010000029.1:0-69099 GCA_049591255.1 Gaiellaceae bacterium
GACCCGCTCGAGCGCGCGCCGGCGCAGGCGCCCGCGCACCTGCCGCGAGGTGGCCTGGCCGCTCGTCTCCAGCGCCCAGCCCACACATGCTCGCAGTGCGGCGATTGCAATGAGCAGACCGAGCAGAGTCGAGATCGACGCCAGGTCGCGGCCGTTCAGAAAAACGCGCGTGACGATTTGGCCGATCAGCTCGGCCCAGACGATCACCAGCACCGCGCTGAGCGCCGCCAGGACGCATGCACCGGCAAGGAAGCGCCGTACCTGCGGCGCCTCTCGCAGTAGCCTTCGGTCGAGCGGGACCACTACGGAGTCGGCCGGCTGTCCGAGCCGCCCAGCAGCTCGCTACCCGGAAGCGAGTCTCCGCGTAGGCGCGCCCTGAAGACCCAGTACGTCCAGGCCTGGTAGACGAGGACGATCGGGGTGAAGATCAGCGCGACGATCGCCATCAACGCCAGCGTGTGATGCGAGGAGCTGGCCGAGAAGACGGTCAGATCGAAGGCCGGCTTGCTGCTCGAGACGAGCACGCTCGGGTAGAGGCCGACGAAGAACATCGCGACTAGGGAGACGATGGCGAGCGCGGTGGCGCCAAAGGCGAAGCCGTCGCGGTCGCGCCGGATCAGCACGACCGCGAGCGCGAGCAGGAGGCCGGCGATTCCGGCCAGCACGGCGGCCGCTATCCACTTGCCGTCGACGGCGCCGGAGAAGGCGGCGCTTCGGTTGAAGAGCACGATCGCGAGCACGAGAACGGGAAGCGCGAGCAGAATGGCCGCCAGCTTGGCTCGCTCGCGCATCTTCCCCTCCGTGCGCAACGTGAGGAAGACGGCGCCGTGGAAGGCGAAGATCGCCAGCGAGGTGAAGCCGCCGAGGATCGCGTAGCCGCCGAAGAGGTCGCCCAGTCCGCCCGAGAACTCACCGTGCGCGTCGATCGGAACGCCATGGATGATGTTGGCGAAGGTGAGCCCCCAGAGGAAGGCCGGCACCGCGCTGCCAAGCATGATCGCCAGCTCCCAGGCCGATCGCCAGCGCCGCTCGTCGCGCTTGGCCCGGTATTCGATCGCCACGCCGCGGAAGATCAACGCGACCAGGATCAGGAAGAAGACGATGTAGTAGCCCGAGAACAGGGTCGCGTACCAGTTCGGGAAGGCGGCGAAGGTGGCGCCGCCGGCGACGATCAGCCAGACCTCGTTTCCGTCCCAGACCGGCTCGATCGTCCCGATCGCAGCCTTGCGCTCGGCATCGTTACGGCCGACGAAGCGCATCAGCATGCCGACCCCGAAGTCGAAGCCCTCTAGTACGAGGTAGCCGGCCCAGAGCACGCCGATCACGACGAACCAGAAGCCCTGCAAGCTGACGAATGTGTTGGCGAGCATCACGTCAGTACCCCAGCTCGATCTGCTTTGGCTGCTCGCTCTCGCCGGCCGGCGGCGCGGGCCCGCCCTTGACGATGTAGACGACGAGCCAGGCCTCTACCGCGGCGAGCAGCGTGTAGACGAGGACGAAGCCCGCCAGCGTGAAGGCCACCGCCTGGACGCTGACCGCGTGCGAGAAGGCGTTCGAGGTCTTGAGCAGGCCCTGGACGACCCAGGGCTGGCGCCCCATCTCGCGCAGCAGCCAGCCGAGCGTATTGGCGACGAACGGCAGCGCCAGCAGCGGAATCGACAGGCGCAGAAAGCGGCGCGAGCGCTCGAGCTTGCGCCGGCGAACGAGCCAGAGCCCGAGCGCGCCCCAACCGACGAAGAGCGTTCCGATCGCGATCATCAGGCGAAACGACCAGTAGTTGACGGCGATGATCGGCTTGTAGTTGCCGGCGCCGTACTCCTTCGCGTAATCGGCCTGCCAGTAGTCGATGCCCCTCACCCGGCTGTTCCAGTGCCAGTCGGTGAGGAAGGAGAGCACGTGCGGGACGGTGATGTTGACGGTGTTCTTGCTTGGGTAGTTCTCGAACGGCTGAAGCGCGAACAGAGACAGGCTCGCCGGCTGCTCGGTCTTGAACAGAGCCTCCGCGGCGGCCATCTTCATCGGCTGCTCGCGCGAGACGAGCTGCCCCTGGAAGTGGCCCACGGTGGCGACGGCGATTCCTCCGACGAGGAGCGTGACAAGCGAGATCTGCGCCGCGTGAGCGAACAGCTCGACATCGTTTTTCCTCAGCAGGTGATAGGCCGACACGGCGAGCACCAGCGCCGCCGCCGTGACGATCGCCGCCGCCATCACGTGCGCGAAGGCCTCGAGCAGATTCCCCTGGGTCATGATTGCCCAAAGCGAGGTCATCTCCGCGCGCCCCGAGACGGCGTTGACGCGATAGCCCACCGGGTGCTGCATCCAGGAATTGGCGGCCAGGATGACGTAGGCCGACATGATCGATCCGATCGCCACGGCCCAGATCGTCGCCAGATGCACACGCGGGCTGAGCCGCCCGGCGCCGAAGATCCAAAGCCCGATGAAGACCGACTCCAGGAAGAAGGCGACCAGCCCCTCGATCGCGAGCGGCGCTCCGAACACGTCGCCGACGTAGCGCGAGTAGGTGGCCCAGTTCATGCCGAACTGGAACTCCTGCACGATGCCCGTGACGATGCCGAGCGCGAGGTTGACGAGCAGGATCTTTCCGAAGAAGACCGTCAAGCGCTGATAGCGCTCCTGCTTGGTGCGGTACCAGGCGGTCTGCAGGCACGCGACGAAGAGCCCCATCCCGATCGTGATCGGGACGAAGAGGAAGTGGTAGATGATCGTGATCGCGAACTGCCAGCGCGACAGCTCGGCCGTAGTTGTGGCGAGCGCGCTCATGCGGGGGCTTCCTCTCCGGCGCGGCGCATGCCCAGTTCATACCTGCTTTGAAGCGGGAATTCAAACGGGAATCGGCGGGAGATCGTAAGGCGGTACAGAGCTCTCGAACGCCTGGCCCGAGTCCCGGGCGCCTTGCCCACCCACCACCCACCCCGGAACTTTCCCCGGGGCTCCCACAGGGCGTGACGCGGTATGGGAAGTCCGGGCGCGCAATCGCGCCGTTTCGGTAACGACTTCGCCCCGGGACACGGGCTCGGCGCGGGGCGGTACTAGCTCGTTCACGTCGAGCTACGGCCCCGATCCGGCGAATTCGCATTCCGGCTCCGGCCCAGCTCGGCGTTGAGCTCGGCCCCGAAGAGGAGGGCGAGTCCGCTCAGCCACAACCAGAGCAGGGTCACGATCACCGCCGAGAGCGTCCCCCAGGTCTTGTTGTAGGAACCGAACGTGGCGGTGTAGACCGCGAGCGCTCCCGAGGCGGCGAGCCAGACGGCGACCGCCACGAGCGAGCCGGCGCTGAAGAGCCGCTGCGGAAGCTCGAGATCCGGCCCCAGCCGGTACAGGATCTCGAAGGCGGCCAGCAAGCCCGCGACCAGGATCGGCCACTGCGCCGCCCACCACACGTATTTCAGGACTCCCTGAATGCCGAGCGCGCTTCCCAGGTGACGCTCGATCAGCGGCCCGAAGATGAGCAGGCCGGTGGTGAGGGCGACCGCTGCGCCGATGAAGGCCACCATCGCGAGCGCAATCAGGCGCCGTCGCACGAAACCGCGCCGCTCGGTGCTCGCGTAGGCGATGTTGAGACCGGTCATGTAGGTGCTCATCGCGCTGGTCGTCGACCAGAGCGCGAGCGCGCCGCCCAGCGCGACGATCAGTGCGCTCTCTCCATGGCGGCGCTCGAGCCGTTGCAGGCTGCCGCCGAGAAGATCCGTCGCCTGCGCCGGCATGACCGCTTGGAAGTTGTGCATCAGCTGCTCGATCGTCGCCGGACTCGCGAACAGGGCGAACGTTCCGATCGCGAGCAGCGCCACGGCCGGGATGGCGAAGAAGGAGCTGTAGGCCAGCGCCGAGGCGATCATCGGGATGTTGTCGCGGCGCGTGGCAAAGAAGGCGCGGCGAAAGATGCCGAGCCACTCTCGCGGCGTGGATCTGGCCGATTCCGGCCTCATCTCACTTGCTCTTCCCGCGCTTGCGGTGTCGCGAACCAGCGCCGCAGGCTCGGATCCTCCGGCTAGGATCCCGCGCGTGGCGCGCGACAGTCTCTCAGCAGCGGAAGCGCGCCGGATTGCACTCGCAGCGCAGGGATTCGACAGGCCGCGGCCGGATGGACGGGTCGACCTGCGCCACCTGCGCGGGACGATCGGGCGCCTCGGCCTGCTCCAGCTCGATTTCGTCAACGTCGTCGTGCCGGCGCACTACCAGGTGCTCTTCTCGCGCCTCGGTCCCTACGACAGGTCGCTGCTCGACCGGCTCGCCTACCGGCGCCGCGAGCTCACCGAGGCCTGGGCGCACGAGGCCTCGCTCGTCCCGATCGCGCTCTGGCCGCACCTGGCGCACCGGCGCGAGGATCATCCGCCGCGCCCCTGGCGGCTGGACGGCTTTCTCGATCGGCATCCC
Source organism: Gaiellaceae bacterium (assembly GCA_049591255.1). GTDB lineage: Bacteria > Actinomycetota > Thermoleophilia > Gaiellales > Gaiellaceae > Fen-549. The sequence goes on from JBAWEP010000029.1 coordinate 4,396, forward strand.
GGCTACGTCGACTCGGTGCTCGCCGAGATCGACCGCCGCGGTCCGCTCGCCGCCGAGGATCTGGCCGTCCCCGACGGCGTCTCGCGGCGCCTCGACGGCTCCTGGTACGGAACGGTTCCGCGGGCGCTGCTCGAGAACCTGTTCGGGCGGGGCCTGCTCGCGGTCGCCGAGCGCCGGGCGAACATGGCGCGAGTCTTCGACCGCTCCGAGCGCCTGATCCCGGCCGAGCAGCACGAGCGCCGCATCACCCGCGAGGAGGCTCAGCGCGAGCTGGTGCGCATCGCCGCCCGTGCACACGGCGTTGCGACCGCCGCCGACCTGGCCGACTACTTCCGCCTCCGCGTCGGCGAAGTGCAGCCCCGCATCGCCGAGCTGATGCAGGACGGAGAGCTGCGCGAGGTGGCGGTCGAAGGCTGGCGAGGTCCCGCCTACCTGCACCGGGCGGCGCGCCTGCCGCGCCGCGTCGAGGCTGCCGCTCTCATCTCGCCGTTCGATCCGCTCATCTGGACGCGCAAGCGCAGCGAGCGCCTGTTCGGCTTCGACTACCGCTTCGAGATCTTCACTCCGCGCGAGAAACGTCGCTGGGGCTGCTACGTCCTCCCCTTCCTGCAGGGCGATCGCCTCGTAGCCCGCGTCGACCTGAAGGCCGACCGTCCGAGTGGGCGTCTGCTCGTGCTGGCGACCCACTACGAGGACGGAGTCGACCGCGCCGAGGTGGAGCCGGCGCTCGGCGCCGAGCTCGCGACGATGGCTGCGTGGTTGGGGCTCGAGGCCCAGCCGCGAGCGGTTCGGTAGGGGGAATCGGCACCCGCTCGCGGGGCGGTCTAGACCCGGAGAAGTCGAAGAGCTCCGAACATCCCGACAAGCCCGATCGCCGCTCCCGCGGCCCAGGCGAGGACGGCCTCGCCACCCGGCGCGGATAGCTCGTAGAACTCGCGCAGGAGCGGAACGGCCAGGGCGACAACGAAGAGGAGTGCCATCAGCGCGCAGAGGCCGCCGACCGCGAGGCGCCGCGGGCCGCGCTCGTCCTCCAGTCGCATCACCACGGCGAGACCGCATACGACCACGATTCCAGTGGCAACGGTGCGCGAGTCGCGCAGACTCAGGTCGAAGCCGTAGCGGGCGAGATAGAAACCGGCGACGATGCCGATCCCGCTCATCAGTCCCGCCGGGATCGCGAAGCGAACGACCGAGCGCAGGAACCTGTCCGGCCGCCAGGGGCCGGAGCTGGGCGCGAGCGCGAGCACGAACGCCGGGATGCCGATGGTGACCGTCGAGGCGATGGTGAACTGGCGCGGAAGCAACGGGTACGAGGCGGTCGGGATCGCCACGGCCACTGCCGCCACCCCGGCAAACACCGATTTGGTCACAAACAGGCGCGCCACCCGCTGGATGTTGCGCAGGATCTGCCGTCCCTCGGCGACCATGCGCGGAACGGCCGCGAAGTCGTCGCGCACGAGCACGAGGTCGGCCACGGAGCGCGCCATCTGCGACCCCGATCCCTGCGCGATGGCCAACCGCGCCTGCTTGAGCGCGGGCACGTCGTTGACACCGTCGCCCACCATCGCCACATAGTTCCCGGCGCCCGAGAAGGCCTCGATCACCGCGCGCTTGCCCTCCGGGGAGATTCGCCCGACCGCGGGCGCTGCCAGCACAGCCTCACGCAACGCCGCGGGATCGGTCGGCAGAGCCTCACCGTCTAGTGCCTGCGACGATCCGGGGATGCCGGCGTCGCGGGCGATCGCTCCGACCGTCGCCGGCGAGTCACCCGAGAGGACTTTCAGCTCGACCTCCTCGGCGGCGAAGAAGGCGACGATCTCGGCCGCGTTCGAGCGCAATCGCTCGGAGAGCACGACGAGGCCGAGCGCGCGCACGTCGTCGGGAAACGACATCTCGGGGCCGGCTTCCGGTAGCGGCGACTCCATCCGCCCGAGCGCCAGGACGCGTCGCCCGGCGCTCGCCTCCTTGCCGGCCAGCTCAGCCAGCCGCGGGTCGGTGGCGGCGAACAACTCAGGCGCCCCCAGCACCAGGCGCTCATGACCCAGATCGAGCCCGCTCCAGCGACGCCGCGAAGAGAAGGGAACCTGCGCGATCACGTCGTGGCGCTCGACCTCCGCCAGCTCGGCGTTCGAGATCGCCTCCAGGGTCAGATTGCGCGTGGGAGCGCCGGCCGCGTAGCTCGCCAGTGCGTGCGCGAGCGCCGTCTCCTCCACGCCCGCAGCCGCCACGAGGCCCACGACACGCAACGTCGGCTCGGTCAGCGTGCCGGTCTTGTCGGTGCAGAGAACGTCCACCGAGGCCAGCGACTCGACGGCGTTGAGCTGCTGCGCGAGCACCCCCCGGTGAGCCATCTTGAAGGCCGACGCGGCGGCGGTGAGACTGATCAGGAGAATCAGCCCCTCCGGCACGAGGTTCACGATTCCCGCGGTCAGCACCTGCACCCGTGCCTGAGTGGTCTCGACGCGGATGAAGGCGGTGGCCGTGAGCGCCAGCGCGATCGGAGCAGCGATCGCGACCAGCCAGAGCAGGAGCCTGTCGTTGGCGCGCTCGAGTGGCGAGCGCGGATGGCGAAACGCGCGAGCGGTGGCTGTCAGTTGGGCCGCGCGACTGTCCGGCCCAACCGCGGTGGCCTCGAACAGTGCGGCGCCCTCGACCGCGAAGGAGCCCGACCACACCGGCTCGCCGTGGCGACGGACGGCGGGCTCCGACTCGCCGGTCAGGTTGGCCTCGTCCAGGGCGAGGCCGTCGGCGCTGACCACAATTCCGTCGGCGACGACCTGATCGCCGGCGGTCAAGCGTACGAGGTCACCGGTCACCACCTGGTCGACGGGCACGCGCCGGTCGGCACCGTCCCGCACCACCAACGCCTCCGGCGCCACCAGCGCCGCGAGCCGATCGAGCGCGCGCTTCGAGCGAATCTCCTGGAACGACCCGATCGCGATGTTCGAGATCAGGATCCCCATGAACAGCGCGTCCTGCCAGGCGCCGAGCGTGAGCGTCAACACGCCGAAAAAGAGCAGGATCCCGTTTGGGATGTTCAGCGTATTGGCGCGGACGATGCTTGCGTAGGAGCGGCTCGAGCGCTCGCGCGGGATTCGTCCACGCGCCGCCAGACGGCGCGTGACCTCGACCTCGGTCAAGCCGGTGAGTGGGATCTCGGCGGAGCTGGCGATTCCCTAACGCTAATCGGCCCGAAGCCCGCGAGCGGAAAGAACTGGATCCGCTCGAACGGCACGAGCGCCGCGTCGCCCTTTCGAGCGGTTGGAAGGTTTCGTTCGCTCGCCGCGAAATCGGGCAGATAGGAAAGGCAAGGAAGGAGGGACGGTCACTTGACCTCATCGCCGGATCACGAGAGCGAGACGCAGCCGAGCCGCGAATGGCGCATCTGGCTGATCGTCGCGATAGTCGTCTACGGGCTTCTGTTCGTCGTGCTGAACAGCAAGAGTGTGAAGATCAGCTTCGTCTTCTTCTCGGCGCAGTCGTCGCTTCTGGTCGCGCTGCTGCTCGCGGGAGCGCTCGGCTTCGTCGCCGGCTGGCTCGTGCGCCGTCGTCACGAGCGGGGAAGCCGCGGCTGACTCGATCGCCCCGGCAGGGGATCGAAGCGCCGCTCCGTACCGTGTAGCGGTAAGGGTCATACTTCCTCCGCCGAGAAAGTGGCTATCTTGACCGCGCCGAGCCCCCGTAGCTCAGTGGATAGAGCAGTGGTTTCCTAAACCACGTGCGCAGGTCCGATTCCTGCCGGGGGCATAAGGACGAAGCCTCCTCCTCCTGCACCCGTTGCGTTTGGATACCCCTCTGTTCAGGGTAGGCCGAGGATCGATGCGCAATCCAACTCGCGGAGGTTTCGTTCTCCTTGTCGCGATGGCTGTTGTCGTTACCGCGACGAGCGCCTCCGGAGTACGGAAGGCGCTGATAGTCAAGTCGAGTGCGGGTCCGATCGACACCGGAGTCAGCTACATGCCTCTTCCTTCTGATGTCGATACCGCGACGCAGTTCAGGCGCATCCGTGCGGCAGGCGCGAAGTACGTCGAAATCCGCATGTACTGGGCCAGTGTCGCGCCCTCAGGGCCCAAGCAGCCCGCCGGCTTCCAAGCCAAGAACCCCGCCGATCCCAACTATAAATGGAGCGTCTATGACAGAGCGGTAAAAGCAGCCGCGACGGCCGGGTTGAAGCCCAGATTGGCCATTACGTCCGCTCCAATCTGGGCCGAAGGCTCCGGTCGTGGATCGGCGAAAGCGGGAACCTACAGACCGAGCCCAAGCGCGCTGGCGAATTTCATGACTGCCGCGGCGACGCGCTACAGCGGGAGCTTCGAGAGTTTGCCCCGGGTGCAGTACTGGGCGGTCTGGAACGAGCCCAACCTGAATACCTTCATGACTCCTCAAGTGGTCAAGGGGAAAGCGTTCAGCCCCCGCTGGTACCGCTCGATGCTCAACGCCTCAGCCACCGCGCTGCACGCGGTCAACTCCAGCAACGTCGTCGTTGCCGGAGAGACGGCGCCGTTCGGCAAGACGAGCGCGACGCGAAACGCGACCATGCCGATCACCTTCATGGAGAAGGTGCTCTGCGTCCGCGAGAAGAAGGTTGTCAACAAGAAGACAAAAGCGGTCACGTACACCTACAAGTCCGCCTGCAAGACGAAGGTCGAGTTCGATATCTGGGCACATCACCCGTACACCCAGGGTGGCCCGACGACGAAAGCGAAGCGTCACGGCAACGCGTCGCTCGGCGACATGGGCGATATGCGGAAGGTTCTGAACGCCGCCATCAAGGCGAACCACGTACGGTCGAGTAAGCGAGTCCGGCTCTGGGTGACGGAGTTCAGCTGGGATTCGAAGCCGCCCGATCCGAAGGGCGTCCCGATCGTGCTCGAGACTCGCTGGGTCTCACAGATGCTCTATCAGATGTGGAGCTCCGGGGTGTCGCTCGTAACCTGGTTCATTCTCCGCGACCAGCCCATGAGCACGTCACTTTTCCAGTCCGGGCTCTACTACGCCGGCCCCCACGGTATCTCGACAGATAGGGCCAAGCCGATACTGCGCGCTTTCCGCTTCCCCTTTGTCGCTCTGCCAACGACCGCGAAGGGAAAGACGACGGTGCTCCTTTGGGGGCGAACGCCAACGAGCAAGGCCGGCAAGGTCATCATCGAGCGCAAGTCCAGCAGCAAGTGGAAGCGAGTCAAGGTGTTGAAGGCCAATCGCTACGGCATCTTCAAACTACGGATCGGCAAGCCTGCGAATACCGTCTACCTCAGAGCTCGGCTCCCTAACAAGAGCGATCAGTCCGCCCCCTTCTCGCTGAAAGCTCCCAAGAAGTCTTGGACGGGTTGCGTCTGGGGGACTTGCTAGAGAAGGCTTCGTAACCCGGCCTCTGGCCGCTAACCAGGGCAAGTATCGCGCGTCGCCGGGAGCAGCTACTCGCTGCAACGATGGCGCGTGTGGCTATTTGAAGCACTACGAGCGTCTACTCTCACCACGCCGGAGCCGCCTCTTGATTGGACGGCTCTTCCTCCGGCTCTCCGTCTTCCCTCCAGCTCGAAGCTTGTCCGCGCCATGTGTGCTGTCCTACGCTCCCTGGCCTTAGCCCCTTTGCCGGTGCCGCCCCAACGCGCCGAGAAGACGCGTCTCACGGTCGAGACTCGCCGTCTCCAATTTGGTGATCTACCCTCTCGCAAGGGCTAAAGACGGAAGCCCTTTCGTCCGAAGATCGGGCAAGTACCGTGAAACGCCATCTCTTCCAAATCGTTGTTGCGCTCTCGCTTGCCGGAGCCCTGGTGCTCGCGACCGGCGGGCCGGCTGCGTACACGGCGCAACCGAAGGCCGCCCCGCGTAGCGTCAAGAAGGCCACCGCGCTTGTTCGTCAATCAGCGACCCAACTGGCGAGGGACTACAGCAAGGGCCGCGCGAAAATCGTCTGCGCCGGCCTGACGACCAAGGCGCGGAAGTCACTCGGCGGGGGCGCGAAGTGCGCGCTCACAGTACGGCGCGTATTCAGCCTCAAGCCGATCTCGAAGATCAGCATCAAGAAGATCACCTTCCGCAGCAACCGCACCTGGGCAACCGTCAGCGGCTATCTGAACGGAAACCGCAAGCAGCGCGTCACCGTCGTGTTCCTCTGGGAGAGCGGACGCTACCGTCTCGATCACTCGGTTACGGCGCTGAGCGGACTGCTTGGCTAGGCGAATCGCCTGAGCGCGTCGGGTCGCGCCTGCCGATGATTCTTACCTGAGCTTTCGCGTTAGGGTTTCCCAGAGCCGGAACCGAGTGGCTTCAGAGCCCGGGCCGCTTCTATGGCCGCTGCCTCGCTACCGGCGTCGATGTGAACGTAAATGCCCCGTTCGACGACGTAGCTCTCTGAGCCGCCCGGGTAGATCATGGCCGATCCCTCGGGGATTTTGATTTGGAGGTCTGTGTTGCCGGTCAGGCCCACCGGCCATCGGAAGCTCGCGGTCGGCTCGGTCGTCTCTTGCAGGAGGACGTGCGCGTTGCGCGGCTCGCAGCTGATGGCGCGGTTCATCACGACGCCGCGATATCGGCGGACGACCGTGACGGTTTTCATTCCGTAACAGAGCTCGACAGCGGGCGTGTGGTGGGGGGATTTGATCGAGCCCCAGGTGACCGTTCCGGCGTTGAGATAGGCGAACTTCTTGTTCCTGTAGCTCCGCCCGAGCCAGAGCGGCTCCGCGCCGAGTGCCCGCGCCGGCGCATCCGTGCTCGTTACTTTCTCTAGGTCAATCGGCTTTTGCACGGAGCCCCCGAGCACCACTACCTCCGGTTGGTGTTGCGGCGTCGGAGTGAAATCGACCGAACCGGAGGGAAGTGTCTCGACCGAGACGATCTCCTGGCCGGTGACCGCTTGGGGTCGGCCGTTGATGGTCTCGTACAGGTAGACGGGCCGGAAGGTTGTGGCGTCGATCGCAACTTCGAGCGCCCAGTCTTGATAGCGGCTTTTGTGACCCGAGACGTTGAGCATCCTCTGGCCCTTGAAGCGAACCCAATAGATGTCGCGCCCGCGGAATCTGGTCTTCGCCGACAGGGTTGCGCTGCCGTTCTCGAGCGCCTTGCGGTAGCCGTCGAGGATGCCCGAATACGTCTCTCGCTGATGACCGGAAAGCGTGCCCTTCCCGGGCGCGAGAACGGTGACGTGGAGATGGCCGGTTCCGTCTTTGTAGGCGCTGCGCAGCGCGCCTGACGGGTCGAGCCACTCCTCGTGCTGCGCGAAAACCAGCGTCCGTCGACCGGTGCGGAGATCGACGAACGCGTAGTTCTGCTTGACCCGGTAGGTGACGTGAATGATCGGCCTGTCTCCGACGACGGCCAGGGCGCGGTCGAGAACGCTGTGCTTCCCCGCCGACGGCCAGAGCAGAGCCGCCGCGAAGACTGCTGCGGCTGCGAAAATCAGCCCGCCGCCGCCGGTGCGCTTGCTGACCCGGGGGAACCGAACGCGTAGCTTCCGACGCGAGGTCTCGGCGCGTTCGAGTACCGCGTTCCAGTTCTCGTAGGCGGCGGCTTCCGGTGCGGGATTTGCCGCCGCGAGCAGCTCCTGGATCTTTGGGTCGCGTTCTTGCGTCATGAGCAGGGAACCTCCCGAATGAGTGCTCGAACCGCCTCGTGTGCAGAATGCAGCGTCGCCCCAACAGTGCCGGAGCTGATCTCCAGCACGGTCGCGATAGCCGCGTAGTCGAGATCGGCGTAGTAGCGAAGGAAGAGCACCAGCCGCTGTCGCTCGGGCAGCTTGGCGAGTGCCGATCGAACCTGCGCCGGATCCGTCGCAGCGACTTCAGCGGCCGTCTGGACTATCTCCTCGGTGGCGTACTCCCTGACGCCAGCCGCTCTGTCTCGAGCGACGTTGACGACGATTCGCCAAAGCCACGCCTCGACCGAGCCCGTGCCGCGATAACCGCGCCTAAGCCGTATCGCTCGCGAGAAAGCATCTTGCACGGAGTCCGCTCCCGACTCGACATCGCCGGTGATCGCCGTCGCCACGTGCAGGAACCGATCGAAACTCCGGCGGTAGGCAGCCTCGATCTCCCTGAGGCGTTCGGGTCGTTGCGACGTCACAACACCATGACCGGGAAACACGACGCAATTCTTTAGCAGTCTTCGGACTCGGATCGCGCTAGCGGAGGGAGGCTCACGCCTGGAAGCTGGAGCAAGAAACGACGAGGGCCCGGCGCCGCGCCGAGCCCTCGTTTCCGTATGCAGTTGTGCAGCTATGCGGCTAGTGAGACAGCCACCAACCCCACGTGCCGAGCGTCTTCACGATCGGCGCATCGCGCTTCGCGTCGAAGTACGGCTTGTAGAGGTTGACGTTGAAGGCACTGTCTGACCAGTCCGCGAGCATCCAGATGTTCGTCCCCGCGCAGCCGTTCAGGTAGCACGTGTTGATGATCATCCGGTACCAGTCGTTCCGGGCCGCGTTGTAGCCCGGATCGGTCTGGGTGATCGGGTTGCCGGCCCTGTCGGTCACGATCTGGGCGCGGGTGACTCCCCACTCGCCCATCACGACCGGCTTCTTGTAGGTCACGCCCATCTTCACCAGGCCCGTGATCAGGTCCTTGGTCTGGGCGTAGGTGAAGGGCTGCATCCACCACTCGTTCGGATACGGGTGGAAGCTGAGGAAGTCGATCCCCTTCACCGCCTGGGCGAAGTACGGGTCGTTTCCGTCACCCTCCTCGGTTCCGGCCCACTGATAGGGGCCGCTCGGCGTCTGAACGAGACCGTGACCCTCGAAGCCGCCGTCCACCATGTGCTTCTTGTCCAGCGAGTGGATGTAGGCGGCTTCCTGCTCGACCCATGCCTTGAGCGTGGCGCCGCTCGCGTCACAGTAGACGGGGTCGTCCGCGCAGCTGTCGCGCGGCTCGTTCATCAGTTCCCACGAGAAGACCGTGGGATCGTTCTTGTAGGCAACTCCGCTGACGGTGTTGACCCTGTTCACCAGATGCGCGACGTAGGCCTCGTACTGAGCCCTGGCCGTCGGGTCGGTGTAGAACTGGAGCTTGCTCGCGAGGCCGAGCTGCGACGTGTAGGCGTTGATGCCGCCGTAGTCGCCCCAGTAGTTGGCCAGCGTGAGGATGACGCGAATGCCGTGCTTCTTCGCGCTGGCGAGGATGTAGTCCAGCTTCTGGAACGTGTTCTCGTTGTACGTCCCGATCGGGTTCTGGAAGGCCTGCGCCTCGTTGTTCTCGTCGAAGGCCCAGGTTCTGAGCACCGTCAGGTGATGCTTCTGTGCTTCCAGCATCTCCTTGTCGATCTGGTACTGCCAGCTCAGGTTCGTCCCGACCGGGATCACCTGGCCATCGATCGTCTCGTCGATGTGAGTGGTGGTCGTGTCGACACGAGTGAAGAGCTCGTACTCGTTCCAGCCGACGTAGCGGAACGGGTGCCCACCGGCGACGAAGTCCGTCCTGTGCGTGCCTACGACGTTCCAGCTCACCTTGTGGTTCTGGACGATCACGTCGGCCAGACCGGTGACGCTCGAGTTGGAGTCGGTCGCGACCACGCGCAAGGTGATGGCGCCGTCAGCCAGCCGATGCGAGTTGAGCCTGAAGCTCACGCTGCGCCAGCCGTCGGAGTCGGGCTTACCGAGCCGTGCGTCGATCCGTGAGTGACCCGCCTTGAGAACGACGCTTCTCAGGTTGAAGCGTGGATCGAGCTTGACCTTCGCCTTGACGTCGACGGAGCCCCTGAGCACGCTGTCGAACGTCGGAGAGACCACCTGCACCTGCAGCTGGCTTTCCTGCACGAGCACGTTGACGGGAATCGCGGTTGAGACGCCCATCGTGTCGGTCGCGGTCACCGTGACCGCGTGCAGGCCGTCGCCGCTTGCCCATGGATTCCAATCGCCCGTCGCCACGCCCGTGTCCGAGTCGTAGCTCATCGGCCCGGACTGTCCGTCATCGGTCGACCAGGCCACCGAGGCGATCGGGTTCTCGCCCGCGGTCACCTTGGCGCTGATCGTGTACCTGCCTCCCACCGGAACCGAGATCGTCGCGTCCGCAAGCGGCGCGGTCACCGAGACGATCGGATTCGGGCTGGGGAGGAGCTTGATGTTGTCGATGTAGACCGGCCCGTTGTATGTCGCTCCCCGGCCGATCACCTGCACCAGCAACTCGCTCGCGGAGGTGACGCCGCCACCGAAGTCGCCGCCCGGCAGGATCGACGAGGTGACGGTGTTCCAGCCGGCCTGCAGCATCCTCTGGGGACCCGGGTTCCACGGACCGTTGAAGCCGACACCGGCCGAGATACCGGCCATTGGCACCCAGACATCGGCGGAGATCGTCGCGTACGGCGACAGGTCCCACGGCTGCGGCTGAGCCAGCGGACAATCAATTCCGGCCTGGTCCCAACCGCCACCGACGTAGTTGACGGGAAGCGCGAGGCTGTAGGTCCCTTCGCTGGCCTGCACGCTGCTCTGCGACGGTGCGCCGGCGTTCGAGCCGAGCCAGCTCACCGCTCGACAGGAGCCGTCTTGCCAGCCGTCCACCGTCGTCGTCACCTGCGAGGCCGACTCGAAATTGAAGACGACCATCGTTCCGACACCGGAAGCGGTCGAGGCTCCGATCAGTAACGGAATCGCCGCAACAATCAAGGCCACGATCGCCAGTCGCAAGCGGCCGCGCCTGATCGTGCTTATCGCTTTTCTCATCTGTATCCCCTCATCCCTCAGATCTGCGGCGCTCGACCGCGCCGCTTGTGCGTGACGATTCTAAAGCGGTTTAGGCAAGATTTCGAGCCGTATTGGTCAATCGCGCAAACGATTGCGTAAAAACCGTTTGATAGAGCGAGATCGAGCGCTGCTCGAGCTCGCGCGAGCGGGACGATCTCAGTCGGCTACGGCGTGCCGGCTCGCGGCCGAGCGCGTCATCGGCGCGGGACCGGTGCTTCCACGGGGCGTGAGCTCGGCCCGCCGCGTCTCGATGTCCTCGGGCGCGCGGCCTTCGATCGTGGCGAGCAGGAGCTTGGTCGCGGCGGCGCCGTAGGCCGGGATATCGCGGGTCACCGCCGTGAGCGGGGGATGCACGACGCCGCACATCAGCGAGTCGTCCCAGGCGATGATCGAGAGGTCTTCCGGAACCGAGAAGCCCATCTGATGCGCGACGCCGAGGCCCGTGACGGCAAGCAGGTCGCTGTCGTAGACGATGGCGCTCGGCGGCTCGGGCTCGGACAGGAGCTTGCGCGTGGCGCGGGCGCCGCTCTCGGGCGCGAAGTCGGTCTCGACCACCTCCGCGGTGAGCCCCAGCTGGGCGCTGATGTCGAGAAACGCGGTCGTGCGCGTGGCCGTGTGCACGAACTCGGTGAGGCCCGAGACGCGGGCGATCTTCGTGTGCCCGAGCTTGGCCAGGTAGCGAACGACGTCGGCGACGACCGGGGCCTCGTCGTGCCAGGCAGCCGGCAGTGCATCGTCCGGCACGGGCCCGCCGACGATGACGGCCGGCATTCCGAGCCGGCGCAGCTCGCCGATGCGCGGATCGTCCCGGCGCAGGTCGACCATCAAGATTCCGTCCACGCGCCGCTCGGCCCACCAGCGCCGGTAGACGGCGATCTCCTGCTCGACGTCGTGCACTAGCTGAATCGTGAGCGCGATCGAGCGCTCGGAGAGCTCCGACTCGATGCCCGAGATCAGCTCGACGAAGAAGGGCTCCAGGGCCAGCATCCGTGCAGGTCGCGCCAGCACGAGCCCGCAGGCGCCCGCTCGTGCGGCCGAGAGCGCGCGCGCGGCTCGGTTCGGCGACCAGCCGAGCTCCGCCACGATCGCCAGGATGCGCTTCCTCGTCTCGTCCGAGACGCCCGGCCGGCCGTTCAGGGCAAGCGAGACGGCGCCCTTCGACACCCCGGCGCGCTCTGCGATGTCGCTGATCGTGACCCTGCGGTTGCTATCGCTGCGGTTCGCCATCTCATCCTCCGGCGGCGACTCCGGCCGCTCGTGGCGCGAGCGCGCTCCGTATCGTCCCAGCTCCGAAACCTAAACTAAATCCCCGGCTCGCATCGTCGAATCGACTGCCTTCGCCCCGCGTCCATCCTCCGGCGACGGCTCGTCGCACGAGCGCCGCCGCGGCCAGATCGATATCTTCACGCCATGCCGAGGACGATTCTCTGTTACGGCGACTCGAACACCTGGGGCTTCGTGCCCGGAAGCGAGGGCGAGCGCTTTCCCCTGGAGGTGCGCTGGACGGGCGTGCTGCAGGCCGAGCTCGGAGCGGGATACCGGGTGATCGAGGAAGGGTTGAGCGGTCGAACGACCGTGCTCGACAACCCGCTCGAGCCCTACCGGAACGGGCGCGAGTACCTGCTTCCCTGCCTGCACTCTCATCAGCCGCTCGATCTGGTCGTGATCTTTCTCGGGACGAACGACCTCGGCGACCGCTACCCGCTGCCACCGCTGGACATCGCGCGCGGCGCCGCTTCGCTGGTGCAGCTCGCCTTGAGAAGCGAGTCCGGGCCCGCCTATGGAGCGCCCGCCGCACTTCTTTGCTCGCTGCCGCGAATCGGCGACACCAGCTCGATCGTCGACACCTTCTCGGGCGCCTCGGCCAAGGCCGAAGATCTCCTCCGCTGCTTCCGCATCGCCGCCGAGGAGGTCGGGGTGCCGCTCGTCGATCTCGCCGCCGTCACGGCCTACGACGATGCCGACGGCGTTCACCTGAATCCGGCCGGGCATCGCGCGGTTGCACTGGCGATCGCGCAGGCTGTGCGCGAGATCCTCGACTGAGGGCCGCGCCGGCCCGCGGATACCAGCGGCTCGGTTCGTTCGGCGCACTCTCGGAGCGCGCTCGCGACGCCGCGCCCACCGGCATCCGCATGCGGCTTTCAGGCGCCCGCCGAAACAGGCGCCGAATCGATCAGGCCGGTTGCTTCTCCCGCAGCTTCTCGCGCAGCTCCGGCGCGCGCAGGTCGGCCGTGTACACGGGTGTTCCCGGTTGGTGCTTGCGCCCGCCCTCGGCGAGGCTGCCGGCGTCTACCGCTTCGAAGCCGATCTCGTCGATCAGCCCGGCGACGACGCGCTTGGCCTCCTCGGCGTCTCCCGAGATCGGGATGCCGATCCGCTCCGGGTCGCCCGCCGGGCGGCCGCGCTCGCGCAGGTGCATCCAGTAGATGGCGTTGAAGGCCTTGACGACCCGCGCGCCCTTCAGGTGCTCCTGCAGCAGCTCGCTCGATGTCGTTCGATCAGAATCGAGACCTTCGAAGTGCCCGTCCCGCTGCGGGTAGTAGTTGTTCGTGTCGATCACGATCTTGCCCTCGGTGTTCTCGGGCGGCAGCTCGCGGTAGCGGCCGAACGGAACCGAGACGACCACGACCTCGCCGAACCGGATCGCCTCGAGCGGCGTCACGGCCCGCGCCCTCTGGCCCAGCTCCGCCACCAGATCCTGCAGCGTCTCGGGCCCGCGCGAGTTCGCCACCGCGACCTCGTGACCGGCCCGTGTAAAGAGCCTGGCCAGCGTGCCACCGATGTTGCCCGCGCCGACTATTCCTATTTTCATCTCTCCTCCTTCCAACAAGCTTTGGATACCCGGTCGGCGAGATTGCGAACAAGCGCGATGGCGTCTCTCTGTGTAAAGCTGACTTGACAGCAACGGTATGTAAAGCTAACTTGACAGAGATGAAGAACCGCGTACGTGAGATGCGAGAGAAGGCGGGGCTGTCACAGGGTCAGCTGGCCGATCTGGTCGATGTCTCGCGCCAGACGATCAACTCGATCGAGCAGGAGCGCTACACGCCCTCTCTGCCCCTGGCACTCGCGCTGGCGCGTTACTTCGGAACGCTCGTCGAAGAACTATTCACGGAAGGAAAATAGATGTCGAAGCGAACGAAGACGAAGCTACTCGTGTTGAGTGCGCTGTGCGTCCTGGGCGGCGGCGATTTCGCGGCAACGTGGGTGCGCGGCGATCACGGCAAAGCACTTGGAGGGCTCGCGCTGATAGCTGTGATCGCGCTCCTCCTGCTATTGGCCGATCGCAGCAAGACCCTTCGCCGCCAGCTTTTCGACACCGACGAGCGCAGCGACGAGATCGGGCTGTTCGCAGGCGCCTGGGCCGGGGTCGCCATGTTCCTGGTCATCTTCGTGGTCTTCCTGGTGGAGTTTGCGCGCGGCCACAGCGGTGAGCCCTACTACTGGCTCTCGGGGTTGTGGGTGGGCGTGTACGTCCTGTTAGCGATCGCACGCAGTTTCCGGCGCTGAGACATCGGCCGGCGAGCGGAGGCTACCTTGGAATTCGAGCGGGGAACTATCGAGGAAGGAAAGTAGATGTCGAAGCAGATGAAGACGAGGTTGCTCGTGCTGAGCGTGCTCGTGGCCCTCGGAATCGCGACCGCGGCCATAGCGATTCACCGCACCTCGGCGAACGCGACCGGCGTGATCCCGGTGATCGTCCTGATCGCCGCTCTCGCATTCGCCGCCGCTCGCAGCGGGAGATTGCGCCGCTACGACGAGCGTCTGGACGCGATCGGAGTGCTCGCCGGCGCCTTCGCCGGGTTCGCGCTCTTCGTCGCCGTCTCGGTGACCGCGCTGGTGGAGTATGCGCGCGGGCACAGCGTCGAGCCGTTCTACTGGATGACCGCTCTCTATATCGGGCTCTTCGTGCTGGCGGGGTTTATCCGCAAGCTCAGGAGCTAGCTCGCCCGCACGCCCACTCCTCGCGCGGATCGAGCATCTCGACCTTCTTCACACCGCCGGGGAAGCGCTTCTGTAAGCGCTCGTATTCCTTCCTCAGCCGCTCGTCGGGATGGCTCCATTCGTGCAGGTAGTAGACGGTGTTGATCTGCGCCTGCAGCAGCTCCTTCGTACAGCCGAAGCAGGGACGCGTGGTGGTGAAGAGGTCGGCGCCGGCGATCGGAGGGCCGTAGCGCGCGGCCGAGAGCAGCGCGTTCTGCTCGGCGTGGACACAGATGCAGATGTCGTAGGCGGTGCCCGATTCGTAGTGCTCCCGGTTCGAGCAGCGCTCGCAGCCGCCCTCGTCGCAGTTGGTCATGCCCGAGGGCGTGCCGTTGTAGCCGGTCGCGATCACGCGGTGGCCCAGCACGAGCACGGCTCCCACGCGGCTACCCAGGCAGTTGGCCCGCTCGCGCACGGCCATGGCGATGTTCATGAAGTACTCGGGATACTGCGGGCGGTTGGGTTTCGCTGCCATCGGGTTGATTCTAGGCATCGAAGCGCACGTTCTGCGATCGGCGCCCGCTTTAGTGACAACTTGGCCGCGAAGCTGAAACAACCCGGTGACGGTGCCCCTCAGAACGAGTGCTGAGTGGCAAGCTCATGCTCATGGCCTTCGCGATAGTCGCCCACTCCTCTACCGAGACCAACACCGCCCTGGCGTCTGCCTGGCGAGGCGGGTGCTACGGGATCCTCAGCCCGCGCGAGGCGCCGGGCTTTCTCGGGCACGGCGACGTCGCTCTGGCGCGGCTCGACGTACGCCGCAGCCTCGACGCCGTCGAGCCCGGGCTGTCCGACCTGGTCGAGCTGGAGCGCCGGGGAGTGCGCATTCTCAACCGTCCGGAGGCGCTTCTGGCCGGACACGACAAGCTGCTGACCGCGCGCCTGCTGGAGAACGGCGGTGTGCCGACGCCGCGCACAGTGTTCGTGGGCGACGACTGGCGTGAGCTGGCCTCGATGCTGCCGCTGGTGCTCAAGCCGCGCTTCGGCAGCTGGGGCGCCGACGTCTTCCGGGTGGACGACGAGCCGACGCTGCTCCGGCTCGAGCGCGAGTTGGCCGAGCGTCCCTGGCGCCGGCGCGGCGGAGCGATCGCGCAGGAGCTCGTTCCGCCGATCGGATTCGATCTGCGCGTGCTGGTGGCGGGCGGAATCGTGATCGGCGCCGTGCGGCGACGGGCGATCGACGGCGAGTGGCGGACGAACGTCTCCTGCGGCGCGCAGCGCATCGCCGAGACGATCGAGCCGCGCGCCGCCAGAATGGCGCTCGAGGCGGTTGAGATGACCTGCCTCGACCTGGCCGTCGTCGACATCATGCCGCTGCCCGGAGAGGGATTTTGCGTGCTCGAGGTGAATGCGGCGCCCGATTTCGGGCCCGACTACAACCGCGACGAAAACGTGTTCGAGCTGGTGGCCGAGCGGCTCGAGAGGGCCGGCTCGGCTCTCCGCGTGCTCGACGCTGCCTAGGCTCTGAGCGCGCCGAGAGCTTCCGCGTCAAACGAGCGCTTCGAGCGTGACCTCGACGTTCCGCTCGAGACGGTGGGGTACAGGGATTCAGATTCTTCGAAGCGGGAACCGGTGACGCGAGATGGCGGTTGGGACGATCGCAATAGGAGGCGAGCTCGAGGTTTCGCGGCTCGGATTCGGCGCGATGCGAATCACCGGGCCGGGAATCTGGGGGCCGCCGGCGAACCCGCGCGAGGCGATAGACGTGCTCCGCCGCGCCGTCGAGCTGGGTGTCGACTTCATCGACACGGCCGACTCCTACGGGCCGGAGGTGAGCGAGGAGCTGATCGCCGAGGCGCTCTATCCCTATCCCGAAGGCCTCGTGATCGCGACCAAGGGCGGCTTCACGCGATCTGGGCCCGACCGCTGGAGCCCGGACGGACGGCCCGAGCATCTGCGCGCGGCCTGCGACGGCTCGCTCAGGCGCCTGCGCCTTGACCGGATCGATCTCTACCAGTTCCACACGGTCGATCCGCAGGTGCCGCTGGAGGAGTCGCTGGCGGCACTCGTCGAGCTGCAGGGCGAAGGAAAGATCCGCCACATCGGAGTCTCCAACTTCTCGCTCGCCGAGCTCGAGCGCGCGGAGAAGGTCGCGAACGTCGTCTCGGTGCAGAACCGCTACAACGCCTCCGACCGTCACTCGGAAGACGTGCTGCAGGACTGCGAGGCGCGTGGCATCCCCTTCATCCCGTGGTTCCCGCTCGCCGCGGGCTCGTCGAGCTCGCCCGCGGACGATCTGGCCTGGCTGCTTCGCCACTCGCCCGTGATGCTGCCGATCCCCGGCACCTCCTCGCTTGCGCATCTCGAAGAGAACATGCAAGCCGCCGCGCTCATCTAGAGGCCTGGCTCGCGAAGCGAGGCCTGGCTCGCGAGGCGCCGCGATAGGCGTCACGTCTTGAGCACGATCTTCCCGAAGATGCGTCGCTGCTCGATCAGCCGGTGCGCCTCGGCCGCCTCTTCGAGCGGTAGCTCGCGATCGACCGCCGGTTGAAGCTTGCCGCGGCCGGCGAGGTCGATCAGCTGCTCAAATCGCTCGTGACTGACCGCGGCCGCTCCGACGCCGATGATCGCTGCGCCCTTGGAGACGAGCGTCCAGAGATTGACGGGCGCGATTGGATCTCCCAGAGCGCCCGGCGTGACCAGCTTGCCTCCGCTTTTCAGCGCGTTGAGGCTGTTCTCGTAGGTCTCGGCGCCGACGGGATCGAAGACGACGTCCGCCTCCAGCTCCCCGATGCGCGGGTCGTCGTAGGCGAGCGGCTCTGCGCTGAGGACGCGCAGACGGTCGAGCTTGTCGTTGCTCGCGGTCGCGTAGACCTTCGCGCCCAGCGAGCGGCCGATGTCGATACAGGCCTGACCGGTTCCACTCGAACCGGCCTGGACGAGCAATGTGCCGCCTTCCTCGAGCCCGCCCGCTTCGAGCGCGGCCCAGGCGGTTCGATAGGTGACTCCGAGCGCGGCCGCTTCGACCACATCGAGTGTGTCGGGAATCGAGTAGACGAACTCCTCCGGTGCGGAGACGAGCTCCGCATAGCAGCCGATCTGTCCGCTCACGATCACTCGCTCGCCGTTATCGACCCTCGTTCCCGCGGCGTCAAAGCCCGGTGTGAAAGGCAGCGTGGCGCCCATACCTGCGCGCTGGCTGATGTCAACGTGATTAACGGCCGCTGCCGCGACACGCACCAGTACGTATCCCTTCTCGGCCACCGGATCCGGTACCTCCTCGATTCGGAGCACCTCCGGTCCGCCGGCTTTCCGAACCACGATCGCGCGCATCTCTGGCCGCCTTCCTGGCCGAACTCGAGTCGGCCGATTTTGATCCCCACTCCCGCTTTCTGTCTGCGCGAATGCCGTTCGGGCGAAACGTTCCCGGCGCGAGCGGGCTCGGTGAACGCGCCTGCGGGGCATCCCGCTCTCGAGCGACCGCACAGAGAGCTATGTCGCAAGGGGCACGGTGAGCGAAGGCAAGCAATCAGGCGCCCAATTCCCCCCGGTGTCCGACACCGATTTCTGTCAAGGATCTCGGTGTGCCGGAAGTGTCGCTATTCATCCCCAAGAAATAGGTTGAAGTCGCGGCGGTCAGCGCAAAATTCCTGCTTGGCGGCGAAATAGCCGAAGTCTCGTTTGCCCCGAAGCCGGCGGTCTGTGGGTAAAGCGGCACATCCTTGCGCGAGTTCCCCCTTGACGCCGAACGGTGTCGGACACCGCGGGCTCAGGAGAGCTGTTTCTCGAGCCCCTGCAGCGCGAAGAAGATGGCTTCGGAGAAGGTCGGATAGGGCGGGATGACGTCGAGCAGCACGTCGAGCGGAACCTCCGCCCGGATGGCGAGCGTCAGCTGCTGTAGCCAGTCGCCCGCCTCGGGACCGGCCGCGACCGCTCCAACCAGCACGCGCCGCTTCGGGTCGAGCGCGAGCTTGACGAAGCCGGGCTCCACGGGATCCTGGTAGGTGTAGGCGCGCGGAGTCGATGCGAGCTCCCAGCGCGAGCTGACCAGACCGTCGCCGTCGAGCGTCCCGATGCTGGCCAGCTGCGGATCGGTGAACACCGTCGCGGGCAGCGCGCGGTAGTCGGCGCGAGCCGAGCCGCCCGCGATATTCGCGGCTGCGATTCGCGCCTGATACTTGCCGACGTGCGTGAAGAGCGCGACTCCGGTCACGTCGCCGATCGCCCAGACGTTGGCGGCGGCGTGCATCCGCTCGTCCACGCTGATGCCGCGGCGGCCGATCTCCAGGCCCAGCTTCTCCAGGCCGAGCCCGCTCACGAGCGGGCGCCTGCCGGTGGCCACGAGTATCCGCTCGGCTTCGAGGGTCTCGCCCGAGCTCAGCTGGAGCCGCAATCCGGGCTCGGCTCCGGTGAGCTCCGTCTCGGTCAGCACGCGCACGCCGTCCTTGCGCAGCGCGGCGGCCACCAGCTCGGCCGCGTCGGCGTCGATCCGCGGCAGCAGCCGCTCGCCCCGCTGCACGATCGTGACCGAGCTGCCCGCGCGGGCGAAGAACTGAGCCATCTCGCAGCCAACCGGACCGCCGCCGAGGACGACGAGCGAGGCGGGAGCGCTTCGCGTCTCGGTGGCCTCGTGATTCGTCCAGTAACCGGCTTCCGCCAGGCCGGCGATCGGCGGGACGGCGGTCTCCGACCCGGTTGCGATCACCAGCTCGTCGTAGCGGAGCTCGCTTCCCGCCACGCTGACCAGGCCCGGCTCGAGCACCGTGGCCTCGCCGCGCAGGAAGTCGGCCTTCTGGTCGGCCAGAAACTCGAGCTGACCCTTGTCGTCGCGGCCCGACGCGTTGGCGTCGCGCCAGTCGAAGACGGCGCTCAGATCGAGCCTCCAGTCGTCGGCCGAAACGCCGCGCGCGCGCCGGGCGGCGCTGATCGCCTCCGGCGCGCGCAGCATCGTCTTGGTCGGCATGCAAGCCCAGTAGGAGCATTCGCCGCCCACCAGCCGGCGCTCCACCAGTGTGATCCGCATGTCTTCGTCGCGGCGCCTGAGCGCGCCCACGAAGTGCTCGCCCGAGGAACCTCCACCGATGATGACGACGTGCTTGGTCACGATCGGCTCACAGCAGGTGATTGGCCTTCAGGAAAGCCTTGGCCACCGCCTGCGGCGACTGCTTGTCGACCGCGACGGCCTTGTTCATGGCGATCATCGCCGGTGTGGTCAACAGCGGGCTGACGGCGTTCATCGTCTGGGCGAGCTTGGGCCCGTAGGCGCTCATCAGCTTCTGCGAGACGATCGGTGCGATGTTCTGAAAGCCGAACAGGTGCTTCACGTCGGGCAGGACGACGTACTTGGAGCCCTTGCCGAGCACGGGGTCGGTCGAGAAGCCGATCGCCACCGGCACGGTGCCCGCGTTGAGCGCGGCGTAGGAGCTGATGCCCGCCAGTGGAACGAAGCCGAGCTTCTTCAGCCCGTAGACCTTACGCAGGCCGATCAGGCAGTTGGCGCGAGTCGCGCATTCCGGCAGCCCGCCGAGCTTGGCACCCGGGATCTTCTGAAGGTCGGTGATCGCCTTCAAGCCGTACTTGGCCGCGGTCGCCTTGGTCACCACGACGACGTTGGTGTCGGAGAAGGGAGTGCGCTTGAGCAGTGCGTTGCCGTGCTTGCTCTCGAGCTTCTTGGCCAGCTGGTAGGTCGCGCCGGCCGTCGCGGGCAGGGTCTTCGTGTGGAAGACGTCCTGGACGATCTCGCCCGTGTACTCGGGATAGGTGTTGATCTTGCCGCTGTCGAGCGCGGTCGTGATGATCTCGGTCGAGCCGATGTTTTCCTTGTAGGAGACGTGGAAGCCCTTGGCCTCGAGCGCCTGCTTGTAGAGCTGGCCGAGGATGTACTCCTCGGTGAAGTTCTTCGTACCGAGCACGATCTGCGGCTTGGCGGCGGCGGCGCTGGGCGCTGCTCCCGCAGCGGGCGTGCGGTCGAGGCCCGGCGCGAGCGCGAACAGCGAGATTAAGGCCGCAGCGACGATGACGGTCCTGATCTGGGACTTCTTCATGACTCCTCCTCTATCTCGGCTCCGAGAGCGGCGATGGGAACCGGCTCTCGCGGTCTGTTCCCCTTTTCGAGCGCAACCAAGCGGCGAAGGCCCGGCGGAGTGATCGCTCGCTCCAGGACCTTCAACAGGGCGTAGGCGAAGACCGACAGGGCCATCGCGCAGATCGAGGCGCCGAGCACCCCATCGAAGCCGTAGCCGGCCTGGTTCACGATCACGTCGCCGAGTCCGCCGCCGCCCGCGATCGCCGCGATCGGCGCCGTGGCGACCACGGTCACGGCGGCCACGCGCACGCCCGCGGCCAACAGCGGCAGAGCAAGCGGAAGCTCCAGCTTGCGCAGCACGTCGGCACCGCTCATGCCCGAGGCGCGGCCGGCATCGACGACGCTCGCCTCGACGCGCGCGACCCCCTCGTAGGAGTTGGTCAGGATCGGGCCGCTGGCCAGTACGGCGAGCGCGACCATGTTGTTGACGAAGCCGATCCCGAGCACGGTCAGAAAGACGGCGATCAGCACCAGCACCGGCAGTGCGCGGCCCGCGATCGAACCGGCGATGGCGAGTGTCGAGCCACGGTGAAGATGACCGAGCACGATCCCGAGCGGAAGGACGATCGCCATCGCCAGGCCGAGTGCCGCTCCCGCCAGTTCGAGTTGCTGCGCCGCCTTGCCGAGCAGGAAGCTCCAGTTCTCTGCGATGAAGCGGAAGGCGTCGAGAAACGTGTGCAGGTTGACGGCGGCCGTCACGCGGCGCTCCTTCGTGCCCAGGGGGCGAGAACTCTCCGCGCCGCGACGAGCAGCAGATCGGCCGTCAGCGCAAGCGCGACCGCGAGCGCACCGGCGGAGTAGATCTCGGTGCGAAACGGCGACGGCTCCTTCAGAGCCAGGAAGATCGGGTAACCGAGCCCCTTCGGAAGCAGGAAGGCGGCAATCGTCGCCAGGCTCACGGTCGAGACGACGGCTACTCTGAGACCGGCGACGATGGCCGGAAGCGCCAGCGGCAGCTCGACTCGCAGCAGCGTCTGCCGGCGCGTGAAGCCCATCGCCCGCGCCACGTCGAGCGCCTCGGCCGGTACTGCATTCAGCCCGGCCACGATGTTCGGAAAGAGCATCACCAGCGTGTAGGCCACCAGCGCCACCTCGACCGTCGTCGTCGTGATGCCGGTGAAGGGCACCAGAATCTGGAACAGAGCCAGGCTCGGGATGGTGTAGAGGAGAGCCGAAAAGCCCTCGATCGGCCCCGACAGCCAGCGGCGCCGGTAGGCCAGAAGCGCGGTCGTGAAGGCGATCGCAAAGCCGATCCCGACCGCTATCCCGGTCAGCTCGACATGCTGAACGAGCGCCGGCTGCAGCGTGTCTCCCCAGTGTGCATTCACCCAGCTCCAGCAGAACGTGTGGTTCTCGACGACGCATCTGCTTCCGCCGCCGAAGTTGGGGATCACCGGCCCGCTTGCGGCTGTCTCGGCGGCGATCACCGCAGCAACCTGGCCGCGTCGTCGAAGTGGATCGATCCGCGCGCCTTGCCGTTTTCATCCACCACCGTGAGCGCCTTCGCACCACTCTCGATCATCAGCGAGACGGCCTCGCGCACCGTCGCCGCGGCGGAGACGATCGGGAGCTTGCCGGCGGCCTTCGCGCTGGGAGCGAGCTCGATTTCATCGAGGCGCCGCAGCGCCAGCCGCCGCAGCGCCCGGTTCTCACCGACGAACTGCCGCACGAACTCGTTCGCGGGCCGGGCCAGGATCGAGTCGGGGGTGTCGTACTGCGCGAGCACGCCGCCCTGCCGCAGGATCGCGATGCGGTTGCCCATCTTGATCGCCTCGTCCACGTCATGCGTGACGAAGACGATCGTCTTGGCCAGCTCCCGATGCAGGCGCAGCAACTCGTCCTGCAGGCGCTCGCGCACCACCGGGTCGAGCGCGTTGAAGGGCTCGTCCATCAGCAGCAGCGGTGGATCGGCGGCCAGTGCCCGAGCCAGGCCGACGCGCTGGCGCTGACCGCCGGAGAGCTCGACCGGATAGCGCTCGGCCAGAGAAAGGTCGAGACCGGCCAGCTCGAGCAGCTCGGAGACCCTTCTCTTCACCTCGTTGCGCGGCCAGCCGAGCAGCCGAGGCACGGTGCCGATGTTGCCGGCGACGGTCATGTGCGGAAACAGCCCGCCCTCCTGGATCACGTAGCCGATGCCACGCCGCAGTTCTGTGACGGTTGCGCTGCGCGTGCTGCGGCCGTCGATCTTGATCTCGCCCGAGTCGAGCGCCGTCAGGCGGTTGATCATCCGAAGCGTCGTCGTCTTGCCGCAGCCCGACGGACCGACGAGCACGCACAGCTCTCCGGCCCGGACGGTCAGCGAGAGATTCGAGACAGCATCGGCTTCACTGCCCGGATAGCGCTTGCTCACCTGTTCCAGGCGAATCTCGGCACCGTGCGAACCCTTGCTCAACCGGCCGGACCGCCGCGAGCTGCGACCGAAGACGGCCAGCGCGGTCATCAGGGCGTGCTCCGAACTGGAGCATGCGCTACCGCTCCACGGGCTTTGCGCGCCGAGGCTGCTCTCATCGGGCTTCTATTAGCCGCTCAGCCGCCGCCGAAACGTCCGTCCGCGGCGCTCGCCCGCGCTAGAGAGGCGGATCCAGACGATCTGCGCGGAAGGCTAGGCGCTCAGGAAGCCGTCGATCGCCGCCGCAGCCGCGCGGCCGTGATGAACGGCGGTGACGATGAGCGAGGCTCCGTTGTGCGCGTCGCCGGCCGTGAAAACGCCGGGCGCCGAGGTCGCATAGCCAGAGCAGGCGATGTTGCCGCGCCCGTCCAGCTCGAGCCCGAGATCCTTCACCAGCTTGGAGTGCTCGACGTGGACGAAGCCCATCGCCAGCAGAACGAGATCGGCCTCGACGCTGATGGCGCTGCCGGGGACTTCCTCGGGCCTGAGAGCGCCGCCGCTCGCGGACGGCTTCCACTCGACCTGCACCAACTCGGCCGCGCGAACGTGTCCATCCCGGCCGGAGAGACTTCGTGCGGTCAGCGACCAGTCGCGCTCGCAGCCTTCCTTGTGCGAGCTCGAGCTGCGCAGGATGTTCGGCCAGTAGGGCCAGTTCGGGTTGCCCGGCTCGGTCCACTCCGGCGGCTTGGGCAGGATCTCGATCTGATGCACCGACCGGGCGCCGAGCCGGTTGGCGGTACCGACGCAATCCGAGCCGGTGTCGCCGCCGCCGATCACGAGCACGGCCTTGTCCTTCGCCGAGATGACCTCGCTTGCGTCGATCTCGCCCGCGACGAAGCGGTTGGCCGGCACCAGGAAGTCCATCGCAAAGTGAGTTCCATCCAGCTCGCGGCCGGGCACCGCCAGGTCGCGCGGCTGACCGGCTCCGAGTGCAAGCAGGACGGCGTCAAACTGCTCGCGCAGCTCGCCGGCGGAGAGATCGTCGCCCACCGCCACGCCGGTTCGAAACTGAACGCCCTCGGCTGCGAGTTGCTCCAGGCGCCGGTCGATGATTCGCTTCTCGAGCTTGAAATCGGGAATTCCGTAGCGGAGCAGCCCGCCCAGTTTTTGCGAGCGCTCGAACAGGGTCACCTCGTGCCCGGCGCGGCGGAGTTGCTGGGCGGCTGCGATCCCGGCCGGTCCGCTCCCTACCACGGCGACGCTGCGTCCGCTCAGGCGCTCGGGCGGCAGAGGAACGACCCAGCCCTCGGCCCAGGCGCGCTCGATGATCGCCAGCTCGACCTGCTCGATCGTGACGGCGTCGGTGTTGACGGCGAGGGTGCAGGCCGCCTCGCAGGGCGCGGGGCAGATGCGTCCGGTTATCTCGGGCAGATTGTTGGTCGCGTCGAGGCGCAGGAAGGCTTCGTGCCAGTCCTCATGGGCGACGAGCTCGTTCCACTCGGGAATCAGGTTCTCTACGGGGCAGCCGATCGCGTGGCAGTAGGGAATGCCGCAATCGATGCAGCGCCCGGCCTGCTCTCTCAGCACCTGCTCGGAGGGCAGGGTGGTGAACTCGCTCCACGTCTTCAGGCGATCCTGGACGGGAAGATAAGAAGGGCCGACGCGCGGCCTGTCTACGGAGCTGGTTTCTTGTGCCATCAGAGCGTTCTCCAGAACGTACACCGAGAGTAGCTATCCCGCGCCGACAGCCGCAAACGCACCGGTACACGAGGGACGGCCTCGCCGATCGGGTAGAGGGGTTATGGTGCCACGAATGAAGCGCGTCTGGCGCCTTAGCCGGCGAAGGAAGATCGGCCTGACCCTGTTTGGCATCGCCCTGCTGATCACGGCCGGCTGGACGGGCGGCTTCTTCCTGCGCGATTCGAGCCAGGCCGCGTCGATCTCGCAGGCGCTTCGCCTCTTCCGGGCGGGCAAGCACGGCTCGAGCGGGCTGAACGGCGTCTACATCTACGCCACCAACGGCAGCGAGTCGGTGAACGCCCTCGGCGGCGCCCGGCACGTCTACCCGGCCCGGACGAGCATCACGGCGATCGAAGTGCCTTGCGGAATCCGGCTGCGCTGGGCCGCGCTCGAAAAGCGCTCGACGACCTGGACCTTCTGCTCGACGCCTGCCGGAGTCGAGCTTCGTGTCTCGGACGAGCGGCACGCCTTCTACAACATCAGCGATCACTCGGTCTACCTCTGCACGGATCGCGTTCTCATCCCGAAGAAGCCCGTCGACGGAACGACCACGCCGTTCAGCTGCCGCTCGAGCCGGAATCTGGAGGTCGGCGAGACGCGCATCATCGACCACGGGGCGCTCGACATCGCGGGGCGCCGCGTCGAGGCGATTCGCGTCAGCACCGACCTCACGATTCGCTCGCGCGACAGTGGAAGCGAATCGATCGAATGGTGGCTCGACACCGCCACCGCGCTCCCGCTGCGCATCGAGCTGCGCAGCCGCACCAGTCGCAAGATGTGGGTCGGCCGCGTCAAGTACCACGAGGATCTCAGCCTGCGCTTGCTTTCCCTGACGCCGCTTCGCTGACAGCCCTATCTCGCTTTCCGTACCGCTGGCCGAACGGCGACCTGAACTCCGCCGACAGATTCGGCACGAAGCCGGCGCATTTTCGAGCGCACTTTCTCGCTACCGTTCCCCGCCCCGAGGGAGCCCCGGGGAAATCCCCGGGGAGGGTGGGGGGTGGTGGGTGGGGAAAGCCGCCCGAACCCCGAGCAAGCGCGGCTGGCCCGATGTGCTGCCGTACCGCTGACCGGTTCGATCAGGAAGGGCTTCGCCGGCGCAACTCGGCCGAAGCGAGCGAGGGCGGCGTCCAGCCCCGATCGATCGGGTTGAACGTCGTCCCGGGCGGGACGATCTCGTCGATGCGATCGAGCAGCTGCCGGTCGAGCTTGATGTCGACGGCGCCGAGCTGAGTTTCGAGCTGATCGAGCGTGCGCGGGCCGATGATCGCCGCCGTCACGGCCGGATGCTCCAGTACGAAGGCGAGCGCCATGTGCACGAGCGACATTCCCGCCTCCTCGGCCAGCGCGGCGAGCCGGTCGGCGGCTTCGAGCTTGGCCTGGTTCGCGGGCAGCGACATGTCGTAGCGCTGAGCGATCATCTTCGCGCGGTGCGTGCTCGGCAGCTCCGCGTTCTTGCGATAGCGGCCCGAGAGCCAGCCGCCCGCCAGCGGGCTCCAGGGAATCACGCCGATGCCGTAGCGCTCGCAAACCGGCAGCACGCTTTCCTCGACTCCGCGCACCAGCAGCGAGTAGGGCGGCTGCTCGCTGACGAAGCGCTCGAGCCCGCGCTTCTCCGAGGCCCATTGCGCCTCGACCAGCTCGTGCGCCGGAAAGGTCGAGCTGCCGAAGTAGCGGATCTTCCCCGCGCGGACGAGGTCGGTCAGAACGCTCAGCGTCTCCTCGATCGCGGTGGACGAATCGGGACGGTGAATCTGGTAGAGGTCGATCCAGTCGGTGCCGAGGCGGCGCAGGCTCGCCTCGACCTCGCGCACGATCCAGCGGCGCGAGTTGCCCTGCTCGTTCGGGTCGTCGCCCATCGTTCCGTGCACCTTGGTGGCCAGAACGACGTTGTCGCGCCGGCCGCCGGCGAGCGCCTTGCCGACGATCTCCTCCGACTCGCCACGCGAGTAGACGTCCGCCGTATCGACGAAGTTGATACCCGCGTCGAGCGCCCGGTGGATCGTCCTGATCGACTCGTCGTGGTCGGGGTTGCCCCAGGCGCCGAACATCATCGTGCCGAGGCATAGCGGGCTCACCCGCACCCCAGTCCTGCCGAGAACGCGCATCTCCATCTCCCGGAATCTATGACCCGAGCCGGGAGACGCAAAACCTTGGTGCCGGCAAGCGTATTTGCGTACGCTTACGGCTGAGGCGGAGTAGCTCAGCTGGTTAGAGCGACGGACTCATAACCCGTAGGTCGTCGGTTCAAGTCCGACCTCCGCCATTCTCGCTTCCTCGGGCGGCGGCCCGGTACGGCCGGGCGCGGCCGGCCTCCCGCGGGCCGCCTGGCGCCGCTGAGCGCACGATCCTCTACGAGCCCGTGTGGAAACACTGTGCTCTCCGGGCTCGCACGCTCAGCGGCGCCCCGAGAAAGCGAGAAGGCGATTCTCTTTGGACAGCTGTTTCGCCGGTTGGGACTCGCGTCGGCCTTTCGCGGGCCGCCGCCCGAGGAAGCGAGACTGCCTGAATTCGAATCTTCCTAGCCCCATGCGGTTCAGAAGCTCCGCTGTCTATGACCCAACGAACGAATCCGAACTCGCTTTCCATACTCCTTCTTCGTTGCGAGCCGGTGAAAGTCGCAGCGAACTTCACTCGGGCCGGGCCCGGAGCGCCACCTCTTGACCCAGGGCACCTTTTGCCTTACGGTCACCTCTAGGGTCTCCACGCCCCGTCCCCCCGCTCGATAGACCTTTGATGCACTCTCTTCCTCGACGCCGCCTGCCGCTCGCGATCGCAGCGATCGTTGTCTCGATCTCGTGCTCCCTGCTTCCGAGCGGGACGGCAACCGGCGCGAAGGCTCCGGCGTGGCATGAGGTCGCCTCGATGCGCACCGCCTCGAGCGACACCTTCACGAACGGAGTCGGCTACTATCGCACGCGGCTCTACAGCGGACGGACCAACTATCGAAGTGGCGGAGTCTGGAAACGAATCGACAGCAGTCTCGTTGCGGACGGCAAAGCATCCTCCAGCTTCGAAAACGCCGCCAACTCCTTCGGGGTTCAGCTTAAGCGCTCGCTCAGGCTCGGGACAGTCCAGTTCGTTTCTCTCGGGCGATACGGATTCGACTCTCTGCCTGAGACTCGGCGAGTTCGCTGACCGGTAAGAGCCCCGCGGGAGTTGCGGCGTCCGTCTGCCTCTACGACCGATAGACCCAGACGAAGAGGTGCTCGTTCGGGTTGTCGCCGAAGCCTCCGATATCGCTCGACCACGCCAGCGCAACAGCTCTCGCGCTCGAAGCTGAAGCCTGACCTGATTCGATGTATCCCCCCTCGTTGATCGGATAGTGTCGGAGAGTTCTCCCGCCCGCTGGTCGAGCGTGGACGATCTGTAGAACTCCGCCGAATCCGGCGAGGAAGATGTCGCTCGAGCGCAGAGACGCGGCGTTTACGCCCCACCCCCCGATCGCACCCCAGTTGGTCGACGGCATTGAGTAAGTCCGCGTCCACTCGCCGTGCTGCCACAGGGCGTACGCCCACCCCTCCGTCCAGACGACGGCCGCCCGTCCTCGTGAGATCGTCGTCGCGATCGGAGAGCGCGCCCCGCTGTCGTCCGACCACTGACCCAGCTTCTTCGGCTTCGTCCACGTCCTCCCGTTCCAAACCGACGCCCAAGCATGGTGGTTGTAGTACCAACCGGCGACAGCCTGATTGGCGTCGAAGGACGCAGAGAAGGAGCCTCCGGAGTTCGATAGCTTCCGAGGTTTGCTTAGCGTCCCGTTAGCCTGCAGCGAGGCGTACATCAGCTTGCGTTCAATCGGGAGTGTCCAGAGAGCAAACGGACGCCCGTGGTCGACGAACTGCACCTCGATGGGCTCTCCCTCGGCCCCTACGTGCACCGAGGGAAGCCACCTGCTTCCTTTCAAGATGCGGAAGCCCGAGACGTTTGGAAATGCGACTGCATTAGTGTCGCCGCTTCCAATGCTGGTGTTGTACCAGCCGAGCGCGAAGCTCCTCTTGCCGCTCGAGACGTTGATTCCATCCGCTTGTCCTCGGGCGATCTTCTCGGCGGGCTCCCACTTTCCGTCTGCTTCGCGAATGCGTGCCGTCACCACGCTGTCGGAGGGACCATTCCTCTCTTGGACGGTCGTCCAGGCGACGAGCAGCCGCCCCGAGCCGTCGTAGGCCAGAGGTATTTGCTCCGGCTGGTCGGCGGGCCAACTATCCGAGGAGGCGATGACTTCCGGTTTCGACCAGTGCCAGGTATCGGGCTTGAGCTCGCTCAGATTCAGGTGGCCGGAGCCATCGATCCATGCGAGTGCGACAGTTCCATTGCCCGAGGCGGCAAGTCCGAAGGTTCCGTAGTCGGGGGCGAGCGCGTGCAGGTCCGTCACCTTCTCGCCCCGTCCGTTCCCCGCGCCACTCGACCCGCAGCCCGCAAGCCCGAGCGACAGAACCAACCCGACCGCGACCCCGGTGAGCGCCAGCGAGTGCAAGCGAAGGCGCGCCATGGCCGGACTATAGAGAAGAAGATCGATATCGTCTTCTCTTGCAGAGCCGGAATGTACCAACCCCCCTTCGGCCTCGAGCGAGGCCCTCGCGGAGAGGCGTACGGAACTCTATGGAGCGAACGTTCAACAAAGACGGACTAATTAGTCGCGGGGAGATCCAGGCGCAACCCGAGGCCTTTGGCCTCATAGACACCGGGCTAGTCGCCGTCCAGCGATACCCCAACTTCGCCGTCTTCGATCTCGACGATCGCGTAGTGCCCGTCGCGCGCCGCTCCCGGGTTCACGATCCTGGTCGCTCCGATCTGGTCGAAGCCGCGCGCCTCGTGGACGTGGCCGCAGAGGACGAGTTCGGGCTGCCGCTGTTCGATGAACGAGCGCACCGCGCTCGAGCCGA
The DNA here is from genome assembly GCA_049591255.1 of Gaiellaceae bacterium. Classification (GTDB taxonomy): domain Bacteria; phylum Actinomycetota; class Thermoleophilia; order Gaiellales; family Gaiellaceae; genus Fen-549. The sequence goes on from JBAWEP010000029.1 coordinate 34,026, forward strand.
TGTGGTCGCCGCCGTACATGCGGTCGCAGGCGCTGTTCAGGGGTGGCGTGTGCGGGCAGGCGATGCGCACGCGGCAGCCTTCGATCTCGGCGAAGCCCCGCTCGAGCCGGCGCAGGATCTCTTTTTCCTCGAGCTCGTAGGGAGAGTGGATGGCCGAGAACGGCGAGCCCGAGGCGCCGCAGAGCCCGGTCTCGCCAAGCACGACTCCGCGCCCGTCCAGCGCCGCACCGCGCTCGGCCAGCACGGCGTCGATGGCGGGGGAGTCCCAGTTCCCCGAGACGGCCAGCAGGCGCGCAGCCAGCGGCTTCCACAGCTCGAGCGCGCGCGTCACGTCGGCGGCGCTGCCGCGGCTGGTGATGTCGCCGCCGATGACGATCAGGTCGATGTCGCCGATCGCGCCCATCGCATCGGTAACGGCCTCGAAGCGATCGTGGATATCGGTGAAGTAGGCGAGGCGCACCGCCGGCTTTTCCCCGGCGCGGCGGGTCGTCAATCCGGAGCAACGGTACCGAATGCGCGCTCATCTCTTCGTCCTCGCCGGCGGGCTATACGAGGGAGCACCTTTTCCACTCGCAGACCACGGTGCGGCGCCCGGATGGCCAGTGATAGCCTTTGCGCCGCAGGAAAACCAGGTCATTTTTACTGACTCGGGCGGCTTTTCAGCGATCAAAATCGATCGGCCGAAGGCCGCCTCGCCAGCCGAGATGACGTCGGGCACACGTCGGGATTTGAAACTCCAGGAGGTCGAGTATGGGTAGTAGTAGCGAGCAGGGCGAGCACGCCATCCACATGATGTCCGCGGACGGCGATCTGCGCATCCCGCCGTCGCCTGAGTTCGCCGCTCAGGCCAACGCCAAGGCCGATATCTACGAGCGCGACTTCGACGAGTTCTGGGATGCGGAGAGCAAGCGTATCTCCTGGTTCGAGCCCTACAGCAAGCTCTACGAGTGGGAAATGCCCTACGCCAAGTGGTACCTCGGCGGCAAGCTCAACGTCTGTTACAACTGCGTCGACCGCCACGTCGAGTCGGGCGCCGGCGACAAGGTCGCCTTCTACTGGGAGGGCGAGCTCGAAAACACCAGGCGCACGATCACCTACGCCGACCTGCAGAGCGAGGTCGTCCGCTTCGCCAACGTGCTCAAGTCGGTCGGCGTCAAGAAGGGGACGCACGTCGCCATCTACCTGGGGATGATCGCCGAGTTGCCGATCGCCATGCTGGCCTGCGCGCGCCTCGGCGCTCCGCACTGCGTCGTCTTCGGTGGCTTCTCGTCCGAGTCTCTGGCCGATCGGGCCAACGACTTCGAGGCCGAGGTCATGATCACCCAGGACGAGGGCTACCGGCGCGGCAAGCCGCTCGGGCTCAAGAAGATCGCCGACGCCGCGATCGCCGACACGCCCAGCGTGAAGAAGGTGCTGGTCGTCACCCACAGCGGCGGCGACGTGGCCTGGACGGAGGGTCGCGACGTTCGCTTCGACGACGTGGCCAAGGACGTCTCCGACGACCCCGCCAGCTGCCCCTGCGAGCCGATGGACTCCGAGGATCTGCTCTTCCTCATGTACACGAGCGGAACGACCGCGAAGCCCAAGGGAATCGTCCACACGACCGCCGGCTATCTGGTCGGCGTCGCGACGACTCACAACTACATCTTCGATCTCAAGCCCGACGAGGACGTCTACTTCTGCACGGCGGACATCGGCTGGATCACCGGCCACTCCTACATCGTCTACGGGCCGCTGGCCAATCAGGCCACCTCGGTCATCTTCGAGGGGACACCGGACTTCCCCGACAAGGACCGCTGGTGGGACATCTGCGAGCGCTACGGGGTGACGACCCTCTACACGGCTCCGACCGCCATCCGCTCGCACATGAAGTGGGGCCCGGAGTACGCGCAGAAGCACGACCTCTCCAAGATCAAGCTGCTGGGCACGGTCGGCGAGCCGATCAACCCGGAGGCCTGGACCTGGTATCGCAAGCACATCGGGGGAGATCGCGTGCCGGTGATCGACACCTGGTGGCAGACCGAGACGGGAATGATCCTGATCACGCCGCTGCCGGGCGTCACGACGCTAAAGCCCGGCTCGGCGAGCAAGCCCTTCCCGGGTGTCGACGCCGCCGTCTACGACGAGTCGTCGAACGAGGTCGGGCCCGGCGGTGGCGGCTACCTGGTGCTGCGCAAGCCCTGGCCGGCCATGCTGCGCGGCATCTACAACGACCCCGATCGCTACCTGTCCAACTACTGGTCGCTGTTCCCGGGCAACTACGCCGCCGGCGACGGCGCCCGCATTGACGAGGACGGCGACTACTGGCTGCTCGGCCGCGTCGACGACGTGATGAACGTCTCGGGCCACCGCATCTCGACGATCGAGATCGAGAGCGCGCTGGTAGACCACCCGATGGTCGCCGAGGCCGCCGTCTGCGGTCGCGCCGACCCGATCACGGGCCAGGCCATCGTCGCCTTCGTGACGCTCAAGGGTGGTGCGGAGAGCACGGAGGAGATCGTCAAGGACCTGCGCGCTCACGTCGGTAAGAAGATCGGCCCGATCGCCAGGCCCGCCAGCGTCGTGATCACGCAGGAGCTGCCGAAGACGAGAAGCGGCAAGATCATGCGCCGCCTTCTCCGCGACGTGGCCGAGAACCGCGAGCTCGGTGACACCACGACGCTTGCCGATCCGACCGTGCTGGCCAAGATCCAGCAGCAGGCGCAGTCGAAGCCCTGATAAGCATCGTCTCGGGATAGATCGCCGCCGCCTCACGAGGCGGCGGCGATCTTTTCGTGCCTCGTTCCGAGCAGGCGCACGGCCAAGCCGCGGCGCCCGTTTCAGCCAGGGGATATCAACCGAATCGACGCTCTCGGCGCAGGTACCATAAAAAAGAGGGCTCGGCTCGCGAATATCGTGACTGCGAGCGCTCGGAGAGCAACTCTTTCCGGATAATGGCCCGGAGAGATTCTCCCGCAGTGCGCCGCGCAGCCGGGTGCCCCGATAGAAAGCGAAAGAGAGTAAGGAGCGAAGAATGTCAGAGAGCGCCGATAGCGCTGTCTCCTCGGCGGAGGCGCAGCCCGAGTCCGCGAGCGAACTGAACGAAAGAGCGCACGCACGCGAGCTGCTCTCAGGCCCTACCGATGTCATCCTTCGCGACGGCAGCACCGTTCGGCTGCGGCCGCCACTGGCCGAAGAGGTCGATCCGGTCGTCGACTTCCTGCGCAACCTCTCGCCCGAGAGCTATACCCAGCGCTTCCACGGCCGCGCCTCGATCGACGCCTCGCTGCTCGAGGGAATGGTCGACTGCGACTGGCTCGAGCAGGGTGCGCTGATCGCCACCCGCGCGGGCGCCGAGGGCGAAGAGGTCGTTGCCCTCGGTAGCTACGACCGCCTGCGCCAGCGCGATCGAGCCGAGGTTTCCTTCGTCGTCGCCGACCATCTTCAGGGTCACGGTCTTGGCACGCAGGTCTTCAACCAGCTCGTCGCGCGCGCGTCGGCGGTGGGCATCCGCAGCTTCGTCGCTCTGGTCAAGGCCGACAACATGAAGGCGCTGGAGATGCTGTCTCTGAGCGGCTTCAGCCTCCACCGCGAGCTCGACAGCGGCATCGTCGAGATGGAGATCTCACTCGCGCCGACCGAGCATCTGCTCGAGTGGGTCGGGGCGAGAGACCACGAGGCGGTCGTCACCTCGCTGCGGCCCTTCTTCCTTCCTCGCAGCGTGGCCATCATCGGCGCCTCGGCGCGGGAAGGATCGGTCGGTGGCGACCTGTTCCGGAATATCCTGCACGCGGGCTTCAAGGGCGTCGTCTATCCGGTCAACTCCTCCGCCACCCCGGTCGCCGGCGTCCGCGCCTACAGCTCGATCGACGAGATCGAGGACTCGATCGACCTGGCCGTCGTCTGTACGCCGGCGCGGGTCGTGCTCGACGTGGTCGACGATGCGCTGCGCAAGGGCGTTCGCGCCATCGCCGTCATCTCCGCCGGCTTCGCCGAGGTCGGCGTCGACGGACAGGATCTGCAGGAAGAGCTGCTGGCGCTGGTGCGCATGCACGGCGGCCGCCTGCTCGGCCCGAACATCCTCGGGCTCTCCTCCGCCGCTACCAGCCTCAACGCCACCATCGGCGCCGTCGAGCCTCCCCTGGGGCGGCTGGCGCTGTCCTCGCAGAGCGGCGCGCTCGGCGTCGCCTTGCTCGATGCGGCGCGCGCCCGCGGTATCGGTGTCTCGGCCTTCGTCTCGGTCGGCAACACGGCCGACGTCTCGCCCAACGACCTGCTCGAGTGGTGGGAAGACGACGAGACGACCGACCTCATCCTGCTCTACCTGGAGTCGTTCGGAAACCCGAAGAAGTTCGCCCGCATCGCCCGTCGCGTGGCCCGGCAAAAGCCGATCCTGGCGCTGAAGAGCGGGCGCTCCACGGCCGGCATCCGCGCCGCCAGCTCGCACACCGCGGCGCTCGCGAACTCCGAGACCGCCACCACGGCGCTCTTCCATCAGGCCGGCGTGATCCGTGCCGAGACCTTCGCCGAGCTACTCGAGACGGCCCGCCTGATTGCCGGTCAGCCGCTCCCCGCCGGAAGCAGGGTGGCGATCGTGACCAACGCCGGCGGTCTGGCCGTGGTCTGCGCCGACGCCTGCGAGGCGGCCGGCCTGACCCTGCCTGAGCTGACCGAGGAGAGCCAGCAGAAGCTACGCGAGCTGCTCGCCGCCGAGGCGACCGTCCGAAACCCGGTCGACATGCTCGGGACGGCGACCGGAGAGGTTTTCACCAAGGCGATGCGGATCGCGCTCGCCGATGCCCGCGTCGACGCTGTGATCGTCATGACGATCCCGATGGTCAGCGTCAAGACCGAGCGCATCGTCGAGGCGATCGAGCAGGTGCTGGCCGAGGACAAGCCGACCAAGCCGATCATCCCAGTCTTCGCCGGCAGCCCCGATCGCGTCTTCGGATCGCTTTCCGTCTCCTTCAACTTCCCCGAGTCGGCCGCGCACGCGCTCGGACATGCCGCCAGGCGCGGCGAGTGGCTGCGCCGTCCTCTCGGTACCGTGCCGGAGCTCGAGGGCATCGACTTCGACACTGCCGAGGCCGTTGTCGGCAAGGCGCTTGCCCGCGATGACGACGGCTGGCTGCACGCCGACGAGATCGAGCGGCTGCTCGGCGCCTACGGCATCCCCTTCGTCAAGCAGCACGTCGCGGACAATCGCGAGGAGGCGCTGAAGACGGCCAACGAGTTCGGCTATCCGGTCGTCGTCAAGGCCGCCGAGGCCGGGTTGCACAAGAGCGACAAGGGCCTGGTCGCGCTGGGCATCTCGGACGACGAGGAGCTGGAGCAGACGCTCGAGAAGATCGGTCTGCCGGCTCTGATCCAGCAGCAGGTGGACGGGAAGATCGAGCTGCTCGCCGGCGTCGTCGAGGACACCCTGTTCGGGCCACTGGTAGGGCTCGGCCCCGGCGGCGTGTTCGCCGAGCTGATCGCCGGCACGACCTACAGGATCGCGCCGATCACCACCCGAGACGCCGAGGAACTGGTCTCGAGCGACCGCACCAATCGCCTGGTCAACGGCTTCCGCGGAGCGCCGCCGGCCGATCGCGGCGCGCTGATCGACCTCATGCTGCGCCTTTCCAAGCTGTCCATCGACCGCCCCGAGATCGTCGAGCTCGACCTGAACCCCTTGTTCGCGCTGCCCGAGGGCTATCTCCCGGTGGACGCGCGCATCCGCGTCGAGCCGGTGCGCGAAGGCCCACCTTTGAAGGGCTGGTAGTAGCCGGAGAAAGTCTGGCGACTTTCCCCGGGAGACTGTTTGTACGAGTCGTAGCGCCTACGGCGCTTGTGCCTCGTCTGCTCCTACACGCGTTGTCGGCTGGCCGGAATTGCGATCAGTGTTCGGGGCGTACGGGCCGGCGGAACGCCGCAGTGAGCCGCAGCCGCGCATGTCGGCTGCGGCGGCGAATAACCGCTTGGCGGCTTGCGTAGTTTCTGCTCATTGCCAATCAGCGGTGCGGACGATGGGTGTGCTTGGCGCAAAGGTCACAATCCCTGCGTGGACAGCTATGGAGTCGTCTGGCAGGAAAACGGCCGCGAGCCCGTGGCCGGGAAGCTGGAGCTCGACCGCGACCGGCTGCGGCTCGAGGGGCGCGACTGCGATCACGTGACGGTCTGCATCCTCGTCTATCGAGATCTGGCGACGATTCGCGTCAACCGCGATCTCACCGGCCGGCTCGACGGCAGGCCCACGCTTCTGCTCGAGCGCTCGAACGGCGACGCCGTGCGAATCGCCTCTCTCACGCAGGCCGGGATAGTGCCCGAGATAGCCGAGCGGCTGGCGAAGCTCGAGCTCGCCTCGCGCGCGGCCTGACCGGCCTCAACCCGGCTACTCCGTCAAGCCGTCCTCGCCGCGGCGGGCCTTGTCGAGCAGTCCTCGCTCCAGTGCGTAGCGCACGAGCTCGGCGCGGGTCGAGAGGCGTAACTTCTGCATGATGTGAGCGCGGTGCGTCTCGGCGGTGCGCACCGAGATGTAGAGCTTCTTGGCGATCTCCTGATTGGTGTGCCCGAGCGCGAGCAGGCGCAGCACCTCGCGCTCCCGGTCGGAGAGAGGATCCAGCTCGGCCTCCGCGCGCGCCTTCGCCTCGGCCTCGATCAGGCGTGCGCCGAGCTCGGGATGCACGTAGCGGCCGCCGCGGGCGACCTCGCGCACGGCGTTGATCAACTCCGCACCGGCCGCCTCCTTCAGCACGTAGCCGCTGGCTCCGGCCGCGAAGGCTTCGCGCACGTAGCTCGGGTCGTCCTGCATCGAGAGCACCAGCACCTTCGAGGCGGGCGACTCCTTGAGCAGGTCCGGTGTTACCTCGATACCGCTCTTGCCGGGCATCACGACGTCGACCAGGATCACGTCAGGCTTGCGCGAGCGGGCCTCGAAAACAGCCTCGCGCGCGTCGCCCGCCTCGCCCACGGTCTCGATGTCGGTCGCCGAATCGAGCACGTGGCGCAGCCCCGCGCGCACGACTGCGTGGTCGTCGACGATCAGCACGCGAATCATCTCAGCGGAACCTCCGCCACGATGGTCGTGCCCGCACCCTCGCTCGACTCGATCTGTAGCCGTCCGTCCAGCAGTGCCACTCGCTCCTCCATTCCCACCAGGCCAAGTCCCTCGTCGCGACCGGCTCCGGCGTCGAAGCCGCGCCCGTCGTCTTCGATCACAGCAATCACACTACCGCTCTTGCGCGTGACGAAAACGCTAACCGAGCTGGCGCGCGCGTGCTTGACAACGTTCGTGAGCGACTCCTGGACGATCCGGTAGAGCGCCGTCTCGATCTCGCTCGGAAGCCGCTCCTCGCCGAGAAACGACTCGACCTCTACGCGAATCCCCGTCTGCTCGCTGAAGCCCTCCGCCAGCCGCTTCAGCGCGGGCACGAGGCCGAAGTCGTCCAGCGCCTTCGGGCGCAGCTCCACGGCAAGGCGGCGTACGTCCTGGAGCGCCTGCGTGACGATCTCGCGCAGGCGCTCGGCTTCGGCGGCCGCGCGCCCGGCGTCGGGCGACTCGACGATCGACTGCAGTCCCAGCAGCACCGAGGTCAGCGTCTGAGCGGTTTCGTCGTGGAGCTCGCGCGAGAGGCGGCGGCGCTCCAGCTCCTGTGCGGCGACCACGCGCCTGAGCGAGTCGCGGGCAACTCGCTCGGACATCTCGATCGCCACCGCGGCCTGGGTCGTCAGGGCGCGCAGGAGCTGCTCGTCCTCGGCCGTGAAGAACTGAGCATTCCGCTTGGCGGCGAGATAGAGATGGGCAAACGGTTTTCCGCGAATCAGGATCGGCTCGCGCAGCGTCCCGGGGCCGTGAAGGATCTCGCCGGCTGCTTCTCGCGAGCCGGAATCGATTCCGAAGCCGACCAGGCGACCGCCCTCGCCGTCGGCGCCGGCCAGCTCGAGCAACGCGTGGCGCGCCCCGGTCAAAGCTGCCGCCGACTCGACCACGCGCTCGAGCACCCGATCCAGCGACAGCTCGGAGTTGAGCGCTATGCCCGTGGCCACCAGCGCGCGTAGGCGATCCTGACTCAGATGTTCGAAATCCGGTATCACGCGCACCATTATCGCGACAGCGGTGCCACACGCCTCGCCGAGGGTCTGCGCTGCCGCCTCGAGTAACAGTCACTATCGCGCGCCCAAACGCCGTTCGCGTCGAATACTCTTTGCAGAACGGATGGGGCTCAAGTCGGCGAATCGAGGAGGAAGACGTTGAAGCGCGACAACAAACTCGCACCAATCCTGGCAATTGTCGGTGGAGCGATTGTCCTGGTTGTCGCGCTCGTCGTGGCGAGCCAGATCAACAACGGTTCCAGCAAATCCAGCTCCTCCACGATCGCGACCGACTCGATCGCCGAGATGCTGAGTGGCATTCCCCAGAAGGGGATCGAGCTCGGCAACCCCAACGCGAAACTGATCCTGGTCGAGTTCTCCGACCCGCAGTGCCCGTTCTGCGGCGAGTGGTCTCGGGGCACTCTTCCTTCTCTTGTCCAGCAATACGTTCGTACCGGCAAGCTCCGCATCGAGTACCGCGGCCTCGACTTTCTCGACCAGAACTTCGGCACGACGGATTCGGAGCGCATGCTCAGGCTCGCGCTTGCCGCGGGATTCCAGAACAAGCTCTGGAACGTGGTCGAGCTCGAATTCGAGAATCAGGGATCGGAGGGCACCGGCTACGCCAATGACGCCTTCATCAAGGGGATCGCCCAGGCCGTGACCGGGCTCGATGCCAACAAGGCCCTGGCCGCCGCCGACACCAACGCGGTGGTACCGCTGATCAACGCGGCGCAGACGCTCGCCGAGAAGAAGGTCGGGAAGAACATCTCGACGCCCACCTTTCTGATCGAGCGCACCGGTTCGAGCAAGGTCGCGAAGACGATCGTCGGCGCTCAGCCGCTCTCGACCTTCACCAAAGCCATCGACGCCCTGCTGAAGAAATGATCGAGCGCCTCCTGCGCTGGTCGGTCGCGGCGCTCGCCCTGATCGGGTCGGGCATCGCCGGCTACCTCACCTACACGCACTTCAAGGGGAGCCCGCCCGTTTGCCTGACGGGCGGCTGTGAGGTGGTACAGAACTCACGCTGGTCGAAGCTGTTCGGGATCCCTGTCGCGTTGCTCGGGCTGCTCACCTACCTGAGCATCGTCGCGAGCACGCTGATCCGCCATCCGCTCGTCAAGCAGGCGGGCGTCATGCTCGCCCTCGTCGCGCTCGGCTTCAACGCCTACCTGTTCTACATCCAGGAGCACGAGATCGGCCGCTACTGCACCTGGTGCGTTTCGAACGAGATCGTCTCGCTGATCCTCGCCCCGGTGGCAATCGCCTGGCTGCTCACGGACGAGCGCGGCCGGCGCCTGGCGACATGATCTGCGTCACCGGCGCGACCGGCTTTCTCGGCTCCGAGCTGGTGCGCATCCTGCGCCAGCGAGGCGAGCAGGTGCGGGCGCTGGGGCGCGACGAGCGGGCGCTCGGTGCTCTGGCGGCGCTCGGAGCAGAGCCGGTACGGGTCTCGATGGACGACAGCGAGGGTTTGCGCGCGGCCGCCGCCGGCTGCGAGCTCGTCTACCACGTGGCCGGGCTGGTAGCGCACGAGCCGCGCGACCGGGCGCGATTGATGGCTACCAATGCCGAGGGCACGCGCAGGCTGCTCGAGCTGGTCGATCCCGCCGCGCGCGTCGTCCACGTCGCCAGCGTCGCGACACTCGGCCCCGGCTCGGGCCCCGACGACCCGATCGACGAAAGCCACGTGCCTCCCTCCGACGCCGACGCGATGCCCTACTCGGCCAGCAAGATCGCGGGCGAGCGTTACGCGCTCGCCGCCGCTCGTGCCGGACGCGACGTCGTCATCGCCAACCCCAGCTACATCATCGGCCCGGGTGACAGCCGTGGCGGCACGACCTGGCCGGTTCGCTCCTACCTGCGCGGTCGTCTTCGCTTCGTCGTCGACGGGGGCCTGGGCCTGGTGGATGTGCGCGATACCGCGCTGGGCCTGGTCGCCGCCGCCGAGCGCGGCAAGGCCGGCGAGCGCTACGTCCTGGCCAACCGCGAGGGAAACATGAGCCACGAGGAGTTCTTCGCCCGTGTGGGCGAGATCGCCGGGCGTAAGCGGCGCCAGCTGAAGCTGCCGGCGAAGCTCGCAGTCGCTCTCACCACTGTGTTTCCCTGGCCCGTCTCCGCGGGCTACGCGCGCGTTGCCGCTCGCTGGTGGTACGCCGACCCGGCCAGGGCCGAGCGCGAGCTCGGTTTCAAGCCGCGCCCGGTCGACGAGACGCTCGGCGACACGATCCGCTTTGTGATCAGCTCGCCTGAGACTCGTAGTTGAATGGCGACCCGCCGATTGGGTGCGATCAGTGGATGCGATGCTAGGACGCAGCGTCGCGCTCGTAGCAGCGCTACGGGCGCGACCGAGGACGCGGCTCAAGAGCCGACGTAGCGCGCCGCTGAGCGTGCCCAATCAAGTCATCGGGACTTGCGGCCGCAGGCGCGGCGTTATCCGCTCGATGATCTCGCGCAGGCTCTCGCCCGTGGCCGTGATGCCGTGATTGCGCAGCCCGATGACCGCGTGCCCGGGATCGTCTTCGGCGTCGAGCAGACTGGAGACGGCGACGGCCAGCTCCTCGGTGCCGCAGGGGAAGTTGATCTCGGTCGCGGCGGCGCCTTCGAGCCAGGCATGAACGTGCAGGATCGCGCCCACCTCGGGATGCCGCTGGTAGATCATCCAGTGCTCGATCGCATCGACCGAGACGCGGCGCGGCTCCACCTCCGGCGGCACGCTGAGGATGATCTTCGCCTGCTCGGCGTCGTAGTTCGAGACCATCAGGATGTCGCGCCCGATCTCGACGAGATTGCTCTTGTCCACGCCGCTGGCGCTCATCCAGTAGCGCTGCTCGTCCTTGCGGATCGAGAGGTTGCCGTAAGAGAGACCGCCGATGCCCCAGAGGCGCTTGACGTGCCGGAACTCGCGCTCGCTCAGTAGCTCGTGCACCGGGAAGGGCGCGGGCAGAAGGCCGAATCCGTCCAGCTGCTCGCCGGCCCAGGCCAGCTCCTTGGTCAGCTCGTCGCCCTGCCAGAGCTCGGGCTCGAGATCGGTCACGTACTCGTTGTCGATCACCAGGCGCGACGTGGCAAGCGGCTCGATCCGATCGACCAGGCGCTCGGCGAGCTCGGCGGCGGGCGCCTCGGCCGTGAAGGTTCCGCGCTCGGGCGTCGTCACCAGCACGGCTTTTCCCGGCACGTAGCAGAGCACCGAGTTGGCCAGCGCGCGCACCAGCAACGGATACTCGGCGGCGAGAGGATCGGACGGCATCTCCTCGAGCTCGTGCAGGGCCGCCACGTACGTGCCGCGCGAGCGGCGCCGGAACGGCGAGGGACTGTCGGTCGGGAAGAGCAGCAAGACGAAATCGGCTTGCGCTGGATCCTCGACGCGCGTCATGCCGCGCGTTTCGAGGATCTGCGCGACCGCTTCGGAGAACTCCTTGCTCGCGGGGCCGCCGGGCGTCCCGGTGACCGCGAAACGTCGCAACTTGGAAGTCGAGTCTGAGCTTTCAGTCATGTTCTTTCCGCAGTCACTTTCACTCGCTGTCCCTGAGCAGAGGCGCGCAGGGCTGATTGCGGACACAACCCTAACAAGGGCGGCCGGGCCGGTGACCGGGCAGCCGTCGCGTCAGGCGACGAGCCCGAGCTTGCGGGCACGCGCGACGGCGGCGAGCTGCGAATGAACGCGAAGCTCGACCAGGATGGCGCGGATGTGGTTGCGCACGGTCGGCTCGGCGAGCCCGAGGCGGCGTGCGATCTGCCGTGCCGAGTAACCGTCGGCGACGAGGCTCAGAACCTCGAGCTGGCGCGGGGTCAGTCCCACCCGGGCGGGCTGCTGCAACAGCGAGATGGGAGTCGAGGGCTCCAGGACGTGCAGGAAGAGCTCGCTCTCGTCTTGCCTGAGGCAGACGGTCGAGACCGAGAGAGGTCGCCGCGTGCCGCTCTTCGATTTCACCATCAGGGTCTTGCGCGGCACCGGCCAGCCCTCGCGCGCCAGCCGAGCGCAGGAACAGCCCGAATGACAGACGAGCGCGCCGTCCTCGTCGAGAGCGGCCATCGCCTCCCAGCAGGGGCGCCCGACCACTGCGTCGGCCGACAGGCCCGTGAGCAACTCGGCCTGATGATTCCAGGAGCGTACGGTGAGGTCGCGGTCGAAAGCCACGACCGCGTCGCCGGAACGGACGGTAACTTTGCCTATCACGCCAAGCACTCTTCACCAGCGCCTTTGCGGGCGAATCGTGCGGCTTCCGCGAACGTTGTTCGGAGAAATACGTAGTTTCCAAAGCTCACTCCGGTCGCCTTGGCTGTCTTTTCGCGGCGGGTGGAGTTGAGTACAGTCGGGTCTCGACCGCGATTTTCGACCGAGGAGGATGCCCGTGAAGACTCTCGTCGTCTACGACTCTCTCTACGGCAATACGGCACAGCTGGCGCAGGCCATCGGAGCCGCGGCCGGCGAGTCCCGGGTGCTGCGCGTGGGCGAGGCGAAGCCCTCCGAGCTGAGAGCTTTCGATCTCGTCGTCATCGGCGCTCCGACCCAGGGCGGCCGCGCGACCGACGCCATGCGAGCCTTTCTCGATCGCGTCCCGGCTCTCGACGGCGCCAGGGTCGCCGCGTTCGACACGCGGCTGCGCGCCAGGTGGGTCAAGGTCTTCGGCTATGCCGCCGGCAGGATCGCAGGGAAGCTGAAGTCGCTCGGTGCGACTCTCGTCGCCGAGCCGGAGGGCTTCGTCGTCGAGGGCAAGGAAGGGCCTCTGGCGAACGGCGAGTTGGAACGAGCCGCGGCCTGGGTAAAGGGCCTCTAGCCCGATGAATCTGCTTCCGCGCGCGGAGGCAGAGCGCGAATCCAACTAGAAGCAGGTAGAAAGTAGGCGCCATGCTGCCCGTTCTCGTCGTCAACGCCGGTTCGACCAGTCTCAAGCTGGAGCTCGTCAGCGGCAACGACAAGAGCGAAGTCCTCTCCTCGCTGAGCGAGGCTCAGGGACGGGCAGTGGCGATCGGGCACCGCGTCGTGCACGGCGGCGACCGCTTCCGCGACCCGGTTCTGCTCGACCCGGAGGTGATCGCCGAGATCGAAGCCATGAGCCAGGTGGCGCCGCTGCACAATCGTCCGGCGCTGGATGCGATCGTAAAGACGCGCAAGCTCTTCGGCGTCGAGCCCCAGGTTGCCGTCTTCGACACCGCCTTCCACGCCACGCTTCCGCCCGAGGCGTTCACCTACGCCATCCCGAAGCGCTGGCGCGAGCACTTCGGGATCCGCCGCTACGGCTTCCACGGGCTCTCGGTGGCCTGGGCCGCCGAGAGGGCGCCGGCTCTGCTCGGGCGGCCGCTCGAGCGCCTCGTGGTCTGCCATCTCGGCGGCGGCTGCTCGATCAGCGCGGTGCTCGCCGGTCGCTCGATCGATACGACGATGGGCTTCAGCCCGCTGGAAGGCGTTCCCATGACAACGCGCTCCGGGTCGATCGACCCCGGGGCCCTCTTCTACCTGCTCGATCCCAAGCGACTCGGACGCGAGCAGCTCGAAGACGGCCTGGAGAACGAGTCGGGGCTCAAGGGCCTGTCGGGCTCGAGCGGCGACATGCGCGAGCTGGAACAGGCGGAGGACTCCGGCGACGATAGGGCCGCGCTCGCGCTCTCGGTGTACGTGCACAGGATCGCTGCCGCCGTGGCGGCCATGGCCGCATCGCTCGGAGGGCTCGACGGGATCGTCTTTACCGCCGGCGTGGGGGAGAACTCGGCGCGCGTTCGCTCGCGCGTCTGCGAGCGCCTTTCGTTCCTCGGCGTCGAGGTCGATGCTGCGCTGAACGACGCTGCCGAGCCGGACAGCGACATCGCAACGCAAGGCTCGCCCGCCCGTGTGCTGGTCGTTCAGGCGCGCGAGGCGCTGATCGTCGCCCGCGCCGTGCGCCAGGTCCTGATCGACGCCGGCTAGCGAGAGCATTCCCAATTGAAGCGCCTGCCGGTATAACTCGACCGTCAATCGACGCGTCAATCGACGCGACAACGACGCCCCGGAGGATGAGATGGAGAGCGCGAACCCCGAGCCTGCTCCGAAAGTGATCGTCTACGCCTGCTCGGGAGCGTCGAACCTGGGTCAGCTCGCCAACCAGATCGCTCTGCGGCTCGACCGGCTCGGCCTGGCCGAGCTTGCCTGTGCGACCGAGGTCGGCGCGGAAGATGGAGGCGTACAGAGCTCGGACAGGCCCGTTCTCGCCATCTCGGGCTGCACCAGTGCCTGCTGCGCCGCGATGCTCGCGCGAAACGGAGTCGAGGTCTCACGCTCGGTGATCCTGGCCGAGCGCGGAATCGCCAAGGCCAAGCACGTTCTCGTCGACGAAGACTCGAGCGAGCGCGTCTTCGGCCAGGTGCTTGCCGAGCTGGCGCCGTTCCTCGAAAAGCCCTAGCCGGCCGGCTCGTAGGCGAGGTTGGGCGCCAGCCAGTGCTCGACCTGCTCGATGCTCGCTTCCCGGCGCTCGGCGTAGTCGACCACCTGGTCGCGCGCCACGCGACCGACCGAGAAGTACCTCGCCTGCGGGTGGCCGAGGTAGAGGCCGCTGACGCTCGCCGCCGGCAGCATGGCGAAGTTCTCGGTCAGCACGATGCCCGCCTCCTCGGCGTGCAGTAGATCGAACAGCCCGCGCTTCTCGGAGTGGTCGGGGCAGGCGGGATAGCCGAAGGCGGGGCGAATTCCCCTATGGTGCTCGGCGATCACGTCCTCGCGCGCGAGATGCTCCTCGTATCCCCAGAGCCGGCGCACGTGCTCGTGCAGGAAGGTGGCGTAGGCCTCGGCGAGCCGGTCGGCGAGCGCCTTGAGCATGATCGAGCCGTAATCGTCGTTCTCGGCCGCGAAGCGGGCGGAGAGCTCCTCGGCGCCGATCCCGGCCGTGACCGCAAAGGCGCCCGCGTAGTCGCGCAAACCGCTTTCACGCGGCGCCACGAAGTCGGCCAGCGAGAGATCGGGTCGCCCGTCCTCGTGGTCGCTCTGCTGCCTGAGCATGCAGAAGCGGGCGACCGGCTCGCTCCGCTCCTCGCCGGCGAAGAAGACGATGTCGTCACCTTCCGAGGCCGCCGGCCAGAGTCCGAAGGCGGCGCTCGCGCGCAGCAGCTTCTCGTCGACTACTCGCTTGAGCAGCGCCTGCGCGTTCTCGTACAGCTCGCGCGCCGCGGCGCCCTTCTCGGGATGATCGAGGATCGCGGGGAAGCGTCCCTTCAGCTCCCAGGCGTGGAAGAAAAACGTCCAGTCGATGTAGCCAACCAGCTCGGCCAGGGGCTGATCGTCGACACGCTGCAGTCCGAGCAGGCTCGGAGTGGGCAGATCGGCCTGATCGAGCGCAAAGCCCGGCTTGCGAGCCCGTGCCTGAGCCAGCGGCAACAGCGGTTTTCGCTTCTCCTCGTAGAGCTCGCGCAGCTTCTTTTGCTCTTCGGCGTTGGTGCGCACGAACTCGTCCCGGCGCGCCCCGTCGAGCAGACTCGACACGACGCCGACGGCCCTCGAGGCGTCCACCACGTGTACGGTCGGCCCGCTGTAGACGGGCGCGATCTTGATCGCGGTGTGCTGCCGCGAAGTCGTGGCTCCTCCGATCAGGAGTGGAAGACGCAGCCCTTGCCGCTCCAACTCGGCGGCGACCTTGACCATCTCGTCCAGCGACGGCGTGATCAGGCCGGAAAGTCCGACGAAATCGGCCTGCTCCGCGATCACCGCCTCGACGATCCGGCTTGCCGGCACCATGACCCCGAGATCGATCGTCTCGTAGTTGTTGCAGCCGAGTACCACCGCGACGATGTTCTTGCCGATGTCGTGGACGTCGCCGGCGACCGTGGCCAGCACGATCTTTCCCACTCGCCGTGGCGCCGCGATCCCCTTCTCGTCTTCGAAGAACGGTTCCAGGTAGGCGACGGCCCGGCGCATCGCACGGGCGCTCTTCACAACCTGAGGCAGGAACATCTTCCCCTCGCCGAAAAGCTCGCCCACAACCTTCATGCCACCCATCAAGGGGCCTTCGATCACAGCCAGCGGCCCACCGAGCGCGAGTCGCGCCTCCTCGGCGTCCTCCTCCACGAAATCGTCCACGCCGTGCACGAGCGCGTACTCGAAGCGCTTCTCGACCGATGCGGCGCGCCAGCTCAGGTCGCGCTCGCGCTTCGTCGCCTCTCCCTTCACCTGTCCGGCCAGCTCGACGAGGCGATCGGTCGCGTCCGCGCGGCGGTCGAAGAGCACGTCCTCGATCTGCTCGCGCAGCTCGGGCTCGACGTCCTCGTACACCGCGAGCTGTCCGGCGTTGACGATTCCCATATCCAGCCCCGCCCGGATGGCGTGGAAGAGGAAGATGGCGTGCATCGCCTCGCGCACGGCGTCGTTGCCGCGGAAGGAGAAGGAGAGGTTGGAGATACCGCCCGAGATCTTGGCCCCGGGGCAGTGCTCCTTGATCAGCGGGACGGCTTCGAGGAAGGCCTTGGCAAAGCCGTTGTGCTCCTCGATTCCCGTGGCGACCGCGAGCACGTTGGGATCGAAGATGATGTCCTCGGGCTGGAAGCCGGCCTCGTCGATCAGCAGGTGGTAGGCGCGCTCGCAGATTGCGACTTTCCGCTCGGCCGTGGCGGCCTGCCCCTCCTCGTCGAAGGCCATCACGATGACCGCCGCTCCAAAGCGCCGGATGTGCCGGGCGTGCTCGAGGAACACCTCGGGGCCTTCCTTGAGGCTGAGCGAATTGACTACGCCCTTGCCCTGCAAGCACTCCAGCCCGGCCTCGATCACCGACCAGCGGGAGCTGTCGATCATGATCGGCAGGCGGGCCACCTCGGGCTCGGTGGCGATCAGGTTGAGGAACGTCTTCATCGCCTGCTCCGAGTCGAGCAGGTCGGCATCCATGTTGACGTCGAGGATGTTGGCGCCGCCGCGCACCTGCTCGAGGGCAACGGCCAGCGCGCCCTGGAAGTCGTCCGCCTCGACCAGGCGCCGGAAGCGGGCCGAGCCGGTGACGTTCGTGCGCTCGCCGACGACGACGAAGCCCGTGCTCTCGTCGATCGTGAACGGCTCGAGGCCGCTCAGCGAGGTGACCTTGCGCCGCGGCGTAACTCGGCGCGCCGGCAGGCCGTGCACGGCCGCCGCGATCGCCCGGATGTGCTCGGGAGTGGTTCCGCAGCAGCCTCCGACCGCATTGATCAGGCCCTCCTCGGCGAACTCTCGCAGGAAGTGGCTCGTGTCGGCCGGCTGCTCGTCGAAGGCGCCGAGCTCGTTCGGAAGGCCGGCGTTCGGATGGCAGGAGGTGAGCGTCGAAGCGACGCCCGAGAGCGCCTCGATGACGGGCCGCATCTGCGCCGCGCCGAGCGAGCAGTTGACGCCGACGAAGAGGGGATCGGCGTGCTCGACCGAGGCATTGAAGGCTTCGACCGTCTGCCCCGAGAGGTTGCGCCCGCTTCTGTCCACGGCGGTGAACGAGAGCCAGAGCGGCAGTTCGATTCCCTGCGCGCGAAAGACGTCGCCCGCGGCGACGAGCGCCGCCTTGGCGTTCAGCGTGTCGAAGATCGTCTCGATCATCAACAGGTCGACACCGCCTTCGATCAGGGCCTGCACCTGCTCGTAGTAGCTCGCCCTGACCTGCTCGAAGGTGACCGCCCGATACGCGGGGTCGTCCACCCTCGGCGAGAGCGAGAGCGTCGCCTTGACGGGCCCGATCGAGCCGACCACGAAACGAGGCCGCTCGGGCGTTCGCGCCGTCCACTCGTCGCAGACGCCGCGGGCAAGCCGCGCGCCAGCGAGGCTCATCTCGGCGGCGAAGTTTTCCAGCCCGTAATCGGCCTGACCGATCGAAGTCGCGGTGAAGGTGTTGGTGGTGACGAAATCGGCACCCGCGTCGAGGTAGGCGCCGTGGATGTCTCGAACCACCTCCGGCCGAGTCAGGTTGAGAAGGTCGGGATCGCCCGCCAGTGGTTGCGGGTGATCGCTGAAGCGTTCGCCACGGTAGGCATCCTCGCCGCGCACACTGCGCTGAATGAGCACGCCGTAAGACCCGTCGAGGACGAGGACGCGGGATGCAGCAAGCTCGGTTATACGAGCGCGAGTGTCCATTGATTCCTTCCGGCGCATGCGAGCGCGTTGTGACTTCCAAGGAGACATTAGCGGCCGGCGAAATCGGCCCGCTCCTCGGCTCCAATCCTTACGAACCTTTTAGTGAGCGCTCAGGCCAATCTCAGCCGAGTCTCCGATACTGAGCCCAGGAGGATACGAGATGTACGTACTGATAGACAAAACTTGCGGCGAAGTTCTTGGGCGCTTCCAGAGTCTCACCGAAGCCCGAGGTACGTTGCTCGATTTCTACCGCTTGCACCCGCCCGGCGGGCGCTGGCTCGAGATCGCGATCGAGCGCGAGCCTCAGGACTTCGAGCTTCTCTCCGCGGCCTGAGAGCCCGCCTCGCTCGAATCGTTCGCCCGGCGCAGAGCCCAAACGGGAGCTAAACCGGCGAGCCTCGAAGGGGTACGACCGATACCGTTTTCACGTAATTCGGTCGCGCCGCTTGGGGAGCGGATTCGATATCGGTGCCGTCGATTCTCGAGGTATGCGGAAAGAGACTCCTGCGGCGCACAGCTCAATGCACGCCCACGTGCGGTCGTCCAGCCATGAACGGGCGGCATTGCGGTTGATCGAGGGCGGCGCTCGGGGCGGCGTGATGCTTGCCAGGCGCGAGCTGAGCAGCGGCAGCCGCTCTTCGCTCAAGCTGGTTCCCGACAAGGGCATGGCGACGGTGTTGATCGCCGACGCCGACGAGGATGTGCTCTCGGCCCTCGGCCTCGCGCTCGGCGAGGAATTCGAGCTTCTCAGGGCAAGCGACGGCGAGCAGGCGCTGCGCCTGGCGCTGATCGAGCGGCCCGATCTGGTCGTGCTCGACGTGCACATGCCGAAACTGGACGGATATCGCGTCACCGCGCAGATCCGGCGCAACTCGGCGACGGCGAACACGCCGGTGATTCTGCTCGACTCGGGCCCCGAGCGAATTGATGTGCTGCGAGGCTTCGCGGCCGGCGCCGTCGACTACGTGACCAAGCCGTTCGATCCGTTCAGCCTCCTGGAGAGGATCCAGGAGGCGCTCGAGCCGAGCGACGCGGTTTGATTGCGCGGCGCAACGGCGTATCCCCCATTTGAGGGACGGCTGGCCCCCCCGAACTGCCGAAAACCCTTTCGTCATGTTAGGTCGCACGACAGTCCTCATCGCGCTTGTGCTTGCTCTGGCGCTACCCGCGGCAGCGCCTGCACGGCAGGCTGCGACACCGAAGGCTCCGATTGGCCTCAGGGCCTTCCTGCTCCGTTACGAAGAGCCGCTGAGCCACGATTTCTCGAGGACGCCGTCCTTCGGCTGGAAGTCGTATCCGAAGGCCACCAGCTACGAGTTTCAGCTGGCCACGTCCGACCAGTTTCGCGAGAACAGCCTCCTCTGGAGTGCAAGCGGATTGACCCTCTCGGGCACCTCGGTGCCGCTTGCGCTTCCCTGGATCACCGGTAAGCCCTACTCGCTCTTCGCGCGGGTGCGAGCGCGGCTGGAGCACGGTACGACGCCCTGGAGTGACGACTTCGGATTCAACGTTCGCTGGACGGAGATCCCGGACAAGCTTCCGGCGCCGAACGGGTTGCTGCGCTGGACGCCGATAGACGGCGCGACCTCGTACGAGGTCTGGGCCGTCAACGTCCACGGTTGGACCAAATCGCACTATGTCGCCACGAACGTCTCGGATATGCGCGACTGGTTCAGTTTCCATTCCGACCTATCGTGGGTTGGGGTAGCGAATTGGCGCGTTCGGGCCGTGCGCGCTACCTACGGAACGAGCGCGAACGGCGAGCCGACGACGACCTACGGTCGCTGGTCGCCTCTCTTCACGACAAACGCCACTCCGCCAAGCGCGTTGGCCACCTCAATTTCGCTCGTTGGAACGTATTCCAATACCTCTGGGACACCGGCGAAGCCTGCGGTACATGCGCTCATGCCCGGCTTCGGCTGGACCGGAGTTCCCGACTCCGACGGTACCGATCTCTATCGGGCCTACGTCTTCTCCGACAACAGATGTGTCGATCCCGTGATGGTCGGATCGGTCGTCGGCAGTCCCGCCTGGGTGCCACGCGTGTCGGGAGCATTGGCGCTACCGAGAACGGCCGAAGACCTCGGAAAAGTCATGGCCGGAACGATCATGCCGAAAGACGGCGCCCAGGGAGTGACTCTCGACGCCTCTGGCCATTTGGTGCCCGAGAACGAGACGGGCGACGCGGCGGCAAGGTTGGATCTGTGGGACCGCAAGTGGCCGGGCGGTACCTATTACTGGACGGCTGTTCGTGTTGAAATGACCTTTGACCCGGTATCGAAGGCGGTCGGGTACAAGGACGCCGAAGACCCCCAGGATGCCTGCGCTTCGGGGCGCATCGGGTCGTTCGGCAAGGTCAGCCAGCCCATTCCGACCAACGGAAAGAATGCCTTCATCACCGGTCTTTCGCAGACTGGACGAATGACCAGCTCGCGGGTGAGTCGCGCCCCTCGCTTGATGTGGGGGACGCCGCTAATCACTTGGGAGCCGGTGCTGGGAGCGGGCGGATATGAGGTGCAGTTGAGCCATACCAAGAACCCCTTCCAATCCGTCGGGAACTCCGTGCTCACACCGGTCACCTCGACCGTGCTCTCGCTTGCACCGGGCACCTGGTACTACAGAGTGCGCGGGCTCAACCTTCAGATGCAGGCCGGTGCACGTGGAATGAGCTGGTCGAACGTGCGCGTGGTGCGAATCGGCAAGCCCAGCTTCCGCGTACTGCACAGGTAAGCGCCGAGCGATTACGTCTCGAGCAACCGACACTCTTCGCGGCGCCTGCGAGACCTGAGCAGCAGCGCCGCCAACGCCGCCAAGAGCAGGAAGGGTGAGGCGACGATGATGCCCGTCGCAGCCCAGGAGATCTCCGAGGAGAGATCGTTCCAGGCCCGGTCGATCGCCTTGTGGATGCGGCTGGGCGAGGTGGGCAGCTTGGGCAGGTCGCCGGTCGTGAGCGTCAGCGTGATCGTCGCCAGGCGGCCGCGCAGGATGTCCTTCGTGCGCTGCGTCTTCAGCGAGCTCAGCCGGGCGCGGTCACG
This sequence comes from Gaiellaceae bacterium, assembly GCA_049591255.1. Taxonomy (GTDB): domain Bacteria; phylum Actinomycetota; class Thermoleophilia; order Gaiellales; family Gaiellaceae; genus Fen-549. The sequence continues at coordinate 55,158 of JBAWEP010000029.1, forward strand.
CGCGAGCTCGACCTGTAGCTGCGAGCGCGCCTGCGGCGTGAGCGTCTGCTGGCTGAGCGTCTGCTCGAGCGAGGCGATCTCGCGCTTGAGCGCCTGGATCGCGTTGCCCTCGCTGGTGACGGTGGCCTTGACGTCTTTCAGCGAGATGTCCTGGCTGAGGATCTTGCCCAGCTCGGAGATGGCGATCAGCGCCTCCTGCGAGCGCGTGGCCGGAACCTTGAGCACGAGGTAGGAGGTGGCGACGCCGCGGCTGGGCACGTTCGTCTGCGTCGAGACGACGTAGCCGCTCAGCCGGCGAGCGATCTTCATCGCCTGCGCCGTCTTGCTGGAGAGGTCGTCACCGTTCTCGACCTTGAGGGTCAGGACGGCGCGCAGCTCGGCCAGGCGGTTGCCGCTGGTGATATCGGCGGCGGCACGCTGCTTGCTCGTTTGCTTCAAGGCGGTTTCGTTCACCGAGCCGTGGACATCGCCGCTGGCCGGTTTGGATTTGGCCGTAAAGGAGTCCGCGCCAGAGGGCGCCGTCTCCGCGTACTGTCCGACAGCGGTGGGCTGATCTGCGGATTGCAGGCGCTTTTCGGCGTTTGTAACCGTCGTTTGAGCGTACGGATCCGTCCCGGTCGCTCCCCATTGCGTTCCCGAATTGGGCAGAGCGCCTACGGCCGAATATCGTGCTTGCGCCCGCAGCACGTTCTCCGCGGACGTGGCGTTGCTTGGTGACCGCCCGAGCTCCCCGGCGACGATCGCGCCGGTGACCGAAATCGCCAGCGCCGCGGCCAGCGCGAATACCAGCTTGCGCCTGCCGAACTGAATCCGAGCCGGGCGCGATTTCCGGGCGGCGCCGCGCTCGGCCAGCCGCTCGACGCGGGAGACGAGGGATTCGGACGGGCGCGGGGCGTGCCTGCGCAGCTCGCGCGCGGTCTTCTCGATCTGCTCCTTCGGGTTTTCGTTCTCAGGCCTCGACATCGCTGGCCACCCTTTCTGAAAGCTTCTCCAGCGCCCGGCTCAAGCGCATCGAGCAGGCGCTGCGACTGATACCTAGGAAGCGAGCAACGGTCTCGGCGTCCCACTCCAGCAGGACGCGCAGGGCGATCACCTCGCGCTCGGCGGCTGAAAGCGACGCCAGCGCCGACTCCAGCTCGGGCGAGAGCCCGTCACCGAAGCCCGGCTCGGCGATCTCGAACTCCTGCCTGAGCGCGTAGGCGTCCTCGCGGCGGCGGCGCCGGTCCTCGGCGCGGAAGTGGTCGAGCGCCACGCCCCGCGCGATCGCGCAGAGCCAGGTTCTGGCGCTCGCCCGGCGGGGGTCGAAGCGCGCCCAGTTGCGCAGCGCCTTCTCGAACGCCGTCGCGGTCAGATCCTCGGCGACCGAGCGGTTCCCGACCAGGTAGGCGACGTAGGCGTGCACGGCGCCCAGGTGATCGCGTGCAGCTTGCGCAAAGTCCGGTCTCTTCTCAACGGCTGCCACGGTCACGCCGTTTATACGTCAGCAGGGTCCGATCGCGTCACAAGCAGCCGACCGAGGGCGAGGCGCGCGAGCTCCGATTGAAGACCTGACTCCGACTCGAGCGCTAGGACATCCGTGCCGCAAACTACCGCGGGCCTCGAGCGCCAACTCCGCAAAGAGGCCCGCGTGCCGCCGCAGCCGACATGCGCGGCTGCGGCTCACTAACGCCCTGTTCCAGACGAAACGAACCCCACAAAGCAAATCGCGCATTCTCGCCGCGCTTATAGGAGCAGACGCAGAGCAAGCGCCAAAGGCGCGCTCGGCCGGTTAAGCCACCCCCGAGAAAGTCGCCAGACTTTCTCGGGACAGACCCGACTTCACCTCAAGCGCCGCTGCATCCGTGTCACAAACTACCGCGAGCCTCGGAGCGTAAACTCCGCGCAGAGGCCCGCGTGCCGCCGCAGCCGACATGCGCGGATGCGGCTCACAAACGCCCTCTTCCAGACGACGCGAACCCCGCAAAGCAAATCACCCGCTCTCGCCACGCTAGTAGGAGCGGACGCAGAGCAAGCACAGCGCCTCGAGAGGGAACACCCGAGAAAGTCGCCAGACTTTCTCGGGATCACTGGCACCAGACGCGGTTGTCCCGCGACATCATGGCGTCGGCGCTCTTGGGGCCCTTGCTACCGGCGGCGTAGTTCGGGAAATCGGGCTTCGCGCTCTCCCACTGGGCGACGACGGAGTCGACGAACGACCACTGCGCCTCGACCTCGTCGATGCGGGTGAACAGCGTCGCGTCGCCGAGCATGGCGTCGAGGATCAGCTTCTCGTATGCCTCGGGCAGCTGAACGTGGAAGGCCTGGTCGTACTGGAAGTCGAGGTGGACGGGCTGGATCGTCATGCCCTGGCCCGGCACCTTGGCGCCGATTCGAATCGAGATGCCCTCGTTGGGCTGGATGTGAATGATGAGCACATTCGGCCGCAACCCCTCGCCGGCGATCTCGAGGAAGGGCGGGTGCGGAGCGGGCCGGAAGAGCGCCACAATCGTCGTTGAGCGGCCGGCCAGGGACTTGCCGGTGCGCAGGTAGAACGGCGTACCGGCCCAGCGCCAGTTGTCGACGAAGACCTTGAGCGCCACGTAGGTCTCGGTGTCGGACTCGGCCGCCACCCCGTGCTCCTCGCGATAGCCCGGCACCTTCTTGCCGTCGATCTCGCCCGGCCCGTACTGGCCGCGCACGACATAGGCGGGATCAGGCGGCGCGAGGGCGCGCACGACCTTCACCTTCTCGTTGCGCACCGCGTCGGCCTCGAAGTCGGCCGGGGGCTCCATCGCCGTGATCGCGAGCAACTGCATCAGGTGGTTCTGGACGACGTCGCGGATCGCGCCGGCGCTCTCGTAGAAGCTCGCCCGGTCCTCGATCCCGATCGACTCGGAGACCGTGATCTGTACGTTGTCGATGTAGCGCCGGTTCCAGATCGGCTCGAAGATGCCGTTGGCGAAGCGGAACGCGAGCACGTTCTGGACCGTTTCCTTGCCGAGGTAGTGGTCGATGCGGAAGATCTCGTTCTCGGCGAAGTGCGTGACGATGTCCTCGTTCATCGCCTGGGCGCTCGCACAGTCGTGCCCGAACGGCTTCTCGACGATCAGGCGCACCCAGCCCTCGGGCCGCGGCCTCTCTCCGATCTTGTCCACGACCGTACGGATCGCGGTCGGCGGGACGGCCAGGTAGTAGACGCGGTTTCCCTGCGTGCCCCGCTCCTTGTCGAGCCGTTCGAGCAACTCCATCACATCGCTCTCGCCGCCTTCCGAGGCGAAGTCGGTGGTGACGTAGTGCATTCCGGAGGCGAGCCGCTTCCAGACGTCCTCGTCCATCGGGTCGCGCCCGAACTCGCTGACGGCATCGCGCATCTTCTCGCGCCAGGCCTCGGTGGAGTTTCTCGTTCGAGCGACGCCGACCACGGCGAAGTTCTCGGGCAGGAGGCCACGGTACTCGAGCGAGTAGAGCGCCGGGATCAGCTTGCGATGAGTGAGGTCGCCGGAGGCGCCGAAGATCACCAGCGCGCAGGGATCCGGCGGTCGCTCGCTGCCCGACCCCGCGGCCACCGGCGCCTCGATCTCGACTCTGGTCTGCGTGCTCATGCGAGGAACGTCCTCTCTGCTTACTTCTCGCCGGCGGACTTGACGGCGTGGCCGCCGAACTGGTTTCTCAGCGCCGCGTTCACCTTGGCCGCAAAGGACTCGTCCTGGCGGGAGGAGAAGCGGGCGAAGAGCGAATTGGCGATGATCGGCGCCGGCACGTTCTCGTCGAGCGCCGCGAGTAGCGACCAGCGCCCCTCGCCGGAGTCCTCGACGTAGCCGGCGATCTTCGCCAGCCCGGGATCCTCGGCGAGCGCGAGCTCGAGTAGCTCGATCAGCCAGCTGCGCACAACCGATCCGTAGCGCCAGATGCTGGCCACGGAGTGCAGATCGATGTCGAACTCCGAGGACTGCATGATCTCGAAGCCCTCGGCGATCGACTGCATCATCCCGTACTCGATGCCGTTGTGGATCATCTTTGTGAAGTGCCCGCTGCCGGGGGCGCCGATGTGCGCGTAGCCGCCCTCCGGGGCCAGATCGACGAACAGCTGCTCTACGCGTGAGACGGCGTCGGGCTTGCCGCCGACCATCACGCAGTAGCCGGCGTCGAGTCCCCAGACCCCGCCCGAGACGCCCGCATCGACGAAGTGAATGCCTTTCTTCTCGGCCAGCTCTGCGCGCCGCTTGGAGTCGGTGAAGTGGGAGTTACCGCCGTCCACAATCGTGTCGTCGTCCTCGAGCAGCTCGAGCAGCTCCGTGAAGGCGTGCTCGGTCACGTCACCGGCAGGGATCATCAACCAAACGACTCGCGGTTGCTCCAGCTTCTCGGCCAGATCCATCAGCGAGACCGCCGTGCGCTCTGGATTGGTGCGCGCGTAGGTCTCGACCGTGTGTCCGGCTTTGCGGAGACGCTCGGCCATGTTGCCGCCCATGCGGCCCATTCCGACCATGCCTAGCTTCATAGCTCCTCCTCCAATCCGATGCGAACGACGGGTCTTCCGTGCTCCTCGAGGGCCGCGAAGTCGCCGGCGGCCTGAGCTCCGATCAGGCGCCGGAAGCCGAAGTCGCGTCCCGGAATCGCCAGCTCCTCGCCCAGATCGTCCACGACCTGCACGAACAGGCCGTTCGGCTTGCCGCCCTTGTGCAGCTGGCCGGTGGAGTGCAGGTAGCGCGGACCGAAGCCGCGAGTGACGACACAGCCGGTGGTCTCGCCCGCCCGCTTGGCCAGCGCGGCGAGCCTCGCGTCGTTCTCGGGCGTCGGGTCGACGAAGGCGAGAATGGCGATGTAGTCGCCGGCGCGCGCCGATGCGAGCAGCTCGTCGAGGCTTCCGCTGTGCGCCAGGTCGGGCTCGGCGCCCGAGTCGAGGATGGCCTTGGTGCGATCCTTCGCCTCCTGGACGTTCGGCTGGTCGAAGGGGTTGATCTCCAGCAACGCTCCGGCGACGGCGACGGCGAATTCCCAGCGGAACATCTCCTGCGCGAGCTCGTAGGCGTTCTCGATTCTCAGCTCGACCGCCTGGCGATCGGTGTCGCCGGGGTGCTCGCCCGGCGCCGGAACGAGTCCCTTGCCCTGCTTGCCGGTGGACTCGGCGATCAGCTGCTCGGCCCAGAGCGCGAAGCCGCTTTCGTGCTCGGGGATGCAGACCTTGTCGTGTCCCTCGCGCCAGCCTTCTCCAAGCTCCAGGCCAAGCTCCAGGCCGGGGTTCCCGTCGACGCCGCGGCAGGCCTCGGCCATCTCGCCGGCGCGCAGCAGCAACCGCTCGATGTCGACGCCCATCAAGGCTGCCGGGACGATGCCGAAGGGGGAAAGCGCCGAGAAGCGGCCGCCGATGGTCGGCTCGCCTGCCAGCACCTGTAGGAATCCGCGCTCGCGGGCCAGCTTTTCCAGATCGCTGCCCGGGTCGGTAACGGCAGCGAAGCGCCCGCCTTGCTCGTTTGCCCAGGCCCAGAAGTAATCGAGGTGGGAGCGCGTCTCGATCGTCGAGCCCGACTTCGAGGAGACGAGGACGAAAGTCGAGGCTGGATCGAGCTCGGACGCGAGCCGGCGCACGGCCGACGGGTGGGTCGAGTCGAGCACGTGGAAGGTGGTCGAGCCGAAGGCGAGCCGCATCACCTCGGGCGCCAGGCTGGAACCGCCCATGCCAAGCAGCAGCACGTTCTCTACGCCGTCGAGAGCCCGTTCGGCAAAGGCCAGCGTCTCGCTCGCCTGCGCAAGCGATCGCGTCGGCGCATCCAGCCAACCGAGCCACTTCTCCTCACCGCTCGAAGTCCAGAGCGACGCATCATGCGCCCAGATCTTCTCGACCAACTCGTTCGCCGTGAAATCTCTCACCGACCTACCTCCAGCTTCTCTAGCTTTTTCTCGATCCCACTCAGTAGCTCGGCGAAGGAGTCTTCGAACTTCTGCACTCCCTCGGCCTCCAGGACGTCCACCACCGCGGTGTAGGAAACACCCACCGCCTCGATCTGTTCGAGCAGGCGCTCGGCCTCGTCGACGCCCTGAGTCAGCGTCTCCTTCACCGTGCCGTGATCCTGGAAGGCGCGGACGGTCTCGATCGGCATCGTGTTCACGGTGTCGGGGCCGATCAGCTCCGACACGTACAGAGTGTCGGAGTAGTCCGGGTTCTTGGTCGAGGTTGAGGCCCAGAGACAGCGCTGAGCACGCGCGCCCTTCGAAACCAGGTACTGCCAGCGCTCACTGGAGAACACCTCCTGGTAGTGGCGGTAGGCCAGCTTCGCATTCGCGACGGCCAGCTTCCCGCGCAAGGCCAGTGCGGCAGGAGTGCCGATCTCGTCGAGGCGCTTGTCGGCTTCGCTGTCGACGCGCGAGACGAAGAAGCTGGCCACCGAGTTGATCTGGCGGATATCGCCGGCGGCGGCCACACGGCGCTCGAGCCCGCGCAGGTAAGCGTCCACGACCTCGGCGTAACGCTGGAGCGAGAAGATGAGCGTGATGTTGACCGAGTGGCCGGCGGCTATGGCGTCTTCTATCGCCGGCAGGCCCGGTCGCGTGGCCGGGATCTTGACGTACAGATTGGGACGATCGATGTCGCTGTGAAAGCGAAGTGTTTGCTCGTAGCTGCGCTCGCTGTCGTAGGCCAGGGTGGGATCGACCTCGATCGAGACGTAGCCGTCGCTGCCGCCCGTCTTCTCGTGGACGGGGCGCAGGAGGTCGCAGGCCTGCCTGACGTCGTTCTCCGCCAGCCGGAAGAAGATCTCGCGCGTGTTGCCGTCGAGCGAGGTCAGCTCGCGTAGCTCGGTGTCGTACCAGTCACCTTCGGAGAGCGCCTTCTGGAAGATGGACGGGTTGCTCGTGACGCCGCTCACGGAGTCCTCGCGAATCAAGCGCTCGAGCTCGCCCGACTCCAGCATCTCGCGCGAAAGCGAGTCGATCCAGACGCTCTGGCCCAGCTCCGAAAGTTGCTGCAGCCTGCTCTTCGCCATCGGTCTTCTCCCTCAGATTCGTCTTTTTCTCAAACCGAACTTCTGCCCGTTAAGCGGAATCTCGCGCAGCGTCGCGCGCCATCTGCTCGACCTTTTGCAGCCGCGCCGCGTAGCGCGGGTCGCTCTCGTTGAAGCGCGCGCTCAGGAAGACCTGCACCAGCTCGCGCGCGAGCGAGTCGCCGATCACCTCGGAGCCCAGGCAGAGCACATTCATGTCGTCGTGCTCGACGCCCTGGTGGGCCGAGTAGGCGTCGTGGCAGATCGCGGCGCGAATTCCCGGCAGCTTGCAGGCCGCCACGCATGCGCCGACTCCCGAGCCGCAAACGAGGATGCCGCGCTCGGCCCGGGCGGAGCGGATCTGCTCGGCGACGTCCCAGGCCTGGTCGGGGTAGTCGACGCGAACGCTCGCGTCTTCGACCCCCAGGTCGATCGCCTCGCAATCCGCCTGCCGAACCGCCTCGAGCACGGCCTCGCGCAGCTTGACGCCTCGGTGATCGAACGCGACGGCGACCTTCATCAGCTTCTCCTTCGGGTGTCTTTCACGAAACTCGGGCCAGCAGAGCCTGTGCCTGGGCCGCGATGTTCTCGGCCGTGAAGCCGAAGTGCTCCATCAACTCGTCTCCGGGGGCCGAGGCGCCGAAGTGGTCGATCGCCAGCGAGGCGCCGCGACTGCCGACCCAGCGCTCCCAACCGAGTGAGATTCCCGCCTCGACCGAGAGTCGCACCGACGCCTCGGAAGGAAGGACGCTCTCGCGGTACTCCTCGCTCTGCTGCTCGAACAGCTCCCAGCACGGCATCGAGACGACGCGCGCCCGCACGCCCTGCTCGAGCAGAGACTTCGCGGCCTGGAGAGAGGCGGCCACCTCGGAGCCCGTGGCGATGATGATCAGCTCGGGCTGTTTCGTCTCGTCGGCCTGCCAGAGGACGTAGGCGCCGCGCTCGACGCCCGACGCGGCCCCCAGTGCCGATCGATCGAGCACGGGAAGCTTCTGCCTGGTCAGCGCCAGCACTACCGGGCCGCCCTTGTGCTCCATCGCGACCTTCCAGGCGTACGAGACCTCGTTGGCATCGGCCGGCCTGATGAACCAGAGGTTCGGGATGGCGCGCAGTGCCATGTAATGCTCGACCGGCTGGTGCGTGGGCCCGTCTTCGCCGACTCCGATCGAGTCGTGCGAGTAGATCCACAGCGCCGGTACCCGCCCCAGCGCCGATAGCCGGATCGCCGGTCGCATGTAGTCGGAGAAGATGAGGAAGGTCGATCCGTAGGGCTTGACCATCCCGCCGTGCAGGGCGATGCCGTTGACGATCCCGCCCATGCCGTGCTCGCGCACGCCGAAGGCGATGTTGCGGCCGGAGTGGGTCGCGGCAAAGATGCCCGCGCCCGGGAACTCCGTCTTGACCGACTCGACCAGATCGGCCGAGCCGCCCACCATCGTCGGCGTGTAGGGCTCGAGCGCCTGCATCACCTTATGGCCGGCGTCGCGCGTCGCCACGGCGTTCCCATCGGTGCTCTCGAACACGGGCAGCACCTGCTGCCAGCCGGGCTTTGCCTCGCCGCTCCAAGCCTGGTCCCAATCGGCGCGCACCTCCGGAAAGGCAACGCTCCAGCGCTCGAAGCGTTCGCGCCAGGCGGCCTCGAGCTCGGCGCCTCGCTCCAGCTGGCTCATGTGCTCGTAGACACCGTCGGGGACGTAGAAATCCTTGTCGGGATCGGCGCCGAGCGCGATCTTGGCCGCGCGCACCTCGTCGGCTCCGAGTGGCGCTCCGTGCGCCTTGGACGTGTCGATGAGCTTCGGGGCCCCGTAAGCGATGTGCGAGCGCACAACCACCAGTGACGGGCGCTCACGCTCGGCCTTGGCGGCCTCGGTCGCTTGATCGAGCGCGTCGAGGTCGTTGGCGTCCTCCACCCGCTGCACGTGCCAGCCCTGCGCCTCGAGCCGGCGGCCGGGGTTGTCGGCGTCGAAGGAGATCGAGGTCGACCCGTCGATCGTGATGTGATTTGAGTCGTAGAAGAAGATCAACTTCCCCAGCCCGAGCTGCCCCGCGATCGAGGCGGCTTCGCTGGAGATCCCCTCCATCAGGTCGCCGTCGGAGCAGATGACATAGACGTTGTGATCGACGATCTCGTGTCCGGGACGGTTGTAGCGGTCGGCGAGGAAGCGCTCGGCGATGCCGAAACCGACGGCGTTGGAGAACCCCGCTCCGAGCGGGCCGGTGGTCGTCTCGACACCCGCGGTCATGAAGTGCTCGGGGTGGCCGGGCGTGCGCGACTCCCACTGGCGGAACTGCTTCAGATCGTCGAGGCTGAGGTCGTAGCCGCACAGATGCAGCGCCGAGTACTGCAGGATGCAGGCGTGCCCGGCCGAGAGGACGAAACGGTCGCGGTTCGGCCAATCGGGGTTGGCCGGATTGTGACGCAGATGCTTCGTGTAGAGCAGATAGGCGAGCGGCGCCAGTGCCATGGCCGTGCCCGGATGACCCGAATTGGCCTTCTGTACGGCGTCCATCGCCAGCGTGCGAAAGGCGAGGATCGATTGCGCGCGAATGTCCGGTTCAGCCACTTTGCTCCCCACGTTTGCTCTATACCCCAGCTTCTAAACGATATGCGTCATGGCATAGAGACCGTGCGGTTAGCTGCGATTGACGCAAGATCAGCCAGTTTTACTAAATCTGGAAGACGCAGGCGTTCTTTCGCACGAGGCGGTCTCTACGCTTTTCGAGGCGCTTTCGGGGCTGCCATCGGGCGGATCCGGGTGCAAGCGAGTGACTAAGCCGACGGAGTCTTGTCAGGCCCGCAGCCGGCGTGGCGAGGCTCAGGTCCCTTCGAAGGTTGCGATCAGCGCCTCCGCCACGACCCTGATCGGCTTGCCGGAGAGCTGGCTCGCCTTACGCAGCCGCGCGTAGGCGTCCTGCTCGTTGAGCTTCTCTTTGTCCATCAGGAGCCCCTTGGCGCGCTCGACGAGCTTGCGCGCCGCAAGCGCCTCCGCCAGCGAGTCGGCCTCCTCGCGCAGGGCCATCAACTCCGTATGGCGAGCCCGGGCCGTCTCGATAGCGGGAAGCAGGTCGCTCTCGCGGAAGGGCTTGACCAGGTAGCCGTAGACGCCCGCTTCGACCGCCCGCGCGATCAGCTCCTGTTGGCTGTAGGCGGTGAGGATGACGATCGGAATCGGTCGCTCCTCGAGGATGCGCTTCGCCGCCTCGATGCCGTCGAGACCGGGCATCTTGACGTCGAGGATGGCCAGGTCGGGCTGTTCCGTGCGCGCCAGCTCGACCGCCTCCAGCCCGTCGCGGGCCTCGGCGCAGACCTCGAAGCCGGCGCGCTCCAGCAGCTCGCGCAGGTCGAGGCGGATGATCGTTTCGTCTTCGGCGATGAGTAGGCGCATAGCCATTAACAATAGTGGTCGCCGCCGCAAGCACGCCCAGCTCGGCCGGCCGTAAACCTTCGCATGCCGTTGTCCTCGGTCGCGCCCGTGTCTTTTTCGATACGAACGCTCGCTGCGTCCTGGCCCTGCTCGGTTTTCGCTCGGCCGAACAAGACCGTGCTCACGTTGGAGACCGCTAGAGGGGGAAGGAGAGCTCTGCGTGCAGTCCGTTCTCGTTCCGCAGCTCGAGCTGCCCGTGCAGCTCATCGCGGACGAGCGCCCGCACGATCTCCAGCCCGATTCCCTTGCCCTCGCCCGTGATGCCCGGGCCGTCGTCGGCGATCGTCAGATCGACGGCGTCGTCGCTGCGGGAGAGCTCAATCGAGATGCTGTCGCCGCCGTGCTCGATCGCGTTCTGGAGCAGCTCGGTGAAGACGAGCGCGAGCGCCGTCGCCTGGCTGCCGGCAAGCGAGATCTGCTCGAGCCGGGTGCTCACCGTCTTGCTCGAGCCGAGCCCCTGGACGATCGTTATGCGTAGGTGCTCGATCAGCTCGGCCAGCTCGACGTCGTCGTCCTGGCGCTTGGTCAGCACCTCGTGCACCGCGGCGATGGCCAGGATGCGATTGACCGAATCGGCCAGCACCTGCTGGGCGTCGACGTTCTCCGCGCGAGCGTGCAGCCGCAGCAGCGAGGCCACCGTCTGCAGGTTGTTCTTGACGCGATGGTGAATCTCTTGCGCGAGCACGCCGCGCATGACCGCGCGCCCGTGCTCGATGGCGACTGCGGCATGATGGGCGATCGAGCCGAGCAGCGCCTCTTCTTCGTCCGTGAAGGGCGCGTCCTTGTCGCAGACCAGCTCGCCCACCTGGCGCCGGCGCCAGCGCAGCGGAATCCTGACGGCGTACTTCCCGCTTCGCCCCTCGGGCCAGGCAACGCGTCCGTCTTCCAGCACGATGGCGGCGCCGGTGGCCGCGACCGCCTGCATCGTGGTCTTGACGATCGCCTCCAGCGACTCCTCTACGTAGAGCGACTCGGAGACCGCCTCGGAGATCTTGGCCAGCGCCTCGAGCTCGCGCACGCGCCGGCGCGCCTCGTCGTAGAGGCGGGCGTGCTGGATCGACTGGGCGACCTGCCCCGCGATGGCGACCAGCAGATCGATCTCCGCCCGGCTGAACTCGCGCGGATGCTTGGTGCGGACGTTGAGCGCGCCTTCGAGCTTCTCGCGCGCCAGGATCGGGACCGCCAGGATCGATTCGTACTCGCCTTCGGGCAGGTTCTTGAAGGCCTTGAAGCGCGGATCGAGATTGGCGCCCTCGGCGATCATCACCGGCTGGCGAATCGCCGCCGAGGAGCCGGTGAGGCCCTCGCCGATACGCATGCGCGGCTTGCGCTCCTCTTCGCCGAGCTGAGCGCCGAAGGTTGCGCGCAGGATGAGCGCGTCGCCTCGCTCGTCGTAGAGGTAGACGAAACAGGCGTCAGCCTCGAGCGCCTCGGCGACCTTGCGCGCGATCAGGGCCATCACCTCGTCGAGATCGAGGCTGGAGTTGACGGCCTCGGTCGTCTCGGTGAGCAGCTGCAGATGTCGCTCGGACTCGTTCACGAGTCGATTCTAGGCTCGCGAGGGTTGCCGGAGGACGCTCGGCTAGATCGCCGCGCTGAAGCTCGAGACGATCTCGTCGCTATGGGCGAAGGCCACGCCCCGCTCGCGCCAGTGAGCCAGGCAGCGCTCGACTCGATCCGGATCGAGCCCGCGCGCGGCATCCTCGACGAAGCGAACTCGCCGCCCCAGCCTCAGCATGCCCAGGATCGCGGCGTCGTCGCAGACGTCCGTGGCCACGCCGAAGAGGACTATCTCCTCCGGATCGAGCAGCTCGATCAGCGCCTCCGTGCTCGGGTTCGTGAAGACGTCGAAGTGCTTCTTCAGGATCAGGATCTCGCGCCGGCCGGCGATCAGCTTGGCCAGGCGCTCGCGCGGAAGCGCCTGCTCGGAGAGCGGCAGCGGGTCGATCTGTTTGGTTTCGGGCACCCGCTCGACGCCCGGCGTTCCGCGCAGGCAGTGCGGCGGGTAGGTGCGCTCGAAGTCGGGCTCGTCCGAGATCTCGGAATCGGTCAGCTCGTGGTCGTCGGCGGAGGCCACGTGCACGATGCCCGCCGCCCTGGCCGCTTCGACCAGCCGAGCCATGGTCGGCCGGAGAGCCTCGGCGCCCGGGACGTACAGCCGACCTTCGGGGAGCATGAAGTCGACCTGAGTGTCGACGTCCCAGAGAATCGCCCGCGTCATCCGGTGACCAGCTCGAGCCTGGAATTCGGCCGCAGGCGGCGCCCCTTCTTGGCGACGGGGCGTCCGTCGGCCAGGATCACGTCGGCCGTGAAGTCGTAGCGGCCGCTCATCAACGAGGAGCCGACTCCGTAGGAATCGACCGGAACGCCGCTCGCCTCGAAGGCGGCGATCTTCGCCGCGTCGAAGCCGCCCGAGGCGACGATCTTCACGTGCTCGAAGCCCTCCCGGTCGAGCGCGCCGCGCACCTGGCGCACGAGGCGCTCGTTGACGCCTGCCGGGGCGAAGTCTCCCGACTGCTCCATCTCGGCCCAGAGCGATCGATCGACGAGCGAGCCCGACGTGTCGAGGCGAACGCCCCAGAGACGATCACCCAGCGCGCGGGCAACGGCCAGCGAGGTGCTCACCGAGTCGTTGTCGAAGTCGACCAGGACGATCACGTTCATCTCCGGCGGCGCCCAGGCGGCGAATCGCTCGGCTGCCAGCACGGTGTCGCCGCCGTAGCAGGCGATCAGCGAATGCGGCACGGTGCCGATGCCGCGCTCGCCCCACCAGGAGGCCTGGGCGTCGGTCGACACGCCGATTGCGCCGGCGATGTGCGCCGCATACCCGTCGCCGGTCTGCACGCGATGGTGGTCGTGCCGGGCCGGAAAGAAGAGGATCGGCTTGCCGCCCGCGGCTTCGACGACCCGGCGCACGTTGGTCGCGATCTTGGTGCGGCGGGCCAGAACCCCGAGATAGAGGGTCTCGAGGTGCGCCACCTCGGTGTAATCACCCTCGATCGTCAGCACCGTCTCCCAGGGCTCGATCTCGTCGCCGTCGTAGAGCGCCTTGACGGTGAGGTCGGGCCAGTGTTCCGAGCAGAGCCGGAGGATCGCGATCGCCTCGTCGATGCCGCCGAGCACCGAGTGCCGGCGCTGGAAGACCTGAATCAGGACGTTCGTGTGCCTGTTGTCCGCCAGCAGCGCCTCACGGGCAAAGTTGAAGTAGGCGTCCGAGTAGTAGCCCGCCCGCATGCGCTCGACCGGAAGCTCGAAGATCTCCGGCGGCAGGCGCTCACCCGTATCGCGAACTCTGATCCCCACGGCCATGGCGACTTGGTATTCCCCCGCCACCTCTGGCGTACGCATCCCCGCGACCCAGGGGCCGCCGCAGCCGACATGTGCGGCTGCGGCTCACCAAAACGTCATCCCGGCCAAGGCGTCGGGCAGCGGCCGCCCGCCGGTCACGACAATTCCCTGCACTGACGCGCTCTCCCAGGTCCCCGGCCCCCACCCGGTGTCCGACACCATTTTCTGTCAAGGGGCGCGCAGTAACGAAAGTGGAACTCTTGTTCAACA
>JBAWEP010000030.1:0-91880 GCA_049591255.1 Gaiellaceae bacterium
AGGCTCCCCTGCGCGCAGAGCTGACCAGCGAGATCGTCGAGGCGCTCGCGGCCGGCCCGGAGCTCGTGGCCTTCGGTCGCCTCGACTGGGAGCTGGAGCGGATCGACGCCGTCGACCGCGGTCTGGCGCGGCTCGCCCGCCGGCACGGGCGAATCGCCGCAACGGGCGACGCGCTCGTCCTGCTCGGCTCGGGCATCACGCTGGTCGCCGTGCTCGCGGTCGCGGCGTCCGCCGTCGCGGGCGGAAGGCTCGGCGGCGTCTGGCTGGGAATGCTCGCCCTGCTCGCTCTCTCGTCTTTCGAGGCGGTGCGCCCGCTTCCACTCGCCGCGCAGCAGTCGGGCGCGGTCACGAGCGCCGCCGAGCGCCTGTTCGAGTCGACCGACCGGCCGGCACCCGTGCTCGAGCCGGCTAGTCCGTTGCCGATTCCTTCGACCGGCGTGCTTCGCCTGGAGGATGCGCGCCTGCGCTATGCGCCGCACCTGCCCTGGATTCTGGACGGCGCATCGCTCGAGCTCAGGCCGGGGAAGCGAGTGGCGCTCGTCGGTGAGAGCGGTGCCGGCAAGACGACGATCGCGAGCGTTCTGGTTCGCTTCCTCGAGCTCGACGGCGGTCGAGCGACTCTGGACGGGCACGATCTGCGCCGCTTCGCCTCCGACGACGTGCGCCGCCTGGTCGCGCTCGCCGGCCAGGATGCTCATCTCTTCTCCACGACGATCCGCGAGAACGTCCGCTTCGCGCGCCCCGGCGCGAGCGACGAGGAGATAGGCGCGGCGCTTCGGCGCGCGGGCGTCTGGAAGTGGGTCTCGTCCCTCCCGGCCGGGCTGGATAGCTACGTCGGCGAGACGGGCGGGCAGGTCTCGGGCGGCGAGCGGCGGCGGATCGCGCTGGCGCGTGCCTTCCTCTCCGGCGCCCCCTTGCTGATCCTCGACGAGCCGACCGCGCAGCTCGATCGCGCCGGCGCCGAGGGCATCCTGGAGGATCTTCTCTCCGGCGCCGACGACACCGGCCTGCTCGTGATCACGCACGACCCGCTGCTGCTCGACCGCTTCGACGAGGTGCTGCGGCTCGAGAACGGCCGCATCGTCTGAGCCCCTCAGGCGTATCGCCTGAGGCTGTCAGGCCGCGATCTCTTGCAGCATGCCGAGCAACTCGGCGCGCCGGAACGGTTTTTGCAGCGTGCGGATCTGGGCCGGGTCGCTGGCGGCGAGGCGCTCGATCAGCTCGCCGTCGATCAGGCCGCTCGAGAGGATCACCGGCGCCGAGCAGCCGCGCTCGTGCAGCTCGTGCATGGCCTCCTCGCCGCTCATCCTGGGCATGGTCACGTCGAGAAGCACGGCCTTGACCTCGTCGCGGTAGCGGGTGACGAGATCGACAGCCTCGCGGCCGTCGCGGGCGCCGACGACGCGGTATCCGGCCTGTTCGAGCATCACGGTGGTCACCTCTCGCACGTTGGCCTCGTCGTCGGCGATGACGACGATGCCGCGGTCTCGCTCGATCTTCTCGGGGCGGCGGCCGCGTGGCCCGGCTCCGGTCTCGAGCGGAAACAGGACGCGCACCCTCGTCCCGCGATCGGGCTCGGAGTAGATGTTGAGCGTTCCGCTGTGTGCACGAACTATTCCGAGCACCGCGGGCAAACCGAGCCCGCGCCCGGTGAACTTGGTGCTGAAGAAGGGCTCGAACATGCGCACCTGAGTGCCCGTGTCCATGCCGCAGCCGTTGTCGACCACTTCGATGAAGGCGTAGCGCCCGGCGGCGACCTGGTCGCCGAGGTAGTAGAGGTTGAGCGCCATCGGGTCGACGTCGATCTCTCCCGCTCGCACCCGCACCTGCCCGCTCGGATCGTGCAGCGCCTCGATCGAGTTGCCGACCAGGTTGGCGAGCAGCCGCCGCAGCTGATTGGGGTCCGCCTGGACCTTGATCGGACGCTTCTCGACCTCCAGGCGAACATCGGCCTCGCGGGTGAGTGGACGCAGGTCGTCGAGCGCGCGCTCGAGCAGGCGCTCGAGGTCGATCCGCTCGGGGCGGAAGCTCGAGCGGCCGGCGAAGGCCAGAATCTGGTCGGTCAGCTCGGCCGCCTTCTTCGCCGCCTGCTCGATCTGGCCGAGGCGGTCCTGCAGTGGCGAGTCGAACGGCACGTCGCGCTTGATCAGGGTCGTGTTCCCGATCACCGTCAGCAGGAGGTTGTTGAAGTCGTGCGCGACACCGCCGGCGAACAGGCCGAGGCTTTCGAGGCGCTTGTTCTCGCTGCGACGCCGAGCTCGATCGTCCCGATCCTCCAGCCGGCGCAGGCCGACGAGAACGCGCGCCGCCGCTTCGACGCGAACCAGAAGCAGGCGCAGGCTGAGCGAGCGGCCGTCGCAGCAGTTCCACTCCAGCTCGACCTCGGCGCTCTGCTTGCCCGTGAGGCAGGAAGAAAGAGCGCGCGAGAAGGCCGAGCGCCCGCTTGCGGAGGCGATCAGCTCGCACAACTCGCAGCCCGTGCTCTCGACGTCGCCGAGCAGCGCCGCGGCGCGCTCGTCCAGAGAGAGTACGACTCCCTTCTCGTCCAGCTCGATGATCCCGTCACCCATACGGGCGAGAATCTCCTCGACCAGGCCAGAGGATTCCTCGGCCGCGCGCATTCCCTGAGTGGGACCGGCGTGCCGCATATCCATATCTTCGGCTCGCTCCTATGGCGCGTCCATACCCGCAGCGCACATCCAGGCTAGCCCGAGTCGCGCGTCCTCACCACGAGACAGCCGCCCGATCGGCTCGCCGGCCGCGGAGGCTCCTCGCTAGAGTCTCAGCGTCCCGGAGAGGAGCCTGATGGAGCGATTTCGCTACGTCGTAGTCGATGTCTTCAGCGAACGGCCGCTGGCCGGAAACCAGCTCGCCGTCTTCACCAACGCGCAGCCGATTCCCGAGCGGCTGCTTCAGCCGCTGGCCAAGGAGATCGGCTTCTCCGAGACCGTTTTCTGTTACCCGGCCGAGGCCGAGGGACACGTTCGAATTCGCATCTTCACGCCGGCGAGCGAGATCCCCTTTGCCGGCCACCCCACGCTCGGAACGGCCTTCGTTCTGGCGGCGCCGATGCAGCTGGGATCGATCGGGCTCGAGACGGGCTCCGGCCTGGTCACGGTCGAGCTGGAGCGCGGCGGAAGCGGAAAGATCGTCTTCGGTCGCATGAGCCAGCCGCTGCCACGGATCGAGCCCTTCGCGCGGGCCGCCGAGTTGCTCGCCGCGCTCGAGCTGGAGCGAAGCGAGCTTCCGGTCGAGCTGTACGACAACGGCATCGCCCACGTCTTCGTCGCGCTCGCCTCCGAGGAGCAGGTCGCTGCGCTCTCGCCCGATCCCAGGGCGCTGGCGCCGTTCGGCTCGATCGGCGTCAACTGCTTCGCCGGCGCGGACAAGAGCTGGAAGACACGCTGCTTCGTCAGCGGGCTGGGAATCAACGAGGATCCCGCGACCGGCTCGGCCGCGGGCCCACTCGCCCTGCACCTGGCCCGCCACGGCGCCGTTCCCTTCGGCGAGGAGATCGAGATACGCCAGGGCGAGGAGATCGGGCGGCCGTCCTTCCTCTACGCCAGCGCGCACGGAACGAGCGAGGACGTCCGGCGCATCGAGGTCGGCGGCTGCGCGGTGGTCGTCGCCCGCGGCGAGTTCGCGCTTCCGGGCGCCGGCTAGCTTTCCTGGGCCTGCGCCGGCGCCAGGCGCCGGCTGAGCATCGCGCCGACGAAGACCGAGGCGCGCCGCGCCGCAACCTGCGGCGAGCGTCCGCGGCTGCGCGCGGCGATGTAGATGGCAGCGAAGGCATCGCCCGCTCCGGTCGCGGCAGCGTTCTCGAGCGCTGGCCTGGCCGGTACCTCGGTCAGCTCTCCGGCGCTCCAGACCAGCGCGCCCCGGGCGCCGCGGGTGACGATCACCTCGGGCACCTCGAGACTGGCCAGGCTTTCCGCGCTGACCTCGTGGAGAATGGCCTCCGCTTCCCGCTCGGAAAGCTTGAGCACGCTGACGGGGCGCAGAAGCTCGCGATCGAAGTCGGCGTCGAGCTCGAGCGGCCCGACCTTGGGCAGGCGCGCGAGGCCCTGCCCGTCGAGCGAGAGAATGCGGCCGCGTGCGATCTCCGCAAGAGCGGCGGCGGAGAACTCGTCGCGTAGAAGGGGCGCCACGTGCACCCACTCGCACGGCTCGAGCGCCTTGCAGACCCAGCTTCGCGCCTCGTCGGCCGTCCAGCCGTCGCCGACCGACGTGACGGACATGACGCGGCGGTCGTCGTCTCTGATCAGCTCGAAACCGGTCGTGATCTCGGCCGGGCGCCAGCTGACCGGAATGCCGAGCGCAAGCACCGGTCCGAGCAGAAGGCGGCGGTGCGCCAGCGAGCACTTGGCGACGATGCGAGAGGGCCTTGCCAGCAGGCTGAGCGCGCGGGCGGCGTGATAGGGGCAGCCGCCCGGAAACGGTTCGCGCCCGGGCGCGCTGTCGAGCGAGAGGCTGCCGACTATCGCAACAGGGCGCACAAGCTGACTGTATCGGCTCTACCGACAGGTCACGCGGCCGACGAGTTCGGCGCGCGCCCGCGCGCTCGCTCGCGCGCGAGACCATTCACCAGTGCGCTCAGCGCAAAGGCGACGGCAAACGAGGGCAGCGAGGCGCCGAAGCCCCAACCAGATGTGTGCATATGGCCCACCAGACCGATCCACCAGGACGGCCCGGTCGGTATCAGCCACTGGTAGAGAGCGAAGCCCGCCAGCCAGGCGCCCAGCTGCGCCGGCCGCAGCGCCGGCGCCAGGAACACGTCGTCTCGGTCGTAGCCGCGGCGCAGCAGCCAATCGGCAGCGAGCACCCCGAACAGGGGCACGAAGAACGAGCCCAGCAGGTAGAGGAAGGTCTGGTACTGGGCGAGGCTGATCGTCAGCGCGCCGAGCGTGGAGAGAGACGCGGCCATGAGAATCAACATTCGCTGCGAGGCGCGTGGAACCAGATTCTGCAGCGAGAGCGCGGTCGAGTAGACGTTGGCGAACGGTTCCTTGGTCTCGTCGACACCGAGCGCGAAGAGCGCTAGTCCGCCGGCCAGGCCACCGCCGGCGATCGCCGTCATCAGCGAGGTCGCGTCGGTGAGGCCCTTCGAGAGCAGCAAGACGGCGCCGAGCCCGAAAAGCCAGATGTTGGGAAGCAGGTAGCCGAGCCCGGTTCCCCAGAAGGCGCGCTTGCCGGTGCGCGAAAAGCGGGTGTAATCGGCCGCAAGCGGGAGCCACGAGATGGGCATCGCCACCATCAGGTCGACGCCCTGCCAGAAGCCCAGGCCGCCCTTGCCAGGATGCGACCAGAGCCGCGCCAGGCCGGCGTCGTGCAGTGCCCACCAGGTCAGGTAGGCAAGCGAGGCGAGCACGACCCAGATCGCGAAGCGCTTGACCCAGTGGTTGACGAAGCCCACCGGCCCGAGCAGGGCGAGAGCCGTCGTCGCGGCGGCGGCGATCAACGTCCAGAGCCAGCTGGCCCGAAAGCCGAAGACTCGTTGCGAGAGCGCGGCGGCGGCGGTGGCGATGACGATCAGCTCGAACACCGTCCAGCCCAGGTTCTGGATCACGTTCAGCACCGTCGCCAGATACGAGCCGCGCCGACCGAGCGGCGCCCTCAGCAGCACCATCGCCGGTACGCGTGCCTGCGCCCCGATCAGCCCGGCAAAACCGAGCATCGCATTACCGACGAGGCCCCCGACGACGATCGCAAGCAGAGCGTCCCTGAGCGAAAGCGCCGGCACCAGGTAGGTGCCCGCAACCAGGACGAGCAGACTGAGCCCCAGGCTGCCCCAGAGCAGACCGGTGTCGAACAGCCCGAGCAGGCGCAATCGCTCCGGCACCGGCTCGATGCCCCAGTTCGGTGTCTCCTTGCTCATCTGCCTCCCTTCGCTGGCATTACCCAGATCAGGTTCAGCGGGTTTGCTCTCAGCCCCGCCGCCTGGACGGGACACCCCGGTTGCCTCGATGCCTCTCTAGTCGATTTTCGGAGGCTCTACAACGACTTTAGCCGATGAAGTGCAGGGCGGAAATCGAGAGCAGGTTGAGACCGATGACGATGAAGAGCAGGCCTCCGACGATATCGATGGCGAAGAAGAAGCGAGGTCGCATGAAGCGGCGCCCCCAGGCGATCACGCCCGCCGCGAAGAGCGCGAAGGCAAGACAGGTGAGCATGAAGGCGGCCGAGAAGACCGTGTAGCCGAAGGCTCCGCCGGAAGAGACCCCGGAGCCGGAGATGGAGCCCGAGACGGCGACCCAGAAGGGAAGCGCGTAGGGGCTGGCGACGCTCATCGCCGCGCCGGTGGCGAAAGCCTGCTCGACGACCACGCCGCCGCTTGCCGGAGGTTGCCTGCGCCTGGCGTTCGAAAGCGCACGCACGCCCAGCCAGAGCAGAAACAGGCCGCCACCGGCACCGATCGCGAGGCGAACGCCGCCCGCCTCGGCCAGAGCCGCCGCACCCGCGAACATGATCCCGATCCAGACAGCATCACCGGCCAGCGATCCCAACTCGACCGCCAGCGCAGCGCGAAAACCGTGCGAGAGCCCGCGCCTGGCCGTCTCTGCCAGTACCGGTCCCGGTGTCGCGCTGTAGGCGAGCGCAAGCAGCACGGCAACGAGAACGAGCTTCATAGAGATTACTATATCTAGCTCAGCTGAAAGGCTCCTGAGCACCGCCTAAGCATCGAATTAGCACTCGTAGCGGGAAGAAGTAGCACTGAGCGGACGGCATCGCCGATGCGCAAGGCGTTGATCCGGCCCAGGCAGGGCACTTCTCTCTTCGCCCTCCGCCGAGCCACCCGCCCGCGGGGTCGTTTCAAGTTACCGTCCAGCCGAGACTCGATGCGCTTCAGACTGCGCCGATTTAGCGCCGGTTCGATGACGAATAGAGATCGAGCTTCATGGGACGACCCGGCGATTATCCGAGGCGGGCCCTGATCACGTAGGGCAGGATCCCGCCGTGCTCGACGTACTCGCGCTCGCGCGGTGTGTCGAGGCAGACGCGCACCTCGAAAGTGATCGGCTCTCCGCCGCTGTCGTGTGTAGCCACGACGATGGCCCGACCGGACTGCCCATCGGAGAGGCCGCTGATCGAGTAACGCTCGCGCCCGCTCAGCCCCAGCGCCTCGCGGCTTTCGCCGTCCCGGAAGCGAAGCGGCACGATGCCCATCATCAGCAGGTTCGAGCGATGAATGCGCTCGAAGCTCTCGGCGATCACGGCGCGCACACCAAGCAGGCGCGGGCCCTTGGCCGCCCAGTCGCGCGAGGAGCCCGATCCGTACTCCTTGCCGGCCAGCACTATGAGGGGAGTCTGCTCGGCCAGGTAGCGCTCGGAGGCGGCGAAGATCGTCATCTCCTCGCCGTCCGGGAGGTGGGCCGTCCAGCCCCCTTCCTTCTCCGCGAGGGCGTTGCGCAGGCGGACGTTGGCGAAGGTGCCGCGCATCATCACCTCGTGATTGCCGCGCCGCGAGCCGTAGGAGTTGAAGCTGGCTTGCTCCACCCCGTGCTCGAGCAGGTAGGCACCCGCCGGCGAGCCCGCCGCGATCGACCCGGCCGGGGAGATGTGATCGGTGGTGACCGAGTCGCCGAGCACGGCCAGACAACGCGCGCCCTCGATGTCGGCGATCTGCCCGGGCTTCTTCGACATGCCGTAGAAGTAGGGCGGGCGGCGCACGTAGGTCGAGAGCTCGTCCCATTCGAACAGCTCGCCCTTCGAGACGGGCAGCGCGCGCCAGCGCTCGTCGCCGGCGTAGATCTCTCGGTAGGCCTCCGCAAACACGTCGCTGTCCACGCAGGCGGCGATCGTGTCGGATATCTCCTTCGCGCTCGGCCAGATGTCGCGCAGGAACACTTCTTCGCCGTCTGCGCCCCGAGCGATCGGCTCGGTCGTGAGATCGACGTCCATCCGCCCGGCGAGCGCGTAGGCGACCACGAGCGGCGGCGAGGCCAGATAGTTGGCCTTCACCTCGGCGTGGATGCGCGCCTCGAAGTTGCGGTTTCCGGACAGGACGGAGCAGGTCACCAGCTCGTGCTCGGCGATAGCCTGGGAGACCGGCGCGGGCAGCGGGCCCGAGTTACCGATGCAGGTCGTGCAACCGAAGCCGACAAGATGGAAGCCGAGTTGCTCTAGATACGGCATCAGTCCCGCTCGCTGGTAGTAGCGCTCGACCGCGCGCGAGCCCGGAGCCAAACTCGTCTTCACCCACGGCTTGCGGCGCAGGCCGAGCTCGACGGCCTTCTTGGCCAGCAGCCCGGCGGCGATCATCACCTGCGGGTTGGAGGTGTTCGTGCAGCTCGTGATGGCGGCGATCACGACAGCGCCGTGCGAAAGCCGGAAGCTCTCTCCGTCGAGCTCGACCAGAGCGCCGTCCGGATGCGCAACCGGAACGTGACGCCCGGGCGCGGGATCGGGCAGCGCCTCGTGGCCCGGCGTCTGCTCGGCCGCGGGATCGCTGGCCGGGAAGCTCTCGGCAATCGCCTCGTCGAGCGAGCCGCTGTCGAACTCGACACCGAAGCTCTCCAGCCCCTTGCAGAAGGACCGCTTGGCCAACGACAGCGAGGTGCGGTCCTGCGGTCGCCGCGGGCCCGCGAGGCTCGGCTCGACAGTCGCCAGATCGAGCTCGACGATCTGCGAGTAGCGCGGCACCGCGCTCGGCTCGTGCCAGAGCATGTTCTCCTTGCAGTAGGCCTCGACCAGGCGCACGTGCTCCTCGCCGCGACCGGTCAGGCGCAGGAAGCCGAGCGTCTCCGCGTCGACCGGGAAGAAGCCGCAGGTCGCCCCGTACTCCGGCGCCATGTTGGCCAGGGTCGCGCGATCGGCGAGCGCCAGCCCGGCTATCCCGGGACCGAAGTACTCGACGAACTTGCCCACGACGCCGGCGCGGCGCAGCAACTCGGTCACCGTCAGCACGAGATCCGTCGCGGTCACGCCCTCGCCCAGCTCGCCGCCGAGTCGCATTCCGACGACCTCGGGAACGAGCATCGAGATCGGCTCGCCGAGCATCGCCGCCTCGGCCTCGATGCCGCCGACACCCCAGCCGAGCACACCGAGCCCGTTCACCATCGTCGTGTGCGAATCGGTTCCGACAAGCGTGTCGGGGAAGGCGATTCCGTCGCGGGATTCCACGACACGGGCCAGGTGCTCGAGGTTGACCTGATGGACGATGCCCGTGCTCGGCGGCACCACCTTCGAGCCGGCGAAGGTGCCCTGGCCCCAGCGCAAGAAGACGTAGCGCTCGCGGTTTCTGACGTACTCCAGCTCGCTGTTTCGTTCGAATGCCAGCGGGCTTGCGGCCTCGTCCACCTGAACGGAGTGGTCGATCACAAGCTCGACCGGCAGGCGTGGATTGATCGCGCCGGCGTCGCCGCCCAGATCACGCATGGCGTCGCGCATCGCGGCCAGATCGACTATCGCGGGGACGCCGGTGAGATCCTGGAGCAGCACTCGCGCGGGAGTAAAGGAGATCTCAGCGGAGGGCCTGGAGCGCTCCTTCCAACCGGCGACCGCCTCGATCTGCCGAGCACTGGTAACGGTGCCCTCGTGGCGAAGCACGTTCTCGAGCAGGACGCGCAGGCAGTAGGGAAGGGTCTCCACCTCGTGCTCGGCGGCCAGCGCATCGAGACGGTAGATCGCGTGCTTGTTACCGTCGATCTCCAGCTCACCGCGCGCTCCAAAAGAGTCGGCCATAGCCACGATTCAACCAGAAGCCGGCGCGAAGCCGTCGATCGAGAGCACCGGACACGTGCCCGGCCGCCGAGCAAAGACCTAGCTGCTTGCCAGTTCCCTGTGACCGTCGCCGCTTCCGCCCGCCTCGAGCACGCCCCGGATCTTGTGAGCCAGCTCTCGCGGGGTGAAGGGCTTGCCGATGAACTCGGCTTCGCCGTCGAGCACACCGTGGTGAACGATCGCCTCGTCGGTGTAGCCGGACATGAACAACACTCGCGTGGCCGGGCGCCTCACGGTGAGAATCTCCGCCAGCTCGCGGCCGCTCATCCCGGGCATCACGACATCGGTGACCAGCAGGTCGATCGAGCGATCGAGCGAGTCGCAGAGAAGAAGCGCCTCGTCGCCGCTCGACGTCTCGAAGACCTCGTAGCCGAGCTCGCGCAGGACGCGGGCGACGAGCTGCCGCACCATCTCTTCGTCCTCGACGAGAAGCAGCGTCTCGGTTCCGTGCGTCTCTCCGAGCGGAGCTGCCACTCTCTCCGCTTCGACGCTCTCCGCCGCGACCGGAAGGTACACGTGGAAGACGCTTCCCTTCCCGATCTCGCTGGAGACCTGAATCGCGCCGTTCGACTGCTCCACGATGCCGTGCACAGTCGCCAGCCCGAGGCCGGTGCCCTCGCCCTGCTCCTTGGTGGTGAAGAACGGCTCGAAGATGTGCGACATGGTCTCGTCGTCCATACCGAAGCCGACGTCCGAGATCGTCGCCGTCACGAAGTCGCCGGCCGCCAGCCCGAGCCGGCTCGCTCCGGTTTCGTCGAGACTGGCGTTCGCCGTCTCGATCACGATCTTGCCGCCGTTCGGCATCGAATCGCGGGCGTTCACGACGAGATTCATGACCACCTGCTCGATCTGGCCTCGATCTGCGCGAATCATGGCAATCTCGGGGGCGAGCACAGTCACCAGCTCGAGGTTCTCGCCGATCAGGCGCTGCAGCATCTTCTCCATCCGCTCGATCACCTCGTTCGGGTTGAGCAGCGCCGGTTGCAGCACCTGGCGCCGGCTGAAAGCCAGCAGCTGCTGGGTCATCGCCGCCGCCTGCTCGGCCGCGCGCTTGATCTCCTCCGCGTCGCGAGCCAGTGAGCTGGCGGGATCGAGCTCCGACACGATCAATTCGCTGTAGCCGGTGATCGCGGTCAGGAGGTTGTTGAAGTCGTGCGCGATGCCTCCCGCAAGACGTCCGATCGCCTCCATCTTCTGCGAGTGCAGAAGCTCCGCCTCCAGTCTGCGCCGCTCGATCTCGGCCTCGCGCTCGACGCTGATGTCCAGCAGGTAGCCCTGAACGTAGAGCGGCTTGCCCGACAGGTCGCGCACGACGACGGCCTCGTCGCGAACCCAGACCGTGCGCTCGTCCTTCGAGATCAGGCGGTACTCGAGCCCGATCCTTCCCTTCCCGCCGCTGGCCGCCCGCTCGGCGGCGACGTGCTCGCGGTCGTCGGGATGAATCGCGCTCACGAAGTTTTCGTATTCCGACACCCAGTCGGCGGGCTTGTAACCGAGGATCTCCTCGAGCTGGGGGCTGAGATAGACCCAGCGACCGGACTCGCCCGGAGCATTGATGTAGGTGATCAGCGGTAGCTGCTCGACCAGGAGGCGGTAGCGCGCCTCGGCCTCGCGCAGCTCTTCCTCGGCGGTGCGACGCTCGCTGATGTCGCGGAAGCTCATCAGGATCGAGCGAAGCTGGCCGTTCTCGTCGAGCACCGAGGTCGTCGTTCCCTCGACGAAGACCCAGTTGCCGCGCTTGTGACGCATGCGCAGCTCGACAACGGCGGCACTCTGGCTGGTTACCGCCTGCCGCAGCGCATCGCTGGCGCGCTGAACGTCCGAGGGATGTACGAGGCTGATCGGCGAGACGTCGACCAGCTCTTCGGGCCCGTAGCCGAGCGCCTCCTCGTAGGAGGGAGACGCGAAGACGAAGCGCCCCATCGGATCGAGCACCGCGATCATGTCGTGCGAGTTCTCGACCACGACGCGGTACAGCTCGCGGCTCCTGAGCAGCTCCTCCTCGGCCAGCTTGCGCGAGCTCAAGTCCGAGCCGATTCCGATCACGCCGATCGTGGTTCCATCGGCGTCGCGGTGCGGCGCCAGCGAGATCAGGTACGGGAATTGCGTGCCGTCGCGACGCCGGCGCTCGGTCTCGACGTTGTTGATCTGCTCGCCCGCAACCGCTCGGGCGACCAGCTCTTCAAACTCTTCGGTCCGATCATCGGGAACGATGGGCAGGATGTCTCCGACGGCGTCTTCGCTCGACCAGCCGAAGATGCTCTCCGCAACCTCGTTCCAAACCGTGACCCGGTACTCGAGGTCGATCTCGATGATCGCGACCGGCGACGCGTCGATCACCGCGCCCAAGCGCTCGCTCAGCTCCGCGCTTCTGGCGCGAGCCGCCCGCTCGATCTCCTCGTGCTCGTGCTGCTCGATAGCCGTACCGAGCGCGTTGGCAAGCGAGCGCAGGAAATCGATATCCGCGTCACTGAACGCTCGGCTCTGAACGGAGCGGACGCCCAGCACTCCCCAGGGGTGCTCGTGACCTGGAATCACCACGTTGACGGCGCTGACGATCCCGAGCTCGAGCAGAGCCGGCGGGGGATCGAAGCGCGTCTCTCGCGCCAGATCGACCACGACCACGGGCTCTGCGTTGGCCAGCGCGTAACGCGAAAAGGCGTCCGGCGCCGCGGCCGAGTCGGGCTCGCAGGCGTCCGCCAGACAGCCTACCGAGGTGCGCATCGAGAGCATGCCGTCGCCGCGGACATTCTGGAAGATGACAACGCGATCGAGCGCCAGCGCTTCGATCACCGCCCGCGCCGCCTCCTGCATCAGGGCGTCGATATCCGTTTCGATCAGAGCACGCTGGCCAAGCCGAGCGACGATCTGCTGGCCGCGCGCTCTGGAGCGAAGGTCTTCAACCAACTGGTCGGCAGCGTTCCGCGCCAGGAAGACCGCGAGCGCGAAGAAGGTCAGCGCCACGCTCACGGCAATCCACTCGATGACCATGCGCGACCTCGCTCCCGCGACGATCAGAGCAACGAGGAACGAGCTCGATCCCACCACCATTTGAAGCGCGAGGCCGCGCGGCGAAACGAAGTAGGCCGCATACATCGAAGCCAGGCAATAGACGATCAAGCCGACAGCCCAGTTTCTCGAGTCGGCCCAGACCCCGACCGAGATCAGCAGCGAAGCCGAGACGCCGAAAGTGCTGGGCAGCACCGGCCAACGCTTCGAGAGCAGGAGATATGAAAGTGCCAGCGCGAAGAAGCCGAGCGCGACCGCGAGCGTGATCACACGTCTATCGGCCGGGGCGAGCGCGGTCAGGGCGAGAGTCACGAAGCCCGACGCGACGGAGAGTGAGGCGGCGGCGCGAGAGGTGTTCTCGAATCGGTTCTCCGGATTCGGCGTGCCGACCGCGTCTCGCAGTCTGGACACCGTGCCGCTTGTCCAATCGCTGATCGAATTCATATTCATCGCCGCCGCAATGGTGCGTCTCCCTCTCTATCGACAGAAATCATCCGAAGTTCGATCGGAACAGTCTTCGGGCCTTTCTCGCCGCTCGGCTCCGTAGCGATTGTGCTCCCATCGGCACCGCTTAACAAAGCCGTAATCCGGGAAAAGCCCGGGCTAACCAGTCGACTGATCAGTCGGGGTATAAACCAAAGCTATTGAACCTGAGTTGGAGGAAAGGGGATTTCGCATGAAACCGAGGCCGCGAATGATCGCAACCGCCCTGGCCGTTCTCGTCGCGGGCGCCGCAGGAGCCGGGATCGCGCTGGGGATCGCATCCGCGCTCGGTGATCTGAAGTCGACGACCGTCGTGACCAGTAGTAGTGAGACGCCGTCCTCACTGCAGCAGGCGGCATCGGTGGGCGGAAAGGCGCTCACCATCCCCGAGATCTACGAGCGCACGGCGCCCGGGGTCGTGCAGGTCACGAGCACGCAGATCGTGAAGGCGCAGCAGGTCAATCCCTTCTTTCAAACGCCGGCGCAAAAAGTCCAGGCGCTCGGTTCGGGCTTCGTGATCGACAAGCAAGGCGACATCGTCACCAACTATCACGTGATTCAGGGGGCCACTTCAATTGAGGTTCTGTTCTCCAACAACGTTACGACCAAGGCGACCGTGATCGGTACCGACATATCGACCGATCTCGCCGTGTTGAGGGTGAAGGTCTCTCCGAGCGCGCTAACACCGCTTGCGTTCGGCGATTCCTCGGCGCTGGAAGTAGGAGACTCGGTGGTGGCCATCGGTAACCCGTTCGGCCTCGACCGCACGGTCACGTCCGGCATCGTCAGCGCTATCTACAACCCCGGCGAGGGCTCGACGGCGACCCAGAACAACTACCCGGTCATCTCGCAGAACAATGTCCAGATCCCGGCGATCCAGACCGACGCGGCGATCAACCATGGCAACTCGGGCGGGCCGCTGATGAACACCCTGGGCCAGGTGATCGGAGTGAACTCGCAGATCGAGACCGGCGGAACCAGCCAGGGTAACGTCGGCATCGGCTTCGCAATTCAGTCGAACACCGTAAAGGAGATCGTCGCTCAACTGCTCAAGAACGGCAAAGCGACGCACGCGCAGATCGGCATCTCGGTGGTCGGAGTCACGCCACAGCTCGCGAGCCTTTACCGGCTTCCCGTCAAGCAAGGCGTGCTCGTCGAATCGGTGAAGGCCGGCTCGGGCGCGGCCAAGGCGGGGCTCAAGGCCGGGAAGCAAAAGGTATCCGTCGCCGGTCAGACCTTCTTCATCGGCGGCGACATCATCGTGAAGGTGGACGGGGTGAGCCTTGGCAGCTCGGTCGGAAAGCTCGAGAGCATCGTCGCTGGCCACAAGCCGGGCGACAAGCTCTCGCTCGAGATCTACCGGGGCAACACGAAGATGACCGTCTCCGTCACGCTCAGTAACAGGTAACCACCGCTTCACCGCTCGACACAAACGGTGCCGCCACTCGACACGAGCGGTGTTGAGCGGCGATCATAGGCGTATGACCGAGATGATCGACATCAGCGTCCCGCTCTGCCCGAGCACGATCAGCTGGGAGAACGAGTCGGCGCCCGTGATCGAACGGGTGAGCTCGATCGAAGCCGGCGATGGCTACAACCTGAGCCGGCTCGTCCTCGGCAGCCACTCCGGCACGCACGTCGATGCCCCGCTGCACTTCATCGACGGGGGCGGCGCGGTCGACCGCTTGCCGCTCGATGCCCTGATCGGGCCGGCGCTCGTCATCGACGCGCGCGATGCCGCGACGGAGATCGACGCCGAGCTGATCGAGCGCGAGCTTCCTACCGACTGCGAGCGCGTCCTTTTCAGCACGCGAAACTCGGAGCTCTGGGACGAGCCCGGCTTCCGCAGCGACTTCGTCGGCATCTCGCCCGGCGCCGCGACGCTCCTGGTCGAGCGAGGCGTTCGGCTGGTCGGCATCGACTATCTCTCGGTCGGCGCTCCCGAGACCCACCGCGAGTTGCTCGCGCGCGACGTCATCCTTCTGGAAGGTCTCGACCTGCGCGGGGTCGCCGCGGGCAGCTACCGGCTGGCTTGCCTTCCGCTGCGCATCGCCGGCGCCGACGGCGCTCCCGCCCGCGCCGTGTTGACCGCGCTTTAGGCTCTTGGCAGCCATGGAACCCGAGCCTCTTCGCCACGCACCCACTCCCATCCTCGCCGATCCACCCAGCGAGCAGGAAGATCTCTGGACCGACGACGACCAGGACGATCACACGGGCTGGTTCTGCGTCGCCACCGATCCCTTCCCCTGTCCCGCGCCGGGCTGCCCCTTCGTCGCCGAGTTCATGACGGCGGCCCACCTGATTCTCGTCTGGCAGAGGAAGGACGACCCGAATCTCCTCCGTCATGCTCAGCGGGCGATGGAGGTCAAGCGCAATCCCCGCATCACAGAGTTCCAGCGCTCATTCGGGCCCAGCGCGTCCTATTACGCCTGGGAGGCGGCGGGGCGCCCGGTGCACGGGATCAGGGAGCACTGATGATCGGACTGTACGGCCGGGCACCGCGGTGACTGTTCGAGCGCACGGCCGGGAATAGGTAGGCATGGCTCCGCGTTGGAACAGAAGTCGAACGCAGGCAAAGCGGTCGAGATGAGCGAGCAAGTGCCGGATACGGCGGGGCGCGGGCTCGCGGAAGAAGCCCGAGACAGGGTGCGATTCGAGGAGGAGGCCCTCAGCCGTGCCGATCAGGTCTACCAGGTCGCACGTCATCTCGCCGGCTCGAAAGAAGAGGCGGAGGAGCTGATGCAGGAAACCTACGCGCGGGCTTTTCGGAGCTGGCGCTCTTACACGCCCGGCACGAACATGCGCGCCTGGCTGCTTCGCATCCTCACCAACCTCAACATCGATCGAGGACGGCGAAAGCAGCGGCGGCCGGCCGAGCGCTCGCTGGAGGAAGGCGACTACTCACTCTACGACCGGCTCGAGGAAACGACGGGCGCCGGCTCGAGCGAAGACGAAGAACGATTGCTGAACCGGCTCTCTCAATCCAACATCGTCGATGCCCTGAGCGGGCTGCCGCACGATTTCCGCGACGTGCTGGTGCTCGTCGACCTCGGCGAGTTCTCCTACCAGGAGACGGCTCAGATCCTGTCGGTTCCGATCGGCACCGTGATGTCGCGGCTGCACCGAGCGCGGCGATTGCTCAAGCAGTCCCTGGCCAGCTCGCTGGAGGAAGAGAGATGAGCGAGACACCCTGCGCCAAGTGCGAGCGCCTGCTTCAGCTCTATCTCGACGGAGAGCTGAGCGAGATAGAAGCGCGCGAGGCCGAGGCTCATCTCGACGACTGCGGCTACTGCCGGCGGCAATACCGCTTCGAGCGGGCGTTCCGCGTGTATCTACGCGAGAAGCTGACGGAGGAGCCGATGAGCCCGGAGCTCGGGCTCAAGCTCGCGGCCCTGAGGAGCGGCGTTCCACCGGCCGAGCGGTCGTAGGCGACGTTAACCGCTCGGGCCCAAGTTCGCCGGCCCGACGATGACGAGCAGGCGGAGCTGATCGTTGCCGCTCGGGAGCGGCAGGAGGTCGGCTTCAAGCTGGTTCGCCAGGCGCTCGCCCAGCTCTTTTCCTTTTCCGACGCTGGAGTAGAAGATCGTCGTGCGCTTGTAGTTGAAGCGGCTCGCGGGCTTGATCGACGCTATCTGGTAGCCGAACGAGGCGATATGCGAGGCGACCTGGCGTGTGTAGTTGATGTCGCCGCCCCCGTTCTCCACGACGACCTTCACCTTCCAGGCGGCGGGAAGCGTCGCCTTGCTGCCACCAGCGTTGAGAACGTGGGTTGCCGGCCCGCGCAGCGCATAGCCGAGCATCACCGCCGCCGCGATGCCAACGACGATCAGCGCCGCGGCGATGGCCAGGCGTGCGCGCGGATTGCGCTCGATGGTCCGCGGCAGAACGGGCAAGCCGGCCAGCTCGCGCGCCTCGTGATTGTCGATCTCGAGCCCGCTCGCCAGGAGAAGCGCGGCCGCCAGAGCGTCTTCGGGGCTGCGAAAGGCGTAGACGCGACCCTCCTCGAGCCATGTCACCTGCTCGCTCGTGATCCCCGAGCGCTGCGCGACCTGCTCCCGGCTCAGCTGGCGCCGCAGGCGAGCGGTGGCGAAGACCGTCGCCGCAGTCCCGTTCTCGAGCGAGGAGACGAAGGCGAGCGCAAGCTGCGGTTGGTCGTTCGGATCGAGCGGTCGCACGCTAGACGTTTTCATCGGCAGATCCCGAGTCTCCCTCGATAAGCGAGATTCCTACTGCAGGGTAGACCAGCCCGGCGGAGTCCGAGCACTGACGTTTTCGCCGCCGGCGCGCCGCGTCCTACGCGCAGCCGGCGAGCTTCTGCCAGCGCTGCATTATCTCCTCGACGTAGGTACGCGTCTCCTGCGTCGGCGGACCGCCTGCCTTCTCGACCGCGGTCGGGCCGGCGTTGTAGGCAGCGAGCGCAAGCTCCAGCGAGTCGAAGCGGTCGAGCATGCGCCGTAGATAGCGGGCGCCCGCGAGAACGTTCGCGCCCGGGCTGTCGAGATTGATCTCCAGCTCACGAGCGGTCGACGGGAGTACCTGGAGAAGACCGAGCGCGCCCGCATGCGAGACGGCGTCGGGCTCGAAGTTCGATTCCTCCTGAGCCACCGCGGCGAGAAGGGACAGGGGAACTCCGGACTGATTCGACGCGTACTCGAAGGCAGACCTGAAGCGCGCCGGCAGCGGGCAACGCATGCTCGGCGTCGTCTTCCCCGTCACGCTTGGCTTGCCGGAGGAAATCGCGGTCAGCGGACCGCTGGCGCGCGTAACGCTCTTCTGGCCGTCGCTGGTCGCGTTCGCGAAGGCGGCGGTAGTCAGCGCCAGAGTTGTGGCAAAGAGAAAGAGCAGGGAAAGACGGCGGCTCACGCGCAAGATCCTAACGCTCCTGCCGGGTGCCCATCGCCCCCCTTTTCGGGAGGTCTCTTCCGGCGGTCGTTTCAGCGCGCATCGCTCAAACGCCGGACGTCACCGCGAGGATGTCGGCCAGATGGACGAGACGGAAGGTGAGGCGGCTCACGTGCACGCGTTCCGGCTCGCGCTCGACCTCGGGAAGCGTTCGCCAGAGCTCCCGGGCGCAGGTCAGAAGCTCGCTGATCTGCTCCTGCTCGCTGGGGTGCGTGTCGACTTCGTTGCAGGCGTTCAGCGCCAGCCCGAGCACGCCGACCGTATCCTGCTGCCGCGTCCAAAGAAGCGGGATGGCCATCGACAGATACTGATGGATGCGCGCCATGGTCATCGACTGCGTAAAGGTCGGGTTGCCGTGCGGTGCGCTGGGCGCCAGCGCCGGCTCATGACGAGAGATGCGATCGGCGTTCTCCCACAGGATCATGCGCAGGTCGCCTTCGTTGAGACCGGCAAGGCGCGCGGTGCGAATGGCGATCAAGAGCGAGCTCGGCTGCTGCCCGTAGGGGTAGTCCGACGCATAGAGGATCTGCTCGGGCGCCACGTGCCGGTAGAAATCGAGCAGGTCGATCGGGCTCCAGACCGAGGTGTCGAAGAACGCGCCGGCTCGGCCGCCGAGCGCCCGTGCAAGCGCTCCCAGATCGGCGATCCCCGCGTGGGCAACGATCAACTGCGCCAACGGATAGCGCTCGATCAGCTGGGCGAGATGGTCGGCGATCGGCGGCAGGCCTCGGCCGCCGTGGATCAAGACCGGCACTCCGCGCTCCGCCGCGAGCGCCACGATCGGCTCGAGCCGCGCGTCGTTGACGCGAAACCCCTGCGAGCGCGGATGGAGCTTGATCCCGCCCGCGCCCCTGTCGAGGCAGCGCTTGGTCTCCTCGAGCGGCGACTCGTCGAGGTTGAGGCGCACGAAGGGAATCAGCCTTCCCTGCGAGCGCTCTGCATAGGCGAGCGTGCGGTCGTTCGGCTTGCTGAAGGCGGGGTGGCTGTCGGGCTCGTCGAGCGAGAAGGCGAAGCAGCGCTCGATTCCGTAGCGCTCGCAGATTGCCGTCAGCTCATCGTAGGTGCCGGCCATACCGTCCACGTCGTTGCCGAGATGAACGTGCGCATCGAAGATCGGCGTCTGTGGAAGCTCGCTACGAAGCTTCGCCTCCCAGGAGTCGATCAGCAACTCGGCGCAGACGAAGGCGTCGTTCATATCGATGAGTCTATTCGCGCCGGAGCCGATTCCGAAACGGCTCGAGGGCGGCTCAGGCGAGCAGGCGCTCGAAGCGCTCGCCGTCTTCGAACGGACCGATCAGCGCGAGATGAAGGGCGCGCTCTCCGATGATCTCTCCGGCCACACGCTTTATGTCGTCGAGACTGACGGCATCGAGCCCGGCGAGCACCTCGGCGGGGTCGACCACCCCTCCCTCGATCACCTCGCGGCGAAGGCCGAAGGAGATCAGGCCTTGAGGAGTCTCGAGCTGGAGAACGAGCCGGCCCTTCATGTACTCCTTCGCCTTCTCCAACTCCGCCTCCGGCACCGGCTCTTCGACGATACGGTGGAGTTCGGCCACGATCGTCTCGACCGCCTCGTCGACGCGGTTCAAGTCGACGCCTGCCTGCGCGTACAGCGACCCGGTCTCGGCGTACGTGGCGTTGTGGCAGAAGATGTAGTACGCCAGGCCGCGCCGCTCCCTCACCTCGGTGAACAGGCGCGACGACATGCCGCCGCCGAGAATGGCGGCCAGCACCTGGAGCACGTAGCGGTCGGGGTGTTGCGTCGGCCGGCTGAGCGTTCCGATAATCAGGTGAGCCTGGTCGGACGCCTTGTGCTTGACCTTCACCCGCGGCTTGGTCGGCGCGGGCACCTTGGCCGGCGCGGGGCTTCCGGTCTCAGCGGGGGCAAGGTCGCCGAGCAGCTTCTCGACCTCGGCCGTGACGTCGCCGTCCAGGCGTCCGCCCAGCCCGACCACCATCCTCGAGGGCACGTACCAGCGCCCCAGATAGTCGAGGAAGGTGTCACGGGTCGCCGTCTTGACGGTCTTCTTCGTCCCGATCACGTCCCAGCCGAGTGGCTGATCGCCGAAGAGCAGGCTCTCGTAGATCGCGTCTACATAATCACGCGGCGAGTCGAAGTACATGTTCATCTCCTCGACGATGACGCCCTTCTCCCGCTCGATCTCGCCCGAATCGAACTTGGAATGGCGAATCATGTCCACGAGGACGTCGAGCGCGAGCGAGCGCGACTCCGCCGCGCACCTGACGTAGTAGCCGGTGTACTCCTTGCCCGTGAAAGCGTTGAACTCGCCGCCGATCGCGTCGACCTCGGCGGCGATGTCACGCGCGGTCGGGCGCCTCTCCGTGCCCTTGAAGAACATGTGCTCGCTGAAGTGAGCGATGCCGTTCGACTCGCGCGTCTCGTAGCGGGAACCGGCGGCGACCATGATCATGCAGGTCACAGAGCGAGCCTCGGGCATCGGCGCCGTCACCACGCGGAGCCCGTTGGGGAGAACCGAACGCTCGAAAACCATGCGGGGCATGCTAACGAAGTACCCGCACACGCGAGCCCTAACACGACGCACGCGACGAGCTCGAGCGAGCGCCAGCGACGGTTCCGGTCAAGCTCGGGCGGCAGCGGCCGAAGACTCGTTGTGACAACTACGCGAATTCACTCTCAAGCCCGGCCGTCTTTTTCCCGATCTAAACGGCGTCTCCCAAGCGGCTAAGAGGGAAAGAGGCATCGATGCGGATCGTGAAAGTGATGGTTCTGGTTGTGGCGATCGCGCTCGTGCCGCTGAGCGTCGGGCTGGTGATGCTGAAGCAGCAGCAGAACACCAAGAGCAACCTCGACCGCGCCCTGACCAGCCAGGTGAGCGAGCAGAGTAACCGCTTCCAGAACGTCGAGGCTCAGGCGGCCGCGACTCTCAAGGTTCTCAGCCAGAACTCCGTTCTCGAGCTTCCCTTCACCGAGTCCGCCCTCTTCAAGAAGACCACGGGAACCGCCGACGCCAAGACGCTCGCCAGAGCCGATGCCGAGCGCGCGAAGGTGGACAAGGCGCTCGTCTATATCGGTCAGCGCATTTACTACAAGCTGCTCAGCGCCGCCGGCCTGATCGACAATGCCGGCCACTGCTCGAACAACGCCGGATGTAGATACGACGTCGCTCGCGTCTACTTCGCCAACCAGCTCGGTACGCGCGGCGGCGCCGTCACGGCGCGCGGCTACGGCGCGGAAGAGCTCAGCTCGCTCAGGATCAGGATTCCGAGCGCCGCCGATCAAAAGTGGATCCGGGCGACTCGGAAGCTCAAGCCGGGCCAGGTCTACACGAGTGGCGTGACGCAGTCGTCCGACACTCTTCGTTGGATCGTGAACTTCTCGACCTTGCTGCCGCCCACAGCGGGAAAGACACGAGGAACGCTCTACTTCGAGCTCGATCTCGAGAACTTCCGCAAGGCCGCGGCGGCCACCGTGAGGCAGGCCAAGCTGCGCGGGCTCGACATGCTGATCATCGAGAAGAACGGCAGAGTCATCCTGGACAGCGCGATCAAGCAGAACGGCAACACGCTCGTCGGCGTGAACGACAAGCGCTTCGTCTCGATCGGCAAGATGAAGGCTCCGAGCGGCATCACGACGGTCGATACGAAGGACGGGGCGCTACGCGTCGCCTGGCAGCGCCTACCCGTCTCGAAGCTGAACGAGAACGGCTGGACGGTCATCTCGGCGGCGCCGGCTCCCTCGGGCAACATATTGACCAGCAACCCGGTTCCGGTCGGACTGATGGTGATCGCCCTGCTCGCCATCGCCTTCGTCATGGGCCGTCGCTGGGTGCGCACCTCGAACCAGGCCCTGACCGACCCGCTGACTCAGCTCGGCAACCGGCGCAAGCTCGTCAACGATCTGCAGAAGGCGCTGCCCGACGCGGACGAGACGGCACCGCTCCTGCTCGGGCTGTTCGACCTCGACGGCTTCAAGAACTACAACGACAGCTTCGGGCACCCCGCCGGCGACGCGCTGCTGACCAGGCTGGGCCGGAACCTGCAGACCGCGATG
This sequence comes from Gaiellaceae bacterium, assembly GCA_049591255.1. Taxonomy (GTDB): domain Bacteria; phylum Actinomycetota; class Thermoleophilia; order Gaiellales; family Gaiellaceae; genus Fen-549. The sequence goes on from JBAWEP010000030.1 coordinate 22,148, forward strand.
CAGCTGCATGGCGGCGAGGCCTATCGCATGGGCGGCGACGAGTTCTGCATCATCGTCACGATCGGGGCCGACGGGCAGGGAACAATCATCGCCGACGCCAGCGCCGCTCTCTCGGAGCGCGGAGAGGGCTTCGCGATCGGTAGCTCCTATGGATCGGTCTTGCTGCCGCAGGAGGCGAACGAGGTGTCGATCGCGCTGCGCCTGTCCGACCAGCGCCTGTATGCGAACAAGAACAGCGGCCGGCGCTCGGCCGGGCGTCAATCGGCTGACGTGCTGCTGCAGGCTCTGCATGAGCGCAGCCCGGAGCTCGGCGATCACCTGGTCGACGTGGCCCGGCTGGCTGCCGAGGTGGGACGGCGCCTGGGTATGAGCGGCGAGGAGCTCGACCAGCTCGCTCAGGCCGCGCAGCTCCACGACGTCGGCAAGATGGCGATTCCTGACGCGATCCTCAAGAAGCCCGGGCCGCTCGATCGCGAGGAGTGGGAGTTCATCCGCGGGCACACGGTCGTCGGTGAGCGCATCATCTCGGCTGCGCCCTCGCTCTCTCAGGTGTCGCGGATCGTCCGTTCGAGCCATGAGCGCTACAACGGCTCGGGCTATCCCGACGGCCTCAAGGGCGACGAGATCCCGCTGCCGTCGCGCATCATCGCCGTCTGCGATGCCTTCGACGCCATGATCGGACCGCGTCCCTACCGCCTCGGCATGAACACCGACAACGCCGCCTCAGAGCTGCGCCGTTGCGCGGGCGCCCAGTTCGACCCGGTCGTGATCGAGTTCTTCCTCTCGGTCGTCGACGAGCTGGCAAGAGAAGCGGCCGCGCAAGCGGAGCTGTCCGCGAACCCGAACTGATCTCGCCCGCCCGGTCAAAGCGAGCGAGATCGCGAGCGCGAGCGTACGTCGCGGTGCCTGGCACCGCGACGACGGGCGTTAGAGAATGCCCGAGAAACCCGGCGGGAATGTGCCGTCTTTGTATCTATCCCCTGCACGGCTGGCCCGGGATCGGCGCGCTACGCTTCGGCCGTGTCAGCGACGCTGGTGAGCCCGACCAAGCCGAAGCACTCCTCGCGCAGCGGCAGCGGGCTCGGCGAGCTCTGGCGCGTGATCGTTCTCAACGACAATCACAACACGTTCGACGGTGTGGCAAGGGCACTCGCCTCTGTGCTTCCGGGCGTGAGCTTCGATGTGGGGATGCGCCTGGCAACCGAAATCGACCGAACGGGGCAGGCGATCGTCTGGAGCGGACACCGCGAGCTGGCCGAGCTCTACTGGTCGCAGCTCGAGACTCGCGGTCTCACCATGGCGCCGCTCGAGTCCTGAGGGCCGGGGCCGCCCAGCCGACCAATCACGGCCCTTGCTTCGAGCAAGAGGCAGTTGCGACGAACCGTTACGTCCGGTCCGCTACCTAGCCTTGAGCTGTGCAATGGCTTCGGGCATTGTCCGAGTCTGACTGTTACCTCCGTTGTTATGGAGACCGGACGGGCACCGTCGATGTCGTCGAGTCCGGTAAGCGGCAGCGCAATCCCCCTGCGGCTCGGCTCAAGCTAGATCCGGAGCTGATTCTCAGTAGCGACAGCGATGAGCACCAAGTTGAGCGGCCGGCCGAGGCCGCCTGACTCACTCATCGTCAAGCGATATCCCCTCCACCCCGCGAAAGTCCAAATGGACTTTCGCGCTCTCGCGGCGCCTCGTCGCTAGTTGCGACGCCTCGTCGCTAGTCGCGCCAGCCGTTCGTGATCGGTGTGCGCCGGTCGCGCCCGAACGCCTTGATGCGCAACTTCACGCCGGGGGGCGCCTGGCGGCGCTTGTACTCGGCCCTGTCGATCATCGCCAGGGCGCGTTCGACCACGTCGGCCGGGTGCCCGTCCTCGAGCAACTCGCTGCGCGAGCGATCCTCTTCGATGTACGCCTCGAGCACGCGGTCGAGCTCCGCGTAGGGGGGCAGCGAGTCCTCGTCGAACTGCTCGGCGCGAAGCTCGGCACTGGGCGCCCGCTCGATGGTCGTCGTCGGAATCAGCTCCCTCCCCGCTCGCTCGTTCAGATGGCGGGCGAGCCTGAAGACGTCCGTCTTGAAGACGTCCTTTAGCAGCGCGAAGCCGCCGGCCATGTCGCCGTAGAGCGTCGCGTAGCCAACCGACAGCTCCGACTTGTTGCCCGTGGCGACGAGGAGCCAGCCGAACTTGTTCGAGAGCGCCATCAGGAGCACGCCGCGCACACGCGCCTGCACGTTCTCCTCGGTTAGATCGGGCTTGCGCCCGGCGAAGGCCGGCGCCAGCGAGCGCTCGAACTCCTCGACCATCGGCTCGATCTCGATCTCGCGGAAGTCCGTGCCAAGGCTCTCTGCCAAGAGCCTTGCGTCGGCCCGCGTCGGCGCGGACGAGAAGCGCGACGGCATCGAGACGCAGTGGACGTGGTCGGCTCCGAGCGTCTCGACCGCCAGCGCTGCGGTCAGCGCTGAGTCGATCCCGCCCGAGACGCCGATCACCACATCGCTGAAGCCGTTTTTTTGCACGTAGTCGCCGAGGCCGAGCGTGAGCGCGCGGCGCATCTGCTCGAGATCGTCGGCGAAGGCGGCCACCCGGGCCGCCGCCGGCCGGCCGCGCCCGCGGCGTTTCGGCGCGGGCAGGACTATCGACGACACCTCGGATTCACCCTGTTCGCGCGCGAGCGCCCGCTTACGCACATCGCTCAGGCGGCGTGCGAGCACAGCTGTCGGATCGATGTCCACGACGAGCAGCTCCTGCTCGAAGCCGGCCGCCCGCGCGATCACCTCGCCCTCGTCGTCGATCACCACCGAGTGCCCGTCGAAGACGAGCTCGTCCTGGCCGCCGACGAGGTTGCAGAAGGCAATGAATGAGACCATGTCGCGCGCGCGCGTGCGGAACATCTCCTCGCGCATGCGCTCGCGGCCCACGTGGAACGGTGACGCGGAGACGTTCACGATCAGCTCGGCGCCGGCAATTGCCAGGTCGGTCGCCGGCGGCCCCGGCTGCCACATGTCCTCGCAGATCGTGATTCCGACCTTCACGCCGCCCAGCTCGAGCAGCAGAAGATCTCTCCCCGAGGCGAAGTAGCGCTCCTCGTCGAAGACGCCGTAGTTGGGCAGAAAGCGCTTGCGATAGATGCCCTTGATCTCGCGCCCCGCGCACACGGCGCAGGCGTTGTAGAGGTCGCTGTCGAGAAGGGGCGCGCCGATCAGGGCGACGGGCCCGCGCACCTGGTGCGCGATCCGCTCGAGCGAGCTCCGAGCCGCCTCGAGAAAGCCGGGACGCAAGAGAAGATCTTCGGGCGGGTAGCCCGTCACCGCCAGCTCGGGGAAGAGAACCAGATCCGCCTTGTGCGAGCCGGCGTCGGAGAGCGCAGCTCGAATCTTCTTCTCGTTGCCTCTGATGTCTCCAACGACGGTGTCGATTTGAGCCAGCGCCAGGCGCATTCGTCCTCCGGGTTTACGACTCTAGGTCTAAAACCGAGTTTACCACGCTCGCCGGCGCGGACATTCATCTAGGCACTCTGATCCGGCGGAGGCGCTCCGTCTTTTCGGCTACCCTCTTGATTCCCCGGTGTACACCGTAGAGCTAGCCGGGGAGCCCGTCTCTTCGCCGAATGCTTCCGACGCAACGTGAAGGACGGTGACCTGGACATTCGAGAGGGGGACGGAATGCGATTCGTGAGCGAGCAGAACCGCAAGTGGTGGACGCTTGGAGCCGTCGCTTTTGGGCTGTTCATGATCATGCTCGACAACACGATCGTCACCGTCGCCCTGCCGACGATCCGCCGCGATCTCAAGATCGGCATCGCCGAGCTGGAGTGGATCGTCACGGCCTACACGCTTACGTTCGCCGCCTTCATCCTCATCGGCGGCAAGCTCGCCGACCTGCTCGGGCGCCGCTTGATGTTCAACGTCGGCCTTGCCATCTTCACGGCCTCTTCGTTCGTGTGCGGAAGCGCCGGCACTATTCACCTGCTGATCGCTGCCCGAGCCGTTCAGGGAGTGGGCGCGGCGATCATGATTCCGTCCACGCTGTCGATCGTGACGGCCGTGTTCCCGCCTCGCCAGCGCGGGACCGCGATCGGGGTCTGGGCCGGCACGGCCGGGATGGCACTCGCGATCGGCCCGCTGCTCGGCGGCATTCTGACCCAGCAGCTGAGCTGGCACTGGATCTTCTTCGTGAACGTGCCCGTGGGTGCGCTGGCCGTCGTCGTCTCGCGCATCGTCATTCCGGAATCACGCGACACCTCTCACGAGCAGGGGCTCGACTTACCAGGGCTGCTCACTTCCGGCCTGTCGCTGTTCGCACTGACCTACGCGCTGATCGAGGGGAACGACAAGGGCTGGTCTTCGCCGCTGATCGTCTTGCTGTTTGCGCTCGCTGCGCTGCTGATGGTCGCGTTCGTGCTGCTCGAGCTGCATCAACGGCTGCCGATGCTCGAGCTGTCGCTGTTCAGGATCGGGAATTTCGTCGGCTCGTCGCTGGTCGCCCTGCTCGTCTCGCTGGCGATGTTCGGCGTCTTCTTCTTCATGTCGCTCTACGTCCAGAACATCATCGGCTACTCGCCGACGCGAGCCGGCGCCGCCTTCTTGCCGATGACCATCCTCGTGATCTTGGTGGCGCCCTTCGCCGGTCGCTTCTCCGACAGCATTGGCTCGCGCTGGCTGATCGCCGTCGGGATGGCGCTGGTGGCCGTGTCGCTGTACCTCTTCTCGCGCGTGGGCTTGAATACGAGCTACCTCGGTCTCTTGCCGGCGATGATCATCGGCGGAATCGGAATGCCGATGGCTATGTCGCCGACGACCGCGGCGGCGATGGCGACCGTTCCGGTGGACAAGGCGGGAGTCGGCTCGGGCGTGCTCAACAGCTTTCGCCAGGTCGGCGGCTCTCTGGGCATCGCGCTTCTCGGCGCGATCATGGCTTCCAAGAGCTCGTCGTTCGCCAGTAGCGCCGCGGCCGCCTACCACGTCAAGGCGCAAAAGGCTGCCGCGCTAGGTATCCACCTCCCGGCCCCGACAGCCCAGCAGAAGCAGACAATCTCGCAAGAGGCCTTCGTGCACGGGTTACACAGCGCCCTGCTCGTCTCGGCCGCGATCGCATTCGGCGCCGTGTTCGTCGCCCTGGCGCTGATACGCAAGCGCCATCACGAGCACGAGCGCGCCGAAGAGCTGAAGCCCGCGAGCGAGCTCGCCTAGCCCGGCCGCTCGCTGCAGGGAGGTTCCAGCCCTCTTCCGGTGGGTATCTGCCCACCAGATAGGCAATGCTCGCTGGCTTGATCAACGACGAGAACCGTAAGTGGTGGACGCTCGGCGCGGTGTCGATCGGGCTGTTCATGATCATGCTCGACAACACGATCGTGAACGTCGCGCTGCCGACGATGGAGCGTGATCTCCACATCAAGGTGACGGAGCTGCAGTGGATCGTCGCGGCCTACACGCTCTCCTTTGCCAGCCTGATCATCACCGGCGGCAAGCTCGCCGACATGTTCGGCCGCCGCCGCGTCTTCAACATCGGCCTGGCGATCTTCACGCTCGCCTCGCTCGGCTGCGGGCTGTCGGGGAGTGCGCACATGTTGATCGCCTTTCGCGCTATTCAGGGGGGTGGCGCCGCGATCATGAACCCGGCCACGCTCTCGATCGTCACCGCGACCTTCCCGCCGCGGCAGCGAGGGACGGCGATCGGCATCTGGGCGGGCACCGCGGCGACGGCGCTCGGCATCGGCCCTCTGCTCGGAGGCGTGCTCACCGAGCAGCTCAACTGGAACTGGATCTTCTTCGTAAACGTCCCGATCGGCGTCCTGGCCATTCTCTTCTCCCGCATCGCCGTCTTGGAGACGCGCGACAGCTCGCGAGAGCAGCGCCTCGACGTTCCGGGCCTGCTCAGCTCGGGCACCGCGCTGTTCACGCTCACCTTCGCGCTGATCGAATCGGATACCTACGGTTGGCGCTCGCCACTCATCTACGCGCTGTTCGCGGTCAGCGCGGTCGCTTTCGTCGTATTCATCCTGCTCGAGCTGCGTCAGCGGCTACCGATGCTCGAGTTGTCGCTGTTTCGGGCGCGCAACTTCGTCGGCGCGAACGTCGTCGTGTTGCTCGTCACGCTCGCGATGTTCGGCGTCCTATTCTTCGTCTCGCTGTATCTCCAGAACGTTCTTCGCTACTCGCCGACACAGGCGGGCGCCAGTTTTTTACCGATGACGTTCCTGATCATGCTTATCGCGCCGATCGCCGGTCGCACCTCGGATCGAATCGGCTCACGCTGGCTGATGGCCGGCGGCATGTCGCTCGTCTCGCTCTCTCTCTTCCTCTACTCGCGCCTGACCGTTAACTCGAGCTACTCCAGCCTCGTCATTCCGATGGTGCTGGGCGGCATCGGCATGGCGACGGCGATGTCACCCACGACTGCGGCCGCCATGACCTCCGTCCCGGCGGCCAAGGCCGGCGTCGGCTCGGCCGTGCTGAACAGCTTTCGCCAGGTCGGTGGCTCGCTCGGTATCGCTCTTCTCGGCGCGATCTTCACGACCGGCGTCCGCTCGGCCCGAAGCGCCGGCCAGCCACCCTCGCTCGCCTTCATGCACGGATTCACAACCGCACTTCATGTCGCCGCCGCGATTGCTCTCGGAGCCGCGATCTTCGCGGCGCTGATCATCCGGCCGCGCCAGCCCGCGCCCGACGAAGAGCCGGCCTCAGCATCCTCGACGGTCGCCGCCGACACGACCTGAGCGCTCTTCCGCCTTCCAGCATCGACCTCGACTGAGCGATCGCTTCGAGAAACCAGCCCTTCGCGAAGGGCCCACCGGGCGCACAACGGAATGAAAGTCCGTCGACTGGGTGCGATCGGTGGGATGAGACCGAGGACGCCGCTCAAGTCGACGCAGCGCGCCGCTGAGCGTGCCCAGTTGGCGGAGTGCTTCGTTTCGTTAGGTGTCCACAAAAGGAAAAAGCCCCGGCTGCGGCACCCGGGGCTCAATCCGTTTTGGGGAGACCCCCGGCTGCGGCTCCAGGGGGCGCTCCCAGAAGATTGGCCTTGGCGACGAACCGAGAGCTGTGGCTCTGCGGCCCAGCCACGACTTCGGAACTATCGTCGCTGGCCTATCTCCGTATCCGACCGCGTCTGGCGTCTGACTTAGTCGGCGTGACCTCACTATATGGCCGCTCCAAAGCCGAGTCAAGTAGCTCAGTCAAGTGATTTATGCACCCCAAAAGCGGCACAAAGAGCCTGCAAACCGCGCTCCCTGCAGAAACCTGCAGATATCGATTGCGCTCTACCAGCGCACTCGCCGGGATATTCTCCGCGAAGGTTAGAAGCTAGTACCCGAAGGGGTGATTGCAGCCAATTGGGAAGCCGACGACTATCAGAGAGGGTTAAAAATGCCGCAGGTTAACGCCGACACCCATGCCGTTTCGGCAACCGAGCGCCAGCGACCGAAAATCGGGCTTGGCGAGCGTGTTCGCCAACGACGTGTTGCACTTGGGTTGACGCAGACGGATCTCGCCGGCGCCCGCTTCTCCAAGGAGTACATCAGCCAGATCGAACTCGGGAAGACCCGTCCGACACCGGATACGGTCGACTACCTGGCCTCCCGGTTGAGCATCGATCCCGGCTACCTCTCCCACGGAGTCTCCACGGAAGACCGCGCCCGGGTCGAGGCGATGCTCGCGCGAGCAGAAGCACACGCGCAGGCGCGCGAGTTCGAGAGCGCGCTCGAAGTTTTCGCCGACGCCAAGACCGCCGTCGCGGCATCGGGGTCGGCCGACCTTTCCGCTCGACGCTTGCTCGGCGAGGGTTGGGCAATGATGGAAGAGGGCGAGATTCGCGAAGGGCTCGACGTATTGACCAAAGCCCGCGAGCTGGTCGACGCCGAGCAGCTCGACGACGGGATTCGCGCCGAGGCCCTGTTCAAGCTGGGTGTCGCGCGCACGAAGCTCGGCAGCACGCACGTTGCCATCTCGCTTCTGACCGAAGCGCACAAGCTGCTCGAGCAGCTTCCTCTGGCCGCCGACTCCACGCGCGCGCAGATTCTCGGTTATCGCTCCGTCTGCTACCAGCGGGTGGGCGACATCGAGGCGGCGCGCGAAGATGCCGAGCGAGCGGTCGAGCTGTCCGAGCAACTCGGCGATCCGCGCGTCATCGGCTACTCCTACATGCAGGCCTCGCTCGTCGCCGAGCGCGAAGGCCGTTTCGTTCTCGCCCGCACATACGCCGAGAAGGCCCGGGCGAAGTACGAAGAGGCCGAGGACCAGTTCCAGCTTGGCAAGGTCCTGAACAACCTTGGCTTCTGCCACGCGCTGCTCGGGAAGAATGACGACGCACTCGCCAGCTTCAAGCGCGCTTACAAGATTTTCCTCGACGCCGGCGCCAACGAGTGGAGCGGCGGCGCGATCTCGTCGATCGCCAGCCTCTACCTCGAGACGGGCGACCCGAGTAAGGCCGAGGAGCAGGCCCGCTACGCGATCGAGCTGATCGGAGACGAGGCAGTCGATCCCGAGCAGGTCGGCGAAGCTCGTCTCGTGCTGGGCAGGGCTCTACTTGCCCAAGACCGGCTCGACGAGGCCGCGGAGGCTTTGGAGAGCGTCAAGGGATTGTTCGAAAGCGTGCGCGCTACCAGCAACCTGTCGCGCACCTACGTAGCGCTGGGCGATCTGGCCCGGGCGCGCGGAACCACGGATGAAGCGGCGCAGCTGTACCGGCACGCCGCCGAGTTGATGCAAGACCTTCGATTCTGAGAGGAAGGAGGGAAGAATGGCCAAACTCCTGCTATTACTCGCGCTCAGCGCGGTTTTCGCTGCGGCGATCCTCGCAGGCCCCGGATCCGCAGCAAGGCAGAAGCCCGCAAAGACGACCGTTCCGGTCGCGACCACGACAACGAGCACCAGCTCGGTGCCGGTCGTGAAGGGTACGGGCGGCGGACGCATGCACTACTAGCAGCCGTGATGGCCTCGGGGCGTGAGGGCAATGGCGGCACGCCCCATGTCGTCCCGGCTGCTAGCCGGTGCCACGCGGCTCTGCGCTGGTCCACCCGCCCTGGCGGTGCGCTTGTGGCCGGGCGGACACTCCTTTCGATCGCTGCGGTCTGAGCGGATCCGATCGCGTGCGCCTTCATACGCCTATTGACACCTCGACCGCCGGAGTTCGCGGCGGCCACCTAAACTGTCGAGATGAGTGAGCTGAAGATCGTCTCCCGGCCCAAGCTGAAGCGGCCGGTTCTCATCATCGCCTTCCAGGGCTGGAACGACGGCGGCCAGGGCGCGACGCTTGCCGCGGGCTATCTCGCCCGTCTCTGGAGCGCCACGCGCTTTGCCGAGATCGATCCGGAGGAGTTCTTCGATTTCCAGGCCACCCGTCCGCAGGTCTCGATCAGTGACGGCGAAACGCGCGAGCTCACCTGGCCCGAGAACGTCTTCTTCCACGCCCGGCCCGAAGGTCAGGACAACGATGTCGTGCTGTTGATCGGTGTCGAGCCGAACCTGCGCTGGCGCTCGTTCACCGAGCTCGTCGTAGGGCTTGCCAGCGATCTCGGCGTAGAGAGGGTAGTCACGCTGGGCTCTCTTCTCGCCGACGTGCCACACACCCGTCCTGCGCCGATCACCGCGAGCGGAGACGACGACGAGCTGTTCGACCGGCTCGACGTGGATGCATCTCGCTACGAGGGACCGACTGGAATCGTTGGTGTGATTCAGGAGGCTTGCCACAGAGAGGGAATGAGAACGGTGAGCTTCTGGGCCGCCGTACCGCACTACGTCTCGCTCACCCCCAGCCCCCGCGCGGCACTGGCGCTTTGCGAGCACGTCGACCAGCTGCTCGAGACAGATCTCGACCTGGAAGAGCTGGAGCAGGCGGTGGACAGCTACACCGAGAGCGTCAGCGAGGCCGTGGCGGGCGACGACGAGACCACTTCGTACATCGAGGCGCTCGAGCGCCAGAGCGACTCGGGCGAGCCGCCCGAGGAGTACGAGCCGGATATTCCGAGCGGCGAGTCGCTGGCTGCCGAGCTGGCCAAGTTCTTGCGCGATCGCGAGAACGGCGGCGACGACTCAGACCCTGCCGCCGGCTAGGGATCGATCTCATTCGGAGTAGCTTCGCGGGCCGATTCGCTCGCTAAGAGCTGCGCTCGGAAAGCGGGATCTCGTTCGGCCTGTCCTGCTCGGTGCCCGTCGCGGGCGGGAGCACGGAAGGCTCCTTCTGCTCGGCCTTGCCGGCGTCTGGCGCCGCGCCTTGTTGAGCCGGCGCTTCCTCGCTGGACGGTGCGCTCGAGCTTCCGTCTTTGCTTCTCGCAGCTGCTGCACCTTGCTGGGCCGGCGCGTTCTCACTCGCCTTCTTGCCGGCCGGCGCCTTCGCGTTATCGGCCTTGCCCTGCTGGGCCGCTCCGTTGCGCCGTTTCCTCCGCCGCCTTCGGCGCGAAGACTGGAGCTTGGGTGCCGGAAGGTTTTCGGCCAGAGCCGCCGCAATCTCGTCGACGCCGGCCAGTCGCTCGCGCGCCGCTTCGATCAGTTGAGTTGCTCGCGGCGTGTAGCCCTCGGCCGAGGCCAGCAGCGCCGCCCCGACGTGCAGCGGTTGCTCGCGGGCCACGTTGACTAGCCGAGCGACGTTCTCTTCGTGACGGCGGCCACGCGAGTTGGCCACCGCGCCGAGCAGGCGCTTGGCGTCGGCGAACTCGGCGCTCGCCTTGCGGTCCTGAGCCTTGCGGCTCGCTCGCGCCAGCCGCCAGAGCCAGCGCACGAGAATCTGCTCGGGAGCAACGGCCTTGCCCTCGGCGAGAGCGCGCAGAAGCACGCGTATTCCCTGCAGGCGCTCCTTCTCCCAGGTGGGCGCCTGCGTGACGAGCGTGACCAGATCGTCGTAGTCGGCGCGCTCCACCGGGGTGGAAACTCGATCGACCAGCGCCATCAGGCGGAGGCGGCGATTGGGATTCTCCGCGGCACAGGTGAAGAGGAACTGCTCGAGCGCCACCTTGCTGGTGTTGCCTTCGATCAGCTTGCGCACGAACTCGGCCCGCTCTTCGAAGCGGATGCTGCGCCCGGCGATCATCGCCCAGAAGCGCTGCTCGTCGGTGTCGAGGTACTTGGGATCGATCCTCTGCCACTCGCGCGCAATCACGGCCAGGCGCCGCTTCACGTCGGGCGTCACGGGCACCAGCCAGGGCGCCGGAGCAAGGCGGCGGCGTGCGCGGCGCTGCATTCGCCGCCGGGGCGCCGGAGTCACGCGGGCGCCTTCGCGATAGAAATCGGCGCCAAGCAGGGAATGGAGCGAGATGACCTTCTCCGAGTGCGTGGCCGACTTGGGCACGAAGTCGATCACGACGCCGGCTTCCTTGCGCGGGTGGGTGCGCATGATGCGGCCGATCCGCTGCTGGTAGACGCGCCGCGAGGCCGTCGGAGCCAGGTGCATGCAGATCGTGGCGCGTGGGGAGTTCCAGCCCTCGGCGAGAAGCTGAGCATTGATCAGCACGTTGATCTCGCCGCGCTCATAGGCGGCAAGTGTCTCGGCCAGCTTCACCGGCGGCGTGCGACCGCTGACGGCTTCGGCCTTGAGACCCGCGGCGCGGAACTCCTGCGCCAGGTTGTAAGCGTGATCGACGCCGGCGGCGTAGACGATGCCGGGCGTGTCGTCGAAGCGATCGCGGTAGAGGCTCGCGGCGGCCTGGTTGAGCGCCGTGTGGTCGAGAACCTGCGCCAGCGCCCGCTCGTCGAAGTCGCCGCCGACGATCGGAACGGAGTGGATCGCCGCCACCGGCGGCACGCGCAGGCAGCGGAGCGGCGCGATCAGGCCGCGGCGGGCGGCGTCCTGCAGCGGCAGATCGTCGACCGAGGCGGGGAAAACGTCGGACACTTGCTTGGCGATCAGCTGCTCGGTGGCCGTCATACCGATGAAGACCGGATCGGGGAAGGCGCGGATGGCGGCGCTCGTCTTCTCGCCCAGCGCCGTGTGCGCCTCGTCGCAGATCACCAGCTGGTAGGCGGTCGGTTCGACCTCGGCGTGGTGACGAGCGAACCAGGCGTAGGTCTGAATCGTGATCGGGTTCGGCTTGCGCACCTGGTGCCCGCGCAGGATCACGTCCGTGAAGCGCTTCGAGTAGCCCGTGTCGGTGAGATCGTGGCGGAACTGGCTCACGAGCAGGCGCCGGTGGGTAAGGATCAGCACGCCGACGGTTCGCGCCGCCTCGACGAAGCCGGCCGCCGCGATCGTCTTGCCCGAGGCGGTGGGATGACGGAAGCGGAAACGTCTGACAGCGCCGGGATCCTGCTCGGGCGTGAGCTCGATCGGCTCCTCCGCCTCGTCGGGATGCGCCTCGCCGAAGCCGTTCTCTTCCTCCTCTTCCTCCTCCAGCTCGGCCTCGTCGGGGAGGTGGCCGTTGGCGAAGGCGGCTTCGACCTGGCGCTGGTTGAAGGCGATCAGCTCGGTGAGCATCCCGGCGAGCGCATCCACCTGATGGCGCCGCAACTCCAGGCCGGAAGCCAGGTGTGGAGGTTTCTCCGAGAGCACGCGCTCGAGCCCGAGCATCAGCGCGTAGCGGACCTTCCACTCCGGCGACGGCTCCCTGTTCCCCTTCTCAATCTCGCTGATCGCGTCGTCCAGCGCGCGCCGCCGAGCGGTGCCGGCGGCCATCGCCTTGGCCGGATCCTCTCCTTCGCGCAGGAACGACTCGCCCGCCCATGCTTCGGCGCGGCGAGCCTTGGCGACGATTTCTTCGCCGGCTTGATCGAGCGTTGTCGGAAGTTGGTCTGTCGTCTCTGACATGGGAGGGCGGCATGGGTCGCCGCGCCGTGACCACCAGGAATAGACGTGCCGACGCTCAAGGAACAACTGATGGAGAGCGCGGCTCGCAGAAAGAATACCTTAAGAACCGTCCCAGAGCCAGAAGTGGACGCTCATGAGACGATTCGGTTAGCGCGAACGGGCCGCGGAGGGCTCGCGGCTAACGGTCTTCACGAGCATCGATCACCGTCGCTCGGCTGATACCCATCGCTTGGAGAGGCAGGAACAAAAGCGAGCCGCGCATCGACCGGCGTCTGGGCGCCGTCTACCCGAGCGTCGCCGGCGGATGCATGAAGACCGTCAGTACGACCGGCTCGAGCTCGGGGTCATACTCCGATTGGGCCTGCTTCAGAGCCTGGTCGATCAGATCGGAGAGGCGCTCGGGATCGATGCGCACGGCGTCGGTGAGCACGCGGAAGAGGCCGGTCTGCGAGTACTTGGCCAGGCCGCGCTGTACCTCCTCGAGCAGCGAGGAGTGCACATCGCTGATGACGGTGTTCGCCGACAGCAGCTCTGGCGCGACGGTGATGTTGCGGGCGACTGCCCGGTAGGGCTTTTCGCGCCGGCCGCCGTTCTCGTCGGCCAACTGGATCAGCCCGGCCTTGAGGAGCATGCGCACGTGAAAGTGCAGGTGGCCGGGATCGATGCCGATACGGCTCGCCATCTCTCTGTTCGTGAACGCCTGCCCGGCCTCCTCGCCCAGCATCTCCAGCACGCGCAGGCGCAGGGGATGGCCCAGCGCCTTGAGCTGATCGGGCCGGTTGATCGTCAGGACGTCCAGCGTCCCCTGGCCTTCCGCAGAACCTGACATTACGCACGCACTATATGACCTGACCTGGGTCGGCGCGCGCCTAACCGGCGAATCCGCAGTAACTACTAGTCGTCTTCGCCGCCGAGCTCGCGCGAGCGTTCCATTGCCGCCTGGATGGCGTTGAGGAAGGCGGCCCGGATACCGGCGCGCTCGAGCTCGCGGATGGCCCTGATCGTGGTGCCGCCCGGCGAGGTCACGTTCTCGCGCAGCTCGACCGGGTGGATGTGCTCGTCGCGCAGTAGCTTCGCCGTCCCGAACATCGTCTGGACGACGAGTTGCGTGGAGATCTCGCGCGAGAGCCCGAGTAGGATTCCGGCCTCGATCATCGCCTCGGCGAGCAGCGCAAAGTAGGCCGGCCCCGAGCCGGAGACGGCCGTGACGGCGTCCATCGCATCCTCCTCCACGCGCACGACCGCGCCCAGATGGGCGAGTACCTCCTCGGCCAGTGCAAGATGCTCTTCGCCGGCGTGCTTTCCGGCGCAGATGCCGGCCATGCCTTCCTGCACGGTGGCCGGCGTATTGGGCATCGCACGCACCACCGGGACGTTCGCCGCGAGGTGCTTCTCGATATTCGGCGTTCGCACCGCCGCCGCGACCGAGAGCAGCGTCTGCTCGCTCGTGAGCACGTCTCCGATCTCGTCCAGCAGCCCGGGCAAGTCCTGGGGCTTGACCGCGACGACGATCATCGCGGCGTCCTTGACGGCATCGCGATTCGACTCGCTCGTCTCGACGCCGCAGCGCTCCTTGATCGCCTGCAGGCGCTCGCTGTGGACGTCGGTGGCAATGATCTCGCTCGGCTTGCGCCAGCCCGACGCGCACAGGCCCTTGATCAGCGCCTCGCCGATCTTGCCGGTGCCGATTACGACGATGCGCCGCTTGTCCACGCTCATCGCGCGGAGTCTATACCTCACTCGGCGACGAGTGAGCGGGGCACGGCTCGTGCGGCTGTCCCCACGTCGAGGGCGCCGCGACCAAGCGGAACCAGCCCCCGGCGCGATCCCTGCAGCAGATAGACGGAGGCGAGACCCTGCCATTCTCCGTAGCGGGCGAGCAGCTCGCCCGTCTCCGCCTCTCCGACCCAACGATCGGCAAGCACCGAGTAGAGCTTCACCAGCCCGAGATCGGCGACGAGACCGTGGTCGTAGCGGCCGAGCCCTTCGAGGAAGAGCACACCGATCGACCAGGGCCCGATTGTCTGCTCGCGGGCGAGCCGCGCGTAAACGGAGCCCGACGGCAGCTCGCGCAAGCGCTCGAGATCGAGCGTTCGGCAGAGCCGGACGAGCGCCGCGGCGCGCTTGGGCGCCAGTCCGAGCCGGCAGAGCTCGGCCGGGGCAAGCGCCGCCAGCTGCTCTTGCGTGGGCGGAGCATAGAGACCGCTCACGCGATCGAGCGGCGAGACTCTGCGGATGACGCGGGCTTCGATCGCTCGCGCCTCCCGGGCGGTGATCAGCTGACCGCAGAGTGCGCGCAACAGAGCGTGGGCGACCGTCGCGAGCCTGATCGGCCGCAGGCCTCGAAACGCGCGTAGCGTGGCGCCGAGAAGAGGATCGTCGGCAAAGCGCCGGGCGAAAGGGGAGTGGTCGTCATCGAGCGCCAGCTCGAAGCGGAGCCGCTCCAGGCCGCGCTCGCTGCTCCCGCTGAGGACGACCGCACCGCCGGGCCTCTGCCGCGCGGAAACGGCTTCGAGACCGTCATCACCTTCGAGCAAGGCGGTGAGCACTCCGCTTCGAAAGCGCCTGCACGAGTCGCCGGCGCCGTGGGCCGAGACCGCGATCGAGTACGGACCGGACGGGACGACCTCGGCGATCAGCCGCGCCTCAGGCAACGGATCCAGCTCGGCGTTGACGCGTCCGTTCAGCTTGCTCACTCCCGATGGAGTGTACGGGGCGACCTAGCGGTAGGCGCTCGCCTGGAGGTCGTAGAGCTCCGCGTAGAGACCGCCCAGCCGCATCAGCTCGGCATGGCTGCCCGACTCCTTCACCTTTCCGTCGGCGACAACGAGGATCAGGTCGGCCATGCGCACGGTCGAGAAGCGGTGCGAGACGAACAGAGTGATCGCGCCTGTGGCGGCTCCGACGCGCTTGGCGTTGGCGGCGTAGCGTTCGAACAGCTCGTGCTCGGCCTGGGCATCGAGCGCGCTCGTGGGCTCGTCCAGGACGAGCAGGAGCGGCCGTTCGCGCATCATCGCGCGCCCGAGCGCCAGCTTCTGCCACTGCCCGCCGGAGAGCTCGGTGCCCTCGGCGTAGCTCTTGCCGAGCTGCGTCGAGAGACCCTGCTCGAGGCGGCCGATCATGTCCTCGGCGTGCGCTCGCTCCAGCGCTCCTTCGACAGCGGGCGCGGAGTCGAGGTTGGGCAGGTCGCCGACGCCGACGGTTTGCTGAGCCACGAGCTCGAAGCGTGCGAAGTCCTGGAAGCCGCTGGCAATTCGCTCGCGCCACTCGCCGATGTCGAAGCGCTGGATATCGACACCGTCGAGCAGTATCCGGCCTTCCTGCGGCTCGTAGAAGCGGCAGAGCAGCTTGACCAGCGTCGTCTTGCCGGCGCCGTTCTCGCCCACGATGGCGACGGTCGAGCCGGCCGGAAATTCGAGGTTGGCGCCCCCGAGCACGACACTGTCGGTGCCCGGATAGCGGAAGGTGACGTTGTCGAAGACCAGGCTCCCTGTCGTTCGCGACGGCGTCGGCCGGTCGGGCGCGATACGCCGATCGCCGGCCACGAGCCGCTTGAGCCAGTGGTAGCGGCCGATGATCTTCGCCATTCCCTGCAGGTTGTAGACGAGCCCGAGCCCGATCGAGACCTGCGCGTTCACCTGCGCCGCCAGCGTGATCGCCAGCACGACGTCGCCCGGCTGGCCGTGGTGCCTGATCACGCCCTGGACGACCAGCAGCACGGAGGCCACGTAGCCGACCGAGAACACGAGCTGACCGAGCGCGCGAATGACCGTGTTCGAGCGATGGATGCTCCAGAGCCGTTTGGTGGCGTTCTCCCACAACTCCAGATGACGGCGGCGGAGCTCGGTCTGAAGCCCGAACAGGCGCAGTTCCTTGGCCGGCCCGGCACTGGTCGCCTGCCGGAAGAGATGGCGGCTGAGCCGGATCTCACCCGCGCTCGCGTCGCGCGCCCGGTCGAGGCGGTTCTGAGCCCAGCGCCCCGTGAGCAGCGGCGGCAACGAGAACAGCGGCAGCAGGAGCAGCAGGGGATTGACGAGCGCCAGCAGGATCCCCGTCTCGACCATCGCGACCGCCAGCCCGAACGCCGTCAGCAGCGCCTCCAGCGAGGCCTGGAGCTGGAATAGCTCCTCGCGCAGGATGGTGAGCCGGTCGGTGTAGTCCGCCCGCTCCTGATGCTCGATTCCGGGCGAGCCGTTCGCCAGCAGGATCAGATCGGAGTCGATCTCGAGCATGTTCGTGTCGGCCAGCTCGAAGTAGGAGATGTGGGCGAAGTGACCGAGCGTCAGCCCGAAGATGACCAGCAGAGCGGTGACGGCTCCGGCGATCGCGGCGCCGCCGCTGTTGCCCTGCCTGGCGTAATTGGTCAGATCCCTGAGCGACAGGGCGACGAGCGGCGCAGACGCGTAAGCGGCCAGCATCAGAGTGACCGCGAGCACGGTCTTCGACTTGTTGTTGCGCCAGGCCAGCCCGAGCAGGGTGCGGGCGCCGAGAATCACCTCTCTCACAGCTCGCCCTCCTCCTCGTCCTCGCCTTCCTCTTCGCCACGGGCGAAGCGCTCGGCCTGAAGCTGGAACAGCTTCGCGTAGCGACCTCCCGCGGCGAGCAGTTCGTCGTGCGTTCCCCGCTCGACGACGCGGCCGCCCTGGAGCACGGCGATGCCGTCGGCGCGGCGCACGCTCGAGAAGCGGTGCGAGATGAGAATCGTGGTCACGCCGCGCGTCAGCTCGACGAAATTGTCGAAGAACTCGGCCTCGGCGCGAACGTCCAGCGCCGCCGTCGGCTCGTCGAGCACGAGGATCGAGGCGCCGCCCTGGAGCGCGAACAGCGCGCGGGCGATGGCGATCCGCTGCCACTGGCCGCCGGAAAGATCGGCTCCGCCCTCGTACTGACGCGAGAGCGGCGTATCGAAGCCCTTCGGCAGCCGCTCGACCGCTTCGAAGATGCCGGCGTCGCGTGCGGCCTTGTGAATCGCCTCGCGGTCGCCGAGGTGCGGCACCGAGCCGAAGCCGATGTTGTCGGCCGCCGAGAGCTCGTAGCAGTTGAAGTCCTGGAAGATGATCCCGATCTGGCGGTGCCAGTCATCGACGGGGAAGTGACGGATGTCGACTCCGTCGGTGCGGATACAGCCGGAGCCCGGCTCGTAGAGGCGACCGAGCAGCTTGACCAGCGTCGTCTTGCCGGCGCCGTTCAGGCCGACGATGGCGGTGGACTTACCGGCCGGGATCGAGAGCTCGAAATCTTTCAGCACCTCGCGCTCGCTGCCCGGATAGCTGAAGGAGACGAGGTCGAAGTTGAGCTCCTGCTTGGGGAAGCCCTTCGGGTCGCGCACCGGCTCGAGCTGCACGGTGCTGCCCTCGTACTTCTCGACGCCGCGCTCGAAGCCGAGCATCCCGGCATAGGAGATCATCCCGAACTGGGTCTGGGTATCGGACTCGGGGTAGTGGCTGCCGAGATTGATGGCGGCGATCGCCGCCTGGAAGGTGAGCGCCAGATCCCTGAGCGTGACTCCTCCGCCGGCAGCGCTGTGCCCGAGTGCGGCGAGCGCGAGCGCCGAGACGATCAGCGCAAACGCGGTGATCACGAGGAAGGGCTTGAGGTAGATGCGCCGCCGCTCCTTCCAGACCGGGCCCATGAACTCTATGAAGGACTCGCGGTAGCGCTCGCGCACCCAGGGCGCCAGGCCGAAGACGCGCAGCTCCTTCGCAGCCGGCGGATCGAGCCCGATGCGTCGGAAGTAGAAATTCCGGCGGCGGATGTTCGCGTTGGCCCGGAAGACCGCCGAGTACTTGCGCAGACCGCCACGCTGGCCGTAGCGGAAGAGCATCGTCGCGACGAAGAGCGCGGCGGCCGCGAGCCAGGAGAAGACGACGCCGATGATCACGACCAGGCTGACCAGCTGTAGATAGCGGGCGATCAGCGCGACCAGGCCCGCGCAGGCACGACCCGGGGTGCGGAAGCCAAACTCCAGCTGCGTGGCCGAATCGCTCAGATCGTCGAGCAGCTCCTGGTCTTCGAGTGGCCCGATCCCCGAGGTTCGTAGCGAGTCGCTGATCAGACGATCGGCCGCCTGCCCGTCGACCCTTCTCGTGATCAGCTCGCCGAGCGAGGCCTGAAGCGGCGTCAGCAGCTGCATCAGGACGAAGGCCGAGGCCGCGAGGAGGAAGGCGTAGACGAGCGAATCCCAGGCGCCCGAGCCGACTCCGGCCGCGGTCGCCGCCGGCACGCGGCCGAGCATGACGCTCGTGCCGAGGATGAACAGCACCGGCAGGATGCCGAGCACGATGTTCAGCACGATGGCCGCGACGGTGAGGCCGGTGCCGCTCTTCGGTAGCTCGCGCGCGATTTCCCAGCGCGAGCTGACCGACATGCGCATGAAGGCGGCGAACTGCGCGAACAGCGACGGCTTTGCCATCTGGGTTGTCTCGGTCGTATCCAAGCCGGTCATCCTTGGTCTTCGTCTGTGCTCAAAGTCAAGTGCGAAACGTCGTAACTAGCGAAAAGATATAGCGGGTTACGCTGCGGGTCAAACGACTCGATGGGGTCGGAACTTCCTTTTGTAATCGAACACACGTTCGATGTCAAGCATGGTCCTAGGACCAGTACTCCGAAGAAAGCGCTCCCGCAGCGCTCGACCAAGATAGCGAAGCTTTCTTAACTTCCCCTGAATCCGGTCCCCACGCGGGGCGTTCGTGTTGCATCCTTTGTGGACAGGGGCCTCGAGCGAAGGGAAAGGTGAGTCGTGCAGACAGGCCGGAGCTCGATACCAAGCCGCTTCCGCGACCGCGCCGACGCCGGGCGTCAGCTCGGCGAAGCGTTGTCGAAATACGCGAGGCGAGACGATGTGGTCGTGCTCGCGCTTCCGCGCGGCGGCGTGCCGGTTGGATTCGAGGTGGCCCAACTCCTTCAGGCTCCGCTCGATGTGTTCGTGGTCCGCAAGCTCGGGGTTCCCGGCCACGAGGAGCTCGCATTCGGGGCGATCGCCTCGGGGGGAGCTCGGATACTGAACCGCGACGTGGTTCGCCACATCGGCTTGTCGAGCGAAGCGATCGACGCGATCAGCGAGCGCGAGCGCGCCGAGTTGACGCGCCGAGAGCGCCTCTACCGCGGCGACCGGCCCGAGCGCGAGCTCGGCGAGAAGACGGTCATCCTTGTGGACGACGGCCTGGCCACCGGCGCCAGCATGCGCGCGGCCATCGTCGCGGTTCGCTCGCACGGGCCGGCGGGAATCGTCGTCGCCGTCCCCACCGCCGCGCTCGAGACCTGCAGCGCTTTGAGCGCCGAGGTCGACGAGCTCGTGAGCTTGCTCAGGCCGGAGAGCTTCTATGCCGTCAGCCTCTGGTACGAGAGCTTCGAGCAGATCTCCGACGACGATGTCCGTACACTGCTCGAGAGAGCGACACGGGGAGACGCGGAGTGAATACACGCGAAATCGAGGTGGCCATCCCAGTTGGCGAGGTGCAGCTCGCCGGGACGCTGCGCATCCCGGAGAAAGCCGATGGCATCGTCCTCTTCGCTCATGGCTCGG
Source organism: Gaiellaceae bacterium (assembly GCA_049591255.1). Lineage (GTDB taxonomy): Bacteria > Actinomycetota > Thermoleophilia > Gaiellales > Gaiellaceae > Fen-549. The sequence goes on from JBAWEP010000030.1 coordinate 42,398, forward strand.
GCTCCAGCCGCTTCAGCCCGCGCAACCGTCACGTTGCCGCCGTGCTGGAGCACGCCGGGCTGGCGACGATGCTGATCGACCTGCTGAGCGAGAGCGAGGAGAGAGAGGATTCCCGCACCGGGGCGTTTCGCTTCGACATCCCGATGCTGGCCGATCGACTGCTGGCCGCGACGGTCTGGCTGCACGCAAACGAAGGCACGACCTCGCTCCCGCTCGGCTTGTTCGGCGCGAGCACGGGCGCCGGCGCCGCTCTGCTGGCTGCCGCAGGGCGGCCGGAGCTGATCAAGGCCGTCGTCTCGCGTGGCGGTCGGCCGGATCTCGCCGGCAAAGCGCTTCGGCACGTGAGCGCTCCCACGCTACTGATCGTCGGCGAGAGAGACTCCGTGGTGCTCGATCTCAACGAGCGCGCGGCGGCGACGCTGGCAACCAGGTGCAAGCTCGAAATCGTTCCCGGGGCGACTCACCTGTTCGAAGAGCCCGGAGCCCTGGAGGAGGTCGCCGCGCTCGCGCGCGACTGGTTCTCGCTTCACCTGAGCGGCCGAGCGATCGCCTAGCCGGTTGCTTCGGGCATACTCTCGCGCGTGCTTGCTGGGTTCTTACTAGTTCTCGGCGGCGGGCTCGTCGCGCTGGGCTCGAGGCAGGACCTGCTGACCGTCCATCTCGCGGGCAACGAGAATTCGGCGCTCAATGTCGCGGGCTCACGCTTCGGCACCACTCTGCTGATCTTCGCCGCGCTGATCGCCACGCTCGGCGCCGCTCGCATCGTTCGCGGCTTCGCGAAGGACGCCTCGCTGCACCAGATCGCCTCTTTCATCTCCGTCGGGGTGATCGCAACGGTGCTGGCTCGCGGCGGTCTCTTCCTGGCCGATCACAATCTCTCGATCACGTCTCCGTCCTCGTACGGGCATCTCGGCCTGGCGACGGGCATCTACGCACTGGCGGGCGGAGTCGTGCTGACGTTCGTCGCCAAGCTGGCCTGACGACCGGCTAGAAGAGGCCGAGCTCGGTGACCAGAGCTGTGAGCCCCTCGGCGCTCGAATCGACCTCGCCGACGCGGTGCAGCTCCCAGCGCTCTTCGTGCATCGCCTCGGCGCCGGGCTCGAGCAGTGAGAGCGGCGCCAGCGTCTCGAGCTCGAGCAGGCGGTCGTTGCAGTAGACCTCGACATTCGAGTCGAGATCGGCATGAGCGCGCTCGGGTTGCGGATCGAATCGCTTGCAAAAGACGACGCCGCCGCGGAGATACGCCGCCCAGCCGGCACGGTTCAGGTATCCGAGCTTGAAGGGCGACGCTGCGGCGGCGGCGCGCACGACCACCAGCTCGTCGCCCAGCTCCAGGCGGGGATCCGTGATCGAGCTGTAGGGCCAGAGAACGAGCGCTCGATTGGGCAGGAACTCGCTTTCTTCGATCGGCCCCCTCTGCTGTGGAAGCAGAGCGACTCCATCCAGTGGCAGGATCGTGATCGCCCAGGGAGCCAGCTCGATCGCCTCTTCGCTCTCGTTGCGAATGCGGTGCCTGACCGTCAGAGCCGCGCGATCCGCTGCAAGCTCGATCTCCATCAGCTTGCGCAGGCGCGACTGGGGCTCGAGCCGCTCGAGGCGAAGCCCGTGTGCGCCCTCGCCGACGAGGAGATCGCCCTCGTCGGGCGCCGAGGTGAGCGGAGGATTCTCGGGTGCCCACCAGAGCCGGTGCCCGCCGCGCAGGTGATACTCGCCCCAGGGAGTATCCCAGTCGATGTCGGCGACTTCGCCGAGCACGTTCTCGCGCGAGCCGGCGAGCTCGAGGCGCACGATCCGCGGCCCGGCGGCGGCAAGAACCTCCAGGCGTAGGTGCTCGCTCTCGAGTAGCAGCGTCTTCTCGCCATGGAAGTCGCCTTGCTTCATCTGCTGCGCCGTTGCCACGCGCGGAGTCTAGTGCCTGGCACCGGCCATGCCCCGTTGAGGCGGGCGCGAGATCAGCCACAGATCCCGCACACGGGAACGGAGTCTAGTGCCCCGCCGGGGTCTGACCCCGTTTCGGGGTCTGACCCCTATGCCCTGGGCGCTCCGGACCGGGCCGGATCAGCCGAGCGTGACCTCGACCGAGACCTCGCTTTTACCGCTCGGAAGCGGCGCGACGTCTCCTTCCACGGGCGAGCCGTCGACCACGAGCGAGACGTTGTTGCCCTCGCCCGCACGCGTGACCGTGATGTCGAAGGTGACGCCGCGGAAGACTCGCTTGGCGCGGAAGCCGGGCCAGTTGCGCGGAATGGCCGGCGCGATGCGAAGCCCGTCGAAGCTCGGGCGAATGCCCAGGATCCATTGGGTGCCGGCGACGTAGGTCCACGAAGCCGTGCCGGTGAGCCAGGCGTTTCGTCCCATGCCGAACTGCGGATGAGCGGGACCGCAGATGTTCTGGCAGTAGACGTAGGGCTCGACCTTGAAGCGGTCGGCGTCCTCGCGCGCCAGCGGCAGGATCTGACGGTAGTACTCGTAGGCGCGATCGCCCCAACCGAGCATCGCGGCGGCGATGATCGCCCAGGTGTTGGCGTGGCAGAAGATGCCGCCGTTCTCCTTGGCGCCGGGCGGGAAGGTGCTGGTGCCGCGCACCCGATTGGTGCCGCCCTCGTAAGGCGGCCAGAGCAGGGCGATGCCGAACTCGCTGTTCAGCTTCTCGTGCATCGAGGTCATCGCCTTTTCGGCGCGCTCGCTCGGGGCGACGCCGCCCAGCACGCTCCAGCTCTGCGGGTTGAGGCTGATCTTCTGATTCTCCTCGGAGGCGATGCCGATCGGCTTTCCCTCGTCGTCGAAGGAGCGCGCATACCAGTCGCCGTCCCAGGCGCAGTCGTTGACGGCCGCCGCCATCTCGTCGTGCAGGGCGCGGAAGCGATCGGCCTCGGGATGACCGAGATGGTCGCTCAGCTCGGTCAAATCGATGAGCGCGCGGCAGAACTGCATGGCCACGAAGACGCTCTCGGCCTTGCCCGAGCCGCGGTCGATGTTGTGCGTGTCGTCCCAGTCGGAGAAGCCGATGCGGGGCAGGCCGTGCGGGCCGCGGTTTTCCAGCGTGAACTGAAGCGCCCGCATCATGTGGCCCCAGATCGTGTCCGAGCCGCCTTCGACATAAGGAACCTTCTGGTCGAGATAGTCGAAGTCGCCGGACTCGCGCAGGTAGGCGCAAACCGAGATCACGAGCCAGAGATGATCGTCGGAGTACCACTGCGGCCAGTCCGGCATCTCCTGTGAGTGCCCGGGCCCGCCCTTGCCCGTGAGCGGATAGAACTGGTGCCAGGTGTGCCCGTCCTCGAACTGCAGCTCCCAGATCTTGGTGAGCATGCGGCGCGCGTGATCGGGAGCGTTGTGCATCGTCCCGAGCGTGTCCTGGCCCGAGTCGCGCGTGCCCATTCCGCGCCCCAGGCCCGTCTCATAGGCGGAGATGAAGCGCGACCAGTAGAGCGTCGTCCGGCACTGGACCTGATTCCAGAAGTTGAGCATCGCATTCGTCTCGGCATCGGGCGTGTCGACCGTGAAGCGCGAGAGGTACTCGCCCCAGTCGGCCTTGAGCGCGGCGAACGAGCTTTCCACCTGCGCGGCATCCCGATAGGTCGCCAGCACGCGCTCGATCTCCTCGGGCTGGTCGGTGATCCCGAGCATGAAGACGATGCGGCGCTCCTCGCCTGGCTCCAGCACCAGGTCGTGGCAAAGAGAGCCGATGCTGTTTCCGCGCGGCGAATCCTGGTTCGAGGGCTCGCCGAGCTTGACGGCGATCGGGCTCGCGAGATCGCGGCAGCGGCCGACGAAGGCCTCGCGGTCGCAGTCGTAGCCGTAGGGCTCGGCGCTGGAGGAGAAGAACGTCCTGGTCGGGGAGAAGACGGTGCCGGCGCGGATCGTCCCGTTCTCGCACGAGCTGCGCACGATGTGTTGCGACCAGTCGAGGTTGTGCATGTCGTTGAAGGCGTCGGGGAAGCTGAGCTCGACGTAGCTGAAGCTGCGCAGGTGCCGTGGCCGGTCGCTTGTATTGCGGAGCGTCAGCACCCACAGCTCGCAGGGGCACGCCTCGTCGTCGGGCACGGGCGGGACGAAGTAGAGGATCTCGCTGGCGATGCCGTCGCTCTCGCTCGAGATCTTCGTATAGGCCGTGCCGTGCCGGCACTCGTAGGAATCGAGATCGCGGCGAACGGGCTGCCAGGTCGGGCTCCAGAACTCGCCGCTCTCCTGATCGCGCAGGTAGAGGTAGCGGCCGGGCTGGTCGTCGGGAATGGCGTTGTAGCGATAGCGGCTGACTCGCCGGTTGCGCGGATCGCGATCGAAGGAGTACCCGCCCGCTGTGTTGGAGATGATGCCGCCATAGCGGCCAGCGCCCAGATAGTTGATCCAGGGCGTGGGAGTATCGGGGCGGGTGATGACGTATTCGCGCGCCGCTTCGTCGAAATAGCCGTATGGATTCACTGCAAGCCGACCTGCCTTAGGTTGAGTAGTCGAGCGCCACCGAAAAGCGCTCTTTGCCGCCTGAAAACGTTTGCAAGACCTTATTGGAAAAGCAGCTGGGGGTCAACCGCCATCCTCTTGCGCCCTCCCCGGGGCCCGATCGTAAACCATCGCCGGCCCTGCTAGCCCATGGTTACTTCGACCACGACCTCGCTGCCCGCCGCTTGCGGCGCGACCAGGTTGCCCTCGATCTTCTTGCCGTTGACGACGACCTGTGCCACGCCCTTGCAGACGCCGTTCGGCTTGCTCACGCTGATCCGGTAGGTTGCGCCGCGGAACTTGCGCGTGGCCTCGAACCGCTCCCACTCCTTGGGCAGGCAGGGATCGATGCGCAGACCGCCGTACTCGGCGCGGATGCCCAGGATCCACTGGCTGGCGGCGACGAAGTTCCAGGCCGCCGTGCCCGACAGCCACGAGTTCTTGGCCTCGCCGAAGCTCGGCGCGTCCTTGCCGGCGATCATCTGCGGATAGACGTAGGGCTCGCAGCGGTGCAGCTCGGAGATGTCCTCGCGGGCGGAGGGGTTGATGCGCTGGTAGTAGTCGAAGGCGGCGTCGCCGCGCCCGATGATGCTCTCGGCGATCATGATCCAGGGATTCGTGTGGCAGAAGACGCCGGCGTTTTCCTTGTAGCCGGGCGGATAGGAGCTGATCTCACCGAGGTTGACGTAGTAGTGCGTGAAGGCGGGCTGCTGCAGGACTATCCCGTGCTCGGTCGCCAGCTTGGAGGCGACCGAGTCGAGCGCCGCCTCGGCCTTGCCGTCGTCGAGGCCGATGCCGGCGACGATGCAGATGCCCTGCGGCTCGATGAAGATCTGGCCCTCCGCGTTCTCGGCCGAGCCGACGACGTCGCCGAAGTAGTCGTAGGCGCGCCGGAACCATTCGCCGTCCCAGCCGTGCTTGCGAACGACGGCGTCCATCTTGGCTCCGTCGTCGCGATAGCTCTTCGCCTCGTCGGTGTGGCCGCGCAGCTCGGCAATCTGCGCCAGCTCCTCGGCCGCCAGCACGAACAGGCCGCCGATGAAGACCGATTCGGCGACGCCGCCCTCCTTGTTCTCGGTCGTCTGGAACGACTCGCCGGGCGTGGTCGAGAAGCAGTTCAGGTTCAGGCAGTCGTTCCAGTCGGCGCGCCCGATCAGCGGCAGCTCGTGCGGGCCGAGCCGGTGCAGCGTGTAGCGAAGCGAGCGCTGCAGGTGCTCGTACAGAGGTGACTCCGAGCCGGCCTCGTTGTCGTAGGTGACCTCCTCGTCGAGGATCGAGACGTCGCCCGTCTCCTTCAGGTAGGCCGCGACGCCGAGGATCAGCCATGCCGGGTCGTCGTTGAAGCCCGAGCCGACGTCGTTGTTGCCGCGTTTGGTCAGCGGCTGATACTGGTGGTAGGCGCCGCCCGAGGGAAGCTGCGTCGCGGCGATGTCGAGAATTCGCTCGCGTGCGCGCTCGGGAACCATGTGCACGAAGCCGAGCAGATCCTGGTTGGAATCGCGGAAGCCCATCCCGCGCCCGATCCCCGACTCGTAGAACGAGGCCGAGCGCGACATGTTGAAGGTGACCATGCACTGGTAGGCGTTCCAGATGTTGACCATACGGTTGGTGTGCTCGTCGGGCGTCTGAACCTGCAGGATTCCGAGCATCTCCGACCAGTAGTCGCGCAGGCGCTGGAAGGCGCTCTCGGCCTCGTCAGAGCGCAGGTAGCGCTCGATCACCGGCTTGACCAGCTTCTTGTTGATCGTCTGCGAGTCAGGCGGATCGAACTTGGCGTCGACCGGGTTCTCCCAGTAGCCGAGCACGAACACGATCTCCTTCGTCTCGCCGGGAGCGAGCGTCAGCTCGACGTGATGCGAGCCGCAGGGCGCCCAGCCGTGGGCCACCGAGTCGAACGACTCGCCGCGCTCGACGGCGACGGGACTGTCCCAGCCGCGGTAGGCGCCGAGGAAGGTGTCGCGCTGCGTGTCGAAGCCCGCGAGCGGCTCGGAGCAGGCGAAGTAGGCGAAGTGATCGCGGCGCTCGCGGTACTCGGTCTTGTGGTAGATGACGCTGCCTTCGACCTCCACCTGCCCGGTCGAGAAGTTGCGCTGGAAGTTGGTCTGGTCGTCCTGCGCGTCCCAGAGGCAGAACTCGACCGCCGAGAAGAGCGAGAGCTTTGCCTCGCTGTCTCGCTCGTTGCTGACGCGCGTGCGCCAGATCTCGAGGTTCTCGCCCGGAGGAACGAAGTAGAGCGTCTCGGTCTTGATGCCGCCGCGGCGCGAGGAGATGGCCGAGTAGCCCATGCCGTGCCGGCACTCGTAGTCCTCGAGCTCCGAGCGCGTCGGTTGCCAGGACGGCGACCAGAAGTCACCCGAGGCGGCGTCGCGCAGGTAGATGTAGCGCCCACCGAGGTCGAAGGGAACGTTGTTGTAGCGATAGCGGGTGAGCCGGCGAAGGCGGGCGTCGCGATAGAACGAGTAGCCGCCGGCAGTGTTCGAGACGATTCCGAAGTACGCCTCGCTGCCCAGATAGTTGATCCAGGGAAGCGGGGTGTCCGGGCGCGTGATCACATACTCGCGCCGCTCGTCATCGAAGTGTCCGTAGCGCATCCTTTTTTATCCCTTCACTCGGCTCGGCATGAGGTTCCGGCAAGATACACGCCCCGATCGCGCGAGGCGGCACAAAACCGACGTACCGCAGGGGATTTGGCCTCTTCGGCAGCAGCCGGGCGGCTCGCTCAGCTCGTCGGTGCCGTCACTGACGCCAGGCGCGCGAAGATGATCCAGCGATGAGAGGCGCTGTAGAGCGGATGGCAAGCCGAGAGAACGAGCGTGTCGAAGCCGCGCTTGCGCAGAATGCCCCAATCGTTCGACGGAACCACCTCGTGTGCGAAAACGCGATAGGTGAAGGTGCCGTAGGGCATCAGGAGCCGGATGCGATCGCCGCGGGCGAGCTCGTCGATGTGGCGAAACGGGGCGCCGAAGGTGGTGCGGTGCCCGGCGATCGCCGTGACCTTCCCCATGCCGGGCCAGGAGCTCTGCGGATAGCGCCCGGGGCCGCGGCTCAGATCGGCTGCCCAGTCGGTGCCGTTGACGACCACCTTGCTAACGCCGATGCGTGGGATCTCGATGCGACCGATAGCCTGGCCGGCGCCGGCCTGGTGCGAGAAGCGCCGGGCGGCGACGAGCACGTCGGCCTGCTGTAACTCCCCGTTTCCCCCGCTCGGAGCGGGAGCCAGCGGCTTGAACTGCTTGATCTCCCTGTTCAGCTGGCCCGCCAGCTGGTGCTGGCGCCAGTCCTGATAGAGAGCGGTGACGGGATCGCCGAAGAAGAGGATGACGGCCGCCCAGACGATGAGGATGGTGCCCAGAGCGGCGATCACCAGCCCCAACCGGCTCACGTAGCGCCGGCCGCGCGAGCCGGAGCCGCCGGCCGGCAACTCTTCGGCCGCGCCCGCGCCGTTCACGACAGTAGTTCGCGCTGGATCTTCGCCGGACACGCAACGATCGTACCCTGCCGAGTGCTTTTCACTGCGTCGGAGCGTGGCCGCGACGTCTCACGCGGCGTTTTTCTCGCTCGACGTGGCCACTCCAGGTCGCGGGCGCGGGCGCCGGACAGGCAGGAAACCGGCATGGCTATCCGAATCATCTGCTCTGCTATCAAAGAGCGCGCGAATTCTCTAGGATGCCGCGCAGGGGTTAGCCACTCGAGCGCGGCTAGCGGGGGAGGCTAAATGGCTGAGGCAAGAGCACTGAGAGAGGGAGGCGACGCGCATGCGCGTGCCCGACGCACGCTTGCGATCGCGTTGTTGGCGACGCTACTCGTCTCCATCCTTTCACTGACGCAAGGCGACGTCGCCGGTTCGCAGACCAAGGCGCCAAAACGCTCGTCGATCACCGTCATGGCCCGCTACGAGAAGCAACTTGCGGCGGCGATCAACTCCACCCGCAAGCGGCACGGTCTTCGCGCCCTCAAGCTCGTTCCGGGGCTGATGCGCTCGGCTGACAGGCACTCGCTGCAGATGGCCTGCAACGGCTACTTCGCGCACAGCTCGCCGAACGGCGCCAGCTTCATCACTCGCGTGAAGCGCTTTTACGGCAGCGCCGGCTCGAGCTACTACTCCGCCGGCGAGAACATCCTCTGGGCGCAGCCGCGAGTCAATCCTCGCGGGGTCGTCGCACGCTGGCTGGCCAGCCCCGAGCACAGGCGCGTGATGCTCTCGCGGACCTGGAGAGTCTTCGGTATCGGCGTGGTCTCTTCGACACGCGGCGCCGGCATCTTCGGCGGCCACACCGTGATGCTCGTGACCGGCGACTTCGCGGTCAAGCGCTAGCCGGCCCGGCCGACGCTCCCCGGTTGATCGCGCTGATCAGCGCCCGCAACGATGCGACGACGATGCTCTCGTCGATGCCGACGCCCCAGACGACTTCCTCGTTGATCGCCGCCTCGATGTAGGCGGCCGCCGTCGCGTCGGCGCCCGAGCGCATCGCGTGCTCCGCATAGTCGAGGATGCGAACGTCGATGCCGAGCTCCTCGCCGACGGCTCGGGCGAAGGCGTCGACGGGGCCGTGCCCCGCGCCTACGATCGCTCGCTCCTTGCCATCCACGCGCAGCGCCGCCTCGATGCGGTCGTGCCCGGGCTCGCCCTCCAGATGCCTGAGCGAGATCAGCTCGAGCGGGCGCGTCTGGGTCAGGTACTCGTCCGAGAAGGCTTGCCAGATCTCCTCCGGGGTCACCTCTCCGCCCTCCGAGTCGGCGATCTTCTGAATCGCCTTCGAGAACTCGATCTGCAGGCGGCGGGGCAGCTCCAGGTGGTGCTCGGTCTTGAGCACGTAGGCCACGCCACCCTTGCCGGACTGGCTGTTGACGCGAATGATCGCCTCGTAGGAGCGGCCGACGTCCTTGGGATCGATCGGCAGATAGGGAACCTCCCAGAGCGAGCCTTCCGGCTTCTTCGCGCGCGCCTGCATGCCCTTGTTGATCGCGTCCTGGTGGGAGCCCGAGAAGGACGTGTAGACGAGATCGCCGGTGTAGGGATGGCGCGGGTTGGTCGGGAGCTGATTGCAGTACTCGACGACGCGGCGCAGCTCGTCGATGTCGGAGAAGTCGAGCTTCGGATCGACGCCCTGGCTGAACAGGTTCATCGCCAGGTTGACCAGATCGACGTTGCCGGTGCGCTCGCCGTTACCGAACAGCGTGCCTTCGATGCGCTCGGCGCCCGCCATCAGCGCCAGCTCGGCCGCGGCGACGGCAGTGCCGCGATCGTTGTGCGGATGAACCGAGATGATCGCCCGCTCGCGCCCGCTCAGGTCGCGGCAGAATCGCTCGATCTGGTCCGCGTGGACGTTGGGCGTGGACATCTCGACCGTGGCCGGGAGGTTGAGGATCGCCCTGCGCTGGGCCGATGGCTGCCAGACGTCGAGCACCGCTTCGCAGACCTCGACCGCGTAGTCCAGCTCGGTGCCGGTGAAGCTCTCGGGCGAGTACTCGAAGCGAACGTCGGTCTCGGGAACCGCGGCGACGCCGCGCAGGCACCACTTCGCGCCGTTCACCGCGATCTTCTTCACTCCCGCGCGATCGGCGCGGAAGACGATGCGCCGCTGCAGCTCGGAGGTCGAGTTGTAGAGGTGGACGATCGCCGTTCGTGCCCCGCGGATGCTCTCGAAGGTGCGCTCGATCAGCTCTTCGCGGGCCTGGGTCAGCACCATGATCGTGACGTCGTCGGGAATCAAGTCCTTCTCGATCAGCTGGCGGATGAAGTCGTAGTCGGTCTGCGACGCCGCCGGGAAGCCGACCTCGATCTCCTTGAAGCCAATCGTGAGGAGGAGGTCGAATAGCCGCTGCTTGCGCGCCGGATCCATCGGATCGATCAGCGCCTGATTGCCGTCGCGAAGATCGACCGAGCACCAGATCGGCGCTTTCGCGATCGTCTTCGACGGCCAGGTCCTGTCTGGCAGCTCGACCGGCGGATAGGGCCGGTACTTCTCGGTTCGCATTCGACTCATCTCGTTTCCTCGTTGGTCACTGTTTTCGGCCACAAAAAAGCCCCCAAGCCCTAAGGCGGTGGAGGCGGAAAGGCGACCGGACCGGGGTTTATCTACCCGGCGGCCGCCAAGCTAAGCAGGAGGGTCAGGCTCTTCGTTGGGGCGATCATCGGTTATGAGGGTATCTGCGCCGGCACCTCCACGCAAGACCGTGCTGCCGCCGCGGTCAGCCGAGACGCGCCGCGTCGCACGTCGCGAGCGGGCGAAAATCGCTCCTGCGCACGGTTCTCCCGTCCGCGCCGGTGTCGTCTTTGATACTTCTTTGCCATGAGGCGCCTGCCCGAAGGGGCGGCGTTGTTCGAACAACCGTCGAGCTGTGACAATGGCAGGAGACATGAGCGCAGAGGCGCTTCGCTCGCGCGCCGCCGTAGTGCGGTTGGCGTGCGCATTCTTTTCGGGAGCCTTTCGGGCCGAGCGCCCGCGCTGCCAAGCCACCGATCGGGTGGGCAGGCTTCTTCTACAAAACCATCGCCACGGACTCGACGTCGGCGCGTAAACACGAGAGAAAGGGACAGATAGATGCGCTACGTCTGGGATTTCGACGAGCCGTCAGATGGCGGTAAGGCACTACTCGGCGGCAAGGGCGCCGGTCTTGCGGAGATGACGCAGATCGGGATGCCCGTCTGCGGCGGTTTCACCGTCTCGACCGATGCCTGCCGCGCGTACATGAAAGAGAGCAAGGTTCCGGCCGGGCTGGACAAGGAAGTGGCCGAGCACATCGCCAAGCTCGAGGAGCAGTCGGGCAAGAAGTTCGGCGACCTGAAGGATCCGCTGCTCGTCTCGGTGCGCTCCGGCGCGGCCGTCTCGATGCCGGGGATGATGGACACCGTCCTCAATCTCGGGCTCAACGACGCCGCGGCGGCCGGGCTGGCCGAGTCGACGGGCAACCCCCGCTTCGCCTACGACTGCTACCGCCGCCTGGTTCAGATGTACGGCGAGGTCGTCGACGGCATCGAGCCGAGCGCCTTCGAGGACGCGCTGACCGAGATGAAGGCCAAGCGCGGAGTCAAGAACGACGCCGAGCTGAACGCCGACGATCTCAAGCAGCTGGCCGACGCCTTCATCGCCATCTACGAGAAGGAGAAGGGCCACAAGTTCCCGCAGGATCCGACCGAGCAGTTGAATCGCGCGATCGAGGCCGTGTTCGATTCCTGGGAGACCCCGCGCGCCCGCGTCTACCGCGACCACGCCGGCATTCCGCACGACCTTGGCACGGCGGTAAACGTCTGCCAGATGGTGTTCGGTAACCGCGGCGACAACTGCGGCACCGGCGTTTGCTTCACGCGCAACCCCTCCACCGGCGAGCAGGGCCTGTACGGCGAGTTCCTGCTCAACGCTCAGGGCGAGGACGTCGTCGCGGGCATCCGCACACCGCAGCCTCTGGAAGAGATGGAGAAGCCCTTCCCGCAGGCTTTCAAGGAGCTGGTCGAGTCGATGAAGACGCTCGAGCAGCACTACCACGACATGCAGGACATGGAGTTCACGGTCGAGGAGGGCAAGCTCTACCTGCTCCAGACCCGTGCCGCCAAGCGCACGGCGCGCGCCGCTCTCAGGGCCGCCGTCTCGATGGTCGGCGAGGGCCTGATCGACAAGGAGCAGGCCGTCAAGCGGATCGATCCGAGCCAGCTCGACCAGCTCCTGCACCCGATGATCGACCCCAAGGCCAAGATCGAGGTCGCAGCCAAGGGCCTGAACGCATCGCCGGGCGCCGCCTCGGGCAAGGCGGTCTTCGACGCCGACACCGCGGCCGAGCTGGGCAAGACGGAGAGCGTCATCCTGATCCGACCCGAGACGACGCCTGACGACATCCACGGCATGCTCCAGTCGAAGGGCGTTCTGACCACACGCGGCGGCATGACGTCGCACGCCTCGGTCGTGGCTCGCGGTCTGGGGATCCCCTGCGTCGCGGGTTGCGAGGCGCTGGTGCTCGACCTCGACGCCAAGAAGGCGAACCTGAACGGCAAGACCGTCAAGGAGGGCGACATCATCACCATCGACGGCGGCAACGGCAGCGTCATCATCGGCGAGGTGCCGCTGGTTCCGCCCTCGATCAACGAGGACTTCCAGACGCTGCTCGAGTGGGCTGACGGCTACCGCAAGCTGGGCGTTCGCGCCAACGGCGACACCCCCGACGACGCGGCCAAGGCGCGCGAGTTCGGCGCCGAGGGAATCGGCCTGTGCCGCACCGAGCACATGTTCATGGCGCAGGACCGGCTCCCCGTCGTGCAGGAGATGATCCTGGCCACCACGACCGCGGATCGCGTGAAGGCGCTGGACAAGCTCCTGCCCTTCCAGCAGTCCGACTTCGAGGGCATCTTCGAGGCGATGGAGGGCCTGCCGGTCACGATCCGGCTGCTCGACCCGCCGCTGCACGAGTTCCTGCCCAAGCTGGAGGAGACCGACGACCCGAAGGTGCGCGAGCGCATCGTCGCCTTGCACGAGTTCAACCCGATGCTCGGCACCCGCGGCTCGCGCCTCGGCATCCTCTATCCCGAGATCTTCGAGATGCAGGTGCGGGCGATCGTGCGTGCCTCCAAGGCGGTCGAGAAGCGCTCCGGAAAGCGGCCGCAGGCCGAGATCATGCATCCGCTGATCGGCTTCGCCGAGGAGCTCAAGCGCATGCGCGACCTGACCGAGAAGGTCATCGCGGAGGAAGAGGCCGGCGAGTTCCTGATCGGCACGATGATCGAGCTACCGCGGGCCTGCGTGCGTGCGGACGAGATCGCAGAGTACGCCGACTTCTTCTCCTTCGGCACCAACGACCTGACCCAGACGACGATGGGCATCTCGCGCGACGACGCCGAGGGCAAGTTCCTCACCAAGTACATCGAGGACGGCGTGATCGCGCAGAACCCGTTCGCCTCGCTCGACCAGGCCGGTGTCGGCGATCTGATGAAGCTGGGCCTGAAGCGCGGCCGCGGCGTCAAGGAGAACCTCAAGGCCGGCATCTGCGGCGAGCACGGCGGCGATCCCGTCTCCGTCACGTTCTGCCACAACATCGGCCTCAACTACGTCTCCTGCTCGCCCTTCCGCGTACCGCTCGCCCGGCTGGCGGCCGCGCAGGCGGCGCTGAACGAGGCGGCCAACGCCGCTGCAGGTCTCTCGCTTCGCGAGGCCCAGGCGCTGGCGCACGAATAGCGCTCGGACTCGAGCTCAGACGCAGAGGTAGTACCTGGGGCGCCGCCGAGAGGCGGCGCCCCTTAGCTTTCCCGCCCGGAAGGCGATCGGGCTGGCGGCCCGGGCTATGGAAACCGCTTCAACCCCTCACGCCGTTCGCGCCAATCCGGCAAGAACCGATCCATCAACGCCCGGAAGTGCGTACCGTGCGAGGCCTCGAGGAGGTGGACCAGCTCGTGGACGAGCACGTACTCGAGGTACTCGGGCGATCTTCTCGCTAGCTCGCTGTTGAGGCGGATGGTGCGGGCGGCGGGATTGCAGCTTCCCCAGCGGGTCTTCATCCGCTGTACGAACAGCCGCTGCACTTCCACGCCCAGCGGCGGCTCCCACCTGGCTACCAGCGGCGGTGCGGCCCGGTGCAGCTGCTCGCGGTACCAGGCCTCGACGATCGCCTGCCTCTTGGCGGTACAGGCGCCCGGGCGGGTGGTCAGGAGCATCGCGCCAGCGCTCAGTGCGATCGATGGCGCCCGGTTCGAATAGGCGACCTCGAGCCGGTAGGGCCGGCCCCAGACGTAGTGGATCTCGCCGTCGAGGTAGCTGCGGGGTGTCGCTCGCTCGAGCTCGCGGAGCCTGGCCCGCTGCTTTTCGATCCAGGCGAGCCTGGAGAGAGCGAAGGCGCGGATCTGGTCGAGACTCATCCGCCGCGGCGCCGAGATGCGCACCTCGCCTGCCGGCGGGTCGACTCTCAGATAGATGTTCTTTATGTTCTTGCGAGTCAGGACCGCGGTTATGTCGCCCAACTCGATCTGCGTGACCAATGTTGCTCGCTCCGCGGCTCCTGCCGCCTCTGGCTGCTAGTGCGCGCTGCCAAGCATCTCAGAGAGGCCGGTCGACCCCACCCGGAACGGTCGGTACAGGCCGCCGCCTCGCCGGCCAGTGGGGAGTTTCCGCGACTACGGCGACTGAATCAGCCCGATCGAGTTCCCGTCCGCGTCCTTTACGTAGGCGACCAGCATGCCGCCGCCAACGTCTCTCGCCTCCTGCTGAATCTGCGCACCGACGTCCAGCAACACTTGCAGGCTCTCCTTGATATCGGGCACCTCGTAGAAGCCGACGGGCCCCGTCATGCCCAGTTTGTGGCCGTTGGGATCCAGTCCGATCTCCTGCTCGCCGACCCTGAAGCCGACGTAGTACGGCTCGTCCACGTACGGCTCGTCACCCAGAAGCGCGCCGTAAAGCGCCTTCGCTCGGGCCACGTCCTCGACCGGATAGTTGAAGTGCTTGATCGCCTGGCTCATTGGACGACTCCTCCTCGCTCGACCCGGCTTCTCGTACCCGCCGCGGCGCGATCGACACGTCGAAGTCGTACGGCCTTCGCGTCGAAGGCAATCGAGCCAAAACCGTGCTGAAAGCATCACGCCTTTACCTTTGGTATCAGACGTCGGTCAGAAGAATCGCTTTGCGTCAAGCGGCCTTTTGTGTCAGAACTGTGACGTTGTTCGCGGCGATAGCGTCAGTCGAGCGCGATCTCAATGTCCTCGAGCACGCGCCGGCGAACCTGCTCGATCCTCGTCTGCGGGTACCTGAATCGTTGGCCACTGGCGACTCGCCTTGCTCCCCCCACTCTCATCCCGACACGTGTAGATTCCGAACCGTGAAGAAGGTCTGGGCCTACGTCTTCGTCGATACCGAGAGTCCCGGCCCGAAGCGGGTCGTGGCTGCAGTCCGGGCGCTTCCCGGCGTGGTGCGGGCGGACGCGCTCTTCGGAACGCCCGACGTTATCGCCATCGTCGAGGGCGACGATATCGCCGAGATGGATGCCGTCATCGACCGGATCGCCGAGATCCCGGGTGTGACCGACACCGACTCGCGGGTCGCGCGCTGGATAGGCTAGGCGCGGAGCCAAGCCCCGCCTGCATCAGAAGTTCAACTCAGCGCTCGGCGAAGGATTAAGCGAAGGCGTGGCGATTTATCTCCAGCCGGATCAGTAAAGCTCGATCTCGTTCCCGTCTTGACCCGCCGCTCCGCAATCGACACGTCGAAGTCGTACGGCCTTCGCGTCAAAGGCAATCGAGTCAAAACCGTGCTGAAAGCGTCACGCCTTTACCTTTGGTATCAGACGTCGGTCAGAAGAATCGCTTCGCGTCAAGCGGCCTTTGTGTCAGAACTGTGACGTCGCGTGCGGTGATAGCGCTAGTCGAGCGCGATCTCGACGTCCTCGAGCACGACGCCCTGGGCGTTCGGGTCAGTCAGATTCTCGGACAGCTCGGCCTCGACCTTGCAGCCCTCGGCAATGGTGCCGGCGGCGGCGTCGACCCAGTGCTCTACGAAGTGCTCGGGCGTGAAGTGGGAGAGCGCGCCCAGGCGCACCTTGATGCGGACGACGCGCTTGGCGTCGTTATCCGCGGCGACGCGGAGAACGGTTGCGACTAGGTCGCGGATTGTGGCCTGCTCGTGCATCAGTCTCGGTTCAGCAGCGCTTCGACTTCCTTGGCGATCTCTTCGACGATAGCGGGCACGGACGTCGCGACCGCAGGTGACAGCGGCTCTCCGGGTGCGTAGCGCGCGCCCTCGATGCCGAAGAAGAGCGCCGTCGCCGGCAGCCGCTTGAGCGCGCGCGCCAGCTCGATCGTGTCGCCGAGCGAGAAGTGATGGGTCGAGCCCTTGAGCACGGCGTGCGGCACGACCTCGGCGTTGAGATCGACGCGATGGATCGTTCCGGGGGCGGCGCTCGAGTGGACGGCGTCAACGATCAGGACGGCGCCACAGCCCTCCCATTCGTCCATCAGGCTCGACTGCTCGGCCTCGGTGGCGAGAACGCGCACAGCCTGCGGAAGCCGCTCCCGTAAGGCGGTCGCGGCTTCCAGTCCTACCGCATCGTCGCCACGCCAGCTGTTGCCGGTGCCTACGACGAGGATCTTCATTCGCTGCGTTCGATCTCCAGGTTGAGGAAGTGCGTGGCGCAGGAGATGCAGGGGTCGTAGTTGCGGATGGCCTGCTCGCAGCGCAGCGTCAGCTCGTCGTTCGGCAGATCCATGAACTTGCCCACGAACCCGCGCAGGTCGGCCTCGATCTGAGGCTGGTTCTGCGCCGTCGGAGGCGTGATCGTGGCGTCGAGGATGATGCCCTTGTCGTCGATCTCGTAGCGATGGCAGAGGGTGCCGCGCGGAGCCTCCGAAGCGCCGCAGGCCGCGCCCGCTCTGGGCTCGACCGCGACCGTCGGCTCGGCCGGCTGCTCGTACTCGCGGATGATCCGAAGCGCCTCGTCGCAGGCCTCGACCAGCTCGACCGAACGAACGAGGATGCTCTTGAACGGGTTGTTGACCACCTTCGGTAGCCCGATCCCCTCAGCCGCCGCCTTGGCCCGGTCGGAGAGGAGGTCGTAGTGGAGGGCGTAACGCGCAGCCGGACCGGTCAGGTACGGGCCGACTCCCTTCAGGTGGCCCTGGAGGGCGTTCGCATGTTCGACGTGCTCCTCGACCACGTGCTCGTAGAACTCGTCGATCGGCGCGTTGATGCCGGAGCTCGTGACGAAACGGTCGCCGCCCTCGATCGGATAGGCACCGTCGGCGTCGAGCGCCAGGTACACGTAGTCCTGCTCGAAGTCGGGGAAGTCGAGCGTGTTCGCCCACTTGACCGTCTCCTCCGACATCGCGAGCGCCCACTCGAGGTCGGGCACGAGCTTCTCGAGCTCGGCCTTGGTCGGCGTCGAGTAGAAGCCGCCCACCTTGACGTTGATCGGATGGATCTCGCGGCCGCCGACCACGCACATGATGTGGTTGCCGATCTTCTTCAGCCGGAGAGCCTTCTCGACCACCTCGGGCGCGTCCGCGGCGATCTCGATCGCGCTTGGATAGCCGAGGAAGTCGGGGGCGTGGAGCATGTAGACGTGGAGTGAGTGACTCTCGATCCACTCGCCGCAGTAGAGCAGGCGGCGCAGGGCGTTGACCTGCGGATCGATCGTGGCGCCGATGACCTTCTCCATCGAGTGCGAGGCGGCCATCTGATAGGCGACCGGGCAGATGCCGCAGATGCGGGCGGTGATGTCGGGCGCCTCGGTGAAGTAGCGGCCGCGCAGGAAGGCCTCGAAGAAGCGCGGGGGCTCGAAGATGTTGAGCTTGACCTCCTCGATCTCCTTGCCCTTGAGGCGAATGAGCATGCCGCCCTCGCCCTCGACCCGGGCCAGGTAGTCGGTCTTGATGGTGCGGGTCTCGTCAGGCATGGCGATTACTCTCCTCGCGGAACGCCGGCTTGTAGCCGTTGAAGGTACGGAAGGTGCGCATGATCGCACCCTCGGGCATGTCCATCTGCTTGCTCCACCAGCCGGCGATGGAGGCCGTGTTGGCGTTCTCCTTGGGGCCGTAGCAGCCGTAGCAGCCGCGCCCGTATGACGGGCAGATGGCGCCGCAACCGACCTGAGTGACCGGGCCCATGCAGGGAGTGCCGAGCACCTGTACGCACGTTGTCCCGCGCCGCTTGCACTCGGTGCAGACGGCATCCGACGGAACGTTCGGGCGCCGGCCCGAGAGCACCGCCAGCAGCGCGTCCACGAGCTGCGTCTTGGAGATCGGGCAGCCCTGCAACTCCAGATCGACCTGGATGTGGTCGGAGTGAGGCGTCGAGGTCTCGAGGGTGTCGAGGAACTCGGGGTGGTCGTAGACGGTCTTCGCGTAATCGGAGACGTCGGCCCAGTTGCGCAGAGCCTGGATCCCGCCGGCGGTCGCGCAGGCGCCGATCGCCACGACCAGGCCGGACTTCTCACGAATCTCCTTGATCCGCTCGGCCTCTTCGGGCGTGGTGACCGAGCCCTCGACCAGCGAGACGTCGTAGGGGCCTTCGATCTCGGCCCGAGTGGCCTCGGGGAAGTAGGCGATCTGGACGCGGCCGAGAATCCCGAGCAGCTCGTCTTCACAGTCGAGCAGCGTCAGCTGGCAGCCGTCGCAGGACGAGAACTTCCAGACTGCGATTGTCGGTAGATCGGCCATTTAGAGCTCCTTCACAGCTAGGGAGTCGGCGACCTTGTCCCACGTGTAGCAGGCGCCGTCTCGGCAAACGATCGTCGAGCCGATCTGGCAGTGGCCGCAGAGACCGACGCCGCAGCGCATGGTGCGCTCGAGCGAGACGTTGATCGACTCGGCCGGCAGGTCGCGCTTCATCAATTCCAGCGCGACGAACTTCATCATGATCTCCGGCCCGACCACGAAAGCCCGGGCGTCGTCGGCGTCGAACTTGGCGGGCGGGATCAGCTTGGTGACCAGTCCGACCTTGCCCTTCCAATCGGTATCGCCCACGTCGACCGTCATGTCGAGGTCGACGTCGTAGTTGCACTGCCAGCCCTTGACCTCGTCGAGGAAGAGCAGGTCGGCCGGTGTGCGGGCTCCGTAGAGAAGCGCGAAGCGACCGTAGTCCTTGCGGTTCTTGAGCACGTGGTAGATGGCCGGCCGAAGCGGCGGAAGACCGATGCCGCCGGCGACGATGACCACGTCCTTGCCCTTGGCCTCGAGGATCGGCCAGGTGTTACCGAAGGGGCCGCGAACGCCGACGATCGTTCCGATCTCCGACGCGCAGAGCGCCTTGGTGACGGCACCGACCGCGCGGATCGTGTGCACGAGCCGCTCGTCGGTCTCGAAGTTGCCCGCGTTCGAGATCGGCACCTCGCCGACTCCGAAGGCATAGAGCATGTTGAACTGACCGGGGCCCGGGACGATCGCGGCGCCGTCGACGGGCTCCAGCTCGAGCGTCCAGGTGTCGTACGTGTCTTGACGCTTCGCCGTCACCGCGTACGGGGCGGGCGTCATGGCCTCTAGTGAGCCGGCGGTCTCAGTGAGTGTCTGCGCCATAGATATCAATCAGCCTTAGGCGGGTCGCCTGCAGGCGCCCGACGATTACCTGGGAAAAGCGCATGAGCAGCGCATAACCGAGCGCGGGATCCGACTCGGACTTGTCGCGGATGCAGGCGCCGTCGAAGGAGACGGCACGAACGAGCTCCGTGGCGGTGACGTCGTAGTTCCACTGGTAGGGAGGGATCAGCCACGACCAGCCGAGAACCTGGCCGGCCTCGACCGTGTCGATTCGCACCGAGTTCTTGTTCGGTACGTCGACGTCGAGCGCGACTTCGCCCATGCGAAGAAGGTAGAAGACATCAGCCGCGTCGCCGCGCTTGGCGATCTGCTGGCCCTCCTCGAAGTGAACGTTCTGCGCGCAGCCCGCGATGAACTCGAGCTGCTCTTGGGTGAGTCCGGCGAAGACCGGGCTCTCAGCGATAACGGCATCCAGAGTCTTCACGACTTGGCCTCCTGGGTCGCTCTGATTGCGGCAACTTCCTCACGAATGTCGATTCCGACCGGGCACCAGGTGATGCAGCGGCCGCAGCCGACACAGCCGAGCGTGTCGAACTGGTCCTGCCAGGTGGACAGCTTGTGAGTCAGCCACTGGCGGTAACGAGATTTCGTCTCCTTGCGCGTGCCGCCTCCGTGCATCTCCGAGTACTGGAGGCTGAAGCACGAGTCCCAGCGCCGGGTGCGTGCACTGCCGTCCGGGCTGAGGTCGTTGGCATCGTCGACGTTGGTGCAGAAGCAGGTTGGACAGGCGAGCGTGCAGTTGGTGCAGGCCAGACAGCGTGCCGCGACGTCGTCGTAGCGCGGGTGCTCGTAATTGGCCTGCAGAAGCTCGCGAACGTCCGAGCGGTCGAGCGTGATTCCCATCTTCTCGCGGGCCGCGTCGGTGACGGCCTCGGCGGCCGCCGCGTCGGCATCGGTCGCCTGCTCGTGCGGTAGCTCGGCGAGCAGCTCGGCGCCTTCGTCGGTGCCCGCCTCGGCGACGAAGCGGTGCGTGCCGTCGAGAACTTCGGTCAGCACGAGGTCGTATCCGTCCTCGGCCTTGGGGCCTGTGCCCATCGAGGCGCAGAAGCAGTTGGCCGCCGGCTCGCCGCAGTTGACGGCGATGATGAACGAACTCTCGCGGCGCTGCAGGTAGTCCTCGTCCGCGTACTTGCCGCCGATGAGAACGCGGTCCTGAATCTTGATCGCGGCGACCTCGCAGGGGCGAACGCCGAAGAAGGCCGTCCGCTTGCTCTCGACGGCGTCCTTGGCCGGCTCGAGGCTACCGTTCGTGCGCTTGATCTGAAGCAGGCGAACGCTCGGAGCGAGCAGCTCGCGCTTCCACGACTGCGGCCCGACCGCGTAACCGAAGCGGGCCTCGTCGTCCCGGCGTTCGAGCTTGTACGAGCCCGGGGCCTGAACGTCTTTCCATCCGACTGGAAGCTCGGCGGCCGATGCGATCTCTCCGTAGACGATTGCCTTGTCGCGGACGGTCGGCGCAACAACGCGCCAGTCGCGACGGCGAAGTACGTCGACGATCGCTTCGAGCGCCTCGGGCGCGAGGACGGCCCGCATGGCTTGCTCCTTTCGTTCGCTCGTCAGCGCAAATCCCTTTCTCTAGAGCGGCACGCGAACTTTCGCGGGCCGCCTTCGCTCTCGCATCGGTACACCCGCCCGCTGAGCTTGCGGAAAGCCCGCATGCTCTGGACGGAGGCACTGATGCCCGCGCCTGCAGCGTACATCTACGCTGAAGCGGTGGGGACTTTATCTGAGAGTGGACGTAGCGTGGTGCAGCGAAGGCGCATAGAGGTCGCGGGCGTCGTTCAGGGAGTAGGTTTCCGCCCTTTTGTGTATGGATTGGCCCATCGCCACGAGCTCGGCGGTTTTGTTCGCAACGACGCGCGCGGCGTCGTGATCGAGGTCGAGGGCGCGAGCGAGAAGCTCGATCTGTTCGCCGCCGCCCTGATCGAGCAGGCACCGCCGCTGGCTCGCATCGGCGCGCTCGAAGCGAGCGCTATCGAGCCGCGCGGCGAGCGCGAGTTCGCGATTGCCCGTAGCGCCGAGGGCGGAGAGCGGACGGCGCTCATCCCGGCCGACATCGCCACCTGCGACGACTGCCTGCGGGAGCTGTCCGATCCCTCCGATCGCCGTTACCGCTACCCCTTCGTCAACTGCACCAACTGCGGGCCGCGTTTCACGATCATCCGCGGCGTGCCCTACGACCGCGCCGCGACGAGCATGGCCGGGTTCGAGCTGTGCGATGAGTGCCGGCGCGAGTACGAGGATCCGGCCAACCGCCGCTTCCACGCCGAGCCCACCTGCTGCCCGGATTGCGGCCCCCGGCTCTCGCTGGAGCTGGAGGAGGTCGTCGCGCTTTTGCGCGCGGGCAAGATCGTCGCGATCAAGGGGCTGGGCGGCTACCACCTGGCCTGCGACGCGGCCAACGAGCAGGCGGTCGCCCGCTTGCGCGAGCGTAAGCAGCGCGAGGAGAAGCCGCTCGCGGTGATGACGCTCCGGCCCGACGAGCTCGTCGAGCTGGAGCCGGCGGAGGAAGCGCTGCTTCGCTCGGCCGAGCGCCCGATCGTGCTGGCGCGGCGCCGGGCCGAGGCGCCGATCGCCGCCTCGGTTGCTCCGGGCAACGAGTGGCTGGGCGTGATGCTTCCCTACACGCCGCTCCATCACCTGCTCTGCGCCGACTTCAAAGGCGCGTTGGTGATGACCAGCGGAAATCTCTCCGACGAGCCGATCGCCTTCGAGGACGCGGAGGCCGAACGCCGCCTCGGCGCGGTCGCCGACGCCTTTCTCTCGCACGATCGCCCGATCGAGCGCCGCTGCGAGGACTCGGTGCTGCGCGCGGCCTTCCCGATCCGCCGCTCGCGCGGCTACGCGCCCGCCGCGCTTCCTCTCCCCGTCGCCGCCGGGAAGCCGCTCGTCGCCACCGGCGCCGAGCTGAAGAGCACCTTCTGCGTCGTCCGCGGCGACCAGGCCTTCCTCTCGCCGCACCTCGGCGACCTCGACGCGGAGCCCGCCTACCGCGCCTTCCGCACCGATCTCGAGCTCTACCTGCAGATGCTCGCGGTCGAGCCGGAGCTGGTCGCCTGTGACCTGCACCCCGACTATCTCTCCAGTAAATGGGCCCGCGGACAGGGGCTCGAGCTGGTCGAGGTTCAGCACCACCACGCCCATGCGGCCGCCTGTCTGGCCGAGAACGGCGAGACCGGGCCGGCGCTGGCGCTGGTGCTCGACGGCACCGGCTACGGCACGGACGGGACGATCTGGGGCGGCGAGCTGCTCCGCTTCGACCTGGCGAGCTTCGAGCGAGTGAGCCACCTCGATCCCGTGCCGCTTCCCGGCGGCGAGGCGGCTGTGCGCGAGCCCTGGCGAGTCGCCGCCGCCTACCTCGAGCGGGCCGGGCGGCCGGTTCCCTTCGCGGATTGGTCGCGCGTGCGCGAGAGCTTGAAGGTGAACGCGCCCCTTTCGGCCGGCGCCGGCAGGCTGTTCGACGCCGCCGCGGCGCTCGTCGGCGTGCGCGAGCGAATCAGCTACGAAGGGCAGGCGGCGATCGAGCTGGAACAGCTCGCCGGGCACGTCGAGGCCGAGCCGTACGCCTGCCGAGAAGAAGACGCCGGTTCGCAGAGCCGCCGCATAATCGGCGCCGACCTGATCGCCGCGGCGCACGACGACCTGACAGCCGGGCGCGACCGCGCCGAGATCGCGGCGGCCTTCCACGAAGGAGTCGCGCTCGCCTTTGCCCGAGCCTGTGAGCGCGCCGCCGAACCGCGCACGGTCGTTCTCTCGGGCGGCTGCTTCCAGAACCTGCGCCTGCTTGCAAGTACCAGGCGGCGACTCGAAGAAAACGGCTTCCGCGTTCTCGTCCACCGCCTGCTTCCGCCCAACGACGCCTGCATCTCCTTCGGCCAGGCGGCCATCGCTGCGTACTCTGTGCGCTGATGTGTCTCGGAATCCCAGCTCAGATCGTCGAGATCGTCGACCCTGAGGCCAAGACGGCGAAGGCCGAGATCGGCGGCGTGCGCCGCATCGTCTCCTGCGCCCTGCTCGAGGGCGAGGCGCAGGTGGGCGAGTGGGTGCTGATCCACGTCGGTTTCGCGCTCGACCGCATCGACGAGGCGGAGGCGGCCGAGACGCTGCAGCTGCTCAGCGACATGGGCGAGGCCTACGAGCGCGAGCTGGCCCAGATCAGGGAGACCGCGAGCGAAGCGGGCGCCGCGTGAGAGTCTCACGAGTGAGAGCCTCACGCGTGAGGGCCTCATGAGGGCCAGATGAGATACATCGACGAGTTTCGCTCGGGCGAGATCGCAAAGGCGCTGGCGGCCGAGCTGGCAGCCGCGATGCCGCGCGATCGGGAGATCGCGTTGATGGAGGTCTGTGGCGGTCACACGCACGCCATCTACAAGCACGGCATCGACGAGCTCTTGCCGCCCGGTCTGGAGCTGGTGCACGGGCCCGGCTGCCCGGTCTGCGTGATCCCGGTGGGGCGCGTCGACGACGCCGTCTCGCTGGCGCTCGAGCCGAACGTCATCTTCACCACCTTCGGCGACATGCTGCGCGTGCCCGGCAGCAAGGGCAAGGGCTCGCTGCTGGAGGCCCGCTCGCGCGGCGCCGACGTGCGCATGGTCTACTCGCCGCTCGACGCGCTCGAGCTGGCGCGCGCGAACCCCGAGCGCGAGGTCGTCTTCTTCGCCATCGGCTTCGAGACGACGACGCCCTCGACCGCGATAACGCTCTTGCAGGCGCGCGCGCAAAACGTCCGCAACTTCTTCGTCTTCTGCAACCACGTCACGATCGAGCCACCGCTCAGGGCCATCCTCGACGCGCCCGAGCTGCGCCTGGACGGGCTGATCGCGCCCGGCCACGTCTCGGCCGTGATCGGTTCGCGCCCCTACGACTTCATCGCCGCCGAATACGGTCGCCCGGTCGTGGTCGCGGGCTTCGAGCCGCTCGACATCCTGCAGTCGGTGCTGATGCTGGTGCGCCAGCTCGCCGCCAGCCGCGCCGAGGTCGAGAACCAGTACAGCCGCGTGGTGCGCGAGCAAGGAAACCCGCGCGCCCTGGAGGTGATCGAGCAGACGATGGAGCTGCGCGACAGCTTCGAGTGGCGCGGGCTGGGCTCGATCCCGAAGAGCGGGCTGCGCCTGCGCGAGGAGTTCTCCGATTGGGACGCTGAGCGGCGCTACGAGGTGCCCGGGATCAGCGTCCCCGACCACAAGGCCTGCCAGTGCGGCTCGGTGCTGCGCGGCCTCACGAAGCCCTGGGAGTGCAAGGTCTTCGGTACCGCCTGTACGCCCGAACACCCGATCGGAACCTGCATGGTCTCTTCCGAGGGCGCCTGCGCGGCGTACTACCACTACGGGCGGAACAGGCCGAAGCGCGCTAGCGTGCCCGCGTGAGCAAAGAGGAATCGGACGCCCAGACGCGTCGGCGCAAGTCGAGCTTTCGCGACGAGCGGATCACGCTCGTGCACGGCGCCGGCGGCAAGGCCTCGCGCAACCTGATCGAGGCGGTCTTCCTGGAGGAGCTGGCCAACCCGCTGCTCGATCCGCTCGGCGATTCGGCGCTGATCGAGGCGGGCGGGACGAAGCTGGCCTTCACAACCGATGCGCATGTGGTTCAGCCGCTCTTCTATCCGGGCGGCGACATCGGCTCGCTTTGCGTGAACGGAACCGTCAACGACATCGCCATGGCGGGCGCGCGGCCGCTCGCTCTCTCCGCCGCCTTCGTGCTGGAGGAGGGATTGCCGGTGGCGGATCTGCGCCGGATCGTGGCCTCGATGGCGGCGGCGGCGCGCGAGGCGGGTGTCGTCGTCGCGGCCGGTGACACCAAGGTGGTCGAGCGCGGGCGCGGCGACGGGCTGACCGTCACCACCGCCGCGATCGGGCTGGTGGACGAGCGCGTCGCGCTCGGCGCCGAGAAGATCCGCGCCGGCGACAAGGTGATCGTCTCGGGCACGCTCGGCGACCACGGCATGGCGGTGATGATCGCGCGCGGCAACCTCGCTCTGGAGGTCGAGATCGAGAGCGACAGCGCCTCGGTCTATCCGCTGGCCGAGTCGCTCTTCGCGCTCGGCGGCGACCTGCGCTGGCTGCGCGATCCCACCCGCGGCGGCCTGGCAACCACTCTCAACGAGCTGACCGAGGCGAGCGGACTGTGTGCGGTACTGGAGGAGAAGGCGCTGCCCGTGCGCGAGCAGGTTGCGGCCGCCTGTGAGATCCTCGGTCTCGACCCGCTCTACGTGGCCAACGAGGGCAAGCTGATCGCGGTGGTCGCCGCCGAGCGGGCCGAGCAGGCGCTCGAGCTGCTTCGCGCCCAGCCACTCGGGACCGAGGCCGCGATCGTCGGCGAGATCGAGCCCGAGCCCGCGGGGCTGGTGCTACTGCAGACCGCCTTCGGGGGCAGCCGCGTGGTCGACATGCTCACCGGCGATCCGCTGCCGCGAATCTGCTGAGCCGGTAGCTCGGCTCGAACAATTCTCTTTTCGCCCTCCTCCGAGCCACCCGCCCGCGGGGTCGTTCGAATCTACCGTCTTCCGGAGCCGGGAAACGCCCATAATCGTGCCGATCCTGTCTCGAATCCCGCCCGCTCGCCACGTCCGACTCGGCCCGATAACCCCCGCGCGGAGCAGGAGTTTTCTATGGTTCAGGGAGAGTTCGTTGCGAGCCAGACTCCAAGACACCTGGAACGGCATCCGGCGACGGCGTCTGACCGCGCTCGTCGGCAGCCTGCTGGCCGTCGCGCTCGTGACCGGCGCGGTCTTCGCCCTGCGCCCTGCCGTCCCGGTACTGGGGCTGGGCGCGCTCTACGTGCTGGCGGTCGTGAGCGTGGCCTCGCTCTGGGGTATCGCCTACGCGATCCCGGTCTCGATCGCGAGCATGCTCGCCTTCAACTGGTTCTTCCTCGAGCCCGTGCACACGTTCCATCTGCGCGACTCCGAGAACTGGCTCGTCCTGGTCGTTTACCTGGTCACGGCCGTCGTCGTGAGCGAGCTGGCCGCGCGGGCGCGGCGCCGCGCCGCCGAGGCCGAGCAGCGCGGGCGCGAGGCTGCTCTTCTGGCCGAGATCGGCGGCGGCCTGCTTCGCCGCGGCGTCACCCGGGAGGAACTCGATCTCGTCGCCGAGATGCTCGCCGAGACACTGGGCCTCTCGCGCGCTCAGATCGTGCTCGATCCTTCCTACATCCCGGAAGCCGAGGAGGCGGTGGAGCCGCTGGTGGCTTCGGGCTCGCGCGTCGGCGTGCTACTTCGCCCGCGCGGTGAGCGACTGAAGCGCTCGCTGTCGGAGCGCATGCTGCCCGCCCTCGCCTCGCTGCTCGCGGTCGCCGCGGAGCGTGAGCGGCTCGAGAGCGAGCTGCTGGAGGCCGAGGCCTTCCGTCGCAGCGACACCGTCAAGACCGCCGTCCTGCGCACCGTCAGTCACGATTTTCGCTCGCCGCTCACCACCATCCGAGCCGCCTCGGACAGCCTCGCGAGCGGTTCCCTCGATCTCTCCGAGGCCGATCGGGCGGGGCTCGTGGAGTCGATTCGCAGTGAAGCCAGGCGCCTGGCTCGCCTGGTCGAGAACCTGCTCGATCTCTCCCGGCTGGAGGCCGGGGCGGCGCGCCCCGAACGGGCGATCTGGCCGCTGGAAGAGCTGGTCGCCAGGGCGCTCGACTCGCTGGGAGAGCGCGGAGCGCGAGTGCAGGTCTCGCTCTCGCGCAAGCCGCTCCTGCTCGAGGTGGATGCCGCCCAGATCGAGCGCGCGCTGGTGAACCTGCTCGAGAACGCGATCGACCTCTCGCCGGAGAGCTCGCCCGTGGAGGTGCGGGCGCTGCGCCGTAACGGCCGGATCGAGATCCGAGTCGAAGATCGCGGTCACGGTGTCAAGCCGCAGGACGCGGAAAGGGTGTTCGAGCCCTTCTTCCGCGCCGGCGAAAAGCGCGAGGGTGCGGGGCTTGGCCTGGCGATCGCGCGCGGCTTCACCGAGGCCAACGGCGGCCAGGCCGCGGTTCGCCCGCGCCGCGGCGGCGGAGCCTGCTTCTCGCTCACCTTCGCCGAGCCGCAGATCGAGGTTCTGGAGGGATGAGCGAGCGCATCCTGGTCGTCGACGACGAGCCGCAGATCCTGCGGGCGCTGCAGACGGCGCTGCGCGGCGCGGGCTACGAGGTCGATACCGCCGCCAGCGTCGCGGAGGCGCTGAGCAGAGCCGCGGCGCATCCGCCCGACGGCTTCATTCTCGACCTCGTCCTCCCCGACGGGAGCGGGATCGACGTCTGCCACGAGCTACGCAGCTGGACGCAGGCACCGATCGTCGTCCTCTCGGCGGTCGGCGAGGAGAGCGACAAGGTCGCCGCCCTGGATGCCGGCGCCGACGACTACGTGACCAAGCCGTTCGGGATCGACGAGCTACTGGCCCGCGTGCGCGCGGTGCTGCGCCGGATCGGTCCCGGCCTGGAGCGAGTGATCGAGGTCGGCGATCTGGAGATCGACCTGGAGAAGAAGCTGGTGCAGGTGCGCGGGCGAAGAATCCGGCTGACACCGACCGAGTTCGCGCTGCTTGGTGTGCTCGCGCGCAACTCCGGCAAGTTGATGACTCATCGGGCGATCCTGCGCGAGATCTGGGGCCCCGGACTGGGCGACGAGTCTCACTACCTGCACGTCTACGTCTCGCAGCTGCGGCGGAAGATCGAGCCCGATCCGGCCCGCCCGCGCTACCTCCTGACCGAGCCGGGAGCCGGATACCGGCTCGTCGAGCCGCGAGAAGAGCCTTCTTGAGCTTTTCTTGAGCCTTGCCGCCGGCATTCTGAGACGGTATTTAGCCCTTCGGGCCTACGGTGAAGAAGGGAAATATGCCCTCTCGCCGGCGTCAACACGGACTCGAGCGGGTGCTCGGCTCACCCGCCCTCTCATCGACCGCCTACGGCGACGTGGGTTCCTCGATCTATTACGCGCTCGGCGTGACGGCCAGTCTCGCGCTCGGGCTGACGCCGCTCGTCTTCATCATCGCCGGCATCTTCTTCCTGACGACGTCGCTCACCTACGCGGAGGGAACGGTTCGCTTTCCCGAGGCGGGCGGCTCCTCGAGCTTCGCGCGCCACGCCTTCAACGAGGTGGCGAGCTTTTTCGCGGCCTGGGGCCAGATGCTCAACTACGTCGTCACGATCTCGATCTCGGCCTACTTCGTGCCCCACTACCTGTCTGTCTTCTGGACGCCGCTGAAGACCACGCCCTGGGACATCATTGCCGGTACGGCGATCATCCTGCTGCTCGTCGGGGTGAACGTGCTCGGGGTTCGCGAGGCGGTGAAGCTGAACATCGTCCTGGCCGTTCTCGACTTCTCGACCCAGTTACTGCTCGTCATCATCGGCGGCTCACTCGTCTTCCACCCCGACAGGCTCGTCTCGAACGTGCACTGGGGCGTGGCGCCGCACTGGTCGGGATTTCTGCTTGCGATCCCGATCGGGATGATCGCCTACACGGGACTGGAGACGATCTCCAACCTGGCCGAGGAGACGCGCGACCCGCCCCGCGACGTTCCTCGCGCCTACTCGATCCTGCGCTCAGGCGTCTTCGCCATCTATCTGACCCTGCCCGCGATCGCCATGATGGCACTGCCGGTGACCAAGAGCGCGAGCGGTCACTACCAGACCGCGCTCGGGCTCGATCCGTCCCAGAAGGGCTTCAAGAACGACCCGGTGCTCGGCATCGTCTCAAATGTCGGGCTGCACGGCACGCTGCTCAGCGGGCTGAAGATCTACGTCGGGCTGCTCGCCGCCACGATCCTCCTGATCGCCACCAATGCCGGCATCATCGGCTCCTCGCGCATCAGCTACGCGATGTCGAGCTACCGGCAGATACCCAATCTCTTCCGCCGCCTGCACGCTCGCCTGCGCACGCCCTGGCTTTCTCTCATCTTCTTCTCGGCGACCTTCCCGATCCTGCTGATGCTGCCGGGCATCGTGCTGCACGACCGGGAGGTGAACTTCCTCGGGACGATGTACTCGTTCGGGGCGATGCTCTCGTTCGCGATCGCGAACATCTCGCTGATTGCGCTGCGTTACCGCTACCGCGACGCCGAGCTGGCCTACAAGGCACGGCCGAACTTCCGCTTCAGGGGAGTCGACTGGCCGCTCTTCGCCATCGTCGGGCTCTTCGGCACCGCCGCCGCCTGGTTTTCGATCACGATTCAGGAGTCCAATACACGAATCGCCGGCTTCGGCTGGCTGGCGGCCGGTTTCGCGCTCTTCATCGTCTACCGCAAGCGCGTGCTCAAGATTCCGCTGCGCCAGACGACGCACGCGCCGGCGGAGATCCTGCCCTGGCAGCTGGAGTACCGGCAGATCGTGGTGCCCGTCTTCGCCGAGACGAACGTCGCGATCGCGATGAACCTGGCCTGCGAGCTCGCCGCCGAGCGCCGCTCGCGCATCACCGTGGTGGCCGCGCTCGAGGTGCCGCTGAGCTCGCCGATCGGGGCGCGCCTGCCCGAGGAGGAGCGCCTGGGAGATCTGCTCGACGAGGCCGAGGCGATTGCCGACCGCTACGGCGTCAGCGTCCGGCCGCGACTCGTCCGCACGCGTAGCGCCGGCGAGGCGATCGTCGCCGAGGCGGAGCATCATCACGCCGAGGTCGTCATCCTGCCGGCGAGCCGGCCCCAGTCGCGGCGCCAGAGCAGGCGCATGCCGCTGGACGCGACGACCGAGCTCGTACTGCGGCGAGCGCCCTGCCGCGTACTCCTGGCTGTGGAGCCGAGCGGCGTACGCGTGCCCAGTTATCCAATGGATACTGCGCGCCACGGCGAGCTCGTGCGCGCCTAGATCGATCCGCTCGCTACTCGCGGGAGAGCACGGCGTCGAGCCCGATGCCGAGCGTGTCGGCCGTGTCCGCGCTGCCGCCTGAAGATTCGCGCACGACCAGCTCCACCGGCAGAACCAGCTTCGGGAGCTTGTTGATTCGTCCTTCGATCAGCTCGATCAGCGCTCCGCAGGCCTTTTCGCCCAGCTGTCCCATGTCCTGGCGAACGGTCGTCAGCGTCGGCGTCGAGAGCGATGCGAAGAGGATGTCGTCGTAGCCGACGACCGCCACGTCGTCGGGAACCTTGAGGCCCAGATCGCGGATGGCGCGCATCGCGCCGAGCGCCGACATGTCGCTGGCGGTGACGACGGCGTCCGGGGGCTCGGGCAGCGCCAGGAGCCGGCGCATCGCCGCGCAGCCGCTGGAGTAGCGGTAATCGGCCTCGGCCACGTAGTCGTCGCGGTAGGGGATGCCGAGTCGCTCGAGCGCGCTGCGATAGCCCGCCAGGCGGTTCAGCGCCGCCGAGGTGTGCAGCAGGCCGGCGATGTGAGCGATGCGGCGATGGCCGAGCGAGTAGAGGTGTTCGACACCCATCTCGGCCCCGGAGACGTTGTCTGATTTGACGACGCCATACTGTCCATCGATCTCCTTCTGGGGCTCGAAGTCCACCGTCATCGCCGGGATCTTGAACTTGGTGAACAGCTCCAGGTCGGGCTCGCGGACGCCCATCAGGATCGCCCCCTCGACCTGGTGCCGGCGCGCGCGCTCGACGAAGAAGGTGCTGTCGTCGCCGTATTCGATTCCCTCGTGGCTGAGAATCAGGAGGTCGTAGCCGAACTCCGTCGCCTTGCGCTTGATCCCGTCGAGAATGACCTGGTAGAAGGGGTGCTGGAACTCGCGATGGTCGCCGGTGCGGATGATGACCGCGAGCAGGCGCGAGCGTTGCAGCACGAGTGTCCTCGCGGCGGCGTTGGGCGTGTAGTCGAGCTCGGCCGCCAGCTTAAGCACGCGCTCGCGCACCTCGGCGCTGACACCGGAGTGGCCGTTCAGGACGCGCGAGACGGTCGATACGGAGACTCCGGTTCGCACCGCTATCTCTCTAAGCGTCGTCGTCAATTGTCTGGCCTTTCTCGGCGCGGCAACCGCAAACTCAGATCGTTGGGGGCAATCGGAGCGTATCGCTCGTTACAAGCCTACACGCCGACTACCAGCGTTTTCTTCGTCAACCGGCGCGTCTTTCCTCGACTCGCCGCCTCGCCGGCCGGGAAAATCGCCTCAGCGGATCCGTTTTTTCAGCTCGTCTTCGACCTGCGCCGGATCGAGACCACGCGATGCGAGCAGGACGTAGGAGTGGAACCAGAGATCGGCGACCTCCTCGATCACGCGCTGGTCGCTCTCCGAGACGGCTGCCAGTGCCGCCTCGACGCCCTCTTCCGCCACCTTGCGGGCGGCGCCGGCAGGCCCCTTGTCGAGCAGGCCGGCGACGTACGAGCCCTCCGGCCTCTCCTTGGCGCGCTCGGCCACCCGCCGCCAGAGCCAGGGGGCGAAGCAGGATTCGGCGCCGGTGTGGCAAGCCGGGCCTTCGGCTCTGACGCGCAGCAGGATCGCATCGCCGTCGCAGTCCTCGCGCAGCTCCTCGACGTTGAGGAAGGAGCCCGAGGTGGCTCCCTTGTGCCATAGCTCCGAGCGAGAGCGGCTCCAGAACCAGGCCTGTCCGCTGTCTCGCGTGCGGCGGAGCGCCTCCTCGTTCATCCAGGCGAGCATCAGCACCCGTCCCGTCTCGGCTTCCTGGACGATCGCAGCCTTCAGATTCAGATCCTCACCGGCCACCCTGCCTCCTTCAACTCGCGCTTGATCTGGGGAATTCTCTCGGGCGCCTCGTGCACGATCGAGGCGACCAGTGCGGCCTCGGCGCCCACCTCGTAAGCCTCGGCCAGGTGCTCGACCGTGCCGGCTCCGCCCGAGGCGATCACCGGAACCGAGACCGCGTCGCAGACCAGCCCGGTGATCTCGAGGTCGTAGCCCTCACGCGTGCCGTCGGCGTCGATCGAGGTGAGCATGATCTCGCCCGCGCCGCGCTCGACCACCTCCAGCGCCCACTCGACCGTGTCCAGCCCGCGTGGACGCCGCGCCCCGTGCGTTACCACCTCGCCCTTGCCGGGCCCGACCCGCTTGGAGTCGATCGCGCAGACCACCGCCTGGGCGCCGAACTCCTCGGCCAGCTCGGTCAGCAGCTCAGGTCGCTCGACCGCGGCGCGGTTGACCGCCACCTTGTCGGCGCCGAGGCGAAGCAGCCTGCGTGCGTGCTCGAGCGTCGAGACTCCGCCGCCGACGGTGAAGGGAATCTCCAGCTCGGTCGCGGCGCGCTCCACCAGTTCGACAATGGGGTCGTGGCCGAAGACGGTCGCGGTGATGTCGAGGAAGACGATCTCGTCCGCGCCGAGCTCCGAGTAGCGCGTCGCCATCTCGACCGGGTCGCCGATGTCGCGCAGCTCGACGAAGCGCACGCCCTTGACGACGCGCCCGCGGGTCACGTCGAGGCAGGGGATCAGGCGCTTCTTGACCATACGATCACGTTCTTCAGCAGGCGCGCCCCGGCCGCGGCACTGCGCTCGGGATGGAACTGGACTCCGGCCAGCGCCCCGCGCTCGACCGCGGCGACGACAACCCCGCCGTGATCGACCTCGGCGCCGGGCAACTCCTCGGCGGGGCGGGCGCTGAAGCTGTGCGCGAAGTAGACGTCCTGGCCGTCGAGGCCTTCCAGGATGGCCGGGTTCCCGCGCACGCTGAGGGTGTTCCAGCCCATGTGCGGAACGCGCCGCGCCTGCAGGCGAACGACCGGCCCGCCGAAAAAGCCGAGCCCACGGCCACCCTCCTCGCTCTCCTCGAAGAGCATCTGCAGCCCGACGCAGATCCCGAGCACCGGGCGGGCGGCCTGGACGCGCTCGCGCAGCGCCTCGGCAAGCCCCTCGCGCTCGAAACCCTCCGCGCAGGCGGCCAGGTGCCCGACTCCGGCGATCACGGCCAGGTCGGCCTCGCGCACCGCGGCGGGATCGGGCGAGATGATCGTCTCCGCCCCCGCCCGGGCCAGGGCCGAGCTGACGCTGCGCAGGTTGCCCGCGCCGTAGTCGGCGAGAACGATCTTCATACCTCGCCCTTGGTCGACGTGATCGCTTGCGTGCCCGCGCTCGCGCAGGCGTCGGCCAGCGCGCGCCCTAGCGCCTTGAACGCCGCCTCGGCAACGTGGTGGTCGTCCTTCCCGGAGGCCTCGACATGCAGCGTGAAGCGCCCCTGTATGGCGAAGCGCTCGAGCGCGTGCGGAAGCAGGCTCAGCGCCAGCCCACCCACTCGCTCGCCCGTGAAGGCAAGTGCCACCTCGGCGTGCGGGCGGCTGCCCAGATCGATCGCCGCCGTGCCGCGTGCCTCGTCCATCGGCACCGTCGCCGCGCCGTAGCGGCTGAGCCCGGTGCGAGCGCCGAGCGCCTGAGCGAGCGCCTCGCCCAGCGTGCTCAGCACGTCCTCGACCGTGTGATGCTCGTCCACCTCGAGATCGCCTCCGGCGAGCAGTTCGAGATCGATCCGGCCGTGGAAGGCAAAGAGCGTGAGCAGGTGATCGAGGAAGCCGACTCCGGTGTCGATTCGCGCTCTGCCCTGCCCGTCGAGGGCCAGCGAGACGCGTACGGAGGTCTCGGCGGTGGTGCGGATGACCAGCCCTGTGCGCCTCGTGCTCGGCGCCGCGGTAACGCCAAGCGCCTGGAGCAGTCGATCGTTCTCGGCCGGCAGGCGCACAGTGAAGCGCAGCCCGTTCGGGTAGCGGCGCAGGACGAGGCCCTTCGACTCCAGCTCCTCGGCCAGCGCGTCGGCATCGTCAACCCGCAGCAGAAGGAAGTTCCCGGCCGAGGGCGGGCAGTCGAAGCCGGCGGCGAGCAGAGCGTCGCGAACCCGCGCGCGCTCCAAAACGGTCTCCTCGACGTCGAGCCTCGGATCGTTCAGCGCCGCCGCCGCGATCCTGGCCGAGGGGGCGGAGATCGGCGCCGGCTCGCTGCGCTTGCTCAGCTCGGTCGCAACATCTTCCGCGCAGACGGCGTAGCCGACGCGAAGAGCCGCGAAGCCGAAGGCCTTGGAGAGCGTGCGCAGGACGACGCAGTTCGGCGCCTCGCTCAGGAACGGCACCATCGTCTCGGCGCCGTACTCGACGTAGGCCTCGTCGACCACGACGACCGCGTCGGGACGTCGCCTGGCCAGATCGACGATCTCGGCGCACGGATAGACGCTTCCGAGCGGATTGTGCGGATTGCAGATCCAGATCACCGCAGTTTCGGCCGCGGCCGCCTCCTCGAGCGTGCAGCCCACGGCCTCGGCTCCCTCGATCTGGCCGGCGATCCCGTACAGCGAGTAAGTGGGCAGGTCGACGATCGCGGCCCGGCGCCCGGCACCGAGGTAGGTGCGGGCGACGAGGTGAATGAGCGAGTCGGAGCCGGCGCCGAGCACGATCTGCTCCGGCCGCGCTCCGACGTAGGAGGCCGCGGCCGCGTGCAGCTCGCGGTAGCCGCCGGGCGGGTACTCGTTCAGACGCGCGAAGCTCTCCCCGATCGGGATGCACGGCACGCCCGGAAGCGGCGGCACGTTGGCATCGAAGCGGATCACCGTCGCCGGGTCGAGACCGCGCCGGCGAGCAACGTCCTCGGCGGTCGCCGTCCACTTGTAGGCGGCGAAGCCGCCGGGCAAGGAGCGAGGAGTCGGGCTCATTGCTCGGGCGCCTTCAGTCGAGCCTCCACCGCGGCGGCATGCGCAGTCAGGCCCTCGACTCGGGCCAGCGTGCTGACGATCGGGGCCAGGCGCTCGATTCCGCGGCGGTCGATGCGCACGATCTCGAGCGGCTTCAGAAAGGCGTCGAGACCGAGGCCGCCGCAGGACTTCGCCAGTCCGCCGGTTGGCAGGACGTGGTTGGTACCGACCGCGTAATCGCCGGCGACCGCCGGCGCATTCGGACCGAGGAAGATCGCGCCGGCGTGACGAATGCCCTCGAGCGCGGCCTCCGGATCGGCGACCATCAGCTCCAGGTGCTCGGGCGCGTAGTCGTTCGAGCGCTCGATCGCCTGCGCGAGCGACTCGACCAGTTCGATCTGAATTCTCTCGTCGGCGCCGACCAGCTCGCGCACCGCGGCGGCCAGCTCGGCGCTCGTCGTCACGAGCAGCGACTCGGAGCCCGCTCCGTGCTCGGCCTGCGCCTTCAGGTCGGCGGCGCAGAGGGCGGGATCGGCCTCTTCATCGGCCACGATCAGAACCTCGCTCGGCCCGGCCGGCAGGTCGATTCCGACCACGCTCGAGACGAGCAGCTTGGCAGCGGTCGTCCAGCTCTGCCCGGGCCCGACGATCTTGTCCACCCGCTCGACGGTCTCGGTTCCGTAAGCCAGCGCAGCGATCGCCTGAGCGCCTCCCATGCAGTAGATCTCCGTCAGCCCGAGCTCGCGCGCCGTGGCGAGGATGGTCGGATCGGCCTTCGGCGTGGCGACGGCGATCCTGCCCACGCCGGCCGCCTGTGCGGGCACGGCGCCCATGATCAGCGAGCTCGGCAGCGGCGCCAGGCCGCCCGGCACGTAGACGCCGACCGAGTCGAGCGGAACAAAGCGGCGCTCGGCCTCGACGCCGGGGTAGGTCGAGTAGCGAAAGCCCTCCGGCCGCTGGCGCTCGTGAAAGTCGCGAACCGCGCGAATGCTCTCGCGCAGCGCCGCCAGCGTCCGCTCTTCGATCTGCGCCCGATCGATCTCCTCCTGCGGTACGCGCAGATAGGCCGGGCGCACGCCGTCGAAGCGCTCGGCCAGGTCGAGCAGCGCCGCGTCGCCGCGCTGGCGCACCTCCTCGACGATCGCGAGTGCGCGCGGAAGTATCTCCGCCAGTCCCGCGGCTCTCATGGAATGACCCTCTCCAGATGCATGACCAGGATCGAGGAGGCGCCGGCCGCCTTGAGCTTCGGCATCAGATCCCAGATCTCCTCGACGTCCACCGCCGCGTGCAGGGCGAGCTGCCCCTCCTCGGCCAGCTCGACCACCGAGGGCGCACCCATGCTCGGCAACAACGCCTCGAGCTCGGCCACCTTGTCGGCGGGGGCGTTCAGCATCAGGTAGCGGCGGCCGCGGGCGGCAATGACGCCGCGCAGCATCATCTCCAGCCGCTCCAGCATCTCGGCGCGCTCGCCGAGGTCGCGCTTGCTGCCGATCAGGACCGCCTGCGATTCGAGCAGGGTGCCGATCCTGCGTAGTCCGTTGGCCGCCGCGGTGGAACCGGTCGAGACCAGGTCGACGACGGCGTCGGACAGTCCCAGCCGAGGCGCCGCCTCGACCGAGCCCGAGAGCAGCACGAGCTCTGCCGTCACACCGGCTTGCTCGAGCGCGCTCTTGGTCGTGACCGGGTAGGCGGTGGCAATGCGCAGTCCGTCGAGGTCCGCAACGCTCTGCAGCGTCGATTCCTCGGGCACCGCGGCCTCGAGCGTGCAGCGCCCGAAGCCCAGCTCGAGCAGCGTCTCGACCCGCGAGCCGGTCTCGGCGATCAGGTTCGCGCCGGTGATGCCGGCATCGACGACGCCGTCCTGAACGTATTCGGGAATGTCGTGCGGGCGCACCAGCAGCAGCTCAACCGGCGCGTTCGAGCAGGGGACGTGCAGCGAGCGGGCGCCCAGCTCAAAGGTCAGGCCGGCAGCTTCGAGCAGCTCGAGCGACGTCTGCGCCATCCGCCCCTTGGAGGGAACGGCCACCACCAGGCGCCCATCGGCGCCGGCAACGCGAAAACCGGTTTCTTTCACTTACTGCCTGCCTTTCCAGGATTCGACTTCTTCGCCTTGGTGCGATCGAGGGCCAGGCGATAGCCCCCGGCGCCGTGATGCAACCACTGCGAGACGCGTGTCACGGTCGTCGTCGACGCGTCGGCGTGATCGGCCACGGCGAGGTACGGAAGCCCGTCCTCGAGCAGCCTGGCGATCAGCCAGCGATGAGCGAGCGCCTCCAGCTCGGCGCGCGTGCACAGATCGCGCAGGAAGCGCGTCAGCTCGTCG
Organism: Gaiellaceae bacterium; assembly: GCA_049591255.1. GTDB lineage: Bacteria > Actinomycetota > Thermoleophilia > Gaiellales > Gaiellaceae > Fen-549. The sequence goes on from JBAWEP010000030.1 coordinate 79,634, forward strand.
GCGCTGCGCAGGCTGAGGATGGCTTCCGCCAGCGCGTCCAGCTCGCGGATATCCTCGCTTTCGTCCGAAACGGATTTCGCTGTCTCGTCCACTTCAGATGTCATGTTAACATACTAACATGAGCTTTATCGTCTATCCCGCGCTGGACGTCCTCGAAGGACGCTGCGTTCGCCTTGCCGAGGGCCGGCGCGAGCAGGTGACGATCGAAGGCGGAGATCCCGTGAGCGCGGCTCGACGCTTCGTGGCCGAGGGAGCTCGCTTCCTGCACATGGTCGACCTGGACGGTGCCTTCTCCGGGCAGCCGTCAATCGATCTCGTGCGCCTGATCGTGGAAGCCGCCGGCGACGTTCCGCTTCAGGTCGGCGGCGGCTACCGCTCGCTCGAGCTGATCGGCGCAGCCGTCGAGGCCGGAGCGGCGCGCGTGATGGTCGGGACGGCGGCCGCCTCGCGCGAGTTTCTCGCCCAGGCGGCGGCCCGCTTCGCGGAGCAGCTGGTCGTGGCGATCGACGCACGCGACGGCAAGGTCGCCCTGCGCGGCTGGACCGAGCTTTCGCAGCTGGATGCGGCCGAGCTGGCGCGGGCCTGCGCCGACGCCGGCGTGCGCCGGCTGCTCGTGACGAGCACGCGCCGGGACGGCTCGCTCGCCGGGCCCGATTTCGAGCTGCTGGACAGCGTTCTCGAGGCCTCGCGGCTGCCCGTGATCGCCGCAGGAGGCGTGGCCTCGCTCGACGACCTGCACGCTCTTCGGGCCGCCGGCTGCGAGGGGGCCGTTGCCGGCGCCGCGATCTGGTCGGGCCGGTTCACGCTTGCCCAGGCGCTGGCGGCGCTCTCTGACCGGCCCTAAGCCGCCGAGGAGATTCCGAAGCCCTGCAGGTACGGCTGCCAGTTGTCGGGCACCGAGGTCGCCGCGAGCCTGATGAAGACGAGCGGCGCCGGCGGATGCGGCCGCACGCGAAGCGCCATCTCGGTCTCGGTGAGCAGGCGATCGCCCTTACGACGATTGCAGGGCGCGCAGGAGGCGACGACGTTCTCCCAGACCGACTCGCCGCCGCGGCTGCGCGGGACGATGTGGTCGAGCGTGAGCTTGCTCGTGCTCGAGCCGCAGTAACCGCAGCGCCAGCCGTCGCGTGCGAAGAGCACGGGCCGTGAGATCTTTCGCTTCACCAGCTTCGGGACGCGGACGTAGGTGAGCAGCCGGATCACGTGCGGGCGAAGGAAGGTGTCGCTGGCCGAGTGAAGCGGGATCGCATGCTTCTCGATCACTTCCGCCCGACCCTTGAAGACCAGGACGTAGGCGCGCCGCACGGTGCAGACATTCAGCGGCTCGTAACTGGAGTTGAGCACTAGAACCTGTTGCACCTTGAACGAAATGTAGCAGCGCCGCCCGCGCGCTCAGGTCGGTCGCGCCGGAGCACACGGTCTCGCCGCGGTGCCTGGCACCACGTTTGCGAGGCGAATACGGTAGCGGGGAAACTCGCTCGAGAATGTGACTTCTTCGTGCCGCTTCAGCGCGCCATCGCGCGCCGGACGGCCTCTTCTTCTTCCGGCGAAAGCGTGATCGCGCAGTTACCGCGATCGAGCTCCTTCAGATAGATGCGCGCGTAGTCGCGGCTCTGAATCGCGCTCAGCACGATGCCGCTACGGGCGCTGTCGAGCATGGCCACGGTCGCCGACTGCTGCCCGCCTCTGTCTCCGTATGCGTCGTAGCGAATCAGGGCCACGTTCGAGAGCGCGCCGTCGAATCTCCGGTCGACGCGGGTGAGAGCCGAGGCGATCTCGTCCACGGCCTTGTGAAGATCGTCGATCCGCGCCTGCAGCGAGACGGAGAAGTCGACCAGATCGGCCTTCCCGTCCGCCAGCACCGTCAGCTGGCCGGCTCGCACCCTGCGCAGGAAGAGCAGGGCGATGAGAGCGATCCCCAGTGCCGCCAAGGCGAGCGCTGCCGACGCGATAGCGATTGCCGTGGTGCTCATAGACGGCGCTAGAAGCTGAAGCGGACCTCGTAGGTGGCCTGGTTGTTGGCCTTGTTCGTCTCGCCGGTGACCGGTGTGACATCGACGCTGATCGGAACGACGTTGGCCAGCTCGGTCACCGCAAAGTCCTTGAAGGTCACTTCCGCTGTGGCGTGGCTATAGATCTGCCCGATCGTCATCACCTTGACGATTGGATCCGGCTTCTGGCTGATCTTGAGCGTGACCTTGATGTTCTGCTCCTGGAAGTCGCCGCCGTTCTGGACCCCGACCACGAAGCGCAGGCGCTCGTTCGCCGTGATGGTCTTGGTCACGCCCTCCGTGAGCGTGTCCCCGCTCGGGAAGACCTTGACGTAGGCGATGTTGGTTCCGTGGATCGTCCCGCTCGTTTGGCTGTTGGTCTGCACGCCGTGGAACGTCTGCCAGACGTTTGCCATCGAGTTGACGGTGGCGCGCGTGGGGTCGGACACGAAGACCGACTTCGGCGGCGAGACGCCCGAGATTCCCTCGCGCTTCATCACGTCCTGCGCCGCCGCGGCGAACATGTCCTCCCAGAGGACATCGCTTGCTACACCTCGCAACATCTGTTTCGAAAGCGCCGCTCCGGCCTTTATCGCTTCTGTGCTCCCCCGCTTGGACTGCGTCGCCTTGAACACCGTGAGCAGCCCGCTCAGCGCGCTGCTGCGCAGCTGTAGCGACTCCAGTAGCTGCGCGTTCTGCTCGCGCAGAGGTCCGGGCGGCACCAGCTTGGCCGCGTTCTGCGAGTCGATCGCCTGCTGACGAATGAGCCCCTTCAGAGTGGTATCGATCACCGTCGGGCTCAGGTTTTGCCGATCGAGCATCTTGCTCAGATTCGTGCCTGCGGTCTGCGAGTCGGTCGCGATCGGAGAGACCTTGTCCATGTAGTTCTTGTAGGCGGCGGTCTCGCTCGACGTCTCGCAACTTCTCACCGCGAAGATGAGAATCAGGATCAGGGCGATCGCGAAGGCGATCAGCGAAACGAGCCGCACGATCGGCGATGCGGTGTGCGGAGGGCCGGCGGGATGCCTGGGCGGCGGTGAGCCGCCGCCGTCACGCGGGCCGCTCGGGCGCCGGACGAGACGCTTCTTGGGCGGCTCGGGCGCCGAGTCTCCGAAAAAATCGAAATCGATGTCGTCGTGCTCGCTCATAGCCTGGCGAGAGGCCCACTGTACAAGGTTTCGCCTTACTGGGGCATTGGCTATCGCAGGAGTTTCTCCTGTAACGGCTAAGGACGGGAGCTGATGGGCGACGTAACCTCAGCGAGCGCCGGCGAGCTCGTTCTGGGCCGCTACCGGCCGTTGAGCCCGATCGGCAGCGGCGGATCCGGCTCGGTTTGGCTTGCTCGCGACGAGCGGAACGGCCGCGACGTGGCGCTCAAGATCGTCGCGCGCGAGGGCAAGGCGGGATCGCGCGCAGAGCGAGAGGCGGAAGCGGCGTCGCGGCTACGGCATCGCGGTTGCCTGCGCCCGCTCGACTTCGGTTACGACGACCAGCACGTTTACATCGCCTACGAGCACGTGGCGGGAAAGACTTTGCGCCAGGCCCTTCGCGACGGAACGATCGACGACCGGCGCGCGATCGAGATCTGCGCCCAGGTGCTCGAGGCGCTCGAGCACGCTCACTCCCAGGGAATCATCCATCGCGACGTCAAGCCGGCGAACATCCTGCTGGCCAGCGAGACGAGGGTCGACGCCAAGCTGGTCGACTTCGGCCTGGCGCAGTTCGCCGAGGCCGAGACGCTCACCGAGCTCGGGGACATTCCCGGAACGCTCGCCTACATCTCGCCCGAGCGCCTGTCGGGCGGAGAGTCGACGGCGGCGGCGGACATCTGGTCGGTGGGAGTCGCGCTCTGGGAGGCTCTCGTGGGCTGGCATCCGTTCTGGGCGGGATCGATGCTCGAGACCGCGCGCCGGATCGAGACCGGAGCGCCCTCGCTGCAAGCGATGCGGCCGGATCTACCGCGCCCACTCCTGGCCGCGGTCGAGCGCGCGCTCGCTCAGAATCCGAAAGACCGTCCCGGCGCCGGCGATCTAGCCCGCGTCCTTCGCCGCTCTCTCGCCCAGGGCGAGGAGAGGCGGCGCAAGCCGAAGCAGCCGCTGGCCGCGAAGCTTCACCGTCCCGATCCGGCTCGCCTCGCGCACGCGCTGGCAAGCGCGGTCTTCGTCGCCTGGGGCACGAGCCTGTTTCCCTTCTATCCCGCCCACACCCAGATTCCGCTGGCGCTCCTGGCCGGTTTCGTCTCTCTGGCACGACCGCTGGGCGGAAGCGCCTTCGCCTACTCGCTGCTGATGCTGCCGCTCGGGAACTACTCGCTCGGGCTCGCTCTCGCCTACGGGCTCGCCGCGACCTGCTGGCTGGTCTTCAACCGGCGCGAGCCCCTGACCGTGCACCTGCCGCTGCTGGGCCCCGTCGCGGCGACGCTTGGCGCTCTATTTCTGCTTCCACTCGTCCTGGCGCCCATCCGCGGCGGGGCTCGACGCGCGCTGGCGGCCCTCGGCGCCTTCTCGCTCGCCCTGATCACCGCGGGGATGGGTAGCGGCCGCTATCCGCTCACCGGCGCCGCGGCGCCGCTCGGTATCGGGATCGAAGGCAGCACGAGCATCGCCGGCGTGAGCGGGGCGCTGATTCGAGCCCTGACCGACCGGCCCGCGTTGCTCGGGCTGGGGCTTCTGCTCGCAACCGGCTCGGCTCTTCTTCCTCTGGCGCGCCGAAAGGGCCGCTGGGGAGCAGTCGTTTTCGGGGCAAGCCTGATCGTCGTGGCACTCGTGCCCTTCCCGAGCGTGGCGGTGGCCCCGGTGGTCGTAGGCGCCTGGATCACCGCGCTGACACTCGTGCTCATGCCCGCACCGGTAAGCTCAGCGCGTCCGATCGTCGCGGCGCCGGCCAAGACACGATTGCTCGAGACGCGACGAATCGCCGTTTGACGAGAGGGGGGCGATTCCAGCCCAGCGGTTACGCTTACGGGCGGAGAGAGACAGCTGATGGCCGTACTACGTAGCATCGAACGCAAGATCGAGGCAGTTTTCGAAGGAGCCTTCGGAAAAGCCTTTCGGGCGCACGTCCAGCCGGTGGAGCTAGCGCGCAAGCTCGCCAAGGAAATGGACGAGCACCGGACGGCTTCGGTGACGCGCGTCTACGTGCCGAACGAGTACACCGTCTATCTCTCGCCGCCGGATCGCGACCAGTTCTCGAGCTATGAAGAGGCGCTCTGCAACGAGCTGCAGGAGTATCTGGGCGAGCACGCCCAGCGCGAGCGCTATGCCTTACCCTCGGCGCCGCTCGTTCGCATCGAGACCGACGACGACCTCGAGATCGGTGTCTTCGGCATCGCCGCGAAGATGGTGCGGACCTCGCGGAGCGTGCCCGTCGAGCAGCCCCTGGCCCAACCGGCCGTCCCCGCGCCGCCTCCGCCGGCCTACGAGACGCAGGCCTACCGGCCGAGCCTCCCGCTCGAGACGGCAGTGCCGACCTACGCGCTCCTCTACGAAGGCCGGCACGTTCCGCTCCGCGACACGACGGTCGTCCTCGGGCGCTCGCGCGACTGCGACGTACACATCGCCGATCCGAACGTCTCGCGCCGCCATGCCGAGGTGCGCTCGGAGGGAAACGGCGTCTACACGTTGATCGATCTCGGCTCGACCAACGGCACCGAGCTGAACGGCAAGCGAGTCAGTCACGAACGCCTCTCCGAAGGAGACACGATCGCAATCGGCGCGGTCGAGCTGACCTTCGTTCGGGAGTAACGATGGCCGCAGCCTCAATCTCGGTCGACGCCGTATTGCTGGCGCTCAAGATCGCCTTCCTGTTCTTGCTCTATGTGTTCATCTGGCGCATCGTGCACGCCGCCGCCCACGAGATGCAGGCGCCCCAGGACAGCTTCGTGCTCGCGCCGATGGCCGAGCGCCACGAGAAGCGCGCGCCGCGGCCGGGCACGCTCGTCGTCGTCTCCAGTCCCGACCTCGAGGAGGGTCAGCGGGTTGAGCTCGCGCACGGCGCGGTGACGATCGGGCGCGGGCCGCTAAACGATCTCCAGCTCGATCAGGACGACTTCGCCTCGGGCAAGCATGCGCTGGTCGATCCACGCCGCGACGGCGTCTGGGTCGAGGATCTGGGCTCGACCAACGGCACCTTCGTCAACGGCGTACGCTTGAGCACGAGCCGGCGCCTGACGCCCGGAGACGTCCTGCGTATCGGTGAAACCGACTTCCGTTACGAGCGATGAGCGTAATCGCTTCAAGCGCCCACACCGACACCGGCCGAAGAAGGCGGAGAAACGAGGACGCCTTCGTCTGCGAGCCGCCGCTCTTTGCCGTCGCCGACGGGATGGGCGGGGCGCAGGCCGGAGAGGTCGCCTCCCGGCTGGCGGCCGAGTCGCTGCGCGAGCAGGAGCTGGCAGGCCTCTCGGCGCCCGAACGGACGGTCGAGCTGATCCGCGAGGCAAATCGGCGCGTCTACGCCTACTCCAGCGAGAACGCCTCCGCGCGAGGCATGGGCACCACGATGACGGTCGCGCTGGTGGAAGGGGGCGTGGTCACGATCGGCCACGTCGGCGACTCGCGCGCCTACCTTCTTCGCGACGAGCAGCTGACTCAGCTCACGCAAGACCATTCGCTGGTTGCCGAGCTGGTGCGCAGCGGGCGCCTCTCGCCGAAGGAGGCCGAGAGCCATCCGCGGCGCTCGGTCATCACGCGCGCGCTCGGCACCGAATCGGATGTCGAGGTCGACGTCTTCTCGATTCGGGCGCAGGACGGCGATCTCTTCCTGCTCTGTTCCGACGGGCTCACCTCGATGGTCTCCGACGAGGAGATCGCGCACCTGCTGCTCTCCGCCCGAGCCGATCTCGACGACGCGGGGGAGAAGTTGATCGGGGCGGCCAACCAGGCCGGCGGCGAGGACAACATCACCGTCGTCCTGTTCGAGCTCGAGGCCGGCGAGGCGGCCGCCCCGACGGCGCCCGAAGAGGAGACCGCGCAGAAGCTGGACGATGCCAGGACGCTGACCGAGGTCGACGCGGTTCCGACGCTCAAGCTGCCGGCGAAGCGGCGCTCGCACGCTCACCGGTCGCGGCGCGCGACCCTGATTGCCCTGGCGTGCGCGTTCGTGCTGGCGCTCGTGGGCCTCGGCGTCTTCACCGTCTCGACCGCTCACTTCATCGGAGCCGAGCCCGACGGGCGCGTCGCCGTCTACCAGGGCCTTCCCTTCGATCTTCCGGGCGGCGTGCATCTCTACCGGCCCGTCCGCGTCAGCGCCCGCCTTTACGCGGCGCAGCTGACGATCGGCGAAAGGCGGCGCTACTTCAACCACGACCTGCACAGCTACGGCGACACGACCCGCGAGCTGAACAGGCTGGAGGGAGACGTCTACCCGTGAGCGCTCGCACGCGGGAGCTCGCGATCCTCATTCTGGTCGGCCTGATAACGGTGACGGGCTTTGCCAGCGTCTACATCGCTCGCCAGAACGAGATCTCCGCCGGATCGCTCTCCTACGCCGGCTTCTTCTTCGCCCTCTACCTGATCGCGCATCTCGTCGGGCGCCTCACCGTCCCCGACGCCGATCCCTACCTGCTGCCGATGGCAGCGCTCCTGACCGGGGTCGGGCTGACCGAGATCTACCGGCTCAATCCCACCGACGCGCTGCGCCAGGGGCTCTGGGTCGTGATCGGAGTCGCCGGTTTCGCCGCCACGCTGATCGCGCTTCGTCACGACTTCCGCCGGCTGGAGTCGTACAAGTACCTGTTCGGGCTGTCGGCGCTCGCTCTGCTCTTCCTGCCGGCACTGCCGAAGATCGGTCGCACGATCAACGGGGCGCGCCTCTGGGTGCATGTCGGGTCGCTCCAGTTTCAGCCCGGCGAGCTGGGAAAGATCGCGATGATCGTCTTCCTGGCCGCCTATCTGCACTCCAAGCAGGAGGTGCTGGCGCTGGGCCGGCTCAAGGACTTCGGGCCGCTGCTCGCCATCTGGGGCTGCGCGATGCTCGTTCTCGTCGCCACGCACGACCTCGGTAGCGCTCTCCTCTTCTTCGGGATCTTCCTGGCCATCCTCTACCTGGCGACCAGCCGGCTGCTCTACGTGGGCGTCGGGATGGCGCTCTTCCTGGTCGGCGCGGCCGGCGTGTACGAGACGACGGCGCACGTGCGCAGCCGGGTGACGATCTGGCTGCACCCCTGGACGACTCAGGCCGTGCCTTGCCCGACCCTCGGCGGCAAGTTGATGCAGCGTCAGGAGTGCGAGAGCTTCCAGCTCGTCAAGTCGCTCTACTCCATCGCCCAGGGCGGATTTAGCGGCACCGGGCTGGGCAAGGGCACCTTCACGCTGACCAACGGCAAGCCGCTGATTCCCGACCTGAACACCGACTTCATCTTCTCGGCGCTGGCTCAGGAGCTGGGCCTGGTGGGAATCGCGGCGCTCCTGCTCGTACTGATGTTCTTCGTCGTGCGCGGGTTCCGCATCGCCCTTTCGGTCGATGACGGCTTCTCGAAGCTGGCCGCCGCCGGGCTGACGTTCGGTTTCGCGCTCCAGACCTTCATCATCATCGGCGGCATCCTGCGCCTGATTCCGCTGACGGGCATCACGCTTCCCTTCATCAGCTACGGGGGCTCGAGCGTGGTCGCCAACTTCATCCTGCTCGCCGGCCTGTTGCTCGCGTCGCAGAGAGCGAACGAGGCGCGATGAACGCGCGCATCCGCATCGCCGCCCTGGCCTCGCTCGGCATGCTCGTGGCGTTGATCGTCGCCTCCACCTACTGGCAGGCCTGGGCCGCGCCCGATCTCGCCAACAAGAGCGACAACTCGATCCAGCAGGTCTCCCAGTTCACCATCGACCGGGGAAGGATCTTCGCCGCCGACGGAACGACTCTGGCAAAGAACCGAATCGTCCACGCGGGCGGCCGCACCTACTACTTCCGCCGCTACCCGCTGGGCTCGCTGACCGCGGCGGCGGTTGGATACGCGACCCAGACCAAGTCGCGCGCGGGCCTGGAGCGCTCGGCCAACGACTACCTGACGGGCGCCGACCAGAGCCTCGGCGGCGCGATCAAGCAGATCGGCGACCGCCTGCTCGGCAGCACGATCCACGGCAGCGACGTCTACACCTCGCTCAATCTCGACGCTCAGCGCATCGCTACGCAGGCGCTCGGCTCGAACTGCGGCGCGGCGGTGGCGCTCGAGCCCTCCACCGGCCGCGTCCTCGCTCTGGTCACCAAGCCGAGCTACAACCCCAACGACGTCGAAAGCCACTTCAACCGCATCCAGGCCATCACGTCACCGTCCTGCAAGCCGGCCTCGCCGCTAGTCGACCGCGCCACGCAGGGCCTCTACCCGCCGGGCTCGTCCTTCAAGGTCGTCACGGCCGCGGCGGCGCTCGACTCGGGGCGCTTCACTCCCTCATCGATCTTCCACGACCCCGGCTACTGCACCGAGTATGGGCAGCGGGTGAACAACTTCACGAACCCGGATCAGAGCGGGCCCGAGGCTTTCGGCACGCTCTCGCTCGCGACGGGGTTCACGAACTCGGTCAACTCCGTCTTCTGCAACATCGGCAAGACGCTCGGCATAAGCAGGCTGATGGACTACGCGCGGCGCTTCGGCTTCGATCAGGCACCGCCGATTGACCTGCCGAGTAACGCCGTCTCCATCAGCGGCCTCTATCAGGGCCGACACCTGCTCAGCCCGAGCCAAGAGAAGCACCAGGATCCCGGGCGCACCGCCTTCGGCCAGGGCAAGCTGCTCGTCACGCCGCTTCAGATGGCGATGGTCGCCGCCACGGTCGCCAACAATGGCAAGGAGATGCAACCGCACCTGGTCGACCGCGTACGCCGCAGCGACGGCGGGATCGTGCGCATCAAGCCCCAGATGCTCGCGCAGTCGATCAAGCCCGAGACGGCGCTGGAGCTGACGCAGATGATGGAGTCGGTCGTGACGAGCGGCACCGGCACGGCGGCCGCGATCCCGGGCGTCAAGGTCGCCGGCAAGACCGGCACCGCCGAGAACGGAACCGGCCAGCCGAACACGACCTGGTTCATATCCTTCGCGCCGGCCGACGCGCCGAAGGTCGCTGTCGCAGTCGTACTCCAGAATCAGACAGGCGTCGGCGGCACCACAGCGGCTCCGATCGCGCGCCAAATCATGCAGGCGATTCTGTCCTCCGCGCCGAACTCCAACTCCTGACCTAACCTTAACGAGCCATGACACCTCCTGACCCACTGATCGGCGCCCTCTTCGACGGGCGCTACAAGATCCTCAAGAAGCTCGGCACGGGCGGGATGGCGACTGTCTATCTGGCCGAGGATCAGGAGCTGGGCCGCCGCATCGCGATCAAGATCCTGAATGCCAAGCACGCCTCCGACAAGCAGTTCGTCGAGCGCTTCCGCCGCGAGGCCTCCAGCGCCGCCGGTCTCTCGCACCCGAACATCGTGCAGATCTACGACCGCGGCAACGCCGAGGGCACCTATTACATCGCGATGGAGGTGATCGAGGGCCGCTCGCTCAAGGAGCTGGTGATCGAGCGCGGCCCTTCGCCCATCCTCGTCGCCGTCAACTACGGCCGCCAGATTCTGGCCGCCCTTCGCTTCGCGCACCGAAACGGCGTCGTGCACCGCGACATCAAGCCGCACAACGTGCTCGTGGACGACGAGGGCCGGGTCAAGGTCACCGACTTCGGAATCGCGCGGGCGGGCGCCAGCGAGATGACCGAGGTCGGCTCGATCATCGGCACCGCCCAGTACCTGTCGCCGGAGCAGGCGCGCGGCGCCCCGGTCGACGATCGCTCCGATCTCTACTCGGTCGGCGTCCTTTTATACGAGCTACTCACCGGCGAGGCGCCCTACAACGGCGACACCCCGATCGAGATAGCGATGAAGCACCTCTCGGCCGTGCCCGAGCCGCCCTCGGCGAAGCGTCCCGAGGTTCCGCCCGAGCTCGACGCAGTCGTGCTGCGAGCCCTGGCCAAACATCCCGACGACCGCTACCAGAGCGCCGAGGAGATGGACGCCGATCTCAGCGCGATCTCGAAGGGCATGGAAATCAGCGAGGCGACGACCGACGCCGCCACGACCGTGCTGGCAGGAGCCGGCCTCTCGGCGCCGACGATGATCTCCAGGGCGCCGACGCGAGTGTCGCCGCCGATTCGCTCGGGCGGGCCCACTCCGCCGCCGGCCGCGCCCGGCTACTACGACCTGCAGGATGCGACGGTGCGGCGCCCGGTCTGGCCCTGGCTGCTGGCGCTGCTTCTGGCGGCTGCGGTCGGCGTCGCCTTCTGGATCGTCTACCGGCAGCTCTCCGAGAACTCGCCGGTACCGGTGCCGTCCGTCACAGGGCTGACAGAACGGGCCGCCAAAGACAAGATCACGAATGCCGGGCTCACCGCGCTGGCGATCCCGGCCACGTCCTCCACAACCGCTCAGGGCAAGGTGTTCGACCAGCGTCCGAACGAGGGCGAGCGCATAGCGCCGAACAGCACCGTCCGTATCTGGGTCTCCGTTGGAACGAATCAGGTTCGCGTCAAGTCGGTCGTCGGCATGGAGTCGTACACGGCAATCTCCACCCTGCAACAGGACAAGTTCGTCGTCGAGACGAATCAGGCTTACGACGACGCTAAAGACGGGACTGTCTTCAAGCAGGACCCGCTCGGCAACGAGAAGGCGGCCAAGGGCTCGACGGTTACGATCTGGGTCTCGAAGGGGCCGAAGCCGATTCCCGTTCCCGACGTGGTCGGCACGCTCTACAACGTCTCCTATTACCAGCTCAAGGGTCAGGGCTTCAAGATCTCCAAGCAGGAGGTCGATTCGAGCCAGCCCAAGGGTACGATCACCGACCAGAGCCCGGATGCGAACACGCTCGCGCCCCCCGGCAGCACGATCACGCTCACCGTCTCCACGGGCTCGCAGCTGGTCACCGTCCCCGACGTCACCTCCTTCGACGCCGCGACGGCCGAGTCGACGCTCACCAGCCAGGGATTCAGCTACAACGCCGTGCCGCGAGACACCCCCAATCCCGACGACAACGGGATCGTCCTCGACCAGACTCCACCGGGCAACAAGCAGGCCGCGGTGGGCTCGACCGTGACGATCTACGTCGGCAACTACGTAGCGCCGTGAGCCGCCTTCGCATCGCAGTGCTGATGGGCGGCCGCTCGAGCGAGCACGACATCTCGGTCGCCTCCGCTAGCTCGGTGATCGAGGCCCTGCGCGATCGCTACGACACCGTCTCGGTGGAGATCGACCGCGAGGGGCGCTGGGCGCTTCCCGCCGCGGTGCCGCCC
>JBAWEP010000031.1:0-14172 GCA_049591255.1 Gaiellaceae bacterium
TGATCATCAACTGCGCCCCCTACACGCTGGCGCTGCTGCTGCCGGCGATCCTGCTCAGCTGGTACGCGGGCAACAAGGTCGGCGCGATGGCGGCACGCAGGAAGGTGCTCGACAACACGGCCCTTCCGATCTCGTATGCACTCACGGCGATGCCATACAACTGGCTCGCGATGGTAATGGTCTGGTTGCTCGCTTTCATCTTCCGGGTCTTCCCGGTCGGCTACGGCTACGACGTGACACAGATCCGGGGCTGGTCCTGGAGCTTCATCAGCAGCCTCGCCTACCACTGGTTCCTGCCCTTCCTTTCGATCTTCCTCGTTGCCTTCGGCGGCTGGGCGATCGGGATGCGGAACATGATCATCTACGAGCTCGAGTCCGACTACTCGCACTATCTGGAGACGCTCGGCGCCCCCAGGCGACTGGTACGTAAGTACGCCTTCCGAAACGCGATGCTGCCCCAGATCACCGGGCTCGCGCTGAGTCTCGGTGCGATACTCGCCGGCGCTCTCGTCACCGAGATCGTCTTCTCCTATCCGGGGCTTGGTTTCCAGATCTACAGGGCGATCACGAACAAGGACTACTTCGTGATCCAGGGGATCTTCCTCTTCATCATCGTCGGAGTCCTGGTCGCCAACTTCATCGTCGACATCGTCTACGTTCTCGTCGATCCGCGAACGCGAATCGGAATGCAGGGCGGGCAAGCATGAGGATTGCGAAAGGCGCCGCCGCGAGCTAGGCCCGGCGATTTCGCTCGCACGCTTCTTCCCCTCTTCCGGGCGCCGGCCCGGTGGGCTTCGGCACCGGGCTGGCAGTTTTACCGGTCGAGGGGAAGAGACAACAGACCGGCTGGGGCTGTGGCGACGTGGTGCGAGCGTCATCCACCAATCCCTCTAGACTGCTTTCGTGACCGCGCCAGAGCTCCCCGAAGGCTCGATTCCCGTCCTCGACCACGGTTTCGTCCGGCTCGATGACGCGATGGCGAGCGATCTCTCGGTGGTCAACGCGGCCCGGGTCAGCTTCGCTCGTCACAAGCAGGAGATGGAGCCCGAAGACGAGGGCCTGATCGGGTTCCTGCTGCGCAACCGGCACGGGACGCCCTTCGAGCACAACTCCTTTCGCTTCCACGTACGCTGCCCGATCTTCGTCATGCGCGAGTGGATCAGGCACCGCTGGTCGTCGTTCAACGAGTTCAGCATGCGCTACACGCGGGCGAACGACGACTTCTACGTCCCGGCGCTCGAGGATATTCGCCAGCAGGTCGGAAAGCCCGGCGCCTACTCCTTCGAGCCGGTCGAGCCGGAGCTGGCCGAGACGGCGCGGGCGGAGATCGAAAAGACGAACAGAGCCGCATACGCGACCTACAACCGGCTGATCGAGGCCGGGATCGCTCGCGAGCTGGCGCGGACGGTGCTGCCGGTCGCCGCCTACACCGAGTTCTACTGGACGGTCAACGCCCGGGCGCTGATGAACTTCCTCTCGCTGAGAAACGCCGAGGCCGCGCAGCGCGAGATTCATCGCTACGCCGAGGTGATCGAAGACCTGTTCGCCGAGCGAATGCCGTTGACTCATGCCGCCTTTGTCGCGGCGGAGCGCACTGCTCCGTAGAGCTTCCGGCCGGCGAGCGAGCGGACGCTAGGCCGTTCGGGCGACGATCGTGCCGATGTCCGTCGCGCCGACGCGCTCGCGGGCGATCCTCCAGCCGCGCGGCTCGAGTCGCAATCCGGGGTAGCTCAGCTTGACCTGCGTCGTACCCTCGCCGACGGAGAACGTGCCGCACGGCAGAAGCCCGTGGTTGCGGCTGAGCACGTAGAGAACGTAGTGCTCGCCGTTGGGCAGGATGCGCAGACCGCGCATCGTCACCAAGAGCGGCGTGTTCTCGCCGGGAGTGTTTGGCCCCCCCTGAACGCTGCCGACGGTCTCCGGCGCGGCGCTCGTGCCGCGCAGCGGCGAGTACCAGCTGGTGCGGAAGGTGGAGTCGTGCCGGCCGGTCGCATACCCGACGGCGAAAATGGCCATCCCAAGCAGCACGAGCCCGAGCAGCGCGACCTCGCGCCGGCGCTCGCTTCGCCTGTCGTGGGTTGACTTCGAGCGCTCCGCCGGAGACTCGGCGCCCTCCTTCGCCTTCCGTGTGGATAGTGGCCGGTGCACGGTCACAGAGTCATAGCACGACCGGCTTCACGCTCGCAGGCATGGGCCGTGGCGCTATGCTCCGAGCAGGTTTGAAGCACTGTGGTACTCCCAAGCAGTGGCTCTTGCTCGGCTGACGTAGGCGTTTCCTCGACACACGAACTAGGTGAACATGGGTACCGCGCTGCTGCTCGTATTGGCCGGCTATCTGGCCGGCAGCATTCCTTTCGGTTACTGGCTCGTGCGCGTAGTGCGAGGGCAGGACATCCGCCGGCTCGGTAGCGGCAACATCGGCGGTACCAATGTCTGGCGTAGCTTCGGGGCCCGCTTCGGTCTTCCGGTCGTGCTCTTCGACATCATGAAGGGCTTCGTTCCGGCGCTGGTCGCGTCGCTCACGCACGGCTCGTTGGTTGCGGTGCTGGCGGGTGCGGCCGCGATGCTCGGGCACTGGCGCCCGCTCTTCATGCGCTTCCGGCGCGGCGGCAAGCTGGTGGCGACCTGTGGCGGCGCGGTTTTCGGCATCGCTCCGCTCGTTGCGGTCGTGGGCCTGGCCGTCTGGGGGCTGGTGTTCCTCGCCGGCCGCTACGCGTCGCTGGCCTCGATCCTCGCGGCGCTCTCGCTCGTTCCGGCCGCGATCCTGCTGGGAGAGGATCTCTCCGTGATCGTCTTCATGGCCGCCGGGGCCCTGGCCATCATCTGGCTACATCGCGCCAATATCGTGCGGCTCGTTCATGGTGAAGAGCATCGCTTCCAGCTCTGGCACAGGTGGCGCAAGACC
Organism: Gaiellaceae bacterium; assembly: GCA_049591255.1. Taxonomy (GTDB): domain Bacteria; phylum Actinomycetota; class Thermoleophilia; order Gaiellales; family Gaiellaceae; genus Fen-549. The sequence goes on from JBAWEP010000031.1 coordinate 2,906, forward strand.
GTCGCGTCACCGCAGGCTCACACCAGGTAGCGGCGAGCGCACCTACGAGGAGAAGATCAGCTCGCTATTCCGCGGGCTCGTCCGCTGCGGGCTCTTCTTCGCTCGGCTCAGCGCTCGGCTCGGCCGCGGCTGCCGGCGCCTCTTCGCTCGCCGCATCGGCGACCTCCTCGGAGGCAGGCTCGGCGACCGCCTCGGCGACCGCCTCGGCGACCTCCTCGGCGACCTCCTCGGAGGCGGGCTCGGCGACGGGCTCGCCCGGAGCCACGGTCACCGCTTGCTCGGGAGTGAGCTCGCCGCCCTCGGGAACCACGAGCGTCTTCACCTCGACGCTCACCTCTTCGAAGATGTGAACCGGCACGGCAAAGCTGCCGACGCGCTTGATCGGATCGGCAAGCTCGATCTTGCGGCGGTCGATGCGAATCTTGCGCGTGCGCCAGATCTCGTCGGCGATATCGCTGGGAGTGACAGAGCCGAACAGCGCGCCGGTCGGGCCGGCCTTCACCTCGAAGCGCAGCACGGTCTTGCGCAGCTTCTCGGCGATCGCCTCGGCCTGCTCGGCGCTGCGTGCCTCCTGCAGCGCCCGGCGGGAGTCTCGCTTCCTTATCTCCTCGACCTTGCCGGGCGTCGCGAGCTCGGCGAGCTGGCGCGGAAACAGGAAGTTACGCGCGTAACCGCGGGCCACCGAAACGACGTCGCCGCGTAGCCCGATTTTCTCCACGTCCTGAAGGAGGATGACTTCCATTCTCTCTCCTTATTCCGATACGTAGGGGAGAAGGGCCATCTCGCGCGCTCGCTTGATCGCGACCGCCAGCTGTCGCTGGTGGCGGCGGCAGACGCCGGTGATGCGCCGGGCACGAATCTTGCCGCGCTCGGACATGTAGCGGCGAAGGGCGCCCGCGTTCTTCCAGTCGATTTCCTCGACGTGGTCCTTACAGAAATGGCATCCCCTGCGCCGAGTCGGCATCGAGCTGGGGCTCATGCGCTTACGCTTCTTGTCCTGCTGAGCCAAGGTCTCTCCTTCTAGAACGGAATGTCGTCGTCGGCCGGGCCGAAGTCGGCGTTCGCAGCCGGCGTGCCCTGGGGAACAAAGCTGGTGCTCTCGCCGCTCGAGTCGCGGCTACCGAGGAACTGGACGTTCTCGGCGATGATCTCGACCGCCTGGCGCTTGGTGCCGTCCTGGGCGTCCCACTCGCGCCAGTCGAGCCTTCCGTCGATCGCGACCGGGCGACCCTTGGCCAGATACTGCGCGCAGCTCTCGCCCTGGTTGCCCCAGACAGTGACGTCGAAGTAGTTGGGCTTGTCGCCCCACTGGCCCGTCGCCGAGTCCTTCTGGCGGGTGTTGACTGCGACTCGCAACTTGCAGACCGCCGTTCCGCTTGGGGTTTGGCGGAGCTCCGGATCACGAGTCAGGTTGCCAACGAGGACGACGCGGTTGATGTTGGCCATGGTTTTCTCCTCCCTGAACGAACGGACGTTCGCTGAGGTTACTCGTCCTCCTGGACGGGATCGGGCTCGACGGGGCTGGCGCTCACGGGCGCCGCAACGGGCGCCGACGTGCTCGAGCCTTTGACGCGGCGCACGGCCATGTGCCGAAGCACGGCGTCGTCGATCTTGAGTAGGCGCGAGACCTCGTTCAGCACCTCGGGCGAGGCGGAGAAGGTCAGGAGGTGGTAGATGCCCTCGTTCTTGTGCAGGATCTCGTAGGCGAGGCGCCGGCGACCCCAGGGCGTGTGTGTCTCCCAGACTCCGCCGCCTTCCACGACCTGCGTGCGAACGCGGTCAACGACCTCCTGCTGGCGGTCTTCCGCCAGTTCGGGGTCGAGCATGATCAGGACCTCGTAATCGGTCACGGGCTCCCGTATCTCCTTCCTTCGGTCTTGTTCGGCCTCGCTGGATTCGTCGCGCGGGACACGCGCCGGTTCACGAGGCAGGAAGCGGCGATGAGTGTAGCATCGCGCCATGCTCTGGGCTGCCCGTGTGCTGGCACGCGCCTTCGGAGCGGTCTGGGAACTGCTCTCCGGACTGCGCCGACGACCCGGCACGAGCGACCCCGCCGAGGAGCTCCGAAGCAGGCTAGCCGAAGCGCGGGCGCGAGACGCCGAGAGCGTTCCGGCGCCGGCCGAGCCCGAGCCGATAGAGCCCGAAGTGCCAGCAGAGCCCGCGCCCGCGCCCGGTCAGGATGAGGGCCAGCCCGACTCGGCCGATCTGGAGAAGCTCAGGCGCGACGTGCACGAGCGTGGGCGGGCGCTGAGCGAGCAGATGCGCGGCACGAGCAAGCAGGATCGCTAGCCCGACCGCGCATCTTTCGCAGTTGACGCGCTAGCTCGTGTAGGGGTTGTCCCAGCTCGAAGGTGTGAAGACGCTGCCTCGAGCGGCGCCGATGGCCAGCACCGAGGTGTCCGGCTCGAGCGCGAAAGCGGTCCGTTTCAGCGACGGATCGGCGATGAAGACGAGCGCGCCGGTCTTGGCCTCGATCTTCTCGTCGCCGAGCTCGAAGCGCGCCTTGCCCGCGAGCACGACGTAGAGCTCCTGATGGGCGCTACCTTCCTCGGTGTGTTCCTCGATCACACGAGAGCCGGTCTCGCGCCCGATGAAGGCGTTGACACCGAAGGCCTCGATTCCGAGCTTGGCCCGCAGCGGCTTCCAGGTGCCGTCCTCGGGCTTCTCGCCTCCGAACGACTCGACGGCATCGATATCGGTCACGATGTACTTGCTATCCAAGATGACTTCTCCTTCGTTCGAATCGCACTCATTGCGGTTGCCCGGCGCCGGCGCCGGATTGCCTTGCCGAGAAGGTCGTACTGGCGCTCGCGTAGAAGAGTGCGAGCGAGATCGGGATGGACGATCTGCACGGGCGGCCTCCTTCGGTAGACGACTAACTGGCGTTATAATATGAGTGGTTACGTAACTTGTCAAGCACGAACGGTGGTTAAGAGATGGACGCGGTGCCAGACGAGCTAGAGATCGTTCAGGCGTTCGTGAACACGGCCGATGTGGGGTCGGGATCGGACGAGCTCGATTCGCCGCGGGCGCTCGTGACCTGGCTCGCGGAGCACACCCTGATCGGGAAGGGCACGGCGGCGAGCGAGGAGGATCTGGAGCGCACGCGTGCCTTGCGCGAAGCCCTGCGGGCCCTTCTCTACGCCAACGCCGGCGGCGAGCTCGACCCGAAGGCACCGCCGCTGCTCGACGCGGCGGCCGAGCGAGCGGGCCTAAGGCTCTACTTCTGCGCCGATGGAATGGCCGGCCTGATGTCCTCCGCCGAGGGCGTCGACGGGGCGCACGGGCGCCTGCTCGAGATCGTCGCCGAGGCGATGCGAGCGGGAACCTGGACACGGCTCAAGGCCTGCCGCAGCGACGACTGCCGCTGGGCCTTCTTCGACGGCTCCAAGAATCACTCCCGCGCCTGGTGCTCGATGGCCATCTGCGGGAACCGGGCCAAGGCTCGCGCTTTCCGCGAGCGGCAGGCCGGCGCCTGAGCGAGGCGGCCGCTCGGGATTGAGAGAGAGCGGACGATGGGTACTAGATTCGTGAGGCCACGAGGAAACGCTGAGCAATGAGTCCCACCTTCAACATCGGTCGTATCGCGGGCATCCGCATCTCGCTCAACTGGAGCTGGCTGATCATCTTCGCCCTGATCGTCTGGTCGCTGGATGCGAGCGTCTTCCCCGCGCAGGATCCAGGCCTTTCGCACGCGACCTACCTGACCATGAGCGTGGTCGCCGCGATTGTCTTCTTCATCTCGATCCTGCTGCACGAGATCGGTCACTCGATCGTCGCCCGCCGCAACGGGATGGAGATCGAAGGCATCACGCTCTGGCTCTTCGGCGGCGTCTCCCAGTTCAAGGAGAAGTTCAGGAGCCCCGGCTCGGAGTTTCGCATCGGCATCGCGGGCCCGGCCGTCTCGCTCGTGCTCGGAGTGCTCTTTGTCGGGCTGGCCGCGGCGACGAGGTTCGCGACGCCGGTCGACGGCACCCTTGCCTGGCTCGGCTATATCAACCTGCTCCTGCTCGTCTTCAACCTGCTGCCCGCTCTTCCGCTCGACGGCGGTCGCGTGCTCAGGTCGGCACTCTGGAGGGCGAAGGGCGACTTCGCCTGGGCGACGAGGATCGCCGCGAACATCGGCAAGGGCTTCGGCTACCTGATGATCGGCGGCGGCGTACTGCTCTTCATCTCCTATCGCTCCTCCAGCGGCATCTGGCTGGCCCTGATCGGCTGGTTCCTGCTCAGCGCCGCGGGCAGCGAGGCTCGCTACCTGGAGGCGAGCGAGGCCCTCGAAGGGCTGCACGTTCGCGATCTGATGACGCGCGATCCGGTGACCGCTCCGGCAGACGAGACGCTGGGCCAGTTCATGGACTCGCTCGCCGGCGCGGCCAAGCACAGCACGTATCCCGTCGTCTCGAACGGTGACGTCCTGGGGCTGCTTCCCTTCCGCTCGATCGCCCACTACCCGCGCAGCGACTGGGACAGCCGGCTTGTCCGGGACAGCATGCTGAGGAGCGATCAGGTACCGGTGCTCGACACCGAGGACAGCGCCGAGGACGCGCTTGGCGAGCTGGCGGGCGGAGAGATCCATCGCGGCCTGGTCGTGCACGAGGGCGGCCTGGTGGGCCTGATCTCGATCTCCGACATCGGTCGCGTGCTGAACCAGCGAAACGCGTTCAGGCGCTGAGCCCGCGCCGGCTTCTGGAGCTGGCTCGAGCCGGTGCCTTGTGGTGCTTCTTGCTCTCGCTCAATGCGTGGTGCTCGAGCACGATGCGGACGGCCTCCGCGGGCTCGTTCGTGCGCGAGAGCAGCTCCAGGTCGCCGGGGGAGATCATCTTCTTGCCGAGCAGCTCGCGCCGGATCCAGGTCACCATCTCCTCCCAGTAGTCGCAGTCCATCAGCACCACCGGGAAGTGGAAGATCTCGCCCACCTGAATCAGGGTCAGTGACTCGAACAGCTCGTCCATCGTGCCGAAGCCGCCCGGAAAGATGATGAAGCCCTCGGCCGCCTTCACGAACATCGTCTTGCGCGCATAGAAGTGATCGAAGGTCAGACCCAGGTCGATGAACGAGTTCTCCGTTTGCTCGTGCGGCAGGCGGATGTTGAAGCCGACCGAGAGCCCGCCGGCCTCCTGCGCGCCGCGGTTGGCGGCCTCCATGATTCCCGGCCCTCCGCCGGTCACGATCGCCCAGCCGGCGCGCGCGAACTCACGTCCCACGTCGCGCGCCAGATTGTAGAAGCGCTCGCCCTCGGGCACCCGCGCCGAGCCGAAGATCGAGACCGCGGGCCGGTCGATCTTGTCGACGGCCTCGAAGCCGCGCCGGAACTCGGCGGCGATCATCTGCACGTGGCGCTCGTGCTCACCGGGGTCGCTGGAGAGAACCTCGCGGTCGTCGGGCCTTTTCGGGGGCTCGGGCATCAGAAGTGGCGGACGACGTGAGTGTGGGTCATGGCCAGCGTGAGCAGTATGGCGAGCCCGAAGTAGCCAATAGCTATTCCCAGACGCTGCCAGGACGTCACCTTGTAGTACTCGCGCTCGCGTGCCTCGTGGCGCGACTCCCAGCGCTGGTAGAGCTCGTAGCCCGCCAGCAACAGGACGATCAGCAAGATCGGGTTGGGCGCGAGGATGACCAGCCCGGTGAGGACGGCGATCCCGACGACCCAGATCGCCGGATGGAGTGCCGCCACGACCCGCCCGCCGTCGAGCGGAACGATCGGAAGCAGGTTGAAGAGATTGAGGAAGAAGCCGACGTAGGCAAGCGCCAGCAGCAAGGGGGAGTCGTACGCGCTGGCGAAGCCCCAGCAGACGAGCGCCCCCAGTGAGCCGACGAGCGGGCCCGCCAGCGCCAGGCGCGCCTCGCGCCAGGCATTGGGCGGCATCTCTTTCAGCAGAATGGCCGCGCCCATGAAGGGTATGAACACCGGAGCGCTCACCGGTAGGCCCTGTCGCCTGGCCTCGAGCGCGTGGCCAGACTCGTGCACGAGCAGGAGCAGCACGAAGCCGAGCCCGAAGCGCCAGCCCCAGATCATCGCGTAGGCGCCGACCGAGACGACCATCGAGCCGGCCGTCGTGAAGAGCTTGAGCTTGAAGACGACCAGAAGCGCCGCCTTGAACTTGAGCAATAGGGCGCCGAGCGCGATGAAGGGCGCGGCCAGTTTCCTCAGGAGCCCGCGATGGGCCTCCTCCTGATCGGGAGCCACGGGCTCGAACGGCGGCGCGAATTCGCCCGGCAGGTAGCTGGGCGGCCCGAGCTCGGGGGCGCTCTCCTCCTCGGAGGGACCCTGCCACTTGCGATATGTGTCGCTCGGCGTCATCGGGGTGCTTTCGCTTACGCTGGCGCGCCTTCCTTCCGCGAGGGGCGCGGTCACCACGTTATCGGCTGCTAACCGACTCTGACTGATAGCCGTCGATCGGGAGGCGCCCCTACCCGCCCATCGCGGTCTCGGGATGCGTACGATTGCTGCCATGCCAGCGGCCGACGACAAGCCGGGTAGCGAAGCCGGAATAGAGATCAAGCCCGTCTACACCGCCGAGGATGTGGCGGGGCTCGAGCCCGAGCTGCCGGGCGCCTATCCGTTCACGCGCGGTCCCTACGAGACGATGTATCGCGGCCGCCCCTGGACGATTCGCCAGTACGCCGGCTTCGGCTCGGCCGAGGAGACCAACGCCCGCTTCCGCTATCTGCTCGGAAAGGGCCAGACCGGGCTCTCGGTCGCCTTCGACCTGCCCACGCAGCTCGGCTACGACTCCGACCATCCGCTCGCCGAGGGCGAGGTCGGGCGCACCGGCGTGGCGATCGACTCGCTGGCCGATCTGGAGCTGCTCTTCTCGGAGATCCCGCTCGACCAGGTCTCGACCTCGATGACCATCAACGCACCGGCGGCGCTGCTCCTGCTGCTCTACGAACTGGTCGCCGAGAAACAAGGCGTGGCGCCCGAGAAGCTGCGCGGCACCGTCCAGAACGACATCCTCAAGGAGTACGTGGCGCGCGGGAACTACATCTTCCCGCCGCGACCCTCGATGCGAATCACGACCGATCTGTTTGCCTACTGCGAAGAGCGCCTGCCCGGCTTCAACACCATCTCCATCTCCGGCTACCACATCCGCGAGGCGGGCTCGACGGCGGTGCAGGAGTTGGCTTTCACGCTCGCCAACGGCATCGCCTACTGCCAGGCGGCGGTCGAGGCGGGGATGTCGCCCGATCGCTTCGGCGCGCGTCTCTCCTTCTTCTTCAACGCCCACAACGACTTCTTCCAGGAAGTGGCCAAGTTCCGGGCGGCGCGGCGCCTCTGGGCGAAGATCATGAAGGAGCGCTTCGCAGCCGCCAACCCGAAGGCGCAGATGCTTCGCTTCCACGCCCAGACCGGCGGCTCGACCCTGACCGCGCAGCAGCCCGAGAACAACATCGTGCGCGTGGCGCTGCAGGCCTTCTCGGCCGTCTGCGGCGGCGCCCAGTCGCTGCACACGAACTCCTTCGACGAGGCACTGGCGCTGCCGACCGAGCACGCGGTACGAATTGCGCTGAGGACGCAGCAGATCCTGGCTCACGAAGCCGGCTCCACCGAGAGCGCCGATCCGCTCGGCGGCTCCTACTTCATCGAGGCGCTGACGAACGAGCTGGAGAGCCGCGCCATGGAGCTGATCGAGCGCATCGATTCGCTCGGCGGCGCAGTGGCCGCGATCGAGCAGGGCTTCGTTCAGGCCGAGATCGAGGAGGCGTCCTATCGCCACCAGCTCGAGGTCGAGGCGGGCGAGCGGGTGATCGTCGGCGTCAACCGCTTCCAGGAGGAGGCCGACGCCAAGACCGTCGAGCTGCACCGGATCGATCCCGAGATCGAGCGGCGCCAGTGCGAGCGCACCCGGAAGGTGCGAGCCGAGCGCGACGGCGCGGCGGTCGAGCAGGCGCTCCAGGCCGTGCGCACGACGGCGCGCGGAAGCGATAACCTGCTTCCGGCGATGCGCGAGGCGCTGGCACTCCAGGCCACTATCGGCGAGATCTGCACGGTGCTGCGAGCTGAGTTCGGCACCTTCGACAAGGCCTGAACCGATGAGCTTCGAGCTTCGACACGGCGTCAACATCTCGCACTGGCTGTCGCAGTCGGAGCGGCGCGAGGAGGAACGGCGCGCCTGGTTCACCCTGGCGGATGTCGAGCGCCTTGCCGCCAGCGGCTTCGACCATCTGCGCTTTCCCGTCGACGAGGTGCAGCTGTGGGACGAGCAGGGCGAGCGCGAGCGCGAGGGCTTCGCGCTGCTCGAGCAGGGGCTCGGTTGGTGCGAGCAGGCGGGCCTGCGCGCTGTGGTCGACCTGCACATCGTCCGCTCTCACTACTTCAACGTCGATTCCAACCCGCTCTTCGCCGAGCCGGCCGAGCAGGACAAGTTCTGCGCGCTGTGGGTCGATCTCTCGCGAGCGCTGGCGCACTGGCCGGTGGACAAGGTCTGCTACGAGCTCCTCAACGAGCCGAAGGCTCCCCGCGACGGCGATTGGAACGAGCTCGCTGCTCGCGCGCTCGCCGAGGTGCGCGCGCACGAGCCCGCACGCGTGGTCGCGATCGACTCCAACGGCACCGCCGATCCGCGCATGTTCTCGGGCCTGCACGTACCCGAGGACGAGAACCTCATCCTCAGCTTCCACTTCTACGATCCGCTCCTGTTCACGCACTACCGCGCCTACTGGAGTGCGGTGAAGGCCTACGAAGGCCCGATCGACTACCCGGGCGAGCTGCTCTCGCCGGAGGATTGGGATGCGCTTCCCCAGAGTGTGCGCTGGGAGGCCAGAAACGAGGCCGTCTTCGCTCCCGCCGACATCGAGCGCCTGCTCGAGCCCACCCTGGCGCTGGCCGAGAAGACCGGGCTGCCGCTGTGGTGCGGAGAGTTCGGGGCGCTGGGCACCACCCCGGCGCCGGCCCGCGAGCGCTGGTATCGAGACGTTCTCGACGCCTTTGCCCGGCACGAGATCCCCTGGACGATCTGGGACTACAAGGGCGATTTCGGCATCTTCGACGCCGAGGGCCGGCCCACGGCCGTCTACGAGATCCTGGCCGACTACGTTCGGCGCTAGCGCACCGACGCCCGGGGAGAGCTTGGCTTGGTCCGGGCTATGCCACAGGTTCTTTGCGCCTGGAAGTGTGACGCGTGGAGGATGCCCGTCCCACCACCCACTGCGATCGTAACGCCAGAATCGAGCCGGATCTGTCCCATGACCGCGCCAAAATCGCCGAATATCGTCAAGACGAAGGCCGCATCTACTTTGCTCCCCAGGGTCTAGCGAACTGCGGTCAGGGAGCTTGACTGCACTAGCGTCGGTGAGGCGCCTGTGTTGTTGAGGCGCTTGACTGCGCCCGTTTTGCTGAGGCGCCTCAGCTCTACCGAATTGTTGTCAGGTGCCAGACTAAAGTCTGGCACCTGAATGAAAGTGTTTGTTGTCTCGCAGATGTATCCGGGCCCGGACGATCCCGATCTCGGGGTCTTCGTCGCCGAGCTCGAGCGCGAGCTCGCGCGGCGCGGGCACGAGATCGAGCGCGCGGTGCTCGATCGCCGCTCGGGTGGAAAGCTTCGCTTTCTATCCCTCGCGCGTGAGGCGCGCAAGAAGGCGCGGCAGTTTCAACCCGACGTCGTATACGCGCACTTCCTCGTTCCGGCCGGGCTGATCGGGTCGCTTGCCTCGAAGGCGCCGCTCGTGGTCACGGCACACGGGCAGGACGTGCGCAACATCGGCGCCGTGCCCGGCGTGCGCGCTCTCACGCGCCGGACGCTCGAGCGGTCGAGCGCGGTCATCGCCGTCTCTCACTTCCTGGCCCGCGAGCTCGAGACGAAGCTACCGCAGGCACGCGGAAAGATCAGCGTGATCGACTGCGGCGTCGATCTCGACCGCTTCCAGCCGCGCGACCAGGCCGAAGCGCGGACCCTGCTCGGCTGGGACGGAGACGGCCCGCTTTTTCTCTGCGTCGGCTCACTGAGCGAGCGGAAGAACGTGGCGCGCCTGGCGCGGGCCTTCTCGCGACTGGGGAAGGGCTCGCTCGTCTTCCTCGGCGACGGCCCCTTACGCGCAGAGCTCGAAGGCCTGACGGGTGTGCGCGTGCTCGGTCGCGTTCCGCATGAGGTCGTGCCGACCTGGCTTGCGGCCTGCGACGTCCTCTGCCAGCCGAGCCTCGTCGAGCCCTTCGGGCAGGCGCCGCTGGAGGCGATGGCCTGCGCGCGCCCCGTTGTGGCGACCTGCCTCGGCGGTCCGCCCGAGTTCGTTCCGGCCGGCGCCGGCCTGCTCGTCGACCCGATCGACGAGGACGCGCTCGTGTGGGCGCTCGGGAGCGCGCTCGATCTTCCCTGTCCGAACGAGGCGGGACGCGCGGCCGCGCTCGAGCACGGCATCTCGATACAGGCCGAGAAGATCGAGCGGGTGCTGGAACAGGCGGTCGTCCGTCGCACCGGAGGTTAGGCCGGCGCTGCTATCCTCGGGCACGCCATGCTCGTCGCAGTCCTAGTCGCCTTCCACATCATCGTCTCGATCGGACTGGTCGTGCTCATCCTCATGCACTCCGGGCGCGAAGGCGGTCTCGGCGGGCTCGGCTTCACGCCGACGTCGCATGGCGGCACCCATATCGTCGAGAAAAACCTGACCCGGCTGACGATTGCGGTCTCGGTCGTGTGGTTCCTCGACACGGTCGCGCTTTTCCGACTCCTCAAGTAGCCGGATCGGCCCGCGCGAAGTGGGTACAATCCCGAGCGCCACGCGCTGGTGGCGGAATTGGTAGACGCGCAAGGTTGAGGGCCTTGTGGCCCGAATGGGCCGTGGAGGTTCAAGTCCTCTCCAGCGCATTTTCTCGACGCACTGACCGCTGATCGGCCCGAAACGGGCCGATCAGCTGACGATTCTGGACTGCAGGATGCTGCGGATGCCTCGCTTGTGCGTACGTGAGTACTGCCCCGCGCTCGGCATCCTCGCCTCCTTTGCCAGAACCGCCTCAGCGCGCCGAGAAGGCATTGCGTTGAAGGCTCGGCATCCTTGCCTCCTTCGCCGGCGCCGCCTCAGCGCGCCGAGAAGGCATTGCGTTGAAGGCTCGGCATCCTTGCCTCCTTCGCCGGCGCCGCTTCAGTGCGCCGAGAAGGCAGCTACTCGAATGCGTAGCGATAGCGAGCGGGCTTCCAGAGGCGCTGCTAGGTGTCCTGCCTACAGACGTTGTGAACGCGGCTGATCGGGGGAAGGCCTCCGAGTGAGCTGTGTGGTCTGCGCTCGTTGTAGTAGCCGAGCCAGTGTGGCAGAGCGGCATTCCTATGTCGATG
>JBAWEP010000032.1:0-21197 GCA_049591255.1 Gaiellaceae bacterium
TCGCCCGAGTCTCCGGGCCCGTAGCTCTCGCCGTAGGGCGAGTAGCGGTAGCTCTGGACGAGCTTGCCCCTGGCGTCAGAGAGCTCGACCACCGAGCCAAGCGAGTCTGTGTGGAAGGTGAGGGAGTCCTTGCCCTTGACGATGCCGATGGGACCTGCGCCGTAGGTGTAGGAGCTCGTGTCTTTGACCACAAACCTACCGAAGCCCCTGGAAGCGGTCTCCGTCGCCAGCTCGGGCAGGTCGGAGTTCGTGTCCCAGGCGTAGGAGGTTGTTTCAGGGCCGGCACTTCTCGAGGCCATCAGGCCCTCTGCGCCGTATGTGTAGGAGACCCTGTCATGGCCGTGCTCATCTTTGACGCGGGTGAGCTTGTTTTCCAGGTTGTAGGCGTAGAGCGCAGATCCTGCCCGGGTCTGGTTACCGTTTAGGTCGTAGGCGTAGTGGGTGACGTCCTGGCGATGAGCGTGCTTCTGTTCGCTTGCGCTCACGAGCTCGTCTGCGGCGTCGTAGGAGTAGAGCGTCTCTGCCTTTCTCGTCTCGAGCCGAGTCCTGTTTCCGACCGCGTCGTAGGCATAGGCGTAGTAGTGCGAGCATGTCGCGTTCATGCAGGCCCCGGTCAGACGGTCACGCGAGTCGTAGGAGTAGCTCTCCGTCCACTTCGTGAGCTGCTCGCCCTTGTCGAGCCAGAGCTTGCCCCACCAGCCGGGAGAGTGATCGCGCGGAGCCGTTGCAGCGAGCGAGGTCGGGTTTCCGACCGGGTCGTATGTGTAGGAGCGGGAGTAGAAGGGCTTTCCGTGCGGAGCTGTGCTCGTTATCCGGGTCAGGCGGCCGGCCGCGTCGTAGGAGCGCTCGTCGAGGATGCCGTTTGGGTGCAGGACTGAGACGAGGTTGCCGTTACCGTCGAAGGAGTAGAGCGTGATCTCCTTGCCGACCTGGGCGCTTGCCAGGTTGCCTGCGTCGCTATAGGAGTAGGTCGTCTTGAGGCCGTTCGGATAGCTGCGCGAGAGCAGGTTTCCGTCGGCGTCGTAGGAGTAGATGAAGCTGCCGCCTACACTCGAGGCGCCGACCCTGCGGTCGGCCGCGTCGTAGGCGTAGTGTGTAGTGCCCGTCGCGTCGGTCTGAGTGAGCTTGTTCCCGGCCGGGTCGTAGCTGTAGGAGACCGGCGCCGAGCCGTCCGAGTAGCTCTTCCCGACGAGGCGGTTTTCCGAGTTGTAGCTCTGCGTGATCGTGCCGCCCGACGGAGTCTCGATCAGGGTGAGGTTGCCGTTTCCGTCGTAAGCGTAGGTCCAGGTAGAGCCGAGGGCGTTTTCCTTCGAGGTCTTGTTGCCGGCGGCGTCGTAGGAGTACTTGGTCACGTGGTCGTTTGCATCCGTTCGCCTGACCACGTTTCCGTTTCCGTCGTACTCGTAGCGCGTGATCGAGCCGTCCGGAGCGGTGACGGAGGTCTTCTCTCCGGCGGCGTCGTAGCCGTACGTCGTCGTGTGCTCGTTCGCGTCGGTCTGCGAGACGAGCCGGCCCGCGTCGTCGTAAACCGAGGTCGTAAAGTGGCCGAGCGGATCGGTCACCTTGACCAAGCGCCCGTCGGCGTCGTACTCCGAGACCGTGGTGTTTCCGAGCGGATCGGTCGTCGCGACCGCGTTTCCGTTCGCGTCGTAAACCGTCTTCGTCGTGTCGCCGAGCGGATCTGTCTGCTCGACCTCGCGGTTCATCGAGTCGAAGACCGTCCTCGAGATATGGCCTAGCGGATCGGTCTGCGCGGTCTCGTTTCCGTTGCCGTCGTAGGCGTAGACGGTCTTCTGGCCGAGCGGGCTCGTCTCGGACGTCTTGTTGCCCGCGGCATCATAGGCGTAGGTGGTCGTATGGCCGTTTGCATCGACGCTTGCCGTTAGGTTCCCGGCCGCGTCGTAGCCCGATGTCGTGACGGCACCCGAGGGGCCGGTGACCGAGGCCTCACGGCCGTCCAGGTCGTAGGCGTGCAGGGTGACGTTCCCGTTCGCGTCGGTCTCGCCGGTGAGCTGCCCTGCGGCGTCGTAGTCCGAGGCGGTCGCGTAACCGCGTGGATCGATGACCTTCGTCTGGCGACCCGCCGCGTCGTACTCGTACTTCATCTCGCCGCTCTTCGGATCGACTGTCTTCTCGACGTTTCCGGCGGCGTCGTAGACCGTCTTCGTGATCCGGCCGAGCGCGTCTTCCGATTCGATCTGGCGTCCGAGCTTGTCGTAGCGGGACATGGTCACGTGCTCGAGCGGGTCGGTGACCGAAGCGACGTTTCCGTTCGCGTCGTACTCCGTCGTCGTGCGCTCGCTCTTCGGCGAGATCGTCGCCGTCTGGCGACCGTCCGCGTCGTACTCGTAGTGGGTCTCGTTTCCGAGCGCGTCGGTGGAGGCGGTCAGGTTGTCGAGCGCGTCGTAGCTCGAGTGTGTGCTCGAGCCGTCGGGGTTGATCACCTCGACCTGGCGACCGTTATCGTCGTAGCGGTATTGGGTGGTGTTTCCTCTCGCATCGGTCTTGGCCTCGAGCCTGCCGGCGCCGTCGTAATCCGAGGTCGTGAAGTGGCCGAGCGGATCGGTGGTCTTGACCAGGCGGCCGGCGCCGTCGTACTCGTAGGTCGTCTTGAAGCGCTCCGGATCGGCGCCCGCTTCGTTTCCGCGCGGATCGATCTCCGCGACGCGGCGCCCCAGGACGTCATAGGCGTAACTCGTCCTCGCGCCGGAGGGCGATATCTGCTCGACCAGATTTCCGTCGTTGTCGTAGACGCTTTGGCTGGTCCTGTTGAGCGGATCGATTTCTTTGACCTGACGCCCGGCCGAGTCGTACTCGTAGCTGGTGACGGCGTCCGTCGGATCGGTCTCGGTCTTGACGTTTCCGTTCGAGTCGTAGGTGTATTGCGTGGTGCGCTGGAGCTGGTCGGTGTGGCTCAGGACGTTGTTGTCGGAGTCGTAGGTCCAGCTCTCCGTATGATCGAGCGCGTCCGTCTTCGAGAGCATGTTTCCGCGCTCGTCGTAGGTCATCGTGGTCGTGTTTCCGAGCGGGTCGGTGAGCGAGGTCAGGTTGTTCGCGTCGTCGTAGACGTAGTGGGTCTGGTAGCCGAGCGCGTCCGTTCGCGTTGTGAGCTGGCTCTTGTCGTTGTAGTCGTCCCGCCAGGCCTTGTCGTTGGCATCGGTGGCCACGGCCTGCCCGCTCGACCAGTCGAAGCTGCTTTCGGCGCCGAGCGCATCTTTCTGCGTCAGTACGCGCCCCTGGTCGTCATAGGTGTTTTCGAACTGGAGCTTTCCGCTGCCGTCGGTGACGCTCTTCAGGTAGCCGCTCTCGTCATAGACGTAGGTTGCCGTCGCGCCGGTCTGATCGGTGACCGAGGTGAGCAGATCTCCGTCGTAGCCGTAGGTAAGCCCGCTACCGCCCGGGAGGGCGACGTGGGTCAGATGACCGTTTCCGTCGTAGGAGAGGTCGATCTCACGGCCTGCCGCGTCGGTGACGTTCGCCAGCCGATCGTCGCTGCCGTAGACAAAGTGCAGACCTTGGCCGTTCTCATCGAGCCAGGAGACGATGCGCCCGGCCGAGTCGAACTGCTGAGCGTCCTGATCCTTCTCGACCAGCTCGTAGCCGGAGCCGCTCTTCGTGAGCACCGCCGTCACGTTGTCGTCGGGCCGGTAGGAGCCGTCCTCTTGCAGGACGAAGCCGATCTCCTGCCCATCGCCCGACTTGAGCGTTACGTTGCCGACCTCGTCCGCCGCGAGCGACGGGAAGAGGCTCGCACTCCAGCCCTTGCCGAGCCGGCCTATCTCATCGTCGCGCGAGTTGTAGGTGCGGACGAGCGAGAAGGGGATGCCCGTTCCGGGCAGCGAGGCGTCCGTCAGCGACTGGTAGAAGTTTCCGGTCGAGCTGTTGACCGGGTCGGCATAGGTCGAATTCGCCGAGTTCGCGTAGGAGCTCGTTCCGGGAAGGCCGAACGAATTTTCGGCCGAGGTCGCGCCGGAGAGCCAGTAAACCGACGAGCTCGCGGAGCTGACGTCGTAATTGACGCCGTCGTCGCCCTCGATCGTTCCAGAGACGACGATCCGGTCGGTTCCCGGGTTCGAGCCCCGATAGGAGAAGGTCGCGGAGTTGTCGCTGACGTTGATCGGGGAAATCGTCCTAAGTTCGCCGCCGGTCGAGATTTTCGCTGTCAGCGTCGCACCGGAGGCGTCGCCTACGTTTCCGACCGAGACGTCGAACGTGACGGTGGAGCCCGTCTGTAGTGAAGCCCTCGCCGGAGCAAGGGCGAGCGTCGGCGCGGTCGCCGGCGGCAGATCGCCGCTCCCGAGCTGGTAGTGAGCCTCGATCGTGTCGTCGAGGAGGACGCCGTTATAGACCGCGATATCCGCCAGCGCACCGGCAAAGCCTGACCGTAAGGGTGTACCAGGTGTGAGCGTGTCGACACAGGCGCCGATGTGCGCCGCATCGCCGCAGTTCGGAGGAAAGACGTCGCCCATTCCATACTGCTGGCTCGTAACTTCCTGCCCGTTCACGTAGAGGTGCATGGTCACCCCGTCCAGAGTCGCCACGACGTGGTACCACTGGCCCACTCGGACAGTGTTCACGCGGTCGTAGACGTAGCGCACGTCCTGGTCGCCCGAATCGCCTGTGCTCCCGGCGAGGAAGGAAAAGCGCGGCCCGTCGTAATCGCTGATGTAGAGGTTGTAGCCACCCTGGTTCTGGTCGTGCTGGCGCGAGCACAGAATCGACTCCCAGTCATTCGTCGTGTTGTCAGCCGGAACTCGCGACGGCTTGACCCAGGCCTCGAGTGTGTACTCGAAAGGATTGATATCGGTGCCGTTCGGGCCCGAGCCGAAGGGGATGTCGATGCGTTGGCTCGTAGCTCCCGCAGCGTTTGCGAGCGCCACCGCCTTACCGCCCATCGGTGTGTCCACCGACGCAAACGCCGGGGAGGGAACTCCGACATAGGTGCCGTCGTGACTGAACTCGTGCTCCGGCGACGAATCCGCCGCAATCGGCCCGCCCGTCTCGTCGAGCGTCCAGAACGCGGCAGGGCTATCGCTGCGCACAGTCTCCGCGTACCCATTGTCGTCGGACGAGCCTCCCGCAGAAGCGCTCGAAAACAGGCAGGAAAAGACAATGAGGCCCGCAACGGCAAGAACCGGCAGGCGGAGGCGGAGGGCGGCACGCATCGCAGAATCTCCTCTGGTGGGGGGACGAGACCGATTACCGGTTGGCAAAACGGCCGGGCGCTCGAACCTAAGAGCCGGAGCCGTCAGAAGTCAAGGTTCTGAAGGCGAAGATCCTCCCGACGAGCGCCGGGATCCCCCTTCCGAGGGACAGGGGGACATGTCCCTTCAGGACAGCAGACGGGAGTTCCGCCCCACACGCCGAACTACAAAGGTCCGATGGAACAAGAGGTTGAAGGCTTTCTCGCGCTGCTCGCGGCGCGCCGCTCGCAGCGGACGGTCGAGGCCTACCGGCGCGACCTCGACGATGCGGCCCGCGTGCTGGAAAGACCGCTGAGCGCCGCTTCCACCGACGACCTCGAGCGCTACCTGGCCGAGCTTCGCTCGCGTGGGCTGGCGGCCGCCACGGTCGCGCGCCGGCTGGCGGCGCTTCGCTCCTTCTACCGGCACCTCGTTTTGATCGGCGCGCGCGGCGACAATCCCGCGGCCGAGCTCAGGCCACCGCGGCGTCAGCGCAGGCTCCCCCACCCCCTCTCACCGGCCGAGGCCGAGCGGCTGATCGAGGCGGCAAACGGCATCCATCCGCGCGACCTGCGCGACCGGGCCCTGGTCGAGCTGCTCTACGGCGCCGGTCTGCGCGTAAGCGAGGCGGTCGGGCTGGAGCGCGCCGGAGTCGATCTCGACAACCGCATCGTGCGCTGCCTGGGCAAGGGCGACAAGGAGCGGATCGTGCCGATCGGGCGCCAGGCCGCCGAGGCGCTGACGCGCTACCAGGCGCGCGGACGTCCCTACCTCGAGAAGCGACCGCGCCCCGAGCTGTTTCTGAACGCGCGCGGCGGCGCGCTCACCCGGGCCGGCGCCTTCCTCATCCTGCGCCGCCTGGCCGGGCTGGCCGGGCTGGAGCCCGAGCGCATCCACCCGCACCTCTTGCGCCACTCCTTTGCCACCCACCTGCTCGAGGGCGGCGCCGACCTGCGCAGCGTCCAGGAGATGCTCGGCCATGCCGATCTTTCAACCACCGAGCTGTACACGCACGTCTCGGACAAGCGACGGCGCGAGACCTACTTCAGCGCCCACCCGCACGCCAGGACGCGGTCGCGCTAGAAGTGCCTATCGTTTCGGCGGACGCGCGCTGGCCCGGCGCTTGAGCGCGGCGACGACGCTCTTTGCCGTCGCGCGCATGCTCTCGTCCAGGGCTTCGTCGTCGGCCATGCCGGCCAGCATGCCGAGCGTGTCGGGCTGCGGCGATCCGTTGCGCAGGCAGACGACGGCCAGCCGCCGCACCGCGCCGTTGTCGTCGCGGGTGGCCAGATTGTGCAGGTCGGCGCGAACGGAGTTGACGGCGCCCGGGTGGCCGCGCGAGAGCAGTTCCAGCGATACCAGCGCCGAGCCGCGGCAGCCCGGGCTCTCGTCGTCGAAGCCGCGCTTCAGCAGCTCCAGCTTCTGGCGAAAGCGAAACTGCCCGATCGCCTTGTAGGCGACGGCCCGCTCGCGGAAATCCTCGCTCCTGGCCGCACCCTCCAGCTCGTCGTCCCACACCGTGCGCAGCTGGGCCAGCTCGCGCTGGGCACCGCGCAGGGCCAGCTCGTCGGCCTCGGCTGCCGCCTCGGCGAGAGTAGTCGGTTGTTCCTTGCCTTGCTCGCTCATGCTCGCTCCTGGCTGACCGGAAGCTCGCGCGCTGGCGGCCCTATGTAGTTGATGGTAGGCCGGATAATTCTATTGTCTGCGTGCTGCTCGATCACGTGCGCCGCCCAGCCGGCCACCCGGTTGGCGGCGAACAGCGCCGTCAGCAGGTCGATCGGGAAGCCCAGGTAGTAGAGCACCGAGGCCGAGTAGAGGTCGACGTTCGGCACCAGGCCCTTGCGCTCGAAGACGCGGCGCTCCATGCGCTCGGTCATCGCGAACCAGTTCGGCTCGTTCGAATCGGCGCGCTCGAACACCTTGCGCCCGATCTCCTTGAGGATGACCGCGCGCGGATCGGTGACCTTGTAGACGGCATGCCCGAAGCCCGGGATCTTCTTTCCCTGATCGAGCGTCTCGTCGACCCAGGCGTCGACCTTCTCCTCCGAGCCGATTCGCTTCAGCGTCGCCATCACCCACTCGTTGGCGCCTCCGTGCAGCGTGCCCTTGAGCGCGGAGATCGAGCCGACGATGGCCGAGTGCATGTCGGAGCAGGTGGCGGCGATCACGCGCGCCGTGAAGGTCGAGGCGTTCATCTCGTGGTCGGCGTGCATGATCGAGACGGCGTCGAGCACCCGCGCGTCCTCGTCGCTCGGTAGCTCGCCGCGCAGCATCCAGAGGAAGTTGGCCGCGTAGTCGAGCTCGAGGTCGGGCTGGACCGGCTCGAGACCGTAATAGCGGCGCCGGTAGCGCGCCATCACGGTCGGCAGCTGGGAGATCAGGCGGGTGGCCTTGCGCAGGTTGGCGTCGGGCTCGTTCGAGGTCTTGTCGGGATCGGAGAAGGAGAGCGCCGAGCCCATCGAGCGCATCGCTTCCATCGGCCGCGCATAGTGGGCCGAGTCGTCCACGACCGCCTCGACCTCGGTAGGAATCGTGCGCGCTACGAGCAGGTCTTCCTTGAACGCGGCGAACTCGTCGGCGCTGGGAAGATCGCCGTACAGCAGCAGGTAGCAAACCTCTTCGAACGTGCAGTGCTCGACCAGCTCGCCGACGTCATAGCCGCGATAGCGCAGAATTCCGCGCTCGCCGTCGATCGAGGTGATCCCCGAATTGACCGCTACAACTCCCCGTAGACCCCTGTCGCTCTCAGCCATGAACCTTCACTGTACCCAACGAGCCGCGCCAGGACATGGCAAGCACGGCCTGGAAGACGAGCCCAAAGCCCCTTTTCTCAGGCCCGCGCCGCGATCCGCAACACCAGGGCGGCGGCACGGTAGTAGCCGCTGAAGAAAGCCGAAATCGCCCGCCCGCGCGCCAGCCCGCTCACCAGCGGAGTATCGATTCTCGGCTCCAGCAGGCGCAGGCAGTCACGCGCGCTCGCGACTCGCTGCCGGGAGATGGCGCGCCTCTGCCTCGCGATCCGCGGCAGCATGCGCAGGAAGGAGGCGACGGCCCGGATCCTGATCAGCAGCCTGCCCTGGAAGATGCTCGCCAGCCACAGGCCCAGCTCCACCACCGCCTGCAGCGGTAGAAGGACGAGCAAGAGCGAAAGCGGCCAGTTGCGCAGGATGAAGACGTATCTGTTTCGCTCCAGGAAGAACCACTTCTGCCGGCTCTTGTCGAACTCGTAGTCGTGAGTGATCCGCGCGCCCGGCACGATTCCCAGCTCGAGGCCCAGCGAGCGCAGCCGGAACGAGAGATCGGTGTCCTCGTAGTAGAGGAAGTAGTCGGGCGCGAAGCCGCCGACGCGCTGCCAGGCCTGCGTGCGCACGACCATCGCGGCGCCCGAGAGCGAGAGCGAAGCGGACGCCGGGCGGTAGCCGTCCGGCTCCTCGCCGTAGCCCGCACACCAGGAGAGCCCGGACACGTGCACCGTGTTACCGGCGGCGTTGATCCGTCCGTCGGGTAGCAGCAGCAAGCCCGACCAGGCCGCCCACTCCTCCTTGCCGCCCTCGCGCAGGCGCGTGATCGCGCCGGGCTCGGGCGCGCTGTCGGGATTCAGGAAGCACAGCAGCTCGACCTCGTCCTCGATCTCCGCCGCGCCCCGGTTACAGCCCGCGCCGAAGCCCACGTTCTCTGAACGGATGACGCGATCGACCGCGGCGTGTTTCTCCGCGAGGTCGGCGCAGGCGTGCGCGGGGTGATTGTCTACCAGCACGATCCTGTCGCCCGGGCGCTTCTCGCCCGCCAGCGTCTCGAGCAGCCGCCCGATCGAGCCGGCGTTGTCGTAGGCGACGAGGACGATCCCTAGGCGCTCGCCGCTCGGCGCGGCATCGGGCGCGGCCCCCATCAGCCGGCTACCTCTCGCTCAGCGCTGTGCTCGATCCGTCGCAACGATCGCGATGCTACTCGCCCGAAGCAAGTTCGGAGCGCTGTGGAAGGAATCGCGGTCAACAGCCGCTGCGCGATCGCCCCTCGCGCGATAACGTCACGGTTGATCGGAAAGCGAGCCAGGAGGCGAAGATGGGGTTCGATTGGGACACGGTCACGGCGATCAACCTGGTGCTGAGCGTCGCCATACTGGCGCTTGGCATCGTCGGCTTTCGCCGCTCCGGGAAGACCATCGCTCTCTACGTGGGACTGGCCTTCGGCCTGTTTGGGCTTTCCCACCTGGCGACCTTGCTGGATCTGAAGGACTCGCTGGAGGCGGAGCTGATCGGAGTCAGAACACTCGCCTATCTCCTGGTGGCGTTCGCCCTCTACCGGCTGGCCTTCAGCCTCAAAAGGGGCGGTGCGGCCTGATCCGCTCGCAACCGGCGCGGGCCCTGCACGCGAATCGAGAGAGAAAGGAGGCGTCCGGCTTGGCCATCGAGACGCTCGAGAACAGGTTCCACGAACGCCCCTACGAGATCGAGCTCGAGGCGCTCGAGTTCACGTCGCTCTGCCCGCTCACCGGGGCGCCCGACTTCGGCGCCCTGACGATCCGCTACGTTCCCACCGCGTCGCTGCTCGAGCTCAAATCGCTGCGAGACTTCCTGACCTCTTTTCGCCAGCGTGAGATCTTGCAGGAGGAGGTTGTGAACGAGGTGCTGGACTCGATCGTCGCCGCCGTCTCGCCCCTCTTCGCCGAGGTCGAGGGCCGATTCAACGTGCGCGGCGGGTTGACCACGCGCGCCCGGGCCCGATTCGGGGAGAATCCGCTTACCGATGCCTGAGAGAGATCTGCGTAACAGGACTGCGCTCGTCTGCGGCGCCTCCTCCGGGATGGGGCTGACGATCGCCGAGGCGCTGGACAAGGCGGGCGCCAACGTGACCATGTTCGCCCGGCGCAGGACGCTGCTCGAGCGCGAGGCCGATCGGATCGGCGCGCTGGCCGTGCAGGGCGACCTGACGAGTCCGCGCGACCTGCGTAACGTGGTCGAGCGCACGGTTAGCACCTTCGGTGGCATCGACATCCTGGTCAACAACGGCGGCGGCCCGCCGGCCGGCCGCGCGCTCGAGATAGACGACGAGGCGCTCGAGGAGGCGCTGACGCTGCTTCTCTTCTCCGCCGTCAGGCTGACCAACCTCTGTCTGCCGTATCTACGGGGTAGCAAGGCGGGCAGGATCATCAACATCACCTCCTCCGCCGTGCGCGAGCCGATCGACAACCTCGCCCTCTCGAACGCCATCCGCCCCGGGCTGGTCGGCTGGGCCAAGACGCTGGCGCGCGAGCTTGGCCCCGAGGCGATCACGGTCAACTCGATCGCGCCCGGCCGGATCGCCACCGAGCGCCTGGAGGAGCTCTACAAGACGCGCTCGCCCGAGGCCGACCTGGCCCAGATCGCGCTCGCCCGCTTCGGCGAGCCGAAGGAGGTCGCCGCGGTGGTCGCCTTCCTCGCCTCCGATGCCGCCAGCTACGTCACCGGCACGCTGATCCCGGTCGACGGCGGCGCCGGCCGTAGCCTGCTCTAGCGGCCCGCGCCGCGGCTCCGGCCGAGCCGGGCGGCGCCTGTATCCTCGTTCGTGATGAAACTGCGTTTGCTGCTAAAGGCGCTTGCGACGGCGGCCGGAGCGCTCCTCGTCGCCGCCGTCGGCCTCTTCGTCTACGCGCAGCTCACCTACTCCAGCTCCTACCTCTTGCTGCCGGACAAGCCGCACGCTCTGGCTCCGGTCGTCGAGGTGCCCGGCGCACACAAGGGCGACCAGGGCAGCCTCTACTTCGTGGACGTGATCGAGCGGAAGGCGACCCTGGCCGAGCGCTATCTGCCCTTCCTGCGCCGCGACGGCACGCTCGTCTCCGAGCAGCAGATCGGGCCCTCGAACGTCAACGACAAGGAGCGCGCGCGCATCGATGCGGCCTCGATGGCCCTGTCGCAGAAGATCGCGGAGGCGGTGGCTCTGCGCCGGCTCGGCTACAAGGTCGTCATCCATCCGCACGGCGCGCTGGTGGAGGACACGCTGCCCGGCACGTCCGCCGCGGCGAAGCTGCTGCCCGGTGACGTGATCGTCGCCGTGAACGGCATCGCAACGACAGATTTCCAGCGGCTGCGTGCGCTTGTCACCCGGCACCGCGCCGGGCAGCGCGTTCGCATCACCTTCATCCGCGGCGGCCGCAGCCACACGGTGAGCCTGCGAACCTTCAGGTCGCCCGAGGCGCCGCACCAGACCGCGATCGGAGTCGTGATCACGCAGGCGGTCAGCATCAAGCTGCCGATCGAGGTCAAGATCAACGCCGGCGACGTCGGCGGGCCGTCGGCGGGACTGGCCTTCGCGCTCGAGCTGACCGACAAGCTGGGCTCCGATATCGACCGCGGCTTCCGGGTCGCGGCAACCGGCGAGCTGTTCATCGACGGCAGCGTCCAGCCGATCGGCGGCGTCAAGCAGAAGGTAATCGGCGCGCGGCGCGCCGGAATCCAGATCATGCTCGTCCCCGCTGGGGAAAACGCGGACGAGGCCAAGCGCTATGCAGGCACTATGAAGATCATTCCGGTGACAAGTTTTCAACAGGCGTTGCATGCGCTGGCAACAGCCGAGCAAAAGCGCTAGTTCCCGTTCCTATTGTCAATATCAAATCGGCCGCAAATTGCGGCTTTTTTAACTTCCTCTCCCCTTGTCTATCGCGGACTAGCCCTTATCATCCACCCTTGTAACCGGGTCGCCGCAGGTAGAGCAAAAGAGGGGCATGAGCAATAACATCGACGTAACGTGCAGTAATTGCTATTTCCATGGGGCAGGACTCTGTGCGCTTCGCTGCGACGAGCCATGCCCGACCTTCCGGTACAGCATCCAGGCTTCGCAGATGCCTCCTCGCCCATCGCCGCACCGCGTCACCCACCCGCTGGTGGAACTGGCGCACGAGCACGCCGTAGCCTGAATCAGCGGCGGCTTCGCGCGGCGAACGGCTTCGCGCAGCGAACGGCTTCGCGCCCGCTCGCCGTGGCTTTGTTCCGCGGCCGGTGAGCGTCTAGACTCTCGCCATGAACGAGAACGAGCCGGCAACCGAGCAGCCGCAGGTCGAAGAGCCGCAGGCTCCGGCCGAACTCGACGAGGCCTGGCAGTTCCAGCTCTGGTCGAAGCTGATCCTGCTCATCGTCCTGGTCGGCTACGGCATCGCGCTCGTGGTGGCCAACTCGGCCAAGGTCAAGATCTCGTTTCTGTTCACCTCGATCAACGTCTCCAAGATCTGGCTGATCCTGCTTTGCTTCGTGATCGGGCTGCTGAGCGGCGTCCTGCTCTCGCAGATGTACCGGCATCGCAAGGTCAAGCGCGCCCAGCTCGAGCGGCAGGCCGAGCAGGCCGACAAGTCCTAGCGCCGCGGCGCTAGAAGCTAGCTCTGCATCTCCCTGGCCAGCTCGGCCAGGATGGCAACCCCGCGCTCGATCTCCTCCGGCGAGGGGAAGCTGTAGGCGAGGCGGAGCGAGCCGGTGCCGCGCCCGTCCGGGTAGAAGTCGCTGCCCTTGCAGTAGACGACACCGGCCTCGGTCGCCTTCGCCAGGAGCTCGCCGGCGTCGACGCCCTCGGGCAGGTCGAGCCAGTTGAAGTAGCCGCCCTCGGGCCGGCTCCAGCTGGCGCTGTCGCCGAAGTGATGCTCGAGCGCGGCCAGCATCGCGTCTCTGCGCGCGCAGAGCAGTCCGTTCATCCGCTTCAGGTTGGGCTCGAAGTGACCGCGCCGGGCGAACTCGTAAACGGTCGCCGCGGGCAGGTTCGAGGGCGAGATGGTGGTCGAGGAGGCGATCAGCTCAAGCGGCTTGAGCAGCGGCTTGGGCAGGATCAGATAGCCGACGCGAAGGCCCGGCGAGATCGTCTTCGAGAACGAGGAGGTATGGGCGATGTGGCCGGCGACCGAGCCCTCGATCTCGAACATGGTCGGCGGCGCGGTGCCCTCGTAGCGGACGAAGCCGTAGGGATCGTCCTCCAGCACCAGCAGGTCGTACTCGTGCGCCAGCTCGACGATGCGCTTGCGGCGCTCGACCGACAGCGTGCGCCCGCTCGGGTTCTGGAAGGTGGGAATCGTGTAGAGGAAGGCCGGCTTGGGCCCGCGCTTCAGCTCGCGCTCGAGCGCCTCGGGGTCGAGCCCCTCGTCGTCCATCTCGATCGTGCTCACCTCGACGCCGTGGTTGCGCAGAATCAGGAGCGGCCGATCGTAGCTCGGCGCCTCGACCAGCACGCGACCGCCGATGCCGCTCCAGAAGAAGTGCTGGGCGAGATAGACGAAGCCCTGCAGCGAGCCGTTGGTGAGCAGGATCTGACCGGGGTCGATCGAGTAGCGCTCGCCCAGCCACTCTCTCAGCGGCCCGTAGCCGAGCCCGCCGCCGTAGGAGAGAACGGTGGTTCCGTCGCGCTCGATCGCGCCCTTGGCGCAGTCGGCCAGGAGGTCGGCGGCAAGGCATTCAGGCGCCGGGGCGCCGCGAGCGAAGGAGATCGTCCCCATGGAAACGCAGCCTAGCGAAGCGCGTCGATACGCTGCCGGTATGAGCGATTGGATCGAGCGCGACGCGACCAGGGTCTGGCACGGCTTCACCCAGATGGCCACCTTCCCCCTGCAGGAGCCCGTGATCGTCGAGCGCGCCGAGGGGCGCGAGCTGATCGACAGCCAGGGACGGCGCTACTTCGATGCCATCTCCTCGCTCTGGGTGACGACGCTCGGCCACCGCGTGCCCGATCTCGACGCCGCCCTGATCGATCAGCTCGGCAAGGTCGCGCACACGACGCTGCTTGGAAACGGCAACCGGGCGGTGGTCGAGCTGTGCGAGGCGCTGGCCCGCGTCGTACCGCTCAACGATCCGCACTTCCTCTTCGCCTCGGACGGCGCCTCGGCGGTCGAGCAGGCGCTCAAGTGCGCCGTGCAGTACTGGCGCAACATCGGCCTCGAGGAGAAGTCGGGCTTCCTCGCCCTGCGAGACGCCTACCACGGCGACACGATCGGCGCCCTCTCGCTCGGAGACGGCTTCCATAGCGAGCACTTCGACCGGCTGCGCTTCCCGGTGCTGCGCTCGGGCGGCTACGCCAGCCCGGGCTGGGCCGAGCAGGCCTGCAGCATGATCGCCTCGAACGCCGAGCGCCTGGCCGCAGTCGTGATCGAGCCGCTCGTGCAGGCGGCCGGAGGAATGCAGATCGGCCGCCCCGACGACGTGCGCCTGCTGGCGGAGTGCTGCCGCGAGAACCAGGTACTGCTGATCTGCGACGAGGTGGCGACCGGCTTCGGGCGCACGGGCAGCCTCTTCGCCTCGCGCCGCTGCGGCATCCAGCCCGACCTGCTCGTGCTGGGAAAGGGCATCACCGGCGGCTACCTGCCGATGTCGGCGATGGTGGCGAGCGGGCGCATCTATCTCGCCTTCCTGGGCGAGGATCTGGGGCCCAGAACCTTCTACCACGGTCACTCCTACGGCGGAAACGCGCTCGCGGCGGCGGTCGCCTCGCGCCATCTCGAGCTGCTGGCCGAGTGGAACGTACTGGCGAACGTGGAGGCGCGCTCGCGGGAGCTGGAGCAATCGCTGAGAGAGCGCATCGCGCCGCTGCGCGGGGTAAGAGACGTACGGCTGTGCGGACTGCTCGGAGGAGTGGAGCTGGCGCCCTCGCTGTCTGCGCGCGACGTCTGCTCGGAGGCGGTGCGAAGAGGCGTTTTGCTGCGCTCGCTCGGCCAGGTGGTTCCGCTCGTTCCGCCGCTGACGACCACGAGCGAGGAAGTGGAGCGAATCGTCGCGGTGCTGGAGCAGGCGATCGCCGCCGTCAATGGAGATGGCGGCCGATGAGTAGCCGCTCGCTTTCTCGGGTCGACGGATCCCGCTGCGCGGTCGTGCTCGACCGGAGACGGCTGGATGGGCACGAAGTCGGCACTTCTTGGGGTGCGTTTTCTCGCTACCGTGTTACGCCCCGAGGGAGCCCCGGGGAGTCCCCGGGGAGGGTGGGGGGTGGAGAGGTGGGTCCCCCCCGTTTCCCGAGTCGCCGAGACGCATCGGAACAACACAGGTGCCGCGACCGACGGGACGGAAGAAACTGCCGCAACCACGATCACGCGAGGGTCGTCAGATCGACATGAGCCCCGACACAACACCGCGCTGGAACGCCCTCGCCGAGCAGGCGCTCGCCGGAAAGGGGCTGACTCTCGAGCAGGCGACCTCGGTGCTCGCGGCGCCCGACGAGGAGCTGGTCGACCTGCTCGCGGCGGCCTTCCGCGTTCGCCGCCAGCACTTCGGAAATCGCGTCCGGCTCAATTTCCTGGTCAACGCCAAGAGCGGGCACTGCGGCGAGGACTGCGGCTACTGCTCGCAGTCGCGCGTCTCGACGGCCGAGATCCCACGCCACCAGCTGCTCGGCAAGGAAGAACTGGTCGAGGCGGCCGAGCGGGCACTCGAGCTCAAGGCCTCGACCTGCTGCATGGTCACCAGTGGTCACAAGCCGTCCGCGCGCGAGCTCGCCGGCGTGGCCGAGGCGGCCGAGGAGATCAAGCTGCGCCACCCCGACCTCAAGCTCTGCGCCTGCCTGGGCGAGATCTCCGCCGAGCAGGCCGGTGCGCTCAAGGAGTCGGGCATCGACCGCTACAACCACAACCTGAACACGGCCGCCAGCCTCTACCCCGAGGTCTGCTCGACGCACACCCACGCCGACCGGGCGCGTACGGTGGAGACCGTCGCCAGGGCCGGGCTCTCGCCCTGCTCCGGACTGATCGTCGGGCTCGGTGAGACGCGGGAGCAGCTGGTCGAGGCCTGCTTCACGCTCAGAGACACGGGCGCCGACTCGATCCCCGTCAACTTCCTGCTGCCGATCGAGGGCACGCCGCTCGGAGGTCGCGACCCGGGGCTCGATCCGCGCTACTGCCTGAAGGCGCTCTGCATGTTCCGACTCGCCTGCCCCGAGCGCGAGATCCGGCTCGCCGCCGGGCGCGAGGTGCACCTCGGCTCGCTGCAGCCGCTGGCCCTCTACGCGGCCAACTCGATCTTCATCGCCGACTATCTGACCGAGCCCGGCCAGGCGCCCGAAGACGACTACCGGATGATCGCGGAGCTGGGCTTCGAGATCGAGCCGGCCGGCTCGTGAGCGGCCGCTCGTGAGTGGCTCGCTCGCGAACGGCTACTTCGTCACCGCCACCGATACGGGCGTCGGCAAGACGTTCATCACGGCGGCGCTGGCCGCGGCGCTCAAGTCGCGCGGGCGAGACGTCGCCGTCTTCAAACCGGTGCAGAGCGGCGCCGCGGCCGACGATGCCGCCGGCGATGCGATGCTGCTCGGCGCCGACTGCGTCTATGCCTTTTCCGCTCCGCTGGCTCCGCTCGTCGCCGCCCGCGCCGAGGGAAGGACGATCGAGCTGGAGCCGATCCTCGCCCGGGCGCGAGAGCTCTCGCGCGAGCACGAGATCTTGCTGGTGGAGGGAGCGGGCGGACTGCTCGTGCCGCTCGCAGACGGTCTCGGGATGGCCGATCTGGCCGCAGCGCTCGGGCTACCGCTCGTCGTCGTTGCCCGCGCGGGGCTGGGCACGGTCAATCACACCCTGCTGACGATCGAGGCGGCGCGCTCGCGCGGGCTCGAGCTGGCCGGCGTCGTCCTGAACGGGATAAGCGACGAGAGCACAGCCGATAACGCGGCGCTGATCGAGGCCGGCTCCGGAGTGCGCGTGCGGGCGCAGGTACCCTGGCTCGCCGATCCGGCCGATGCGGCAGGCTACCTCGATGACTTCCTGGGATAGCTGGCTGGAGAGCGAGCGAGTGCAGCGCGAGCGAGAGGCGCTCGAGCGCCGGCTACGGACGACCGAGCAGCCGGCCGAGCCGATCGCGTTGCGAGGCGGCATGCGCCTGGTCAACCTCTCCTCCAACAACTACCTCGGCCTGGCCGGGCATCCGGTTCTGATCGAGGCGGCCGTTCGTGGCGCGGCCCGCGGCGCCGGCGCGGGCTCCTCGCGCCTGGTGGCCGGGGGCGACCGCGCGACCGATGCGCTCGAGCAGAAGATCGCGGCCTTCAAGAGCTGCGAGGCAGCGCTCGTCGTCGGCTCGGGCTACCTGGCCAACGTCGGCGCGATCGCGGCGCTCTGCGATCGCGATTCGGCCGTCTTCCTCGATCGCCTCGACCACGCCTCGATCGTCGATGGGGCTCGCCTGTCCGGGGCGCAGCTCAACCGCTACCGCCACCGCGATCTCGACCATCTGGCGCAGCTGCTCGACAAGTCCGGCGCCGCGCGCAAGCTGATCGTCACCGACACGATCTTCTCGATGGACGGCGACACGGCCCCGCTCGGCGAGCTGATCGAGCTGAAGGATCGCTTCGGCGCCCTGCTCGTCGCCGACGACGCGCATGGAGGCGGCGTCTTCGGCCCGCACGGCGAGGGCTACGCACACGAGCTCGGCCTGGACGACCGGATCGACCTGACGATCGGGACGTTCTCGAAGGCCTTCGGCGTCTACGGCGCCTACATCGCCGCCAACGGGGCCTTGATCCGTCAGCTCGTCTCGACCTGCCGCACGCTCATCTACTCCACCGCCCTGCCGCCGGCGATCATCGCCTCGATCGACGCCTCGCTCGATCTCGTCGCCGCGGCGGACGGGCGGCGCCGCGATCTCCGCGCCAAGAGCGAGCACTTCCGCACGCGCCTGCGCGAGCTCGGCCTCGACACGGGCGACTCGACGACGCAGATCATCCCCGCCCTCGTCGGCCCGAGCGAGCGGGCGCTCGAGCTGGCCGCGGCGCTCGAAGAGCGCGGCGTGCTGGCCGTGGCCATTCGCCCGCCGACAGTCCCCGCCGGCCAGGCGCGCATTCGCTTCTCCCTGATGGCGACTCACGACGACGCCGATCTCGAGCTGGCGCTGGAGGCGCTCGCCGCCGTTGTTTGAGCCTTGTCTGAAATTCGACTCGAAGGTGGCACGTTCTGGTGGGTCTTTCCTCGCTACCCTCACACCGCCCCGTGGGTGGGTGGGGGGTGGTGGGTGGGCAATGAGGCGCCCGGGTCTCCGAGAAGTCGAGCGAGCAAGCGCCGGAAAGAGCCGGCAGTGAGGCTCTTCCTGCCCGGCTGGGGCGCAACGAGCGAGGTCTGGGCCCCGTTCTCATCGCCGGGAGACCGGCTCGGCGGCGAGATCGAGGAGAGCGCGGACGTCGTCGCCTGGTCGCTCGGCGCGATGCGGGCGCTCGAGGCCGCGACGCAACTGGAGCTCGGGTCGCTCACGCTGATCGGAGCGTGCGGACAGTTCGTACGCCGCGGCGAGCACAAGCACGGCTGGCCCGAGCGAACCCTGCTGCGAATGCGCGAGCGCCTGAACGCGGACGCAGGCGGCGTGCTGGATGATTTCTGGGCACTGGCGCTCGCGCCCGGCGAGTCGGTTCCTACCCCACCGCGCGAGCGGGACATAGCTACGCTGGAGCGCGGGCTAGCCTTCCTCGCCGCTTATTCGATGCTCGACCGCGCCTCCAACATCTCCTGCCCCGTCCGGCTACTGCACGGTGGCCGCGACCGCGTCTGCCCGCTCGCCGCGGCGGAACTGCTTGCCGACGCGCTGCCGAGCGCCGATCTGACCATCTGGCCCGAGGCCGGACATGCGCCCTTCCTGAGCCAGCCCGATCGCTTCCGCGCATGGCTCTAGCCGTCACGCTCGACAAGGAAGCGATCCGGCGCCGCTTCGATCGCGCGGCGGCCGCCTACGACATCTTCAGCGTCGTCCAGCGCGGAATGGCGAGGCGCCTGGCGGAAGGAATCGAGCGCGAGCCTGGCTCCATCCTCGACCTCGGCTGCGGAACCGGTTTTCTGACCGCCCTGCTGGCCAAGCGCTTCCCGCAAGCGCGGCTGGTCGCGGTGGACTTCGCCCCGGCGATGATCGAGCTGGCGAGAAAGCGCGTCCCGAGCGCTCGCTTCCTGGCCCGCGACATCGAGGAGCTCGAGCCGGAGCCCGCCGGCTACGACCTGATCGTCTCGAACGCGACCATCCAGTGGCTGACCGAGCCCGAGCGCACCCTGGCCCGCCTGGTCGAGTCGCTGTCGCCCAAGGGCGAGCTGCAGCTGGCGACCTTCGGCCCGCGCACCTTCTGGGAGCTCGATCACGTGCTGGCCGAGCTCGGCTGCGAGCGCGGCCTCAGCCTGCCCCCGGTCCAGAAATGGGAAACGCTCCTCGCCGGGGCCGGTATCTCTCGGATCCGCGCCCATTCGTGCGAGGAGCGTTTCTCTTACCCGGACTGTGCAGCGTTTCTTCGATCTGTCAAGTCCTCGGGGGCGGGATATACCCCACACGTTCTAGCGCCCGGGACGCTCGCTGAGGGTATGCGGCGCTACGACGAACGCTTCTCGAATGGCGCTGGAGTCACGGTCACGTACGAGATCGTGACGCTCTCCGGCAGGCTCTGAGATCGTCCGAAACGCCGGGTCTAGGCTACGTTCGCGTCGCAAACACAAGGCGGGCTGGAATCATCTTCACGCGACTGAGCAGGCCTCTCCCGGGCGGACATGTCTGCCCGGCACCCGTCCCGGTGCCTGGCACCGGGACATGACCGCTTGAGCGCAGCCTCGGTTTGGCCGAGTCGGACTCGTATTTGCAGGGGTTTCCGGTTCGACAGCTGTACTCGCGGGACTACGTTTGTCCAGAACAGACGAGTCCGTGCGGCGCCTGTCCCGGTGCCAGGCACTGGACGGCGCCGGGGAGAACGTGGCGCCCGAGGTCATCGCCGGCGCCGGCGCGAAGGAGAGCGATACGCAAGTCGACGGGAGGCGACTACCCGGAGACGCTCTTGGCGACGAGTTGCGCGACCTCGGTCGGCGTGGTGCCGACCTCGATGCCACGCGCCTCGAGCGCTTCTTTCTTGGCCTGCGCCGTCCCGGCGGAGCCGGAGATGATCGCGCCGGCGTGGCCCATCGTCTTGCCGGGCGGGGCGGTGAAGCCGGCGATGTAGGCGAAGACGGGCTTTGTCATGTGCTCGCTCACGAAGCGGGCGGCCCGCTCCTCCTCGTCGCCGCCTATCTCTCCGACCATCACCACGATCTCGGTCTCGGGGTCGGCCTCGAAGCGGCTCAGGATGTCGATGAAGGACGAACCGACGATCGCATCGCCGCCGATCCCGATCACAGTCGTGTTCCCCAGCCCGAGCTGGGCCAGCTCGTGCCCGATCTGATAGGTGAGCGTTCCCGAGCGGCTGACCAGGCCGACCGTGCCCTCGGCGAAGATCTCGGCCGGGATGATGCCCACATTGGCCTTCCCTGGCGAGATCACGCCCGGGCAGTTGGGACCGACGAGCGTCACGCCGCGATCGCGCGCGTACTGGTAGAGCCTGAGCATCTCGTGCACCGGAATGCCCTCAGTGATGCAGACGACCGTCTGCAGGCCGGCGTCGATCGCCTCGTAGAGCGCATCGGCCGCGAAGCGGGCGGGCACGAAGGTGGCGGCCGTATTGGCGCTGGTCTCGACTACGGCCTCGAGCACCGTGTCGAAGACGGGGATCCCCTCGACGTCCTCGCCGCCGTGCCCGGGCGCGGCGCCGGCGACAACCTGAGTCCCGTAGGCGCGGTTGCGCAGGGCGTGGAAGGAGCCTTCGCGGCCGGTCAGGTTCTGGACGACGAGGCGGGTGGACGTGTCGACGATGATCGCCATCAGTGCTTGATGCCTCTGATCAGAAAGACGGTGCTCGTGTAGTCGTCGCCGTCGAGGCGATGCGCGAGCAGCTCGCGCGTTCGCTCGGCCGTCTCGCCCGTGCAGTTGCAGCGCTCGAGCCAGGCGGCGAAGGAGACCTTGCGGTCGATGACTTCTTCCCGCTCGATCTCGACTCCGCAGGAGGAGAAGAGAGCGCGCCACTCCTCGAGTGAGAGCGCGCGCACGTGCGAGGGGTCGCGGAGCCGCTCGGCCTCCTCGACCCGCTCATCGATGAAGAGCAGATCCTCCAGCAGGACGAGCTCTCTCGTCACCCGCGCCATCTCTGCCAGCGCGGCTTCGACGTCGGCGAAGTGGTGCGAGGCGATGCGGCTGCCGACGAGGTCGAAGGAGGCGGCCGGGAAGGGGAGCTCCTCGGCGCGGCAGATCACGTCCGGGT
>JBAWEP010000033.1:0-34900 GCA_049591255.1 Gaiellaceae bacterium
GGCAATCTGCCGCCGCGCCGAGCGCGAGGTGCTCGCCGCAGCGGCTCGGCACGCGCAGAACCCGCTCGTCGCCGTCTACCTGAACCGGCTCTCGGATCTTCTCTTCATCTTCGCCCGCGCCGCATCCGGCGCCGCCGGGGAGCGGCTCTGGCGGCCGGGCGCCTCCGAGTAGGCGCGCCCATGCCGCACCCCGATTCGCGCGATCGCCTGGGTAAAGAAAGTCACCATCTTGTTCCAGCGAGACCCTTGACACCAACCGGTGTCGGACACCAGTGGGACGCCGGTGCGCTTCTCTTGGCGACGATGCCCTGTATCGAAGCCGTTTTATCGCCGCTCCGCCGACTGTGTCCGACACCGGTTGTTGTCAAGAGGCGCCGCAAAAAGAGGCGCCGCAAACAAGAAGGGTGCGATTTCTCCACAGAGATCTGCTTCGCTGCGGGGGCGAGCCGCCCGCTGACGCGAGTGCTCGGGCCTATACTGCGGCCGTGCCCGCTCCGATCCGCATAGTCATTGCCAAGCCCGGCCTGGACGGGCACGACCGGGGCGCCAAGGTGGTTGCGCGCGCCCTGCGCGATGCCGGCATGGAGGTCATCTACACCGGCCTGCACCAGACGCCCGACCAGATCGTCGAGACGGCGATTCAGGAAGACGCCGACGCCGTCGGGCTCTCGATTCTCTCGGGCGCGCACATGACACTCGTCCCGCGCGTCGTCGCGGGGCTGCACGGCCAGGGCGCCGACGACGTGCTCGTCGTGGTCGGCGGAACGATCCCCGACGACGAGGCGAAGGCGCTCAAGAAAAGCGGCGTCGCCGAGGTCTTCACGCCGGGCGCGACCACCGGGACGATCGTCGAGTTCCTGCGCGATCAGATCAACTAGCTATCGCAGCCGGCCGCCTCAGGGCGCAAAGGTGAGATTATCCAGCTGGTGGTAGTAGTTCGCGCTCGTGGCGCTGAACCGCAGCACGCTGTAGTCGGGATCGTCGAGGCCCAGCGGGTAGTACTGCTCATAGCCGTCGCGCCACAGCCTCTTTCGGGACTCGGCGTCGCTCAACACCTCGATCTCTCCGGCGAGCATCAGCCCCATCCAGTCGGAGAAGTCGACGAAGTAGACGCTGGCCCGCGGGTCGCGCAGGAACTGAGCTACGCGCCTGGACGATGTGTTGGTGCTGAACCAGACCGTCTCGAGCCCCTCGGTCTCCATCTTCAGCATCGCCTTGATCCAGGGATGGCCGTCCTCGCTGTTCGATCCCACGAGAGCTATTCCTGACCGCTCGACCAGTGCGAGCGCCTTACGGCGGGCTTCCTCTTCCTTCATATCGCGCCTCCTGATAGACCCGGGCGAGCCGCTAGTCGCTCATGATCGTAACCGCCGAGGTCACGAGCGCCAGCGCCGAGCCCGACTCCGTCGCGAGGGTGGCCGGGGAGACGGTCGTCGCGACCATGATCGGGGTGCCGGCGGCGAGCCCGTCGAGCCTCTCGAGCGAGAGACGGGCACCGTAGTCGTAGACCGCAGTCGTGTCGGACGAGAGCTCGAGCGTGAGCTTGCGCGACAGCTGCTTGAGCTTGAGTCCGGTCGAGCTGGCCAGGTCATCGAGGCGCATCTCGAGCGTTCCGGCCGTGGAGTCGGCCGCGATCAGCTTTCCGGTCAGCGTCAGCGAGACCTGGGCGCCCTGCGCGGCCGCGAAGAGCAGAACGCTGCTCTGCTTGAGATAGCGGTAGGGGCTAACCGCGTGGCCGCCGCGCGGATGAACCTCGAAATGAAGATGGGCATGGATTCCGTTGGCGTCGCCCGAGTCGCCCACGAATCCGATCGGCTGCCCGGCCTTGACCTTGGCACCGTTCTTCAGCCCTTTGGCATAGGCGGTGCCCGCGACGCACTTGCCCTTGTTGTCGTTCTGCATCGTGCGGTCGTTGTTCAGGTGGATGTACTCGTACATCGTTCCGCTGCGCCCGTACAGGTAGAGCATGCAGCCCGCGCTGGGAGATCTCGTCCAGAACGTGACCTTGCCATCCTCCGCGGCCACTGCAAGCGACTTCTTGGCCGCCATGATGTCGTTGCCCTGATGGGGAAGGCGCCCGCGCGGGTCGCCGAAGTCGTTCGTGTAGCTGACGGGCCCGACGACCGGGAAGACGAGTCGTGGCACCGCCTTGCCGCCGCCCGTGGCAAGCGGAGCGCCGAGCGCCGAAGCGACGATTGCCAGCGAGAGTGCCTGTAAGAAGTGTCTCTTCCGCATCCTCGTCTATCCAGGTAGACCGCAGCGCGGGACCTTATCAAGCCGGTAAAGGTCCGACGACCCGTGCACGGCGGTAATACCGCGAAAAGCCATAGCCGGCTTCGCCGGCGGGCTTTTCGCGGGTACGATCCGCTCATGGGTACCGAGCTCAGGAAGATAGGCATCGACGAAGTGCTCGCGGCGCGCGAGGCGATCGGCGATCGGCTGCATCACACGCCGACGTTCTCGTCGGCGCAGCTGAGCCAGCGCACGGGCGCGAATGTCCTGCTCAAGGCCGAGCTCTTTCAGCGCACGGGCGCGTTCAAGGCCAGGGGCGTTCTCTCCAAGCTGGCCACCCTGAGCGCCGAGGAGAAGAAGCGCGGTGTGATCGGCGTCTCGGCCGGCAACCACGCCCAGGCGATCGCCTACGGCGCCTCGCTCGAGGGCATCGCCAGCCGCGTCGTGATGTGGGATGGCGCGAGCCCGCAGAAGATCGCCGCCACGCGCGCCTACGGCGCCGAGGTCGATCTGGAGGCCGCCGACCCAAACGAGGCCTTCGATCGCGCCGACGAGCTGGTCAAGGAGACGGGGATGGTCATGGTGCATCCCTTCGACGACCCGTTCATCATCGCCGGCCAGGGCACGCTCGGGCTGGAGATGCTCGAGGACAATCCCGAGGTCGGGGCCATTCTGGTGCCGGTGGGAGGTGGCGGGCTCGTTGCGGGCATCGCCGTCGCGGTCAAGGCGCTCAGGCCCGACGTCAAGGTGATCGGGGTCGAGCCCGAGCAATCGGCGGCGCTGTATGCGGGCCTGGCCGGAGGCCAGTGGGTTCGCGTCAAGCCCGACTCGATCGCCGACGGACTTTCGGCTCCCTTTGCCGGTCACCACTGCATCGCGATCGCCAAGGACAAGGTCGACGACGTCGTCCTGGTCAGCGAGCAGGAGATCCGCGAGGGCATGCGCTTCCTCTATCAGCGCGCCAAGCTCGCCTGCGAGGCGGCCGGCGCCGTCTCGACCGCCGCGCTTATTGCCGGCGTCTACAAACCCGAGCCCGGAACCACCGTCATCGCCGTTGTCTCCGGTGGCAACGTGGCGCCCCGTACCGCCTCTGGTATCCTCGATCCAGATGAAGACTGATATCCATCCCGAATACATGCGCACGATCGTTCGCTGCGCCTGCGGCAACGAGTTCGAGACGCGCTCGGTAAAGCCCGAGCTCCACGTCGAGATCTGCTCGGCCTGCCATCCCTTCTACACGGGCAAGCAAAAGCTCGTCGACACCGGCGGCCGCGTCGAGCGCTTCCAGCGCCGGCTCGAAAAGGCCGAAAAGGCAGCTCGCGCCAAGAAGGCGTGAGCTTTCCGAGGCCGGAATGCTCTGGTCGCGTAAGCCGGGCGTTCGCGCCGAGACGATGAGACACAAGGGAAAGCGCCTTCGGCGCCTTTTCCTGCTGTCCATGCTTGCGAAGCAGTCGAAGACGATGTACGGCGGCCAGGCGGTGATCGAGGGTGTGATGATGCGCAGCCCGGGCTACTGGTCCGTGGCGGTGCGCAAGCCTAACGGTGAGGTGGCCGAGGTCTGGCACCCGGTCGATTCCCTGATGAAGCGGCACCTGATCTTCAGGCTGCCCGTCATCCGGGGCGTGATGGCGCTGGGCGAGTCGCTCGCGATCGGCTTTCGCGCGCTCGCCATCTCGACGGAGTACGCCGCCGAGGGCGAGGAGGGGGAGGAGGGCATCGAGCTCGGTCGCTGGGCCATCGCTCTGATGTTCATCTTCGCGATCGGTTTTGCGCTCGCGCTGTTCAAGGTCGGTCCGGCTGCGACAACGCGTCTCCTGCTGCCCAATCTCTCGAACGACGCGTTCGTGCTCATCGAGGGCGCGATCAGGGTGTCCGTGCTCGTCGCCTACATGGCGCTCGTCGGGCTGCTTCCCGACATCCGCCGGCTCTGGGCCTACCACGGCGCCGAGCACAAGGTGATCAACGCCTTCGAGGCAAAAGAGGAGCTGACCCCCGAGAAGGTCGAGCCCTACAGCATCATCCATCCCCGCTGCGGTACGGCCTTCATGCTCTGGGTGATGGTCATCGCCATCTTCGTCTACTGGGCTCTCGGCCTGCTGGTCGGGCACCTGAGCCTCCTCTGGCTCATCGTCAGCCGCATCGTCATGCTGTTCCCGATCGCCGGGATCGCCTACGAGCTGATCCGCTTCGCCGGTAAGCACCGCTCGAGCCGGATCCTGAAGACGCTTCTCGCGCCGGGGCTCTGGCTCCAGCGCCTGACCACTCGCGAGCCCGACAGAGACCAGCTCGAGGTGTCGATCGCCGCCTTCACGCGTGTCTACGAGCTGGAGACGGCCCGCGCGTCCGAGCCCGCGATCGGCGTCGTGGCGCAACCGATCGACGTAATCGCCTAGAGCGGGCCCGCGGCGGCGCGCCTGCCGGGGGTTAGGACTTCTCCACCCCGGGACAAACCCGTTTTGACGGGCATTTGTCACGAACGAAAGGGGCGCGCGAGATGGCCAAGAGAACTGCAGCCGTCAGCTGGAAGGGCGGATTGCTCGACGGCGCGGGGATGATCGAGTCGAGCGGCAGCGGGGCGATCGGCAAGCTGCCGGTCACCTGGATGGCGCGGGCCGAGGCCTCCGACGGAAAGACCAGCCCCGAAGAGCTGATCGCGGCCGCCCACGCCTCCTGCTTCGCGATGGCTTTCTCGATGCTCCTGGCCGAGGGCGGGACGCCGCCGCAGCAGCTCGACGTGCGCTCCACGGTCACCTTTATCCCTGGCACCGGCATCACCAAGTCGGAGCTGGAGGTGAGCGGCCGCGTGCCTGATCTCAGCGAGGAGGCGTTTCGAGCAAAGGCCGAGCAGGCGAAAACGAACTGCCCGGTCTCGCAGGCGCTGAAGGGCCTGGAGATCACGCTGGCAGTGGAGTCGTTCGAGCCGGCGGTCGCTTAGCCGTCGCAGGCGGATGGCCACGCCCAGTGCGGCCAGCTCTTCCGTCACACTCCCGTAACCATGCCTGGCACCGGGCCGTGTCTCGGACGGACCGCGGGTAGCGCCAAGGCGCCCTGACGGCGCCGAATCTCGCTCGAGCGACGCGACCCGTCGCGGACATCTCCAGCCCGGCCGGCCGGTTCACACTTTCGTTACTGCTGAGTTGTGAGCTTCGCCTAGCTCTTCGCCTTCCCCGGGCCGAACTGCTCGACCAGCTTGGTCAGCTCGAGCGGGAAGAAGAACTTGGAGCCCGGACTCTCGGCCAGCTTCTGGATCGTCTGCAGGTACTGCAGGCCCATCGTGTTCGTGTCGACCTTCTTGGCCTCGGCGGAGATCGTCGTCAGCGCCTTGGCCAGGCCCTCGGCGTTCAGGATCGCGGCCTGGCGCTGACCTTCGGCGCGCAGGATGGCCGCCTGCTTCTCGCCCTCGGCGACGGTGATGTTCGCCTGGCGGGCGCCCTCGGCCTCGAGCACGACGGCGCGGCGCACGCGCTCGGCTGACATCTGGCGGTTCATCGCCTCCTGGATCTCGGGCGGCACGGTCAGCTCGCGAATCTCGACGTTGGTGACCTTCACGCCCCAGCGCTCGGTCTCGTGGTCGAGCCGGCTGCGGATCAACTCGTTGATCTTGTCGCGCTGCGAGAGAACGTCGTCCAGGATGATGTCGCCGACGACCGCGCGCAGTGTCGTGGTTGCCAGGCCGACCACGGCCAGCCGGTAGTCCTCGACCTCGAGCACCGACTTCTCGGCCTGGTTGATGTCGATTCGCATGTAGACGAGAAAGTCGATGTCGATCGCGACGTTGTCCTTGGTGATGTTCGTCTGCTTGGGGATGTCGAGCACCTCGGTGCGCGTGTCGACCTTCATCACC
Organism: Gaiellaceae bacterium; assembly: GCA_049591255.1. Classification (GTDB taxonomy): domain Bacteria; phylum Actinomycetota; class Thermoleophilia; order Gaiellales; family Gaiellaceae; genus Fen-549. The sequence goes on from JBAWEP010000033.1 coordinate 6,077, forward strand.
TGGTGCAAGATCGGGATCTTGAAGACGACGCCCGGGCCCTTCATGCCTTCGAAGCGGCCGAGACGGAAACGCGCTACGCGCTCGTAGTCGCGGATGAAGTTGATGATCGGCATCTGTTTTCTCCTAGCTCTTCTTGGGTTTCTTCGCTTTGGGCTTCGTTTCTCTCAGCGGCTCCACGATCAGCCGGAATCCGTCGACCTCGACCACGCTCACCTGCTCGCCGACCTCGACCACGCCGCCGTCTTTCAGCTCGGCTTGCCAGGACTCGCTGCCCACCACCACCTCGCCTTTCGGCTCCAGGCGCGCGGTCACCGCGGCGGCTGCGCCGACCAGCCCCGCCGTCTCGAGCGGGCTCACGTAGCGCTTGCCGTGGTGCGACATGTGCACCTCGCGCGCCATCAGCAGCACGAGCAGCCCGACGATCAGGGCGAGCGAGATGAGAATCCAGAGGCTCACAGTGGGGTTATACCCTGGCAGTCCGGGGCTTCCGAAATATCCAAGCAGGAAGATGCCGCCGAGGATGATCGAGGCGGTGCCGGTGGCACCGAAGAAGATGTGGCCGGGGGCGTGCAGCTCGAAGCCGAGGAAGACGATTCCAATCAGGATCAGCGCGAGCCCGGCCCAGGAGAAGGGCAGCACGCTCAGCCCGGCGAACGCGGCGAGCAGGCAGATGATGCCGAGCGAGCCCGGAATCCAGGTTTGCCCTCCCGTCCACAGTTCGATGATGATTCCGAGCCCGCCGATGTTGAGCAGCAGGAAGACGAGGTTGGGATCGGAGAGGAAGCCGAGTATGCGCTGCCACAGGCTCATGTTCACCTGGTCGAGCGGCACACCGGCTGTGTGCACGACCTTCGGCCCCGTGCTCGAGGCGAGGGTGAGCCCGTTGAGCTTTCCGATCAGCGAGCTCAGGGTCGACACCTCGGCGTTCGCGATTCCCAGGCGCACGGCCTCCTCGGCGGAGTAGGCGCGCGCCTTGAAGATCGTCGCGTCCAGCGCTGCGACCGGGCGATGGCGGCGGGTGGCGATCGAGCGCATCAGCGAGGCGACGAACTGAGTCGTCTTCTTGGCCTCGGTCGAGCTCAGGTTCTGGCCCTGCGAGCCGACCACGGCGGCGGCGCCGATGTTGGTCACGGGCGCCATCGCGAGATAGGCCGAAGCGGCACTGATGAACGTCCCGGCCGAGGCAGCGCCGGCGCCGGACGGGCCTATCCAAACGACCACCGGGACCGGCGAGGCGAAGATGTCGTGCACCATCGACTGCATCGAGGTGATCGCGCCGCCCAGGGTGTTGAACTGGATGATCACGACCTCGGCGTTCTCGCTCGCGGCGTGATCGAGCGCTCCGCTCAGGAAGCGCCTGCCCAGCTCGTTGATGTCCTCGTTGTAGTGGACGACGACCACCGGGCCGCGGGCGGGGGCGGTGGCGCCGGCGCTCCGCGAGGGGCCGAGCACGAGCCCGGCCGACGCGGCCATCAGGCAGACGGCTACGAGCAGGCGGCGGATTGTCACGGGGCGATCCTAACTCGAACCCGATAACGGTGTAAGTCGCCGAGGCAAGCCCCGGTGTCCAGACACGCTGTGGCGAAAGCGTGTCGGCTTTGTCACGGAATCCCTTATTACGTCTGATACCGCTCAGAGAAAGAAGCTCGCGTCAAGGATTTCGCGTGACGAAAGCGTGTCTAATTCTCCACCGCGGCGAAATCAAGGCGCTACAGCAGTGTCGACCCTTGGCGGAATTGGTGTCGGACACCGGCGGTGGGGGAGCGGCGACGGCCGCCACGGCTTCGGCCCGCTAGCATCGTGGCGTGGCCGGAATCGAACATCTCGTCGAAGAGCTCGAGCACTCCTACGGCGAGGCGCAGGAGCGCATGTCCGACCCCGCCGTCTACAACGACCACCGGCAGGCGGCCGAGGCGGGCAGAAGGTTGAAGGAGCTAGAAGGCCCCTACAAGCTGGCGCAGGAGTGGCGCCAGGCTCAGGCCGATCTGGCCGACGCCCGCGGCGACTCCGAGCTGGCCTCGCTGGCTGCGGAGTCCGAGCAGGAGCTGGAGCGGCTCGAGCAGGAGCTTCGCCTGGCGCTGGTCGAGCACGATCCGGCCGATTCCAAGGACGTGATCATCGAGATCCGCCAGGGAGTCGGCGGCGACGAGGCGGCGCTCTGGGCGGGCGACGTGATGCGCATGCTGACGCGCTACGCCGAGCGGCGCGGTTTCCGCTGGGAGGAGCTCTCCTCGAGCCTCAGCGAGGCGGGCGGCATCAAGGAGGTGCGCTTTGCCATCAAGGGCGACGGCGCCTACTCGATCTTCAAGTGGGAGGGCGGCACGCATCGCGTGCAGCGCGTGCCCGCGACCGAGTCGCAGGGGCGCACCCACACCTCCACCGCGACCGTCGCGGTGATGCCCGAAGCCGACGAGGTCGAGGTACAGCTCGACGACCAGGACTTGAAGATCGACGTCTACCACTCGGGCGGCCCGGGTGGCCAGTCGGTGAACACGACCGACTCGGCGGTGCGCATCACCCACCTTCCCAGCGGCCTGGTCGTGGCGATGCAGGACGAGCGCTCGCAGCTTCAGAACAAGGCCAAGGCGATGCGCATCCTGCGCGCGCTGCTCTACGAGCAGGAGCGCGAGCGCCAGCACGCCGAGCAGGCGGCGGCCAGGAAGTCGCAGATCGGCTCGGGCGAGCGGGCGGAGAAGATCCGCACCTACAACTACTCGGAGAGTCGCGTCACCGACCACCGCATCAAACTGACGCTGCACCGGCTCGACCAGATCCTGGACGGCGACCTGAGCGAGCTCACCGACGCGCTCTCGGCCGAGGAACAGCGCCGAGCGCTCGAGGCCGCCACGGCGTGAGCGAGGCCCAGGGTCCCGTCACGCTGCGCCGGGCGCTGACCGGCGCCGACGAATACCTCAGCCGCCGCGGCATCGAGCGCGCTCGCTTCGAGGCCGAATTGATCTTCTCCCAGGCGCTCGGGCTGAGTCGCATCCAGCTCTATATGGATCTCGACCGCCCGCTCCAGCCCGCGGAGCGAGATCGCGCGCTGGAGTTGGTCACGCGCCGTGGCAAGCGCGAGCCCCTGGCTTACGTGCTCGGCGAATGGGGCTTCAGGCGCCTCACGCTCAAGACCGACGCGCGCGCGCTGGTGCCCCGGCCGGAGACGGAGATCCTGGTCGAGCGGGCGCTGGCGCTGATCGCGCAGCTGGACGCGCCGCGTGTGCTCGACGCCGGCACCGGCTCGGGCGCCATCGCTCTGGCGATTGTCGACGAGCATCCCGGCGCCCGGGTGTTGGCGATCGATTCCTCGCCGGACGCGCTCGAGCTGGCGCGCGAGAACGCGGCGAAGTGCGGGCTGGAGATCGAACTTCGGCTGGGCGACCTGCGCGGTCCGGTCGAGGGCCGGTTCGATCTGGTCGTCTCCAATCCGCCCTACGTGCTGCCCGAGGAGATCGAGCTGCTGGAGCCGGAGGTGCGCGACTGGGAGCCGCGGGAGGCGCTGGTGGGAGTCGGCGTGCCCGAGGCGCTGGCCGGGCGCTCGCGCGAACTGCTCGCGGCGGGCGGCTGGCTGGCCGTCGAGCTGGGGGAGGGTCAACAGAGGGTCTTCGCGGCTCTCCTCGGCGACCTCGGCTTCGAGGCGGTTACGATCACACCCGACCTGACCGGACGAGAGAGAGTGGTGGAGGCGAGATGGCTGTAGAGGGATTTCCGACCGATCGCTATTCGGGGCGCGGACTGATTGTCGGGCGCTCGACCGACGGCGAGAAGTGGCTGCAGATCTACTGGCTGAGCGGTCGCAGCGAGAATTCGCGCAACCGCGTGCTGGTCGAGGAGGAGGAGCAGATCCGCACCGCCACCGCCGACCGCTCCAAGCAGGTGGACGGCACCTTCACGCTCTACACGGCGCTCTGCACGCTGGGCGGCGCGCATATCGTCGGCAACGGCGACCAGGTCACGACCGTGGCCGAGGCGCTCGTACAGGGCGGTTCCTTCGAGCAGGCGCTGCGGACGCGAGCGGTCGAGGAGGATCCGCCGATCTGGACGCCGCGCATCAGCGCGATCGTCTCGGAGGGAAAGCTCACGCTCTCGAAGATCGCCAAGAACGGCCACGCCTTCTTCGAGGCGGCGCCGCTCGAGCCCGGCGCGGGCCTCTGCCTGCACACCTACCGCGGCGACGGCGATCCGATCCTGCCCTTCGACGAGGATCCGTATCCGGTGCGGCTCGAGGGCGGCGCGGAGGAGCTGGCGCAGTCGAGCTGGGATAAGCTCTATCCCGATTTCCGCGTCGCGCTGGTGGTCAAGGAGATCGCCGCGGACGGTTCCTTCCGGCACGTGGTCGTGAACCGTCTGACGCCTCCGTCAAGCTAGTAGCGACGAAAATGGGCGCCGTCGAGGATACGGTTGCGGCACTGCGAGCGGGCGAGCTGGTCGTTCTTCCGACCGACACCGTCTACGGCCTCTGTGCCTCGCCGCACAATGCGGCGGCCGTCGTCCGCATCAACGAGCTGAAGCGGCGCTCGGTGCAGTCGCTCGCGATCGTCGCCGCCTCGACGGAAGCGCTGATCGAGCTTGTTCCGGAGCTTCGCTTCGGCTGGAAGACGCTGCTCGAGGAGCTCCTTCCCGGCCCCTACACGTTCGTGCTGCCGAACCCGAAGCGGCGCATGGCCCGGCTCTCGCCCGGCCGCGAGGAGACGATTGGCGTGCGCGTGCCCGAGCTGACGGAGCCTGCGCGCCAGGTGCTCGAGCGCTTCGGCGTGGTGGCGGCCTCCAGCGCGAACTTCCACGGCGAGCCCGACCCCAGGACGCTCGACGAAGTCCCCGCGGAGATCCGCGCCGCGGCCGGCGCGCTGCTCGATGCCGGCGAGCTGCCCGGCACGCCCTCGACGGTGATCGATTTCAGCGGAGCGGTGCCGGTTGTGCTGCGCCTGGGCGCCGGAGATCCCGAGCGGGCGCTGGCCGCGTTCGACTAGGCGTTCCGGAGTTAGCGTGGAAAGCGCCGTGTGCCGCTGAGGCGTAGCTCGCCGCCGTGCCAGATGTACGTCTCGACGCTTATCTCGCCCTCGTCGAAGCCGTAGAGCTGGAGCCCGTGCGCCTCGCCCTGGCGGCGCTGCCGGGGGCGGCCGAAGCCGGGGGCCGTTGCAACGACCAGCGCACGCTTGCCGGCGCCGACGTCGAACTCGTGACGCTCGATCGTCGAGCCCTGGTGGATGTGCCCCGAGGCGATCAGGTCGACGCCGCCTTCGGCGAGCAATCGCAGGGCGCGGCGCCGGCCCGAGAGCGGGCGCTTGCGCGCTCGCCAGGGCGCACAGGTGAGGTGATGGTGCAGAAAGACGAGCCGGTAGACCTCGGGCGGCGTTTCGGCCAGCAGGCGCGCGGTTCGCTCGAGCGAGGAGCGGCGCAGCTTCCCCGACTGCTGGCGAGCGGGACGGACGGAGTTGAGCCCGACCACTAGCAGCCGCTCGGAGCGGTGGACGGGCTCGGTCGTCGCCCACTGGCGCTCGAACTCGCGCCAGGGATGGCTGAGGCGGCCCGGGAAGGTGTAGGGGAGATCGTGATTGCCAGGCACCGCGACGACCTCCGGCCCGAGTGCGCGCAGCAGTGTCGTCGCCTGCTCGATCTGTCCGCGCCGGCCGCGATTGGCCAGGTCGCCGCTGACCACAATCAGCTCGGGGCTCGCTCGCTCGATCAGCTGCTCGAGGCCCGGGCCGCCGATCTCGCCGCCCTTCGAGCCGAGGTGTAGATCGGATAGATGTAGAACGCGCACAGCCACCTCCGCGGCACCCTATACACTGCCGCATATGGCCGACGAAACAGCCGAATCAGCCGAAGTCTTCGACGATCTGTATCTGGGTCTCCGTGCCGGCGGTGCGGCGCGCAAGCTGCGCCGCGGCGAAGAGCTGACGCCCGAGGAAGAAGAGGCACTCGGTCGCTGGCAGCGTCTTTCCACCGCGCGCAAGGTAATCGCGATCGGCTCCTTCTCGCTCGGGACGTTCGGGCTCGGCTTCGCCGCCGGCGGCGTGCTCTTCGGCCGGCGCAAGAAGCGCCACTAACCGGCGGTTACCCAAGCTTCTCGCAGAGAAGCGAAGATCCGAGCTGTGGGCCGAGAAGAGCAGGGCCGCGCTCCGAGATGATCGCCACTCTGCTCCCGTTCGCGCTCGCAAGAGCAAGTGTGTTGAAGTCGAGGATCAAGCCCGTGTGCCCCCAGCCCGTCCCGCAGTCGAGCGGGAAGGAGAAGATGCCCAGCCCGTCCCGAGTCCCGAACCCCTCGGAGGAGCTGGTATCGATCGTCTCTCGCATCTCCGCGAGCGCGGAAGGGGGAAGGAGTCTCCCGCTGAGCAGCGCCGAATAGAAGCGGGCGAGATCCTCGGCGTCGGAAACGATTGCGCCGGCCGTCCAGGAGATCCGGGGATTTGCGGCCTCGCCGGTGAGATCTACAACATCCTTTCCAGTCGCGAGCCCGCTGTGGCGCAGTCCCAACGGCTCGAGGATTCGCTGCCGAAGCTCGCGCTCGTACGAATGGCCGCTGACACGCTCGATGATCAGACCGAGCGCGATGTAGTTCGTGTTCGAGTACGCCCAGGAGGTCCCAGGCTTGAAAACGCGCGGTTTCTTTGCCGCGAAGCGGAGGATGTCGAGCGGGTGGAGACTCGGCGACAGCGCCGCCTTGAGCGTCCAGTCGGCGTAGTCCGTGTAGTTGGCCAGGCCCGACTGGTGCTGGAGCAGCTCGCGAATCGTGATCTTCTCTCCGCCTATGACAACTCCGGGCAAGTAGCGCTCGAGCGAGTAGTCCAGGCGCAGCTTCCCTTCGGCGGCGAGCTCGAGCACGATCACGGCGGTGAAGGTCTTGGTCACGCTGCCGACCGCGAAGCGCTGGTCGGGCCGCGGCGGCTTGGCTCCGTCGGCCGCGGCGGCTCCCTCGTAGCGCCTGCTTCCATCGGCGACGTAGACGATCGCGCTGGCTGCGCCGGCATCCACCAGTTGCCGGCTGGCCTGTGCGGTCAGGGGACTGGAGCGAAGCCGACCGGAATCGCCGGGCATGAGTACCAGGCTCAGCGCGGCCGCGACTGCGATCGCTGCACTGATCAGCCCGATCAGAGTTTTTCGCCCCATGCGGCGGCGAAGGTAATCAAATCCGCGGATCGAACGCAGAATCATGCGTCTGTCATCGCGAGAGCGCGTGCTGCTCGAGACCCGCCAGCACGGGATCGTGCTCGGCGGCAGCGTCGCCAAGGCGCTCGTCCTGGCCTGCGCCGGAGCGGCCCTGCTGTTGCTCGATTGGCCCTGGTCGGCCGGCGGCGTCGTGGCGATGGCGCTGGCGGCGCTGGTGGCCCTGCGCGCGGCCTGGCGCTGGGACCGCACCAAGATCGTTCTTACCAGCGAGCGGCTCAGCGTTGTAACCGGAGTGCTCGGGCGCCGCACGGCGAGCGTGGCGCTCTCGAGCCTCGGCGCACTGGAGATCGAGCAGACGCTTACGGGGCGCCTGCTCCGCTACGGCACCGTGATCGCCGGCGAGCTGGAGATCGACTTCGTGCCCGATCCGGCCGAGCTGCAGGAGCTGATCACGGAGCTGGCCGAGGCGCGGCTGGTGGCGTAGCTCGCGGGCTCGTTCGCAACTCGGTAGCGGATCGTTGGTTTGCTCGGAGCGATTCTCTTTTCGCCGGCACCGAGCCACCCGCCCGCGGGGTCGGGTAAATGTACCGCCCAAATTCGGCGAAGACCGCAAGAGACTGAGCCAATTCAGACACGAGTATCCGTGCAAGCTCGAATCCCGATTCGGCGAACGTCTCGACTCGAAATCGATACGTTCTCGAGCGGTTTTCTCCGCTAGCGCGCTCCGCCCCGAGGGAGCCCCGGGGGCGTGATCGAGGAGGCGCCGGTACCCTCGAGAAGCGCTCCGAGCATCTCCTTTTCACATCCGCTGAGAAGCTGATACTCTCCCCATGCGAACAGGTGTTCGTCTTGAGGCCCGAGGCTAGACTGGAATTGAGATGACCAGAGAGAAGACAGGCGAAGAGCTCGTCGTCCACGGCGCCAAGGAACACAACCTCAAGGACGTCACCCTTCGGCTGCCGCGCTACAAGCTGATCTGCATCACCGGGCTGTCCGGTTCGGGCAAGTCGTCGCTCGCCTTCGACACGATCTACGCCGAGGGCCAGCGCCGCTACGTCGAGTCGCTCTCGGCCTACGCGCGCCAGTTCCTGCAGATGATGCAGAAGCCGGACGTGGAGTCGATCGAAGGTCTCTCGCCGGCGATCTCGATCGACCAGCGAACGACCTCGCGCAACCCGCGCTCGACGGTCGGCACGGTGACCGAGATCTACGACTATCTGCGCCTGCTCTATGCGCGCATCGGCAAGCCGCACTGCCCGGTTTGCGGCCGCCCGATCGCCGGCCAGTCGATCGACACCATCGTCGACCAGGTGCTGCGCCTGCCGGAGGAGACGCGCTTCACAGTCAACGCGCCGGTGGCGCGCGATCGCAAGGGCGAGTTCAAGGACCTGCTCGAGCACCTGCGCACGGAAGGTTTCACCCGCGTGAAGGTGGACGGCGCCGAGCGGCTGCTCGAAGACGCGATCGAGCTGGACAAGAAGTTCAAGCACACGCTGGAGGTGGTGGTCGACCGGCTCGTGATGCGCTCCGAGTTGCGCACGCGCCTGACCCAGTCGATCGAGACGGCGGCGCAGCTCGCGGACGGGCTGGTCACGATCGACGTGTTGGGGGGCGAGCCGATGACGTTCTCCGAGAATCTGCTCTGCCCCGAGCACGGAATCGGCCTGCCCGAGCTGGAGCCGCGCATCTTCTCCTTCAACTCGCCGCACGGCGCCTGCCCGCGCTGCACCGGCCTCGGCTCGCAGCAGGAGATCGATCCCGAGCTGGTGGTTCCCGACCCAACCCTCTCGATCAGCGAAGGGGCGGTCGCACCCTGGCCGGTCGGCCACAACGGCTACTACGAGGGCATCATCCAGGGCCTCGCGGAGCACTACGGGATCGACCTCGAGACGCCCTGGCAGGATCTCTCCGATCGCGAGCGCAGCCTCGTTCTGGACGGCACCAAGGGCGAGCGCATCCACGTCTCATACCGCAGCCGGATGGGCTTCCGGCGCGCCTACTCGACCTCCTTCGAGGGCGTGCTCAACAACCTCGCCCGCCGTTACCGCGAGACCGACTCCGAGGGCTCACGCGAGAAGATCGAGGAGTTCATGAGCCTCAGGCCGTGCCCGGTCTGCCACGGCGCGCGGCTCAAGCCCGAGGTACTGGCGGTGACGGTCTGCGGCAAGAACATCAACGAGTTCACCGGGATGTCGGTCAGCCGGGCGCGCGTGTTCCTCGATCGGCTGGAGCTGTCCGAGACCGAGCGCCTGATCGGCGAGCGCATCATCCGCGAGCTGAAGGCGCGGCTCACCTTCCTCGACGACGTCGGCGTCGGCTATCTGCAGCTCGACCGCGCCTCGGCGACCCTGTCCGGCGGCGAGGCGCAGCGCCTGCGCCTGGCGACCCAGATCGGCTCGCAGCTGGTCGGCGTGCTCTACATCCTCGACGAGCCCTCGATCGGGCTGCACCAGCGCGACAACGGGCGCCTGATCGTCACGCTCGAGCGCCTGCGCGACATCGGCAACACGGTGATCGTGGTCGAGCACGACGAGCAGATGATGCGCTCGGCCGACTGGATCGTGGACATGGGGCCCGGCGCGGGCGAGCACGGGGGAGAGGTCGTGGCCGAGGGGCCGGCGGATCTGATCTCCGAGACGCCCGGCTCGATCACCGGCGACTTCCTTTCGCAGCGCCGTACGATCGCGGTGCCCGACAGGAGAATCGACGATCACGGCTCGTTCAAGGTGCTCGGTGCGCGCCAGCACAACCTGAAGGGAATCGACGTCGAGTTTCCGCTCGGGAAGTTCGTCTGCGTGACAGGGGTCTCGGGCTCCGGTAAGTCCACGCTCGTCAACGAGATCGTCTACAAGGCGCTGGCCAACCGCTTGCAGCGGGCGCGGGTCAAGCCCGGCCGCCACGACGACATCGAGGGCATCGAGGCCTTCGACAAGGTCATCGACATCGACCAGGCGCCGATCGGTCGTACGCCGCGCTCCAACCCGGCCACCTACACCGACCTGTTCACCCATATCCGCGAGCTCTACTCGCTCACGCCCGAGTCGAAGGTGCGCGGCTACCGGCCCGGGCGCTTCTCCTTCAACGTGCGCGGCGGCCGCTGCGAGACGTGTCGGGGCGACGGCCAGATCAAGATCGAGATGCACTTCCTGCCCGATGTTTACGTGCCCTGCGAAACCTGCCACGGACGCCGCTACAACCGCGAGACCCTGGAGGTGCACTTCAAGGGCAAGTCGATCGCCGACGTGCTGGAGATGTCGGTCGAGGAGGCGCTGCAGTTCTTCGTCAAGATCCCCAAGATCCGCCGCCGCCTGCAGACGCTGCACGACGTCGGGCTCGACTACGTGAAGCTCGGCCAGCCCGCGACGACGCTCTCGGGCGGCGAGGCGCAGCGCGTCAAACTGGCGGCTGAGCTGTCCAAGATCGCCACCGGGCGCACGCTCTACATCCTCGACGAGCCGACCACGGGCCTGCACTTCGCCGACATCCAGAAGCTGCTCGAGGTGCTGCAGCGCCTCGCTGACGCCGGTAACACGGTGGTCGTGATCGAGCACAACCTGGACGTGATCAAGCAGGCCGACTGGATCATCGATCTCGGCCCCGAGGGCGGCGAGGAGGGCGGCGAGGTGATCGCCACCGGCACGCCCGAGCAGATCACCCGGATCGAGGAGAGTCACACGGGGCGCTACCTGCGCGAAGTTCTGCCGAGCACGGTTGCGGCGGCGTGACGCTCAGCCGCGGCTATCGGCGGGCAGCAACATGAATGCTTTGCCTTGCGGCGAGCGCAGAGCGCGGAAGTGCCGCTCGTCGAGCGTGAGAATGCGCTCCGTCTTGTAGCGCGCGGCGAGCACCACCAGCGAGGCGTCGGCGATACCGATCTCGAGGTCGTGGTACCTAGTGATAACCGCCGCAGCGGCTCGGACGTCGTCGCTGTCGAAAGCAGCGATTTCGTACGCTCCAGCGGCGACTTCGCCAAGGAAAGCGAGCTCGGCCTCGACGCTTCCGCGAGTGGCGATCAGGTAGTCGAGCTCGGCCAGCACGAAGGGCGAGAGGATGAGCGGTGCGCTCTCGGCGGCGAGCGCCGCACGCGCGGCTTCGTGCTGTGGCTGGTCGGGGTTGAGAGCGGCGAGCAGGCCGCTCGAGTCGAGCAGGATCACCGCTCACCGAAGCCCCGGAGCGCATCGTCGAGGTTCTCGATCGGCTCGACCTTGCCGTTGCCGAACAGGGGCACTCTCGGGCGGGGGCGCTCGCGCTCGCCGGTGTAGCGATCGATCGCCTCGCGGATCACCTCGGCCTCGGAGCTGTGATTCTCCTCGGCGACCCGCTCTAGCCGCGCCTTGAGGGCGTCCGGAAGGTAGACGGTCGTCTTTCGCATGCCATACATCATGCCATACGTCCCTTCCCGGCCGCAAGAACCGGATTCCGGATAACTTGTGCGAATGGAGCTACGCGACGAGCGCGTCATTCTGCGTCCCTGGCAGAAAGACGATGCAGCTGCCGTCTACGAGGCCTGCCAGGATCCAGAAATCTTGCACTGGATTCCATTCATCCCGCGGCCCTACAGCCAGGAAGACGCGCGGGCCTTCGTCACGGGAGAGCTGGATCTGGGGCCTCATCAGTTCGCCATCGAGGAGAGAGGCAGCCTGGTCGGGTCGATCGGGATCGTCGTGAACGGGCAAACGCGAACAGGCCACATCGGCTACTGGTGCGTTCGCAGCGCCCGGGGCCGCGGCGTGATGAGCGGAGCCCTGCGCCTTCTCTGCCGATACGCGCTCGACGACCTGAAACTGGAGCGGTTGGAGCTGATCACCGACCCCGACAATCTCGCCTCGCAGCGAGTTGCCGCGAAGGCCGGCTTCCAGCACGAGGGCGTCCTGCGCTCGCACCTTCCCCATCCGGACGGGCGGCGTCGAGACTCGTTCATGTTCTCGCTTCTTCCCGGAGAGCTCGCGGCCCAATGAACATCCGCGAGCTCGAGCCCGGCGATCTCGACAACCTGCTGGCGCTGTATGAGTTCCTCCACGACGCCGACCTGCCTCTGCCCGCCCGCCCGGTTGTCGAGTCTGTCTGGAACGAGCTGCTTTCGAGCCCCAACTACCGCTACTACGGCGGCCTTGTCGGCGGCGAGCTGGTGACGAGCTGCACGCTCACCGTGATCCCGAACCTCACCCGCGCCTGCAGGCCCTACGGCGTGATCGAGAACGTGGTCACCCACGCCGATCACCGGCGCCGCGGCTACGGCAAGGCCATCCTCGAGCGCGCCCTGGCCGACGCCTGGTCGTCGGGCTGCTACAAGGTGATGCTTCTCACCGGGAGGCTCGACGAGGGGACCTTCAGCTTCTACGAGTCGGCCGGCTTCGACCGGCACTCGAAGCAGGCCTTCATAGCGAAGCCGTAGGGGGTCAGGTCTTGCATGCAACGGCCCGGCGAGGCTCGGCGCTGGGAGAAACCGGCCCGAGCTGACTGCGGTTAGCGACGTGAAGACACGTCCGGGTGGCGAGCGCGACTCAGGCCGGGTGCGGCGAGACGGCCTTCGCCTTTTCGAGCGTGAAGTAGAACGTGGCGCCCTTCCCCTTGGCGGCCTCCGCCCAGATCCGGCCGCCGTGGCGGGCGACGATGCGATTGGCGAGCGCGAGCCCGATCCCGGTGCCCTCGAACTCCTCGGCGCTGTGCAGGCGCTCGAACAGGCCGAACAGCCTGCGTGCTCGCTTCATGTCGAAGCCGACGCCGTTGTCGCGCACGAAGATGACCTGCTCACCGTCTTTCTCGAAGGCACCGATCTCGATCTTCGCCCGCTTGCGCAGGCCGGTGAACTTGACCGCGTTCGCGAGCAGGTTGACGAGCAACCTCTCGAGCAGCACCGGGTCGCCGCTGACAACTGGAACGTCCTGATAAACCACCTCGATCTTGCGACCCGCGAGCTGTGAATCGAGCTCGCTCATCGCCTTGTGCGCGAGCTCGTCGATATCGACCGGCTGCCGCTCGAGCGGCGCTCCTCCCACCTGGGCGAGGCTGAGCAGCCCATCGATCAGCTCCGCCATCTTGCCGGCGCCGTTTGTGATCTGCTCTACGCAGCGCTGCGCGCCGGCCGAGAGCTCGCCGCCGTAGTGGCCCTCGAGAGTCTGTGAGAAACCGAGGATCGCCTGCAGCGAGGTGCGCATGTCGTGCGAGATGTAGTAGTTGAAGGACTCGAGCTCGTAGTTGGCGTTCTCCAGCTCCGCCGTCCGCTCGGAGATCTCCTCGAACAGCCGCTGCAGGTCGCGGTTCGCCTGGATGTAGCCGTGGCGGGTCATCTCGATCGGGCCGAGCGACTCGATCAGGAAGCGCTCCTTTCGTCCCTGCGTCAGTTCGCTGCCGAGGGCCAGATCGAGGGCGCGTAGCGCCTGGTGATGGGCGGCGACGATGTCGGTCGAGCTGAGCCCGCTCTCGATCGCCAGCCGTCCCAGCTCGTAGGCCCGTTCCAGGGTCGACTCGCTGGCGCTCGCAAGGTAGTTGCGGAGCGCGTCGGTGTAGCTCGCTGCCAACTCCGATCGGTTCATGACTATAGCTTTCTGATTCGGGCGACCAGCACGAGCGCGTCATCGTTCATTCGTGCCTTCGTGCCGAGTATGTCATCGGCGATTCGGCTGGGCTTCGCGTCCCGATCGACGACGTCTGTGAAGTCACTACTAATCCCATCGGTTGCCAGCAGCAGGAGGTCGCCGGGCTGCACGGGCAGGGTGGAGCTCTGAAGTGTCGGCAACCGGTAGCCGACGATTCCGCTGCGCTGCATAACGGTCTCGCGCTTTACGTCCGTATTCGCTGGAAGCAGCACACCCTCGACGTTACCGACACCGAGCCAGCTCATCCGCGAGCCGTCGCCCTCGATCGAGGCGAGCGTCAGCGCGACGCCGCGCGTGTGCTGAGTGCGCTCGTGGCAGAACCTCACCAGCGCCTCGAGGGGGGCGGGAGCGCGCTCGGTCAGGGCGTCGATTGCGACCTCCGCCGCCTCCGTGGCCTCCGCTCCATGCCCCAATCCGTCCACGACCGCGAGCAGCACCTCCCCGGGCAGCGCCTTGACCAGGTGCATATCACCCGAGTACTGCTCGCTGGAAATGGGACGGCTTCCGACCGCCCAGTCCACCACCGCGTTCGTGCCCCGTGCCGCTATGGCGGCAACACCCACTTTCTCGCCTCGACGACCGTGCCGTCGGGGCCGGAAGAGATCTCGAACTCATCCGTCAACCTACGAGTGCCCGGAAGCCCCAGTCCCAATCCTCCGCCCGTCGAGAAGCCGTCCTGCATCGCCGCCTCGATGTCCGGTATTCCCGGCCCTTCGTCGCTGGCGACGATCGCGATGCCGCGCCTGCCGCCGTCGTCGAGCAGGCGCAGGCGAACCTCTCCACGCCTCGCATAATCGAGAATGTTCCTCGCCAGCTCGGAAACTGCCGTGGAGATCAGCGTCAGGTCGACGTCGTCGAAGCCTGCCATCGCTCCGATATCCCGAGCAAACGATCTGGCGACAAGGATGTCGGACTCGTCGTCGATCCTGATCTCTCGTTCGCTTGGCCCGGCCCCGCCCTGAAGAGCTCTGTTGTTCTCCATCTCAGCTCGCTCGCAGCGCCGCGCTCAGCATCATCAGGCCTTCCTCGAGATCGAGGGCGGTGCCGACGTTATCCAGCGTCAGGCCGAGCTGGGCCATCGAGAGTGCAACCTCCGGCTGGATACCGACGATCACCGTCTTCGCGCCGCGTAGATTGAGCATTGCCGCTGTGTTGCGCAGCGTTCGTGTGGCGAACGAGTCCATCACGTTGAGCGCCGTGACGTCGATGATCACGCCGCGCGAACGTAGCTCGCCCACCTTGGCGAGCAGTTCGTTTTGCAGCGTCCTCAGATCGCTGTCGGTAAGGGCCGACTGCACCGAAGCGATCAGGAGCGTGCCTTGCTTGAGGATCGGGACGTACATGACGATCGCGCCTAGATCGCCGGTAGCTCGAGCGTGGGCAGCTTCTCCTCGAGGACAACCTTGTAGCCGAGCAACGCGTCCGCGAGCTCGATTCCACCCTGCAGGTCGCCGACGGTGGTGATGGCGGCGAGATCGGCACCGATTACGACCAGCGTCTGGGCAATCTCGGCCGAGACCCCGGTGAGGATCGCCGTCGCCCCCAGCAGTCTCGCCGCGGTGACCGTCTGCACGAGGTGGTTGGCGACCTTGGAGTCGACCGAGGGTACGCCGGTGATATCGATCACTACGGTCTTGGCGCGGTGCTCCCGGATTGCGTGCAGGAGCTGATCGGTTAGCTGACGGGCGCGCCTGGTGTCGATCAGGCCGATGATCGGAAGGATCAGCATGCGATCTCGCACGCGCAGAACCGGTGTGGACAGCTCGCGAATCGCCTCCTGCTGCTGCCGCACGGTACGCTCGCGCTCCTCGAGAAACGCGATCGCGACGATCGAGAGAATCGTGTTGGCAACGGGCTCGTAGAGATCGAGCGCGGCACTTAGGCGATCGGAGTCGCCGGCGTAGCGCTCGAACAGACTGCGGCCGTAGACGTCTCGCAGCGTCAGCATGCCGCCGAGGATCTGCTCGGGCGTCATGCCGCGCAGCACGCCGCGCTCGGCCATCCTCGCCGCGTAGGCCTGAGCCGACTGGAAGTCGTCCTTGTTCAGACAGTCGACGCAGGTGTCGTAGATGGCGGCCGATTCGGTCTCGGTCTCCTTGGCCGTGAGACCTTCGAGCAGTCCCTTGGCCGTCATCATCTCCACCCATTGAGCACGAAGCCGGGTGCGCTCGGCGCGGAAGTGGGCGACTAGTTCCTTGCGAAGTTGAGCGGTTGTGACCGGCGTTCCACCGTTCGCCGACTTGCCGCTCGCCGAGCCTTTCTGGTCCTTATCAGCGCGAGCCATTTCGCCTCCTTCTATTACAAGACGCAATCAGCATAGGAACCAGGTCGGTCTGCACGATTCGACCGGACACCGGCCAGAGCCCGCCCCGGTCGCGGAGCAGCCTCGAGGCAGGCCGATCAGGGAGCAGGAATGGCGCCGCCTCGACGCTCGATCGGCCTCGATCTATCGCCGATAGGCCGGGCGGCGGAACGTCATTCCGAGACCGGCTCGCGGCTCCGAAGCGCCGCCTCAAACTCGGTCAGCTCCGCCTCGTCCATCGTGTAGGCGTGCTCCTCGTCGGGGAAGGCGCCGCTAGCTCCATAATTCGCCCAATGGAGCCAAGCCTTTTGTTCGTCACCGCCAGCCTCGGGCGGGACGTTGCGATCGCCGTTCTCGCTTGGGTGGGGATCTGGCTCTCCATCGCACTGTCCATCTGGATGCCCACCTGGGAAGAATGCGGCCTGCTCGTACGGATGGTGATCTTTAGGCCTCTTCGCGATGGAGAGGTCGTCTTCGCACGATGTGGGATTGCGGCATTCGCGGTGATGATCGTCGGGCTCGGCGTCAACAACGCGGAAGCGGAGATTGTCGGCGCGGCGGTCGTCGTAATGGCTTCCTTGTTCCACTCGATCGCGCTAGTGAAGCGTCGCAGGCGGATCCGCAGATTCGATCCGGGCCGTTTTCGCTAATTGCTGACGCGGGAGCGATCCTCTAGCGCCCGCTCGAACTCCGCCAGCTCCGCCTCGTCCATCGTGTAGGCGTGCTCCTCGTCGGGGAAGGCGCCGCTGCGAACCTCTTCGGCGTAGGCGCCGAGCGCACCCTTGATCTCGGCCGAGAGGTTGGCGTAGCGCTTGACGAAGCGCGGCAGGTGTCCCTCGGTCAGGCCGAGCAGGTCGTGGTAGACGAGCACCTGGCCGTCGCAGCCCGCGCCCGCGCCGATGCCGAAGGTCGGAATATCGAGCAGCTCGGTGATCCGGCGCGCCACCGCGGAGGGCACCGCCTCGAGCACGAGCGAGAAGCAGCCCGCGCCCTGCAGCTCGAGCGCCTCTGCAACCAGCTCGAGCGCGCGCTCCGCCGTCTTGCCCTGCGTCTTGAAGCCGCCGAGCATGGTCGCGGACTGCGGCGTCAGGCCGATATGGCCCATCACCGGAATGCCGGCTTGGACGATGGCCCGGGCCCGTGCGACCGAGGTGCCCGCACCTTCAAGCTTGATCACGTCGGCGCCGCCCTCCTTGACGAAACGGATGGCGTTCGAGACGGCCTCCTCGTCGGACACCTGGTAGGAGCCGAAGGGCATGTCGCCGACGATGATCGGGCGCTTCGCGGCGCGGGCGACCGTGCGCGTAAGAAAGAGCATCTCCTCGACCGTCACCGGCACGGTGGTGGACTCGTGCCCGAGCACGACCATCGCGGCGGTGTCGCCGACCAGCAGGATGTCGATCCCGGCGTCCTCGGCGAAGCGGGCGCCCGGCGCGTCGTAGGCGGTGACCATGACGATCTTGTCGCCGCGACGCTTCATCGCGGCGAGCTCGGGCAGTCCGAGCTTCCCCGGAGGAGGAGTGCTCATTTCCCGCTTCCTTTCAGGGGAACGTTGTCGATCAAACGAGTCTTTCCGACCTGCACGGCGGCCAGCAGGCGCTGCCCGTCGTAGTCGCGGGTGGCGACGTACTGCGTCTTCAGGCCGGGCTCTTCGTCGAGCGCGGCGCGTGCCGTTACTACCGCGTCGCCGCCGTCTCGCGCGGCCTCGGCGCCGAGTGTCAGCGCCTTTGGCAGCGCCAGCGCGATCCGACGCTCGGCCGGGGAGAGATAGCTGTTACGTGAAGAGAGCGCCAGGCCGTCCTCGTCGCGAACGGTCTCGACCGGGCGGATCTCCAGCTCCAGATCGAGGTCGCGCACGAGGCGCTCGATCACGGCCAGCTGCTGGGCGTCCTTGTTGCCGAAGTAGGCGACGTTCGGCTGGACGACGTTGAACAGCTTGAGGCAGATCGTGGCGACGCCGCGGAAATGGGTGGGCCTGATCACGCCCTCCAGCTCCAGCGCCAGCCTTTCGGGCTCGACCCAGGTCTCGAAGCCCGGCGGATACATCTCCTCGGGCGCGGGCGCGAACAGGAAGTCGACGCCTTCGGCGCGGGCCAGCTCGCGGTCGCGCGCGTCGTTACGCGGGTAGCGCTCGAGATCCTCGCCCTGGCCGAACTGGGTCGGGTTGACGAACAGGCTGCAGACGACGGTGTCGCATTCCCGGCGGGCGGCCCGGAGCAGGGTCAGGTGCCCCTCGTGGAAGGCGCCCATCGTCGGCACCAGCCCGACGCGGCCGGCGCGAAGGGGCTCGAGCGCGCTTCGTAGCTCGCTCTTGGCGTGGACGACCTTCATGTCGCCTGACTTCTCGTTGCCTTGCTCATACCTTGCTCCAGTTCCAATTTGGATACCGGGCGATCCTTCGCTCAGTCTAGTCCCAGCCGGCGCGGCTCTGTCAGTTGCGGCCGAGGATTCGAGATGGTGTCCGTAGAGCTCGTGGGCTGGGGCGGGCGGTTCGTGCGATCGAGAAGCGATCCGCATTCGGCACGAGCTCGTGCGTTTCGTGCACCGGAGAGGCGTTACCTTCAAACGACCCCGCGGGCGGGTGGCTCGGCGGAGGGCGAATAGAGAAGTTCCCGCCGCACTACCGTCATCGGGCTCGTCACCCAGCCGCCGGCTTGAGATCTGCGCCTCCGTCTACACTGCAAAACGATGCCGATCTACGAATACGTCTGCATGCAGTGCGAGCACCACTTCGAGGAGCTCGTGCATGCGGACGAGACACCGACCTGTCCGTCCTGCGCGGCGAAAAAGGTGACCCGCAAGTTCTCGAGCTTCGCCACCGCGGGCGGCTCGAGCAAGTCCTGCGGTACCTGCGCCGGCGGCAACTGCGGTGGATGCGGTGGCCACTAGCGAGGCTCGTCGAGCCGAGCTGGTCTCGCTTTACAACGCCGTCTCTTCCTGCACCGCCTGCCCGCTGGCCGAGACGCGTACCCAGGCCGTCTTCGGCGCGGGGAACGCCGACGCCGAGCTGATGTTCGTGGGCGAGGCGCCGGGCTTCCACGAGGACCAGCAGGGCATCCCCTTCGTCGGCGCCGCCGGCAAGCTGCTCGAGCGCCTGCTCGGCGAGATCGGCCTCGGCAGGGAAGACGTCTTCATCGGCAACGTGCTCAAATGCCGCCCGCCCGCCAATCGCGATCCGCAGCCAAGCGAGATCGAGGCCTGCCAGAGCCACCTCTTTCGCCAGATCGAGCTGATTCAGCCGCGCATCGTGGCGACACTGGGCAACTTCGCCACCAAGCTGCTCTCCGGCAATCCCGCGGGGATCACGCGCGTGCACGGCGTCGAGCAGAGCATCGAGCTCGGTACGAGCCGGGTGCTGCTCTATCCGATCTACCACCCGGCGGCGGCGCTCTACACGCGGGCCATGCTGGGCGTGCTGGAAGAGGACTTCGCTCGCTTGCCGCAGCTGCTCGGGCGCGGGCCGGCGCCCGTCCCGAACGAGGCTGTTCCTTCTCCTCCCGCGGCGCAGCCGACCGCGACGGAATCCGAAGCTCAGCTCGATCTCTTCTGACGCTTTTCGCTCGCACTCGACCTATCCGCCGCAGACATCGCCGCCCGAGCGGCGTCCGTGTCCATCCGGGCCATATCCCGGTGCCAGGCACAGGGACGTGTCCGGAGTGGTTCGAGGCGCGGTCTGAGCAGGCGTTTCGAGGCCGCGGCGGAATGGACATGTCCGGGTAGCGTCCGGATGAGAGAGGCCCCGAGCGGGCGTGACCGAGGCGTCTAGCTAGCCTTCGCAGGATGGAGTTCTTGAGTGCTTCCGCCGAAGAGACCGAGCGCCTCGCGGGCAAGCTGGCCGCTGCGCTCGTGCCGGGTGATGTGGTCACGGTCGCCGGCGAGCTGGGGGCGGGCAAGACGACGTTCGTGCGCGGCGCCTGCCGGGCGCTCGGCGTCGAGGGGCCCGTGACCAGCCCGACCTACGCGATCGGGCATCGCTACCAGGGGCGCCTGACCGTGTCTCACCTCGATCTCTATCGCTTCAGAAGCGTCTCGGCGGCGGAGTGGGGCGACCTCGAGCCCTACTTCTCGGACGCCGCCGTCTTCGTCGAGTGGCCCGAGGCCGGGGCGGGCGTGCTGCCGCCGGCGCGAGCCGCGGTCTCGCTCGAGCACGACGGCGCGACCCGCAGGCGCATTACCATCGTCAGCTCAGACGCAACCCTGCTTGCAGGTCTCGACCGTGCTGACGCTCGCCTTTGACACCGCCACTCCCCGCTCGAGCTGCGCGCTCCTCGCGGGCGAAGAGCTCCTCGGCGAGCGCGAGACGAAGGCTGTTTCTGTGCTCGGCGCCGCGGACGGGCTCCTCGCCGAGGGGGGCTTCAGCGCCCGCGACCTCGACCGGATCGTCTGTGGCACGGGCCCGGGAAGCTTCACCGGTATTCGCATCGGCCTGGCGGCGGCGCGTGGCCTGGCGCTGGCACTGGGCCTTCCCCTGGGCGGAGTCTCGACACTTGCGGCGCTGCGAGAGGGAGCTCCCGGCTCTCTGCCCGTCATCGACGGCAGCCGTAAGGAGATCTTCACGCTGGTCGACGGCGTGCCGGCCGTGGCCAGACCGGAGAATCTCACTCTCCCGGCCGGAGCGCTCTGCGTCGGCGACGGCGCCGTCCGCTACCGCGCCGTGCTCGAGGCGGCCGGCGCCGAGGTTCCTCCCGACGCCAGCGAGCTGCATTCGGTCCGGGCCCGCTTCCACGCGCGCCTGGCCGGTGAGTTCGGGCCCGCGGAGCTGGTGCAGCCGCTCTACCTGCGCATCCCCGACGCCGAGAAGGCGCTCGAGCGATGACCGGCAAGCAGGAGCGGGAAACGCGCTGGGCGCCCGAGGTGGCACCGCTTCAGTTCGCCGACCTCGATCGGATCGAGGAGATCGAGCGGGAGTGCTACAGCCTGCCCTGGTCGCGCGCCATGTTCGCCGGCGAGCTGATCAAGTCGAGCTCGATCTGCCTCGGCGCCTTCCGGCTGGAGCGCGCGATCGGCTACCTGATCGTCTCGCTGTTCGTCGACGACTGGCACATCATGAACCTCGCGGTCGACCCGGCCTGGCGCCGCCGCGGCGTGGCGGGGCTGTTGCTGGAGGATTTCTTCGCGCGCAGCGAGGGCGGTCGCGAGCGCGGCTACACGCTCGAGGTGCGAAGGTCGAACGAGGCGGCGATCCGGCTCTACGAGCGATTCGGCTTCAAGATGCACGGCGTCCGGCGCGGTTACTACCTGGACGACCACGAAGACGCTTTGATCATGTGGCGAAGCAACTCCGCCGCAGCGACGGGCAGCGAAGAGTGAGAGCGCCGAGAACGTGATCCTGGCGATCGAGACCTCCTGTGACGAGACCGCGGCGGCGCTGATCGACGACGCCGGGCGCCTGCACGCCAACGTCGTCTCGTCGCAGGCCGAGCTGCACGCCCGCTTCGGTGGTGTCGTGCCGGAGGTCGCCTCGCGCCGGCATCTGGAGCTGATCGCGCCGGTGGTGCAGGAGGCGCTCGACGAGGCCGAACTGAGCTTCGAGCAGCTGGACGGCGTCGCGGTCACGCAGGGGCCTGGGCTGATCGGCGCCTTGCTCGTGGGCATCTCGGCCGCCAAGGCGATCGCCTGGGCCGGGGGGCTACCGCTGACGCCGGTCGACCATCTGCTCGGGCACGTGGCGGCGCTCTATCTCGATCCGGTTCGGCTCGAACCGCCGTTCCTCTGCCTGCTCACCAGCGGCGGCCACACGCTGCTTCTGGACGTGCAGGAGCACACGACCTTCAGGTTGCTCGGGACGACGCTGGACGACGCGGCCGGCGAGGCCTTCGACAAGGGCGCTCGCCTGCTCGGGCTCGGCTATCCGGGCGGCGCCGCTCTCGACGAGCTCGCGCGCGCGGGCGACAAGAGCGCCTACTCGTTCCCGGTCGCCCGCCTGGACGGCCTCGACTTCTCCTTCTCGGGCCTCAAGACCGCCCTGCTCTACGAGGTACGCGATCTCGCGCCCGGCGAGCTGGAGCGCAGGCGCGCCGATCTGGCCGCGTCCTATCAGCACGCGATCGTGCGAGCGCTGGTGGAGCGAACGCTGCAGGCGGCCGAGCAGACAGGCGCTAGCCAGATCGCCGTCGCGGGCGGAGTGGCCGCCAACTCCGAGCTGCGCGAAGCCCTCGCCGGCGCGGCCCTGGCACCGGTCGAGCTGTGCACCGACAACGCGGCAATGATCGCCTCGGCCGCCCGCTACCTCGAGCCTCTTATGCCGCCCGGCTATCTTGATCTCGATGCCTACGCCTCCCGGCAGCTTGCGTAAGCTCTCGCGCCTTGCGTTCGTGGCGCTCTTCTTCGCGGGCGCGATCTGGCTTGGGCTCGCCCTGAGAGGAGGCGGCGACGATGCGCAGACGGGCGCAAACGACTGGGCCGGCCTGGCCGGGTCGCCGCGCTCGAACGTCTCGGTCGGGGAGCGCGTAATCGTCGTGCTCCACGCTCAGTCGCTGGCCGATCGCGTCGCGGCCGCCGGCGGCCTGGCCAGTGACGAACAGGAGCGCGCCTGGAACGCCGAGGCCGTCTCCGACCAGAAATCGATCATCGCCAAGCTCGCCCTGCGCGGGGCCGCGATCGAGCCCGAGTTCAGCTTCACCCGTGTCATCAACGGCTTCTCGGCCGCGCTCGACGCGGGCACGATCGCCGTACTCGAGCGCTCCTCCGAGGTGCGAGCCGTCTACCCGGTGCGCGTCACCTATCCAACCTCGCTCGACGTGCAGTCACTCGGCAATCCGCCCGCCCTGACAAGGGGCTATCACAGCGAGGTGAGCCTTCCGCCCTACGATGGCCGCGGCGTGACGATCGCGCTGCTCGATACGGGCGTCGATCGCCTGCACGAGTACCTGCGCGGTCACGTGCAGCCAGGGCTGGACGTCGTCGGCGGCGACCCGGAGGCCGACGCCGCGCCCAATCCCGACAACCGGACTCAGCTCGAGCGCCACGGAACCCAGCTCGCCGGCATCATCGTTGGCCCGGCGGCGTTCGGCGGCGTTGCGCCCGGGGCTTCGATCCTGCCCATCCGGGTGGCGGGCTGGCAGCGAGACACGAGCGGCGCCTACCAGGTCTACGGCCGCACCGACCAGCTGATCGCCGGGCTCGAGCGAGCCGTCGACCCGAACGCCGACGGTGACGCGCACGACGCGGCGCGGATCGCCCTGGTCGGAGTGTCGGCGCCGCTGGCGGGCTTCTCGGATGGCCCCGAGGCACGAGCCGTATCGGGCGCCGCGGCGCTCGACATGCTCGTCGTCGCGGCGGCCGGAAACGACGGCGGCTCCGGGCAGGTGCAGGGCTCGATCGGCAGTCCGGGAGGCGCCTCGGATGCGCTCACGGTCGGCGCCCTCGACCTGCGCCAGACGAGCGAGAGAGTCCGCGTCGTCGTTCGCAGCGGCCTCGACGTTCTCTACAACGAGGCGGTCTCGCTGGGAGGCTCGGCGGCGCCCAAGCAGGCGCTGACCAAGCTGCTCGCCCGTCCGCTGGCGGTCGCCGCGACGGCCGAGGAGCTGCAGGCCGCGCCCGAGCTCGGCCGCTTCTTCAACACGAAGGGCTACAGCCTCGTGGCCGGCAAGGCGGCGCTCGTGAACGCCGGCGACGATCCCCGTAGCGGTGCCCTGAACGCCGGATTGGCCGGCGCCTCGGCGGTGGTTCTCTACGGCACCTCGCTGCCGAGCGGCGCGCTCGGCCTGGACGAGAACGTCACCGTGCCGGTGGTCAGCGTCCCGGCCGCTGTCGGCAGGGAGGCGAACATCAGGCTGAGCCGGGGCGAGAAGGTCGAGGTCTCGATCGGCAAGCCCTTCTCGATCGCCAATCCCGACAACGGCAAGGTCGCCTCCTTCTCCTCACAGGGCCTCTCCTTCAGCGGCGAGATCAAGCCGAACCTCGTTGCTCCCGGCGTCGGCATCGCCAGCGCCGATGCCGGCACTACCGAGAACGGCTATCCGGCCTTTGCCACGGTCAGCGGCACGAGCGCCGCCGCCGCGGAGGTCGCCGGTGCGGCGGCGCTGCTCACGCAAGCGCGGCCCGAGCTGAGCGAGAGCGAGCTCAGGTCGCTGCTCGCCGCGAGCGCGAAGAAGATCGACGGGTATCCGCTCACGGCGCAGGGCACCGGCGCGCTCGATCTGGCGGCGGCCGCGCAATCTCCCGTTGCGGTGACAACGCAGTCGCTGGCTTTCCCGCTGCTCCGCGGCGCGCGCAAGCAGGCGACGCTCACCTTCCGCCTGCGCAATCTCGGCGCCACCAGGATCGTCGCGGCGATCGACGTCAACCGGGAAGGCAATCCGGATTGGGTGCGCGCGCGCATCTCGCCGAGCCGCCTTCTCATCCGTGGCCGGCACAGCCGGCAGGTGAGGTTGAGGATCGACCTGGTCGGTGAGAGTCGCGGCTCGAGCGCGCAGGGAACCGTCGCCGTTCTGCTCTCGAACGGACAGTTGCTTCGCGTGCCCTGGTCGGTTCGCTACGCCTCGGGCCCGAGTGACCTGATCTCCTCGGCCAGTCTCTCGCACCGCTCGGTCACCGCCTCGGACGCCACCGCCGAGGTGCTCACGCTCGGGCTGGGCCGCGTGAACGGAACCCTCGAGCGCCGGATCGAGCCGGCGACCAAGGTGGAAGTGGCGCTCTGGAACGGCGCGGGCCGCTACCTGGGCGTGCTGGCGAGGATGAGGGATGTCCTTCCCGGCCACTACGTCTTCGGGCTCACGGGTCGCAGCCCGGCCGGAGCGACGCTTTCTGCGGGCAAGTATCGCCTGCGCATCACGGTCTTCCCGAGCGGCGGCGGCAAGGTCTCCGTCCGCTCGCTCAGCTTCAGGATCAAGCCGGCGAACACGATCACCACGACCGCCACGACTACCAGCCAATCGAACAAGGTGGGAAAGCCATGAGCCTCGACGAGACACTCGGATACTGCGGCCTCTACTGCGGCGGCTGCGGAGCCTTTCAGGCCACCGCGGCGGGTGGAGGCATCGAGTACGAGCCCGGCTCGGTCACGACCTGCCGCGGCTGCAACTCGAGCGAGCTGAGCATCTGGTGCACGAACTGCGAGATCAAGACCTGCGCGCGCGAGCGAGGCATCCGCTACTGCCTGGAGTGCGAGGAGTTCCCCTGCGAGAAGTCCCGGCGCTTCATCGACGACGCCAGATATCCGTATCACCGAGACGTTCTGGAGATGATGGCGAGGCTGCGTCGGGTCGGTCTCGAAAAGTGGTCCGAGGAGCAGAGCGGGCGCTGGATCTGCAAGAGCTGCGGGCACCAGTTCGATTGGTTCGTGCAACGCTGCCCGGGCTGCGGCGCCCCCGTCAACGCGAGCTGAGTATCGATTCCACTACCTGCGCGACTGCAGAGGTGGCGCTGGTAGCGTTGCGCCCTTCTGAACCCGACCGGTCTTGGAGGTTTTCGCAGGTGGCAGAGCGATTGAGGATGAGCGTTGCATCACGGCTGAGCCGCTACCTGCAGGTGGCGAGGCGGGCGGCAAAGGGCGGCGCCACGAGCATCTCGTCGTATGAGATAGCCGCCTACACCGGTGTGAACGCGACTCAGGTGCGGCGTGATCTCTCCGCCTTCGGCAGGTTCGGTAAGCGCGGCTCGGGCTACGAGACGGAGCTGCTGTGCGAGCGGCTGCGCGCCATTCTCGGCGCCGACGAGGACAAGTCGGTCGTGATCGTGGGCGCCGGTCGCGTGGGCGAGGCGCTGCTCGCGTCGCACTTTCCCGACACGCAGGGTCTCGAGGTCGTGGGCATCTTCGACATCGATGCGAGCAAGATCGGCAGGCAGATCGGATCGCTCTGCGTCAGCCCGCTGGGAGATCTCAAGCAGCAGGTGAAGCGCCACAGCGCCCGCGGCGGTGTGATCGCGGTGCCGGCGCAGGATGCCCAGAGCGTCGCCGACGAGCTGGTCGAGGCGGGCGTTCGCGTCCTCTTCAACTACTCCGAGGCGCTGCTGGACGTTCCAAACGACGTGTCCGTGCGCACGCTCAACCCGGCCGCCGAGCTGCTCTCGATGCTTTCGCAGAGCGCTCACACCGCCTGAAGTAACCTGCGCGCTATGCGCATCCTCCTCTGGCACGGCTACCTGCTCGGCGGCACCGGCTCGAACGTCTACACGCGCTCGCTGGCCCGCGAATGGAGCAGGGCCGGTCACGAGGTGGTGCTCTTCTGCCAGGAGCGGCATCCCGAGCGCTACGACATCGGCGCGGCGACGCTGGTGCGACCCGAGATCGGGAGCATTCTGCCGGTGTTCGTGCTCGACCGCTACGAAGGGCTCGAGGCGCGCCTTCTCCAGGACATGAGCCGTGAAGAGCTCGATCGCTACGTCGAGCTGAACGCCGAGGCACTTCGGCATCATCTTCCGGCCGATCTGGTCTTTGCCAATCACGTCCTTCCTGGTGGCGCGGTCGCCGCCGCTGTAGCGGGCGCGGTTGCGGGCGCGGCCGGGGTGCCCTTTGCCGTCAAGGCGCACGGCTCGGAGCTCGAGTACTCGATGCGCGGCCGGCCCGAGCTCGAGCGCCGGGGGAGAGACGCCCTCGTGGGGGCGGGAGCGGTCTTCGTCGGCTCCGAGCACATCCGCCGTGCGCTCGAGCAGGTGGTCGGGCCGCAGGAGCGAGTCGTCGAGGTCCCGCCCGGCGTAGACGTCCAGGCTTTTTCGCCCAAGCCGCGCGAGCAGGCGCTCGCGGCGCTGCTGGAGGAAGCCAGGCGCGATCCGCCCAACCCGGTCCGAGCCGACGAACGTCTTCCCGATCCGGGCAACGCCGAGCGCTTCCAGGCCTTTTTCTCGCAGCCGGGCGCAACGATCGTCTACGTGGGCAAGCTGCTCGAGAACAAGGGCGTCCACCTGCTGCTCGAGGCGCTCGAGGGACTGGACGCGAAGGCGGTCGTGGTCGGCTTCGGCGACTACCGGGCAGAGCTGGAGCGCGCGGCCGGCGCGAACGTGCTCTTCACAGGCGCGCTCGAACACCGTCACCTGGTCAACCTGCTGCCGCTCGCCGACGTAGCCGTGACACCGTCGATCTTCCCCGAGGCCTTCGGGATGGTCGCCGCGGAGGCCGCCGCGGCCGGGGTTCCACCGCTTGTTGCTCGTCACTCCGGCCTGGCCGAGATCGCCAGAGGCCTGGAACGCGAATACCCCGAGGCGTGGCGCGATTTGACCGGTTTCGAGAATGGGAACGTTGGGGATCTGCGCTGCAAGTTGGAGGAGCTTTTGGCACTGTCTCCGGCTCAGCGCGAGGTGCTCGGTCGGGCGGCGCGCACGGCGGCAGTCGAGAACTGGAGCTGGATGACGGTGGCCGAGAGACTGCTCCAGCCCTTTACAATTTGAAGTATCGGACGCGACCCTTTATTCTTTGAAGCAATGGGCGAGGAACAGACTCTTTCGGTTGACCAGCAACTGGCGCTAGCGCGTGAGCAACTCGAGAACGGCCGCGACTTCACCGTGGCGGTCGAGGAAGAGTTCGCGCTGCTCGATCCCGACACGCTCTCGCTCGACAATCGCTTCGAGGAGCTGCAGGCTCTGGCCGCCGGGCGCGAGGTCGAGTCGCACCTGGTCGGCGAGCTGATCGCCTCGGAGGCGGAGGTGCGAACCGGGCGCAGCGAGTGCTTTGCCGAGGCGGCGGCCAGGATGGGAGAGCGGCGCGAGCAGCTGGGCGCGCTGGCCGACGAGCTTGGAGTCCTGCTCGGCGCGAGCGGCACCCACCCCTGGAGCCCCTGGCAGGCGCAGAGGATCATCGACACGCCCCACTATCGCCGCAACGACGAGCTTCTGCGCTACGTCGTCTGGCGCAACAACACCTTCGGGCAGCACGTTCACGTCGGCATCCGCGGCGCCGACCGGGCGGTCGAGATCGCCGGCGCGATGCGCAACTTCCTGCCCGAGCTGCTGGCCCTCTCGGCCTCCTCGCCCTTCGTGGAGAACGTCTCGAGCGGCCTGCACTCGGCTCGCACCCAGATCTTCACTCGCACCTTCCCGCGTTGCGGCGTCCCCGACCCCTTCGCCGACTGGCAGGAGTACGAGCAGTTCGTGCGCTTCCTCTACGGCACAGGCTCGATCGTCGAGCACACGCAGCTGTGGTGGAGCGTGCGCGTGCATCTCGCCTTCCCGACCGTGGAGGTGCGGATCGCCGACGCCCAGCCCGACCTGGGCGAGTCGCGCTCGCTTGCCGCCCTGGCCTTCTCGCTGGTGGCTCGCTGTGCCCGAGCCATCGACGAGGGCGAGCCGCTCGTCGTCCAGCCGCACCGGATGATCGAGGAAAATCTCTGGCGCGCGATTCGCTGGGGCCTCTCGGGCGAGATGATCGACCTGCGAAACGGCGCCGTGCGCTCGACCCGGGCCGCGGTCGAAGAGCTGATCGAGTGGGTCATGCCGGTTGCCGAGGAGCTTGGTTCCGCGCCGTTCCTGGCCGTTCCCGAGCAGAACTCCGCCGAGCGCCAGATTGCGCGCTTCGAGGAGGGCGCCGGCCTGCAGGAGATCTACGCCGAGCTGGTCAAGGGGTCGGAGCGCGTAGGTGGCTGACGAGGAGCAGCAGACCTCGGAGCACGAAAGCGCGGAGCAGGCCGCCGAGCAGCTGAAGGCGATCAAGGTCGCCGATCTCGTCGTTCAGGCCGCGAGCGGGCTGATCTCGCTCGGGTCGGTGCGCCTGGCGGGCGATCAGCGCGACCTCGCCCAGGCCCGCCTGGCGATCGACTGCCTGCGGGCGCTGGAGCCGGTCGTGCGCGAGCAGGTCTCCGCCGAGCTGGCCGACGAGCTGCAGCGGGCGGTCGCGGGCATGCAGCTGGCCTTCGCCGAAGCAGTGAACGAGCAGGCGATGCC
>JBAWEP010000034.1:0-23515 GCA_049591255.1 Gaiellaceae bacterium
TGACCGGAACTTCTTCGGCCTACTGCATCGCGGCCACTGTCGGAGGATTCACCTTCCACAAGCCCGGGCCCGCCGGCGACATCACGTCGGGAGCCTGCTCGTAATCTGATCGAGTCTGTAGTCGCAGTCGTCAAAGGGGCGCCGACCGGCGCCCCTTTGCTCTTGCCCCTACGGGGGAACACAAGTCGGCAGAGAGAACAGTCCCCTGTTGAAGCGGTGGATCAAGCGGCGAGAAGCACTGGCCCTGATGGGCATCATCGGGGCGAGCTTTGGGCTGCGCGTCTGGGGCGGGCTCGGGCGCCCGACCATCAACATGATTCCCGACGAGTACGTCTACTCCGAGCTCTCCCGCTCGCTCGCATATAACTTCGAGCCTCTCATCCGGGGCCACCTCGCGCACTACTTCTCGCTCGCCTTCCCGCTGCTCGGCGCTCCTCTCTGGAGGCTTGGCGACGCCGAGCTGGTGTACAAGCTCACCCAGGGACTGAACGCCCTGATCGCGTCGCTTGCCGCAGTCCCAGCTTTTCTTCTCGCGCGCGAGCTACGTCTCGGCTCAACCGCCCGGCTCGGTATCGCCGCTCTGGCCGTGGCGGTGCCCGGGCTGACCTTCGCCTCGTACATCAGCACCGACGTGCTCGGCTACACGCTTTGCCTGTGCGCCCTGCTCGCGGCGGCGCGCGCACTCGACCAGCCGACGCCTCGCAGGCTCGGCTGGTTCCTCGCCTTCGCGGCACTCGCCGGCTTCGCCCGCATCCAGTACATCGTGCTCGTTCCCGTCTTCCTCGTGGCCTGGGCCCTCCTCGACCCACGCGAGCTCTACGGGCTGGTACGCCGTCACCTCGTCGCATACACGGCGATCGTTGTGGTTTTGCTGGCGGCTTTCATCACGATCGGGCTGCGCAGCCTGCTCGGTGGCTACGGAGATGTGCTCAATTTCGATATCCGCCCGATCGTCACCGCTCGCTGGATTTCCATCGACGTGCTCGTTCTCGCCTATGTCGCCGGTGCGGCGATTTTCCCTGGAGCCGTTGTCGGTCTCGCCGCCTGCTTGGCGCGGCCCCGGCGGCGACTCGAGCGTGCCTTCTCGATCTTCGTGTTGCTTTTCTTTGCATCGCTTCTCGTCGAAGCAGGGCTGTTTGCAAGCAATCTCACAGGCGAGGTCGAGGAGCGCTACCTGTTCGCCGTCCTGCCGGCGCTCGGCGTCTTTTTCGCGCTCGCGATCGAGCGGGGACGCCGCCTGGCGCTGGCGGGGTGCGGAGTCGCGGCCGTCACCCTGATCGCCTTCCTCCGCTTTCCCCTCACCGCCTACGACCAGCCCGGCAAGCTGACGGGCTCGCCCTTCTTGCAAGGCGTCCTCTGGCTGCAGCAAAGGCGAGGTCCCGGCGATGCCGGGTTGCTGATCACGACGATCGCGATCGGCCTGCTGATACTCGGGGCGCTCGCATTCTTCCGGCCGCGGCTCTTGATGCCGATCGCGCTCGCCGGTGCGATCGCTTTCGCCTCAGCTTCCTCGGCGCTGGCCACCTTGCAGGGAAACGATCGCAGCAGAGCGGCGGCGCGTACCTATCTTCCCAAGGATTTCGATCGCATCGACGACCTCGTATCGGAACCGGTCGGCCTGGTCGCGACGAGCGGCTCGCCCCGCCAGCTCGCGATCGAGTTGATGTTCTGGAACCGGTCAATCGGCGACCCGATCAATCTGCCCGGCTCGGAACGTATCGACGACTTCGGGCACCGCAACGGGACGATCGCCGCGGACGGACGGCTACTGGTGAACGGGAAGCCCTGGCGAGGTCCGCTTCTGGTTAGCGACTACGTCTCGGAAGCGCAGCTTCGGGATGCTCGCCGTTTGCTGCACGGACTTACCTCGGATCTCTGGCAGCCGCGATCCGAGGCTCGCTTCGCGCTCCTGGCCGGCGGCCTTTACTTCGACGATTGGCTTGCGCCGGGCAACTCGACAACTGTCTGGCCCGACTCGAAGGGACGGATGCGGGGAACGGTCGAGATCGCTCTCGCGCTCCCCGCCGGAATCGAATCAGAGCGGATCACGGTCACGACGCCAACAGGCGTGAATCACGTCGATCTCGCTTCCGGCCGCTCGAGCACGGCGTCGATTCGTCTTCACGGAAGCCGACCTGTAACCATCGTCCTCAGTTCCAATCGAATCAGCCATCTCGCTGACGGACGCTTCGTGATTGCCAGGGCCCGATTTCGCCTCGCTGGGGCCGCGCATTAGGCACTAATGCCCCGCGCGCCGCGAACCGATAGAAGATCCGATGAAGTCGACTACCACTCCCCGCGCCCGTTTCTTGGCCGTGCTGGCGTTGATTCTCCTCGCCGGCGGCGGCTCGTACTTGCTCATCAGCGGATCGAGCTCGAACAACGACACGGCGGGTACGCAGGCGACGCTGCAACACTCGACGACATCCACTCAGGCCCGGACGATCGCAAAGAAAATCGCCGGATCGGAGAAGAGCAAGAAGAAGCGCGCGGCAACCCCTGTAGACGTTGTCAACACACTCGACGCCGCGCTCGCCACTCATCCTCTCGTCGTTATCTCGGTCTACGCGCGCAACGTTGCCACAGACGAGCAGGCGATGGAAGAGGCCAAGGCCGGTGCGGCCGAGGCCGACGCCGGTTTCATCGCATTCAACGCGTTCGACGAGAAGATCGCGCGGCAGCTGGCAGGCCTACTGGGTAGCAACACAGCGTCCACCCCGGAGGTGCTCATCTACAAGCGGGGCCGAAAGCTCGTATTCACTCTCGAGGGGTTCGCAGACAGTCAGGTCGTAGCTCAGGCAGCCAGGAACGCCTATCCGTATTCAGAGCCCTGGGTCAATGACGCGAACAGAATCTGCACGCGCTTCTCGGTTGCGCTCGCGGATGCCCAGGGCAAGGAGAAGATCGCCAATCTGACAACTGCGGCAGGCCGAAGACAAGCCGCCGCGGCGTTGGATAAGGCCGCGAATTTGCTGACCCAGGAAACGAAATCGCTCGATGCAGTCAGAGCGAACATGAGCGACGCCGCAGAGTTCGCACAGCTGGTAGCCGACCTGCGGCAGATTGCTACCAACATGGGCTCCGAGGCAGTGGCGCTCCGCAGTAACGATCGAGAGACCGCTGGGTCGCTCGAACAGAAGAGAGCGACGCTGATCGCCAGCGCAAGCAGCCTCGCGGCGAATCTCCAGATTTCCAGCTGCGCCTCGTGAGCGATCTCGCCGACGAGTACGGGCTTCGCGCCGGCAAGGGGTCGAAGAAGGGCGGCAAGGCCTCGGCGGCCAAGGAGAGCTTTCATCGCCACGCCAAGAAGGACGGGCGCCGCGTTGTGATCCTGCGCCTGTTCGAGCGCGAGGAGCAGTTCGTGGTCGAGTGCGACGTGTACCCGACCAACAGCCTGCGCGTCGAGCCGCTGCACCCGGGCCCGTACCACTTCGGCAGCAAGGACGAAGCGGCCGCCTATATCGAGGAAGCGCTACTGGCGCTCGAGTACCTCGGCTGCGAAGTCAGCTGACTCGGCCGCGTGGCTCTCGAGCGTTCGAGAGCAGGTGAAGCCGGGCGTCGAGAGAATGCGCCGAGCGCGGCGGACGGGCTAAGAACTCGGAGCAAAACGACCACTCGTCGACTGCGTGCATCAGTGGATGCGATGCAGGGACGCAGTGCCTCGTTCGTAGCAGCGCTACGGGCGAAGCCGAGGACGCGGCTCGAGAGCCGACGCAGCGCGCCGCTGAGCGCGACAGGGTGCTTCTTTTTGATTCGAGTCCTAAGCGCCGCTGTCGCCGGAGAACATGCGCCCGCGGGAGTTGGAGCCGCCCCAGCCGGAGCCGTGCTCCTCGATGTCGATCGAGACGATCGTGTCCGGGCGCAGGAAGCGACCGCCGATCAGGGGCCAGCTGCCATCCTTCGTCTCGCCAAACTGCTTGACGACCTCGGCGGCCTTTTCTTGTGCTCCCTCGACGCTGGAGAAGGAACCGATCGGCATCCGATCGCCGTCGACGAGGCGCAGCACCAGCTCGAACTCGCCGCGATTGGGAGCCGGAGCGGACTCGTTCTCTGAAGTGGCGGCCGGCTCGGGCGAAATGTCTCCGGCGTCTTCGAGCACGAACCCCTCGGTCGCGACCTCCTCGCTCGCTTCGACGGGCTCACTCGCCCAGCTCGGAGGCTCGGGAGCGAGATCGGCCTCGGCCGGCTCATCCTGAGCGAGCTCGACTGCTTCCGCTTCGTCTTCAGGCGGCGGCGCAGCCTCGACCGGTATCTCGTACTCACCGACGACGGGCGCCGGCTCGCTCTCGACAACGTCGCCGCTGCCGTCGGCAGCCGGAACCGGAGAATCCGAGGCGCCCGAGTCGATGAAGTCGGCCACGTCGGCCGTGATCACATTGACTTCGCCGCGCATCCAGGCGGGTGTCGTGAGAGCGGGAATCTCTTCTTCCTCGGCTGGGCCTGCGACCTCCTCGGCCGGGTCGGGCGCTTGCGCCAGCTCAGGCTCCTCGAACTCGCCGGCGACCGGCTCCGAAGCCGCCTCCGGATACGGCTCCTCCCAGGCCTGCTCGGCCGGTGCCTCGACGTATTCGCTCGGCTGCTCGACGTATTCGCTCGGCTGCTCGGCGTATTCGCTCGGCTGCTCGGCGTATTCGCTCGGTGCTTCGGCCTGCTCGACCGGCTGCTCGACGTATTCGGTCGGCGCCTCGGCCTGCTCGACCGCTTGGTCGACGTATTCGGTCGGCGCCTCGGCCTGCTCGACCGGTTGGTCGAGTGGATCGGCAGCGAGATCGACGGGCTCGACCGGCTCGGCCGCCCGTGGCCCCGTCTCGCCCGCCTGCCAGGCGTTTCCTTCCAGCAACGAGGCGTCGTCGTAGTAACCGAAACCGCCCATCTGCACCTCGGGGGGAAGCTGCTCGTCGGACGACGTGATTATCTCGATCTCCGGAATGGGCTGAAACTCCGAGAACGTCGGATACTCGACCTCGCCCTCGACGATGATCGGGCGAACCTCCTGCTCCGCGGGCTCGGGAGCGGGTGCGGGCTCGGAAACCTCCTGCTCGCTCGAGTCGAGCGCAACCGGCTCGGGCTCGGCGGCAGCCTCATCGGGCGCGACTGTCTCGAGTGAGACCGGCTCGGGCTCGGCGTCGGTCTCCGCTGGGATGGGCTCTGTCGCGGCAGGCTGCTCGGCCGCTGCGATCTGATCGGCTGCGCCCGGCTCATCCTGTGCGTACTGATCGAGCGCGCTCGCCTCGGTCGGCGTGTACTGCTCTCGCACGGTCGGTGCGACCAGCAGGCCCGGCGCCGGAGCACCGCCAAGCACCTCGTCGATGAGGCGCGTGAGCACGCTCGGCGCGCCGACGACGAAGCGGACCTCGGGACCGAGTTGGGCGCGCAGCCGGTCCATCGCCGCCTCGTCCGGGTCGGCCATGGCGACCACCGGTAGTCCGAATTCGGTCACCACCGGCAGCGCCATCTCGCTGCGCGCATCTTCGTAGCTCATCGCCTGCGCCAGCTCGCGATCGACAGCGATCTTCTCGAGATCGGCGTAAGGCAGGCCCTTCTGTCCGGCGAGCAGGCGGCTCAGGTCATCCTCGCTCAGCCAACCGCGCGAGAGCAGCACCTCACCCAGGCGCTTGCCCGAGCGAAGTCCTTCGGCGAGTGCATCCTCGAGCTGCTGCGGGGCGATCAGGCCGGCGCGAAAGATCAACGTCCCAAGCGGCATGTCGAGCATCTCGTCCGCGCCCTCCACGGGCTGGAACTGCGACTCGACCGGCGCCTCGGGCACCACCGCGGTCTCGCCCGGCATTGTCAGGCCCGGCAGTACAGGCGCGGATGCAGGCGTGGGCGCGGGCGTAGCCGGGGAAGGCTCAGACGCCGACGGCGCGATGCTCGCAGCCGGGGTATCGGACTCGTTCTCTTGTCTACGACGAAGAAAAGGCACTTCTCACGCCTCCGCAATCACCGGCGCCCGACTTCGAGCGAGTTGACACGCACACTGTAGCGCTGAGGTCTAGGTCGCAACGACACGTGCCAGCTCCTCGATCGACGTCAGTCCCTGGGCGACCTTGTCCATGCCTTCGTCCCACATGGTGCGCATGCCCATCTCGATGGCGCGCTTCCTCAACTCCTCGTGCGACGGCTTGGTCGCTGCAAACGCGGCCAGCTCGTCGCTCATGCTCAAGAACTCGTAGATGCCGATCCGGCCCTTGTAGCCCGTCTGGTTGCAGCGCGGACAACCGACCTTGCGATAGAAGGCCATCCCATCGAGCTTGGCGGCGACGCTCGGCGAGACGTTCGCCGCAACCATCTCGTCGACCGAAGGCGAGTACATTTCGGCGCAGTTCGGGCAGAGGCGCCGGGCCAGGCGCTGAGCGAGAACACCCGAGACGGCGGCGCTGGTGAGGAAGGGCTCGACACCCATCTCGTTCAGGCGCGTGAGCGCGCTCGGGGCGTCGTTGGTATGCAGAGACGACAGCACCATATGCCCGGTGAGCGCCGCTTCGATCGAGATCTTGGCGGTCTCGCCATCGCGGATCTCCCCCACCATCAGGATGTCGGGGTCGGCGCGCAAGATCGAGCGAAGAACCGCGGCGAATGTCAATCCGGCCTTGGTGTTGATCTGAACCTGGTTGATGCCCTGCAGGCGATACTCGACCGGATCCTCGACCGTGATGACGTTGACCTCGGGCTGGGCGAGGATGTGCAGGGCCGCGTACAGCGTGGTCGACTTACCGGAACCGGTCGGCCCGGTGACGAGCAGGGTGCCGGTCGATTTCTTGATCACATGCTCCAGTTCCTCGCGCATTCCCTCCGGCAGGCCGAGGTTTTCCAGGGTCGGTGTCGTCCTGGACTTGTCGATCAGGCGCATCACGACGCACTCGCCCTCGACCGTCGGCAGCACCGCGACACGGATGTCGAGCATTCGTCCCGCCGTCTTGGCGTTCAGCGAAATGCGTCCGTCCTGGGGCTTGCGCCGCTCGGCGATATCGAGCTTGGCCAGCACCTTGAGACGAGTCGTGACGCCCGAAGCCATGCGATGCGGAACGCGCTGAACCTCTTGCAGCACTCCATCCACTCGGTAGCGGATGACGAGCGCGTCCTCCTCGGGCATGAAGTGAATGTCCGACGCCCCGTCCTCGGCGCCCTGGAAGATGATCGCGTTCACGAGCCGCACGAGCGGCGCATCCGAGATACCGTCGTCGGCCTCGAGGTCGTCGAGCTCGGCGCCCTCCTCGACCACCTCGACGTCCTCCAGCGCAGCCGACTGAGCGTGGAGGTTCTCGTTCTGGCGCAGCAGCGCCTGGATCTCGTCGAGGATCTCCTCGCGCGAGGCGACGCTCAGCTCGATCTGATAGCGCGTCGCCAGCTTCAGCTCGTCGACGCCGCTGACATCGGAAGGATCGGCGATCGCGACCTGCAGGCGCTCGCCGGAAAGCTTGTAAGGCAGGGCGACGACGCGCTCGAGCACGTGGATCGGAATCGAGGCGATCGCGTCGGGAGAGATCTTCTCGTCACTGAGGGAGATCAGCGGCAGGTGGAAATGCGACGCGCGGACCTCGGCCACGCGCGATGCGGGGATCACGCCCTTCTCGGTCAGCGCCGCGATGAGCGAGCCGGACGACCCGGCATCGCTGCGCGCCTCGGCGAGCCTGTCGGGAGTGACGAGGCCTGTTGCCTCGAGCAGATCTCCGAGCAGCTCTACGAGCTCGTTGATCTGGCGGGCACCGGCCAACGGACGTGCGCCGGCGCGCGCGCCCGCTTGCGCGCCCGCTTTTCCCCCACTCTTCGTGGACTGGCGTTCTTCTGCCATCTATCCCTCGAACGAGCTATCGGCAGCGCACGGCGACTACTTGACACCGCCACGAGTGATGCAGATGGGCGATTCACTCACCCATTCGCAGGGCGCTTGCAGGCTTTTCGCGAGTCGCAAGCGGCCTTCACCGCGGCGATCAGAAGAGCGACAGGTAGGCGTCGAGCAGCGATTTGCCGGCGAAGAGCGCCAGGATGGCGCCCAGCGCCAGGAAGGGAGCGAACGGAATCCTCATCTTTCGCGCCGCCGCACCGTGCCGGGCGAACAGCCAGATCGCGGGCACGAGAGCGCTCACCATGCCGGCTGCGAGCGCGATGGCGACCGTGCGACCGAGCATCGCGCCGAGCAGCAGGGCCAGCTTCACGTCACCCATGCCCATTCCGCCCGGATAGAGCAGCGCCGTGAGGAGCAGGAAGCCCGAGGCCGCGAAGGCGGCGATCGCCCACTCGGGCGAGAGATGAAGTGCGGTCTGACCACCGAGCACGATCACGGCGGCCGGAAGCACGATCACGTTCGGGACGATGCGATGCTCGAGATCGGCGGCCGAGATGGCGACGAGTACCGCGCAGAAGAAGACCGCGAGCAGAGTCTCCAGGTGCAGCCCGAACTTCCAGACGCAGCCCGAGACGAGCAGCGCCGTCGCGAGCTCGACGGCCGGATAGCGCAGCCCGATCGCCGAGCCGCAGTTGCGGCAGCGGCCACTCAGGACAATGTAGGAGACGAGCGGGAAGTTGTCGTACCAGGCAATCGGGTGTCCGCAGGTCATGCAATGCGAGCCGGGAAAGGCGATCGATTCGTGCAGCGGAACGCGTGCAGCGACGACGTTGAGAAAGCTGCCGAGCGCGAGCCCCGGCACAAGCATGAGGATTACGAAGGCTATGTCCATCGCCGCGGGGACTCCTGTTCTCTGGGGCGCTTTCGTGCCAAGGCTAGCGCCTGACTTTTCGCGCGCGCCTCGCCCACCCCTTCCAGAGCGGCTCAAAGCCAGATCCGGCGCGAAATCCCGAAAACCGAAATCGGTAGCGCGTATAGCGATATTGGGGGACAAGTCCTCGCCTGTTTATGCCGAAACTCCATTCAGGTGGACTGGATCAAGTGCATCACGAACAGGCTGCGTCGCGCCGCCCGGCACGAGGCTGGCATCACGCTGATCGAAACAGTCCTGGCGATCGCCATCTTCGGCATCGTCAGCGCTTCGACCATCGGCGTCCTGACGTCGGCGACTGCCGCTGACGGCAACGCGCGCCAGCGCTCGATCGCGCTCGAACTGGCGCAGCAGCAGGTCGAGTACATCCGCCAGCTCAACTACATGAATGCCGG
Organism: Gaiellaceae bacterium; assembly: GCA_049591255.1. Taxonomy (GTDB): domain Bacteria; phylum Actinomycetota; class Thermoleophilia; order Gaiellales; family Gaiellaceae; genus Fen-549. The sequence goes on from JBAWEP010000034.1 coordinate 9,113, forward strand.
CATCGTCGGCGGCAACCCTGGCGGAGTCGTACAGGCGGTTCAGTCGAAATGGGTGACCGGCCTCCGCTACACGCTGACGACGCGCATCAAGTACGTGAGCGACCCGATTCCGGCCAGCTACGTTTCCTCCGCCAACTACAAGCAGGTGCGCGTCATAGTCGCGCGGGCGACCGACAACAAAGAGCTGGCGAGAGTTCAGACCTACGTCTCCTCCCCGACCCGTGCCTTCTCCGGCGGCCTGAACAACGGCGTGATCAACGTCACGACTCAGGATTACTGGACGCACGACCTTCTCGGCAACGTGCAGATCCAACTCTCGAAGACGTGGGACGGGGCGTTCAGCGCCGGCGACATAACCGATCCGACAACCGGCTTGCCCTCCCTCGGCCAGGTCACCTTCCAGGGTCTGGCGGAGACCCCGGCCAGCCCGACGCCCGGCTACTACGACGTCGGTGCTGGGCTGACCGGATACACGGTCCTGGCAGAAGACCAACCACCGAGCGATCCAACCGATCCAGCCAGTGCAGCCCACCTCTCGCTCGCTCGGAACGGCACGACCAACACGACCATCCGTCTCTACCACGGCTGCACGATCACGGTGCACGTGATCGACGGGAACAATCCACCCCAGCTCTACACCGACGGCCCGGCGACGGTGACCATCTCCTCGCCGCGCGGCTCGCAGCAGTTCCAGACCTCGAACGGCATCGTCGGGCCGCTAACCACTCTCTTTGGCGAACCTATCGTCCCCGGAACCGACTACCAGGTGGACGTTGCAACCACCACGCCCTACGTGCGCCATGCGGTCGCGACGGGGCTCCGGGTGCCGATCAACTACACCGGGGGCGACTACACGTCGCTGCTCGAGGTGACGCTGCCGGCTTACGTGCCTCCGCAGATCGCAAACGTCACGGTCGTCGTGAAGAGGTACTCCTGCGGCTCCTCGGGAACGGTGCAGAGCAGCGCAACGGTGAACATCGTGTGGCTGGAGGACCCGAGCGACAGCAACCACAACTTCACGGGAACGACCAACTCGAGCGGAATCAAGGTCTTCACCGGTGTCCCGCTCGAAACCTACGACATCAGAGCTTCCAAGACCCAGTCTCATACCACGCGATCCGGCGCATTGCCCAACACCCAGATAACCGGAGACGTCTCCTTATGCGTCTTGATCTCCTAACGAGGCCATGTTGAGACTTATCCCCGAGCCAGGCCATCTTTCGCCTCTTCGCCGCAGGCGACCGAAGCGATGGATTGAGATCGCCCGCAGCGAGCGCGGCTTCACGCTGATGGAGCTTCTGATCGTCATCGTCCTGCTTGGCATCACGTCGGCGATGTTCGCCGTGACCATGGGCACGACGGTCGATCGAAGCTCGCAGGTACAAGCGCAGAACATCACGCAGACCGAGGTGCGAGCCGAGCTCAATCAGCTCGTCTCCGACCTGCGCGATGCGACCACAGGCACTACAACTCCTCCGATCCTGGTCAAAGACGCGGCCACCGTTGCCTTCTACTCCACGGATCGCTTGACGCCGAGCCACCTGCGCAGGATCAAGTACTGGCTGAACGGCAACAATCGCCTGCTGCGGCAGGTCACCATGGTCACTTCATATACAGCCGACGGCGACCCGATCGACCCGGGCGATACGGGGCCGATCGAGACCATCGCGACCGTCAAATCGCCGGCAACGGGCACTGTGGGCGACGGTGGCTGGGCTCAGGGCCAGATCTTCAAGTACTGCGTTCAGTCACCTCCAGACATGGCCATCGACCCGTCCAACGCGACCTCGCCCGAGCTGATTACGTGGTCGTGCCAGACTCCGACCAGCGCGGCAACGGTCAAGACGATCGTCGTACGCGCCGTCGTGTCGCCGGTCTCGAGAAGCGAACAGTTCAACTACGGAGCGGTGGCGACAGTGAGGTGGAACGCGCAATGAAACGATTGGCACGTTTTCTGGCAAACGAGGACGGCATCGCCATGGCAACCGTCGTTGCAATGATCGCGGTGCTGAGCGTTCTTTCGATCGCCTTGATCGACCAGGTGACGAGCGAGTCCAATCGCGCCGCGAAATCGGTGACCTCCGACGCCGTCTTCCAGGCGGCCGAGGCGGGCATCAACGACTACATCGCCAAGCTGACCGACGATTCCCAGTACTTCGACCACTGCGTCGCGAAGGGCGAGTCGACGCGGCAGCGCGCAGACACCAATGCGCTCGTCCCTCCCAGCACCAGCACCGCATCGTGCCAACCGGGCGGGGAGTCAGCTTGGAAGGCAGGCGTCAAGTGGACGTACCCCAACCAGAAAGACACGTGGACGGCCGGAATCGGTGACGCGTCCGTCAATACGACCGCGATTCGCGGTTACGCCTACAACCTGATGATCACTCCGCCCTATGCACCTGTGGGAACCGACCCCGGCACCAACTACATCGACGTCGTCTCGACCGGGTGCAGGGTGCTCGATCCGAGTGCGACGCCGCTGCAGTGCGATACGAGGGCGGGCGCGCCGCCAAAGCGTGCAGTCGAGGTGCGTGTCAGGCGCACAACCCCGGCCGACTTTCAATACATGATGACCAGCATGGACGGCGACGTGTGTTGGGCGAGCACGATCTACGGCAGGATGTACAGCACCGGGGACATCTGGGTCTGCGGCGCGACCTTTTACGGCAATGTGATGGCCGAGAACCTGGTAAAGGTGAAATCTGGGTACGCCAATCCGCCGAACGTGGTGAGCCCGGGGCGGATCTACGATGACAACCACCCGAATATCCGAGACGTACTGAAGAACCCGCTGACGTTCAACGACCTGCTCGCCTCGGTCTCCCAGGTTCAGAGCAACGCGATCTTGAACACGAACTTGAGAGCCGGCTCGGCAACGACCGGATACGGAATGGCTTTCGACGATGCAACCGCCAAGGCTTGGCGCCTCAACTTCTCGTCGAACGGGAATTTCCAGGTGTGGAAATGCGTCACGAGCAGCGCCAGCGCGCCGGAGGCGACCCAGCCGTTCTGCGGCCCTGACGCCGCACTCAACATGACATCGCTGCCGAAATACAGCTCATATTCGTCATTCACGTTGAATGTGACCGGGGACACGAGCGGCTTCCCGTCCTCCGGAACTCTTTACGTCGGGCCAAATTCCGCAAACCGAATCGATACCGTCACCTACAACGGCGTCACCAGTAACTCGTTCACCAACGCAAAGTGCACGTCCTGCACCTCGGGTGCTCAAACGCACCAGCTCGGCGAGCCCGTCTCGATGGTCTCTGGCGGCATCACTTGGTCGGTGCCCTACTACAACGGAGCCCTGCCGCCAAACGGCGCCATCTACACCGGTCAGGACGCGATCATCTCCTGGCCCACCACAATCAACGGCTACAACGAAACGAGTTCGGACGGCTCCCAGACGAGCAAGGTCAACGGCAGCGTGACCGTCGCCTCGAACCAGGACATCGTCGTCGCCGGAGACGTTCACTACGCCTCGGAGCCGGTTCCGAACGGCATCGCCGGAGATGACGACGACGTCCTGGGCCTGATAGCCCAGGGCAGCCTCTGGCTGGCGAGATACGCGCCGGCCCAGCTCTGGTGGCGGGCGGCGACGATGGCCGTGGATGGATCGTGGGGCGACTACGCCTGCAAGAACGGTCCTGACAGGGGTAACAACAGCTCCATGACGTTCGTCGGAACAAGCACCTACGGCAGCAATGACGGTTGTATCCAGAGTAGTGCCGGCGGTTACGAGATCAGCCACACCTATCGCATCACCGACGACGGAACGGCGCCGGCTTGCCCGTCCACGGCGCCCGGGTGCCAGGACTTCGACGCCCTGAAGTGGCTGGTTCCGCCCTGGTTCCCGCCGCTGAACGGGATCGAGACCGTGCTCTTCCGCGAGATGCCGGCGAGCTACATCCCGGCACCGGTTCCCACCGCTTACTAGAGAAGTCCCGGCTCCGGCCGGCTGTCGCTCAGCCCTCGTGAGCGCGCACGAACGCGAGCGCGGCGCGAGCCTCGGCTTCGCTCGCCGAGCCGATGCCCCAGAGCGTCTGGACGCGCTTGTCCACGGCGATCAGTGTCTGCAGTGCCTGCGCCCCGTGCCACCAGCCGAACTTGGCGCCCGTGACGATCCAGGCATGCTGGAAGAGCCAGTAACGCTGGTTCGCCGAGCTGGCCACGCGATGAGACTCGAGCCAGGTGCCCAGGTTCTTCGCGCGCTGCGTGAGTGGTATCTCGTCGAGCGGCTCGGGCTTCGCGCCGGCGACTGTGAAGGCGGGCGGACGGGCCTGCGGCGGCTTCGGCTTCGCCACGGTGGTCGTTCTCGCGGTTGTGGTCGAGCTCGTCTTGGTCGTCGTCTGCGAGTTGCTCGTGGTCGGCGCGGTCGTCGTCGGATTCGTTTGAGCGCCGGTCGTCGTCGGGCTCGTTGCGGTCGAGGTTCCCGGGTACAGGATCTCTGTGCTCTCGAAGGGCGAGGAGTTCTCCGGCGTGCCCTGAGGAACGTAGCCCTTCGGCTTCACCAGGCGCAAAGTCACCACCGGGGCGCCCGTATCCACGACCACCGTCCCCGGAAGAGGATCCTGGCTCTTGACCGTCACCCCGGCCCAACCGTCCACCGAGCCGACAACCTTCCAGCCGAAGCCGTGCTCTTGCAGCGTGCCCTCGGCAAAGACGTAGAGCTGGCCCACGACGCCGGGCACGGTCTTGTTCGGAGGCGCCGTGACCTTTCCCTTGCGCTGGGACTCCACAGAATCACTGTGAGTGAAGAGGATGGTCAATGCCATCGAGGCGAGCGCACAGACGACGACGAGCGTCACGACGCGGCCGAGCGTTATCCGAACTCCCATGAGCCTCACTTCGACAGGATGCCAGCTCGAGTTGAGCTTGAGGGCTATCTACTGAACGGAATCGCGGAACCCTGCCCGCTTGGCGACGACTCGCGGGCCGACAACCTCGTCGACGCGGAGCCTGCGGGAGCGGCCGCGAAGAGCGCGCTTTGGCCGGCGCTCGAGCCCAGGCTGGGCTGCGAGGCCGCCGACGGCAGCACCGTCTGCGAGGAGTCCATCCAGGTGCTCGCCGCTTCGCCGGCCACATCATCGACGACCGTGAAGACCGCCGGCGCATTGAGCGCTGTGGAGATGATGGGAACGGACGGCGTGGGCGCGTCCTGCCAGCGATAGGCGACGCCGGCGAAGCTCTGGAACCAGGGCTGGTCTTGCGGGTAGCCCTGGCTCGACGGAATCAGGCCGAGGTGCAGGTGCGGCCCGGTCGAGTGCCCGGTCGAGCCGACCAGCCCGACCAGCTGTCCGGCTGTAAGACGGGCGCCGGTCACGACCGAGGGCTCGATATAGGACATGTGGCAGTAGGCCCAGGTGCGGCCGTCGTCGGTGCGGAAGTCCATGCCGATTCCGCACAGCGGGTCGATCGTGCGCCAGGCCCGGGCGACGACTCCATCCGCGAGCGCGTATTCGGGCGAGCCGGCGGGCGCAGCAATGTCCGCCGCCGGGTAGTCGTGATGCGTGTGCCCGACCGAGACCCGGCTCGGCCCGCCACCGACCGGAAAGACGTAACCGTTCTGGTAGAGCGCGCTGGCGAGGTAGACCGAGGTGCCGGAGCTGAACGACTGGGGCTGCGAGCTCTCGCGCGCGCGCGCCAGGCTCGTCTGAGCCTTCTCGAGCGCCGCGTTCAAATCCGAGAGGCCCGTCTCGAGCGTATTGGCCCGCACCTGCACCTGGGCCGCCCGCGCGCGCGCGGCGGAGCGTTGCTCGATCAGCTTGATCGCATCGACCGCCGCGAGCATTCGCTGAGCGCGGCGGCCAAGCGTGGCCACGCGAGCACGCGTCTCGGCGATTCTCTGGCTGAGCGAGGCGACCCGCCCTTCGGCCTTCTCCAAATTGATCTGAAGATCGTCCAGCGAGAAGCTGAGCGAGCTGTCGTTGCCCAGTAGGCGGGCCAGCGAGAGCACTTCGTCCACGTACCACTGAGCATGGTTGTAGGAGAAGACTCCCCGCGAAATGTCGCTCGCGCCACCCGCGGCGGCCAGATAGCGGGCGGCCGAGTAGACGGCATCCCTGGCGTTCCAGGGATCGGCCACTCCGTCGCCGTCGTAGTCGGCGCCCCAGCGCAGCCAGGTACCGGGCATGAACTGCATCCAGCCGACCGCGCCGGCCGAGCTGGGGCCCATGTTGCGGCCGAAGTTCGACTCGATCTTGTTGATCGCCGCCAGAACCGACCAGGGAATTCCATAGGCGACGCCAGCCGACTGCCAGAGCGCGCGCAGCTCGGCGGAGGTAACCGCGCTCTCCAGGCCGGCTTGCTCGGTCCAGGCCAGCGGAAGAGTCAGCGAGCCGGGGGTGTTGGGGATGCCGGCGCTCGGAAGCCCGCCGCTCGCGATGGAAGTGTCCGGGTTGGAGCTGGACGGCGAGACGACCGTGAAGGTGTCGCCGCTCGCGGTTCCGGTACAAAGCGCGAACGCCACGAGAGCGCCCGCTAGCGCCCGCCTCATCCGTCCGGGCCGGCGACCCTGAGCGATCCAGCGTCTGGCGACGCGCCACTCGCACTTCTCGCGAGCGCTGCTCCTAGTCCATCCGGGGCGCCGTCGGCCGTTTCCTTTCTCTGCTCCCCGGCCGCCTGGCTCTTGGTCGCGTGCTCGATCTGAACGAGGAAGTCGTGACGGTTGGAAGCCGCGTTGGCGGCGATCTCCCTGTCGACCTTCCCCTCGAGCACGAGTGAGATCAGCGACTGAGCGAAGGTCTGCATCTGGAAGAAGGCGCCGTCGCTGATCGCGTCGGGAATCTCCTCACCCTTGCCCTCGCGGATCAGATCGGCGATGCGAGCATTCGTGACCATCACCTCGACAGCCGCGACACGGCCGCCGCCGATGCGTGGCAGCAGACGCTGGCTGACCACGCCGCGCAGCACTCCCGCAAGAATCGAGCGGATCTGTGCCTGCTTGCTCTCCTGGAACAGCTCCACCAGGCGCGAAACCGTCTCGGAGGCGTCGATCGTGTGCATGGTCGACATGACGAGGTGGCCCGATTCGGCGGCTTGCAGTGCCGTCTCGGCGGTCTCACGGTCGCGCAACTCGCCGATCAGGATCACGTCCGGATCCTGGCGCAGAGCGCGCCGTAGCGCCTGGCCGAAGGAAGCGGAATCCAGGCCGATCTCGCGCTGGTTGACGATGCAGCCGCGATCGGCGTGGAGGATCTCGATCGGGTCCTCGATGGTGAGAATGTGCTGCCGGCGCGTGCGGTTGATGTGATCGACCATCGCCGCAAGGGTGGTCGATTTACCCGCTCCGGTGGCGCCGGTGACGAGCACGAGGCCGCGGTGGTAGCTGGCGAGGCTGGCCACGCCCGGCGGTAGCTCGAGTTGCTCGAAGGTCGGAATCTCGCGCGGGATGACGCGGAAGGCAAACGAGATGGCGCCGCGCTGCCTGAAGCCGTTGACGCGGAAGCGCGGCAGGCTCGGATGCGTGAAGGCCATATCGAGCTCGCCCGTCTGACGGAACTCCTGCAACTTGCTGGGTAGATGCCTGGTCAGCGTCTCGAGGATGGTGTTCAGCTCTTTCGGCCCCAGGGGCGGAAAGCCATCGAGCGCGCCGAGCTCACCATCGCGCCTGACGATCGGCGGCTGACCCAACTTGAGGTGAAGGTCGGAGCCCCCGATCTCGACTACACGGGTGAGAAGCTCATCAAGTTCCATCCGCCGTTGCATCGGCACAAAGGCGCCGGCCCTTTATAGTCCGCGGAAAGTCCACCGGCAGAGCCGGCTTGATGGCTTTCCGCGGAGACAGACGGAGGCGACCCGACCGGGGGATAGAGTCCATGAGTCGCGCCTCCCCGTGTCGGTCGCGGCGTTTCCGCCAAAAGTCCGCCTCCCTTTGGGAGGCATGACGACTTTTGGCGGTAGAAAGCGAAAGCTGCCGGGGGATGGCGTTTAGTGAGCCGCGCCCGCCATGTCGGTCGCGGCGACCCTATGAGTGCCGATATCGCGGCATCGCTACAATGGCGCTTCTCCCGGGGGAGTGCCCGAGCGGCCAAAGGGAGCGGGCTGTAAACCCGTCGGCTCAGCCTACGGAGGTTCGAATCCTCCCTCCCCCATCTCGCTTTCCCGGTCGGCGGTTCCTGCCGGCCGGGCGCGGCCGGCCTCTGGAACCGCCTGACGCCGCTGAGCGCACGTCACTCTCCGGAGCCGTGTAGGCAACACTGTCTCCTCCGGCGTCGCACGCTCAGCGGCGCCCCGGAAAAGCGAGATAACGATTCTCGGCGTACAGCGGTTTTCCGCGCTGCGGTTCCTGCCGGCCGGGCGCGGCCGGCCGGCAGGAACCGCCTGACACCGCTCTGCCGACGAAAGTCCGCCCCCTTTGGGGGCATGACGACTTTCGTCGGCTGATTAACAGGTGAATGGCTGGCGGACGGCGGTTGGTGATCCGCGCCCGCGCGGGTCGATCGCGGCGGTGCTTGCGTGGCATCGATTCAGAGGGCGTGAGAAGCTACCGCCTCACCGATGTTCGTCCACACGATCGATCAGCTGCTGAAAATCATCGGGCTTCCACTCGTCTTCTTCGGCGTGGGGATCGAGTCGATGGGGATTCCCATCCCGGGCGAGACCGTGCTCGTGATCGCCGCCGTCGCGGCGGGGCATGGGACGCTCGTGCCCTGGCAGGTTGCGCTCTGCGCCTGGGGCGGCGCGGTCGTCGGCGACAACGTCGGCTACGCGCTCGGGCACCACTACGGCGAGCGCTTCTGGACGCTGCCGGGAGTGCGGCGCTTCCATCACCCCAAGCGCATCGCGCAGGCGGAGGCGTTCTTCAAGCGGCGGCGTGGCTGGGTCGTCGTCTTCCTGGCTCGCTTCGTCGCCATCCTGCGCATCTTCGCCGGGCCGATCGCCGGCATCTCCCACATGCACTGGCGCTCCTTCCTGCTTGCGAACGCGCTCGGGGGCGCCTGCTGGGTCGCCGCGGTGATGGCGGTCGGGCTGCTGGTCGGCTCGAACCTCCACCGGGCGATCAAGATCGTCTCGGACGCGGGCTATGTCGGGCTGGCCGTCGTCGTGTTGCTCGCGCTCGGCGCCGCTTTGCTCTGGTTCTTCCGCGAGCGCCGGCGGCGGGACGAAGAGCGCGAGAACGGGGCGCCCGGCTCCAAGTAGTTTCTCGCGCGCACGCGAGGGCCGCGGGCGTCGATTCAGCGCGATCCGAGCGGCGGTACAATTCCGGCGCTTGCCCTCTTAGCTCAGTTGGTAGAGCACCTCCATGGTAAGGAGGGGGTCCACGGTTCGAGTCCGTGAGAGGGCTTTTCTTACTTTTGATCTCCCCGCGAGCCGCGTCCTCGCGCTGCCTCGTGAGAAACGCGAACACTTCAGACGTTCGCGGCAACGGCGCCACCCCTCGTCGAGGCATCGGGGTACCCTGCCGCGACCGACTAAATAAACCGAGCCCCTGAAAGCATCGTTGGGTGATGGTTCGAGCAAAGCTACTTCCCGTCTCTGAGATCGAATCGATCTATCGGGAGCGCTACCGCCACTTCCTGCGGGTTGCGACGGCGATCGTCGGGGACGAGGCTGCTCGTTTCCGGCTTGGTGCCGGACCAGGTTGCGTCGGTGACCGCCACGTTCCCTGACGGGTACGTGGGCAAGCTCAGGTTGGAGGAAGGGCTCGCGGGCTACCTGGTCCCGGCCGCGGAGCTCACGGGCGACAGAACGCTACTCGTGTTCCGCGCCTACGGCAAATCCGGCGCGCAGATCGCTCAGCGCGGCCTGCGAATCCAGAGGTAGCAGGGTCGCGTTCAGCGTGAACGCGCTCAAGCGTTTCGGTGCGACGGCTCCGCCCAGACACGGCAACTGCCCGATCGCGGCCGTAATGCGATATAAACCGGTTTAATGATCGCCACCGTCTCCGATTTGCCCGAGGTTTTAAGCGGCGCCGATTCGATCATGAATGGTTCATAAGAACGTGAGGACGTAGACAGGAGCGGCCGCCAGGCACGAGGCGGTCGCCGGACCAGACAGTAGCTCTCGTCACATCCGCTTGAGGAGACCGCCCTTGACTCGACGTGGTGCGCGCCGGCCGAACTCGTCCGAACCCGAGCTCGGACATCCTCGACCGACGCCACGCGAGAAAGCACCGCGCGCCGGGAAGGGCGCGGGCGAGCTGAGACCGATCCGGCTCGAAGCGAACCAGCCACGCCACTTCTACCGCGGCGGCGCGGCCATCGCGAACTTCCGCGGCGTGCTCGCTAGCGACGAGTACCTTCCCGAGGACTGGCTGGGCTCGACGACTTCGATGTTCGGCCGCCCCGGTGTCGGGCTCAGCCGGCTCCCGGACGGTCGCCTTCTGCGCGACGCAGTGAGCGAGGATCCGGAGGCCTGGCTGGGGCCGGATCATGTTGCGCATTTCGGCGTCGACAGCGCACTGCTCGTCAAGTTGCTCGATGCCGGAGAGCGGCTGCCGGTCCACTGCCATCCCAGCCGGTCGTTCGCCGGCCGGCACCTCGGCTGCGTGCACGGGAAGACGGAAGCCTGGATCGTCCTCGGTACGAGCGGCGACGATCCCGTCGTCTATCTCGGCTTTCGCGAGGAGGTCAGCCTGGACACGCTGCGCGAGCTGGTGTCGTCCCAGGATCGCGTAGCGCTGCTCGAGGCGCTGAACGTTTTTCACGTACAGCCGGGCGACGCCGTGCTCGTGCCGGCGGGCGTCCCGCATGCGATCGGCGCCGGCGTATTCGTGGTCGAGCTCCAGGAGCCGAGCGATCTATCCGTGATGCTCGAGCGCGCCGGCTTCAACTTCTTTGAAGGCGCCGCTCTCGATCTGGGGCTCGGCGACGAGCTGGCACTCTCCTGCGTCGATCGCACCGCCTGGGGCAGCGACCGACTTGCCCGCGTCCATCTTCGCCACGGCCTGGAGCTCGCGCCCGGCACCTCGCTTCTCCCGCCCGAGGCCGATGATTTCTTCCGCGCCGAAAGGTGGCGGATAGGAGGCACCGCTGTGAGGCTCGAGCCCGGGTTCGCGCTGCTCGTGGTCGTGACAGGGAGCGGAGCGATCCGCGCCAAGGATGCCGAGCTGTCGCTCGCACGGGGGGCCACGATCCTCGTTCCACACGGTGCCGGGCAAACCTCGCTGAGCGGCGACCTCGACCTGATCCGTTGCCGTCCGCCCGCTCCCAACCCGAGCCGCGAGCAAGCGCAATGAACGAGCAGGCGACCAAGGTCACTCCGCTGCTCGAGGTTCGAAACCTGGTGAAGACGTTCGGTCGGGTGAATGCCCTGCGCCGCGCCAACTTCGCGGTGTTCCCCGGCGAGGTGGTCGCACTGATCGGCGACAACGGCGCCGGTAAATCGGTGCTGACCAAGTGCATCTCGGGCGTGCTGCAGCCCGACGCGGGTCAGATCCTGGTCGAGGGCAAGCCGGTTCAGTTCGAGTCGCCGATCGCCGCAATGAGAACGGGGATCGAGACCGTCTACCAAGACCTCGCCCTGGCCAACGACCTCGACGCGTCGGCGAATCTCTATCTGGGCCGCGACGCGCTCCGCGGCGGCGTGCTCGGGCGGCTGGGCGTGCTCGATCGCAAGAAGGAGCGCGCAGGCGCGGCGGCGGCTTTCCGCGACCTTGGCATCGAGTTGCAGGACGTGAGTGCGCCGATCGTATCGCTCTCGGGCGGGCAGCGGCAGACGGTCGCGGTCGCCCGTTCGGTTGTCTGGGCCTCGAGGGTGATCATCCTCGACGAGCCGACTGCCGCGCTCGGAGTCGTGCAGCGCCAGCACGTGCTCGACGTGATCCGCCGCGTCCGCGACCGCGGCGTCGCGGTCGTCCTTGTCAGCCACAACATGCCCGAGGTACTCGACGTCGCCGACAGGGTCGAGGTGCTTCGCCTTGGTGTTCGCGTCGCACGATTTCAGGTGAGCACGGTGACGGTGGAGGAGCTGGTGGGCGCGATGACCGGTGCCTTGAAGCAGGACGAAGAGGAGGGCGAGGCACGATGACGTCTACATCCGCCACCACGCCGGATTCATCTGAGTCGATCTCCGGCGGAGTCCCGCTCTGGCGACGGTTGCTGATCTCGAACGTGCTCTGGATCTTCCTGATCCTGGTCGGAATCGTGGTCGCGTTCACGAGCATGAATCAGAACTTCGTCCAGTCGTTCAACATCCGTTCGATCTTCGCCGACAACTCCAGCCTGATCGTGCTCGCGATCGGCGAGACGTTCGTCATCATCACCGCCGGCATCGATCTCTCGATCGGTAGCGTGCTCATCTTCTCGGGCGTGATCGCAGGCAAGACGATGCTCGTGCTCGGCTCGTCGAACCCCGAGATCGCCGCCGCGAACGAAGGCTGGGGATTGGTTCTGCTGGGCGTCGCGGCCGGGATAGCCGCCGGGGTCGGATTCGGCATCGTCAACGGCTTTCTGGTTGCGAAGGCGAAGGTGCCGCCCTTGATCGTGACACTCGGGACGTACGGGATCGCGCTCGGCTCCTCATACCTGCTCACCAACGGCACCGACCTGCGCGGTATGCCGAACAACTTCATCGAGACGATCGGCTTCGGCAACCTGTTCGGGCAGATTCCCTACCAGGTGATCATCGCCGCCGTCATCGCGCTGGGATGCGGATTATTGCTCGCCTTCACCCGCTTCGGCCGCTACACCTACGCCGTCGGCTCGAACCAGGAGGCGGCCCGCCGCGTCGGGATCAACGTGGACGGCCACCTGATCAAGATCTACGCGCTCATGGGTGGCCTGGCGGGTGCGGCCGGCTGTATGAGCCTCGCCCATTTCACCACCACGACGATCTCCGGGCATACGACCGACAACCTCTCCGCGATCGCCGCCGTCGTGATCGGAGGAAGCAGCCTGTTTGGTGGACGTGGAACGGTCGCCGGCACGATCATCGGCGTCCTGATTCCCGCAACGCTCGCGAGCGGATTCATCATCATCGGCGTCAACCCGTATTACCAGTACGTCGCCGTTGGAATCGTTCTGATCGGGGCTGTCTATCTCGATCAGCTGAGGCGTCGCACTCTGGAGAACAGTTGATAGGAGCAAGTCGCTGAAAGGGGGTCGTCGCCGCGAGAAATTCCAAGTGCACAGGTAGCTCACATGGCGGGGAGTGCCGCAGGGCGATTGTCACGACAGGAATCTCCCCGCCTCATCTGGACGCTCGACTGCAACCGCAGACCGCGTCATGACAAGGAGACATCGAATGATCCGAAAAACGCGTATCGTCACGCTCGCCGCAGTCGCGGTCGCCGTGGCTACGTTCGTCGCCGCCTGCGGGGGCTCATCCTCGAAGAAGCTCTCGATCACGCTGATCGCCGGCACGACGAACGACAACTTCTATGTCAGCATGAACTGCGGCGCGAAGGCTGAGGCGGCCAAGCTCGGGGTCAGCTACTCGTTCACGGGGCCGAGCGCGTTCGACGCGAGCCAGCAGATCCCGATCGTCAACTCGGTGACCGCGAAACACCCCGACGCCGTGCTCATCGCACCGACCGACGTAACGGCGCTGATTCAGCCGATGAAGGCGATGAAGGCCGCAGGGATCAAGATCATCGAGGTCGACACGCACGTCAACGACCCGTCGATCTCGGTTTCGAAGATCTCGTCGGACAACCTCAAGGGCGGCCGGCTGGCAGCCGACGCGCTCGGAAGGTTGATCAACGGCAAGGGCACCGTGATGGTGGTCAACGTCAATCCGGGTATCTCCACTACCGACGCCCGCGATCAGGGCTTCAAGGCGGAGATGAAGGCCAAGTTCCCGGGCATCACCGTGCTGCCCACCCGCTACGACAACGACCAGCCGGCAACGGCAGCGGGAATCGTCACCTCGACCTACGCCGCCCACCGCAGCCTGAACGGCATCTTCGCCGCCAACGTGCTCACCGCCGAAGGTGTGGCAACCGGCATCAAGGAGGCCGGAGCGACCGGCAAGATCAAGAACGTCAGCTTCGACGCCGAGCCGGCGGACATCCAAGACCTGAAGACGGGCGTCATCGACGCTCTGATCGCTCAGGAGCCGGCGGTTATCGGTGCCGATGGAGTCCAGCAGGCCGTGAACGCGCTCAAGGGCAAGCCCGTGACCGCGCATATCGGTACCGGACTGATCGAGATCACCAAGGCCAATCTGGCCCAGAACCAGAAGTACGTCTACAAGAGCGCCTGCTAGGCGACGCTCTTTCCCGCCCTGGCCGACCGAGCCGCCGGCCGGCCAGGGCGGATCCGGATGCAGTGGAGCTGAGGCTGCGCCTTCCGGTTGAGCGAGCGCTCGTTTATTGCGTGGGCATATCGTGGAAAAGAACTCGAATCAAAAAGAAGCACTCCGTCGCGTGGCCGCGCTCAGCGGCGCGCTGCGTCGGCTCTCGAGCCGCGTCCTCGGCCTCGCCCGTAGCGCTGCTACGAACGAGGCACTGCGTCCTAGCAT